>CAZNLR010000014.1:37645-98578 GCA_964574215.1 uncultured Rhodospirillaceae bacterium | reverse complement strand
TTGGAATGGGCCAAAATGTGAATACTTCGAGCTTATCTATGTCAGCCCCAAAATTAAATCCAATGTAACGGGAAGATGGGAGACATTAACGATGTCCAAAAAACTATTTAAAGTAACTATTGCCGCCGCATTTGGTGGCGCCGTACTAGCAGGTAGCGCTTTAACCGCCACACCGGCCAAAGCTGAAACCGAACTGTTATTCAACCGTTTCGTGCCTGCCAAACATCCTTTTAACGTCGGCATGTTTATTCCATGGGCCAAAGACGTCGAACGTGTCACTAATGGCAGCGTCAAAGTTAAGTTCACCGAGAAGTCTTTAGCCCCGCCGCCGAAACAATGGAACATGGTTTCCAAAGGGATTGCCGACGCGGCGATGCTCGCTAATAATTTCGAAAGCGGCCGTTTGAAACTGCCGAATATCGCGCAAATTCCGTTTGGCGCCTCTTTGGCGGAAAAACGCGGCCTCGCCATGTGGCGGACCCACGTCAAGTTTCTTGCCAAAGCCAACGAATACAAAGGCATGAAGGTTTTAGGACAATGGACGGTTTCCGCCGCCAGCTTCCTGGCGGACAAACCGATCCTTAAAGTTGCCGATCTTAAAAACTATAAAATCTGGGCGATCAACGGCATTCCCAACAAGATGATGAAAACCCTGGGCGCGGTTGTCGTTTCCGTGCCGGGCGTCAAGATGTTCAATGTTGTGTCCAAGGGTATCGTTAAGGGCTCGGTAACGTCCCACTATCCTTTGATGACGTTCAAGTTGATGCCCTACATCACCAACATCACCGACATTCCTGGCGGTTTTCAGTCCAACAACTTCTCGTTCCTGTTCAGCCTGAAAAAGTGGAACGGTTTGTCGGCTGCCGAAAAGAAAGCAATTAACGGCGTTTCCGGTGAGATGATTGCCATTAATGCCGGAAAACGAGTTGATTTCCTGAATAACAAAGCAAAGGGTTTGGCGCTTAAAAAGGGCATTAAGTTCCATACTGCCAGCCCGGATTTTGTAAAGGAAATTCGCAGTAAAACACAATTCGTCATTGACGACTGGCTGAAGATTGCGGCGTCGAAAGGTGTCGATGGCAAGGCTGCACTCGAATTCTTCAAGTCGCAATTCTAGGCGACAGTTAACCGTGTCTGAACTTGATATGCCGGGCGCCGAAGCAGGCGTCCGGCAATCCAATTGGGTATTCCTAGCGCTAAAGGTGATCGCGGCCATTATGATTTTCGCCATGGCCGCATTGACCTTTGCTGATGTTATCGGCAGGTATGTGTTCAGTGCGCCGATCCAGGGAACCTTCGAAATCGTCGGTCTGCTGCTCGGTGTCGTGACATTTGCTGCGCTTCCCTTGGTTACCCATTCGCGCACCCACATCACCGTCGATCTGTTCGACAGCTTTATTCGTGGCAAAATTCGATGGGTGCAACAATTTGCCACCTTGATCGGCAGCGCCTGCGTCATTGGCTTTATGGCCGAACGGCTTATCGCGGCGGGGATTGACGAGGCCGAAGCTAATTTTGTCACCGAAGATTTAGGACTGTCCCGGGCGCCCCTGCTTTACGGCCTATCGGGCCTGTCGATGATTACCGTGATCATCCTGTTGGTGATGATATGGCAGTTGTTGACAGGACGCCTTGAAATTAAACAGCCCGATATCGATCGGGTAAAAGACGATCCAGATGATCATCCGGCGCTTTAAAAAATTATACGAAATATAGATAATGACGATATCCCTCATTGGCTTTGCCATCCTTTTTCTCATCGCCTTCCTGGGCTTTCCGCTGGGTTTCGCCATGCTTGCCGTCGGCGGCATCGGCTTTGGCATTTTACGAGGGGCCGGCCCGGCCCTCGAAATGACCGTCCAGCAGATCATGGATGTGGTGCTCAACACCAACTTCGCCGTCTTGCCCATGTTCCTGCTGATGGGCGCCTTCGTATTTCGCGCCGGGTTGTCGGATGATCTGTACGAGGCCGCCGATGCCTGGCTCGGCCACCACAAGGGCGGACTGGCGATGGCGACCATCGCGGCTTGCGGCGGCTTTGCCGCGGTTTCGGGATCATCGCTCGCTACTGTAGCGACCATGGCCAAGGTCGCCATTCCCTCCATGCGAAAATATAAATATGCCGACAGTCTGGCGGCGGGCACGGTTGCCGCCGGCGGCACCCTCGGTATTCTAATTCCGCCCAGCGCCGCGCTGATCATCTATGGCATCCTGACCGAAGAGGGGATAGCCGAGCTGTTCGCCGCCGGCATTATTCCCGGTATTATATCGGTCATCCTCTACATCGCCGTCATTATGATCATTACTCACTTTCGGCCGGAAATGGGGCCGAGGGGCAAGCGTACCGGCTGGAAGGTGCGGTTTCAGAAGCTGTACCGGGTGTGGGGTATTGTCCTGCTCTTTTTCCTCATTCTCGGTGGTATTTCCTTTGGTGTCTTTACGCCTAATGAAGCCGGCGGCATTGGCGCTATCGGCGCTCTTTTATTCGCTATGATGCGCAAAAAAATGTCCTGGCCGATTTTATTCGAATCCCTGGTCGAAGCGTCGCAGACCACAGCCATGGTGTTCATGATCGCCATCGGCGCCTTGATCCTCAATAATTTCATCGCCCTTGCCGGCATTTCATCCGGGGTTATCAATTGGATCGAATCGCTGAATTTTGCACCTTTCGCCGTTCTCTTGGTCATTTTGGCGTTTTATGTCGCCCTGGGGACAGTCGTCGAAGGCCTGGCAATGATTTTCCTGACTGTCCCAATCTTCGTACCGGTGATTGAATCACTGGGGTTTGATCTGATCTGGTTTGGCATCGTACTGGTGATGATGACCGAGATCAGCCTGATCACGCCGCCGATCGGGCTCAACGTGTTTGTCATGAAGTCGATGATGCCGGACGTGCCCCTGAACGTGATCTTCAGAGGCATCGGTCCGTTCTTCTGCGCCGACCTCGTCCGCTTGTCGGTCGTTGTTTTATTCCCGCCGGTAGCCCTCTGGCTACCCGAACTGGTTTATGGACACTTCTGATAAAAGTGGCCTAGGTTTATCCCGACAATCTGCTTGCCAAATCGGTACGGCATCGCGAACATGGCGCGGTCGACCATCTATAACGCAGGATTACCGAACATGACATCTGAAAGCCGCCGCCAATGGCCTGACTTCACGCCGAAACCGGAAGTCCTGAAATTGCTTCCGGAGGTCACCGGCAGGGAAATTAATGGCTGGGGTGAGACCGAGGTGCGCCAACCCACGCCGATCATGTGGCACAGTCCGAACATCCTGGCCCATGGCGATCTGCAAAGCTGGTTCCGCAACAATATTATAACTGGCGGAGCGGCGGAAAATCGGAAGAAAAATCAGGCGTTTATGGAACAGCCATTGCCGGACTTGGCATCTGAGAGCCCAGACTGGTCGCCGGAGGAATGGTCAGCCAATCTAAAAGAAGCAGCCTTGCAACGCGAAGCCGATCTGGTCGGTATCGCGCGTTTGGATCAGACCTGGGTGTTCGAAGGCTATGAGGCGCCCTATGAATGGATGATCATTATTGCTGTGGCCATGGATTACGACTGCCTGTCCACTGCGCCCAGCCGGAAATCCCAAACCGAAGTGCAAAATCAATATGCCAGAGGGACGCGGGCGGCCTACAAACTGGCGGGCTGGATGCGGGAGAACGGTGCGGAGGCGCATCCCCATGGTGGTCCGCAGGCGGGTTCGGTCCTGATGATCCCGGCGGCCATCCTGGCCGGATTGGGAGAGTTGGGCAAACATGGTTCTATGATCAACCGCCAATTCGGTTCATCGTTCCGCCTGGCTTGTGTGCTCACCAACCAGCCCCTGGTTGCCGATGAGCCGGACGATATCGGGGTCGATGAATTCTGTATCAGTTGTCAAATTTGCACCAACGCCTGCCCCGTGGACGCCATTCATGCCGAAAAGCAGATCGTGCGCGGCGAGGAGAAATGGCATGTCAATTTTGACAACTGCATTCTCTATTTTGTCGAGAACACCGGCTGCGGCGCCTGTATCGGTCAATGCCCCTGGTCCCGCCCCGGCATAGCGCCCAAACTCGCCGATAAAATGGCGAAGAAGAGAAACGCCGCCTAGACTGACTTCACCGCAATAATCCCTACCGCAGTACGGGCCGACATGACCGAACTGATAATTTAAAGGCACCCTTAAAGGTATTAGATGTGCATTTAAGGTGCACGGCACCTTTATTTTCCTAATGCTTTGATATTACTCAAAATTGAACCCTAAGCCGTGTACCTATATTTTATTACCTTCATCACGCGGGCGACCCAGTGCGCGGAGGGTCGATTGCAGCCTCAATCTTTGTGCGGTCTGCCGGGTCCATGCCTCGTTTCCGAATGGACGGCCTCGCTGAACGCATTGCCGCACACCCTCCAGTTCCGCCGCAGTTTGCGGCTGATTAATCCATTCCTTCCAGTCGTCAAATAGTGGAACCGGACTTTGAGCCAGTAGCCTGCCCAGCCTGTCCTTCGACCTGAAATGCAAACTTGACCAGGGCCAAAGTTCAGCCCGGTCGACCAAGCCGGCGCGAAGCGGATTTCTCTCCACGTACCGAAGAACGGTTAAATAATGATGGTCCTCTTCAATCGCGAAGGCTTTAAATCTTCCTTGCCAAATATGGCCATCAGTTCCATGACGTTTATGGTGCCGTCTGACGTGGGAGGTCAGTAACCGATGCATCCAACGGCTCAAATCATTGTCTTCATAAGGTCGAACCAGTAGATGGATGTGATTAGGCATTAGGCAAAATCCGAGCAAACGGATATCCAATCGTTGCTTGGTGAGAGTCAAAAGCTTCACAAATTCCTTAAAGTCTAGCTCGGTATCAAACACCTGCATGCGCCTGTTGCCCCGCGTGATCACGTGATAACACAGGTCTCCTGCAAAGTTTCGTGGGGGTCTGGCCATGGTAACCTCTCCATATCTTCTTTAATGTAAAAGATTCTGTGAAGGATATGTCAGGGTGAGAGCGGGTTTTGCGGATCAAGAGAATAATTTCTGAAAAAGGTGCACGGCCCCAATCCCAAATTCCTTAATTTTCAATAGGTTAGTTAAAAAAAGGTGCCGTTCCCCTTTTTGGGGGTGCTATTTTTGGGCCGTGATTTTTACCGCCGTGACGGCGGAGAAGGGGCGGTGACCGGTGATGGCAACGGATTCAAACCCCGTCTCCAGGATTATTTCCTTTAAATCATCTTCTTCGATGGCGCCGCCCAGGGACGTATTGTAGGAGAGGGGGTCGGTCAGGACTTCCGGCGGCAAGTCGCCATCCTTGACCAAATCGCACGCCACCAGCCGCCCGCCGCCTTTAAGCACCCGGAAAGCCTCGGCGAACGCATTCCTTTTATTGAGGGTCAGATTGAAGGACGCATTGGCGACGGCCTGATCAACAGTTTCATCCGCCAGGGGCAGGCACTCCATATCTCCGGCAAGGGGCGTGATGTTATCGGTGGGTAATTCTCCGATCCGAGCCAGCATTTCCCGGGTCATATCTATGGCCAAGACTAGGCCGCCGTCATTTAACATTCGGCTGATGAGAAAACTGTCGACACCGGTACCGCAGCCCAGATCGACAACGGTCTCGGTTCCCGTCAGCGATAATTCATCCAGCAAAAAACCGCATCCCGAATAAGATGCGGTCAGCCAGTCCGGCGTTGTTTCGATAAGATCAGCCGGATATCCGGCTTCCCTGGCCCTGCCCGCGCCGTCAGGCGGAAAGTTCAAGGTGGCATAGCGGCGCCGAATTTGTCCTTTTATCTGCCGCTCCCAATCGGAAGCGGCCGTAGGGGTATCGGCGCCGCTGCCCACCTTTTAGTGCGGCATATGATCCGGGTTCCAGAAGGTGCCCGAACGGATCATGCCGGCAATACGTTCGCCGTGTTCGATCCAGGAGTTCTCGTTGAAACTGGCCTGTTCTTCGGCGTCGAATTCCACCCGCTCGACCCGGTTGTTCCATTTGCCGTCGCCCAAATATTCGACAACTGCGTAAGAAGGCCGGGGGTCGCCGTCCCAACTCATGCCCACGGCGGCGGCGCAAACGAGTTGCTGGAACTTACCGTCGGCGCGCGGAATATCCCGCACCGAAGGTCCGTGGATATGGCCGTGCGACATGACGTCGTAGTCATAGCCTTTGAGTTTTTCCGCAATTTCGTCATCGGTCAGACGGAACGGGAAGGCATCTGAGTCGCCGATGTCGTAAGGCGTGCCATGGAAGACGTGGAAATCGTGACCCAAATCCGGTGAGTAGGTCATCGAGAACGGCCGCTTGTCGAGCCATTCCAGCTGGTCGTCGTTCAAACGATCCCGGGTCATTTCCATCATCCGGAACATCCATTCCTGGTGCGGGCTTTTTGGTGTCTTGGTTTCCCAAACCTTGCGGGTCACCCAGAGGTCTACATTACCGACAATGACATCGATTCCCGGGCGGTCGATCATACGCTGCACGATATCGGCCGGTTCCGGCCCCAAACCCACCAGATCGCCGATGACGACGACTTTGTCCGGGTTCTCTTTTTCGACGGCGGCTTCGACGGCTTCCAATTGCGGAATTTGGCCGTGAATGTCGGAATATAAACAGAATTTAAAACTCATAACGGTATCCTTCCTTGCTGCTCAAACTGGCGGCTTTTTTAATTGCTTCCCCAAATTCGAATTATATTGGATTCACAGGTGATTCTATACCAAATTCGCCATATTGGCCGCAAACTTAAAAGGTGGAATTTTACAAAACTAGGGGCGAAATAATTGGTGAGACAAGCGAAAGCGCGTCAAATGGTTGCGAATTTACCTAGAACTGCTAATTAAGCTCTATCTGTATATAAACATAACGAGGGGAAGATGAATAAACCCATTGAAAAAGACGAAATTGATCTCAAGGCACAGGAATTCGTGCGCGAGGTACGCGCCAGAACCAGTCCGCTCGACGATGCGGAACTGGACCTCATGTTCAATGGCGGGCGGTCCTTCAACGGTTGGACGGACGAGCCGGTCAGCGAAGACCAGATCAGAAAAATTTTTGATCTGATGAAACAATGTCCGACCAGTTCCAACTGCTGCCCCATGCGGATCAAGTTCGTAACGTCCGATGAAGCCAAGGAAAAACTGGGTCCGGTGGTTAACGAGCCGAACCGGGCGAAAACCTTGAAAGCGCCGGTAACGGCTATTCTCGGCACGGATCACGATTTCCATGAGCATTTCGGAAAACTGGTGCCGTTCCGGGCCGAGATGATGGAGAAGCGATTTGCTGAAAACCCCGACATAATTGTTCCCTGGGCCAATCTGAACGGCGCCTTGCAGGCCGCTTATTTCATGCTGGCTGTTAGAGCCGTGGGGCTCGACGTCGGACCGATGCAGGGGATCAACAAGCCCGGCATGGACGAAGCATTTTGGGCCGGCACCAATGTCAAAACCATGTTCATCTGCAGTTTCGGCCGGGGTGATGAAACCACCATTTTCAAAAAACTGCCGCGGTTTGATTTCGACGAAGCCTGCGAGATCGTCTAGGGACGCTGATATGGCGGCCATAGAGCCGTAAATGGCTTGAATATTCGGCGAATACAGAGTAAACGCGGCGCGGCGCAAGGGTAGATTGTTTTCACCTTGCGCCGCTTCCTTTTTCTATTTAGCACTTAATTGAATGTTGGCGATATGAGCACCGAGAACGACCTCCATCCCTTTAGAACACATACCTGTGGCGAGTTGCGCCTGGATAACGCCGGTGAAACGGTCCGGCTGTCCGGCTGGGTGCACCGCAAGCGGGATCACGGCAATCTGTTGTTTCTCGACCTCCGGGATCATTTCGGCCTGACCCAATGTGTCATCGAAACCACCGACGTTCATTTTGAAATCGTGGAAAAAGTACGTCCCGAAAGCGTTATCACGGTAACCGGGCCGATCGATAAACGCTCCGACGAAACCATCAATTCTGACCTGCCCACCGGCCAGGTGGAGTTACGCATCACCGATATCAACGTGGAATCCGAGGCCGAAGTCCTGCCCATGCAAGTGGCGGGCGATGCCGAATTCCCGGAAGACATGCGGCTGCGGTACCGGTTTTTGGACCTCCGGCGCGAAGAAGTGCACAACAATATTATCCTGCGGAGCCAGGTTATTTCCTCCATCCGTCAGCGTATGACCGACGGTGGCTTCATGGAAATGCAGACGCCCATTCTGACCGCCACGTCGCCCGAGGGCGCGCGGGACTATCTGGTGCCGAGCCGTATCCATCCCGGCAAGTTCTACGCGCTTCCCCAGGCGCCGCAAATTTTCAAGCAGATGATTATGGTGTCTGGCTTCGACAAGTATTTCCAGATCGCCCCCTGTTTCCGGGACGAGGACGCCCGCGCCGACCGCTCGCCCGGTGAATTCTACCAGTTGGACGTGGAAATGTCCTACTGCACCCAGGACGACGTATTAAACTCATTGGAGCCGGTTTTGCAGGGAGTGTTCGAAGAGTTCAGCAAAGGTCGCGAGGTGACGCCGACGCCGTTCCCGCGTATCGCCTACCAGGATTCCATGAACTGGTACGGCACCGACAAGCCGGACCTGCGGAACCCGCTGAAGATGACCGACGCCACCGCAATATTCCGGGGCTCCGGTTTTAAAATCTTCGCCGGGATGATCGAGAAAGACCCCAATGTCCGCGTCTGGGCCATTCCGGCGCCGACCGGCGGCAGCCGGGCTTTTTGTGACCGCATGAATTCCTGGGCCCAATCGGAAGGCCAGCCCGGACTGGGTTATATCTTCTTCCGCGACGGTGAAGGGGCGGGGCCGGTGGCCAAAAATATCGGCCCGGAACGCACCGAACAGCTGCGCACCGACATGAACCTCAACGATGGCGATGCCGTCTTTTTCGTGGCCGGCGTTCCCAAGGACTTCGCCGCCTTCGCAGCCGCCGCCCGCACCCGCGTGGGCGAGGAACTGGACCTGTGCGAAAAGGACGTCTTTAAGTTCTGCTGGATTGTCGACTATCCCATGTACGAGATGAGCGAAGACACCGGCGAACTGGATTTCAGCCATAATCCGTTCTCCATGCCCCAGGGCGGTATGGAAGCGCTGGAGAACCAGGAACCGCTGGATATCCTCGCCTATCAATATGACATCGTTTGCAACGGTGTCGAATTGTCGTCGGGCGCTATCCGAAATCATCGCCCTGATATCATGTACAAAGCGTTCGAAATCGCCGGTTATACGGCGGAGGATGTGGAGACCCAGTTCAGCGGGCTTCTTAATGCCTTCAAATTCGGCGCACCGCCCCACGGCGGTTCGGCCCCCGGCATTGACCGCATTGTCATGCTTCTAGCGGACGAGCCCAATATCCGAGAGGTCATTCTGTTTCCCATGAACCAGCAGGCGGAAGATCTGTTGATGAACGCGCCCGCCGGGATCGATGCCGCCCGCTACAAGGAACTGCATATCAAAGCCGACCTGCCCAAGGTCAAAAAGAAAGACGATGAAAAAGCGGACGATTCAGGCGATTCTGCGTAATTTGCTCGCCTTTTGGCATCTAACTAACTGAAGTATAATCACTTTTTCAAATTTGGCCGGCCAAACCTGTGGTTTTTACGTATATAGCGGTTGCCAGCCTTGTCTCCTTCTGGGCATACTTATCCACAAGAGCGGGAAAAATCCTGCCACGATAAAAAATACGGTGCCATGGAGGGGTCGGATGAGGCGTGTACTGGGGCTCGTCTCCGTTATTGTTTTATCAGCAATTTTGTCCGGTTGTACTGTGCCGGCGACCGTTACGGTTGCCAGTTGGGCGCTCGACGGATTTAGCTATGTGGCCACCAAGAAATCCCTGACCGACCACGGTCTGTCCTATGCCGCCGGGATGGATTGTGCGCTCTACCGGATCATTACCACCGGTCGTATCTGTCATGAATATGCGGATGAGCCGACGGCCTTAGCGCAAGCCGGCGATGGCGAAGAGGTGCTCGCCCGGGAAGAACAGGAACTGCTGGCGGTACTTGAAGATGAGCCATCGGTTGAAGATTTGGAAAA
The DNA here is from genome assembly GCA_964574215.1 of uncultured Rhodospirillaceae bacterium. Taxonomy (GTDB): domain Bacteria; phylum Pseudomonadota; class Alphaproteobacteria; order Rhodospirillales; family UBA2165. The sequence continues at coordinate 88,555 of CAZNLR010000014.1, read as the reverse complement.
TTTCGAAACGGCTGCGGGCGGTGACGATGAAAGCAGCCTCGAAATTGCTGAAGTTCCTCAAATTCCGGAAATCCAGGAGGCGCCGAATGAATCCGATCTTTCCCCCTATTCACCCCGGTCGCTGGTCAGGAGCGGTATCAGCCTCGTTGAACTGGTAGTCCAAAAGGCGACATTCTGGCGTTGATCGCCTTATTCCCGATTGAGACTGAGGGGCGGCAGAACGGCTGTAGCAACTTCTTTTGAATCTTCTTTCACGGTTGGCTGGCCGTCACCGGAAGTCGCTGGTTTAGTTTTTTTCTTCCGGTCAATGGACTTGAGGAGATCGAGAATTTTCTCGGTTCTTTGGACGATCCTGGGATCATCGGCATGCTGTTTTTCGAATTCCAGCCGTTGCAGCCAGATTTTGGTAAAATCGCGCGGCCGGTCGGGCTCTGCTTTTTGACCGGTTAGAGCGCCAATGGTCTGATCGAAATTGGGCATCAGTTCCGACTGAAAAGCGAGTTCCGCGTATTGCTCCTTACTCAGGAATCCTGAAAAATACAGATCGAAGCTCAAGTCGATCATTTTCCGTGGCGTGATATAGCGGATATCGTATTCCTCGGATATTTCACTCAAGGAAAGCGGTTCACCGTCTTGGTCCTCCTGGTCCAGTATTCCGGATAGTTCATTGGCGGTCGCATTAGCGAACATTTCTCCCGGCAGGGGAATCCTGGGAAGCGGTTGTTCGGTCCGGCGCGCCGATGTGGAAGTCGGATGCACCCGAACGAAATTACCGTCGGCTGGCGCCGTGCCGGAGTCCGGGTCCTCCCGGAACGGGTGCGTCAGGTAGGGTTCAGATCGCATCGGCCCGCCTGGTTTGCCCCAGCGACAGGTGCGGTACATAGGACGGCGTCGCCTTAGACCGTAACGGCAAGGGATCGGCGTCGCATTGGTCGGTTTCTTCTTTGATCTGTTTGATTTTGTACATGGCGGCGTCGGCGCTGCTGATCAGGTTTTCAGCCTGATCGCCCGCTTGATAGGATTGCATGCCGAAACTGGCGCCGATGGTAATGACCGTTCCACTCCAATCGATCCAAGACTCGTTGAGCAGATCATTGAGCATCTCGGCTCTTTCCAAACCCTTATCCCGTTCACTGCCGACCAAAATGACGGCGAATTCGTCGCCGCCCAGCCGGCCAACCACATCCATATCGCGGACGTTTTCCGTCAGCACCCGGGCGACTTGGCGGAGGACCTCGTCTCCGGCGGCATGGCCGAACGTGTCATTGACCGGCTTGAAGCCGTCCAAATCCACATAAACCAGAACACCTTCTTCGTTCTTACGCTCGGCGCGCGCCAGAAGACGATCCAACTCTTCCTCGAAGCCGCGGCGGTTCAAGGTGCCGGTCAGTTCATCGGTTGTGGCCAGAGCCTCGAGATGGGCAATTCGATCGGTTTGTTCATCGACCGTTTTTCGCAGGCTCTCGGCCTCCGACAACAGCACGTTCATGGCTTTGACCATGGAGACGTCGTCGCCGCGAGGCAAATGCGTACTCTGCGCCGCCAAGGACTGAAACGGCGACAGGCCGCCGATGCGTTTTACGATTTCAGAAATGCCTGGGAGGGAGTTAATCACGTTGCGCGGCGGTCTTTCTGACGCCTTATCGTTATTATGCACTTTTTTTCCTTTCTAGTCTGCCAACCGCAGTCCACTATAGAGCGTAGGGGTTATTATCCGATTAATGACGCAAGGCCCGTGCCAGATAAAAAATTTATATATTTCAATATGTTATTAGGATTTTCGGATAGTTTTGTTGCGGATTGGCAGAAATTACCGATTCAAGGGGCAAAATTAGCCTAGCATGGGGTAAGTTTCTTACCGGGAAGCAGGGGGCGGAAACGAGGTAAAAAAATGGGGAATTCAATCTCTGAAGCAGCAATCCGGCTGGGTGTTTTAGTGGCCATTAGTGCCGCCTTGACCCCGATGTCCGTTAGGGACGCCGCTGCCGGTGCTTTGGCGCCTCACCGGGCTCTTTATTCCATGCATCTGTCCAAATCTTCGGGAGACGGTGGACTATCCGCCGCCCGGGGTGTGATGACTTACGAATTCCGCGATCAATGCGACGGCTGGACGGTCGAAAGCCGGGTTTATCTCCGGCTGCAATATGACGGCAGTAAGGAAATCGAAAACGTCCGCTCCCTGATGACCTGGGAATCCAAGGACGGGCTGGGCTTCCGGTTCAGGGTCAATGAATCGCAAAACGGCAAACCGGTGCAGGAAATCAAAGGCGTGGCTGTTTTGGACGGCGAGGGAGAAGGCGGAGTGGTGGAATATTCCAAACCCACCCGAAATAAAGTGAATTTGCCTAAGGGAACATTATTTCCCACCGCCCATATCAACGCCCTGATCACCTTATCCGCAGGCGGCGGCAATCATCTCACCAAATCCATCTTCGACGGCGCCACTTTGGACAATCCCTATGAGGTCAGCGCCGTTATCGGCAAGGACAAGGACGGTCCCAAGCTGTCGAAAAAAGTTTTGGAAAAACTTGCCGATACCCTCCGCTGGCGCGCCCGTCTCGCCTACTTCCCCGTCCGCGATAAATCCTCCACCCCGGAAATGGAGCTGGGCGTCGAATTCCGCGCCGACGGCATCGTCGAAACGATTTTGCAGGATTTCGGTGACTACGGTGTCGAGGCGCGGCTGGACCAGATCGAGATGCTGGAAAAGCCGGGGTGTTAAAGGGGAAAAATATTTTTTCTTTCAAATAAAAATTCCCCGCCTCGGAAAATCATGCCCTGAGCATGCCATAGCCATTTCATGGCTAATATCTTTCACTTAACATCTACCTACCTGCAACAAGCCTATTGGTTCGGTCGAAAGAAAGTGATCCACATCGGTGTGTATATCAATCCAATTGCAATAATATCGTGTGTATTGTACACATTATGAAAAGCACCGATCTCATAAAACGGTTAAGAGCAAACGGATGGCTCGAAGTCAGGTCCCGTGGCAGCCATGTGACGTTCAAGAAGAAGGGTGTAAACAAGATCATCACTGTTGTTCACCCTCAAAAAGACATTCCAATCGGGACGCTTCGGAAGACTTTGAAAATAGCCGGAATCGAATAAGGAATTGATGATTTGAACTACATAGCTCTCATACGCAAAGAGGCAGACAGCGACTTTGGAGTGGATTTTCCCGATTTTCCCGGTTGCGTGACCGCGGGTACCAGTCTTGATGAAGCCAAAGATATGGCTGCCGAAGCCTTATCGTTGCATATCGAGGGTATATTGGCGGCTGGACTAGCCGTTCCCGGTGCTTCGTCTTTGGATACCGTCATGGCAGATCTACATAATACCGATGCCGTTGCCTTTATGGTGTCCACACCCGAAATTAGAGAGAAAGCCGTCCGGGTTAATGTCACCTTTCCTGAATCGGTTCTCCATAAAATCGACGCAATGGCCAAAGCCAAGGGCACGACCCGTTCAGGGTTTCTAAAAGATGCGGCGCTGGAAATTATCGGAGAGGGTGCCGAGTAGAACATCCATAAAATCTAAAAATTTTTTGATGATGGAATAAATATGGAAAAAATTATCGAATTCAATCCGAGGAAACCCTATTGGAAACCATTTCATTTCGTGAGATAGAAATGGGAAGGTATTAAATCTCACTATCTCCTCACTTCTTCAATGTCGTTCTGCCCTTCTGAATAGCCGCATTGCCAAACTTCTCTCTCACCTGATCCATAACGTTTTCCACTTTTGCGTACTCCTCGGGGCTACTGTCCAGGAGGTCGGCGTGGTCGGCGTCGGCGGGATCGGCGAACTGGCTGGCGCCGATGCCGATAAGGCGGAATGCTGTGCCGTTGGCTTCTTTCTCGAGCAGGGGCAGCGCCGTGCGATAGAGGATTTCCGCCAATTGGGTGGGGATGGGTAGGGTCTTGGAGCGGGTGAGGATACGGAAGCCTGACGTCTTGAGCTTCATGGTAATGGTCGAGGCCGCCAGTTGCTTGTTTTTCAGCCGCCCGGCCACCTTTTCGCACAGGGGCCAGAGACGGCCTTTGAGGGTTTCCAGATCCTTACAATCGTCGGAAAACGTCGTTTCGTTGGAGATGCTTTTCATCTCGCTCTCGGGATTGACGATGCGGCTATCCTGGCCGTGGGACAGGTGGGACAAGCGCTTACCAATAACGCCATAGCGCTTCATCAGCTCGTCTTCGGGCAGGTCCCTGAGTTGGCCGATGGTGGTCAACCCGTCCTTTTCAAGTTTGCGCCGGAGCGCCGGGCCGACGCCCCAGATGGAGCCCACCGGGCGCGGCGATAAAAAATCCAGGGCCTCGGCCTGTCCGATGACGGCGAAGCCCCGCGGCTTGTCCAGGTCCGACGCGGTCTTGGCAAGGAATTTGTTGTAGCTGAGACCGATGGAGGCGGTGACGCCGATTTCATCCTCGATGCGCTTGACCAGCCTGACCAGGGTTTCCGCCGGACTGCCGTGATGAAGTTTCTCCGTGCCGCCCAGATCGAGAAAAGCCTCGTCGACGGAGAGGGATTCCACCAAGGGCGTCGTATCCCGCATCATATCTTTGATCTGGCGACCGACCCGGCTGTATTTGTCCATGCTGGGCCGGATGACCACGGCGTCGGGGCAGGCCTTGCGAGCCTTGAACATGGGCATGGCCGAGTGGACACCTTTCATGCGCGCGATATAGCAGCAGGCGGCCACCACGCCCCGCTTGCCGCCGCCGACGATTACCGGCTTGTCGCGGAGCTCCGGGTTGTCGCGTTTTTCAACGCTGGCGTAAAAGGCGTCGCAGTCGATATGGGCGATCGCCAGATCGGTAAGCTCGTCATGGCTGATCAGCCGCGGCGAGGCGCACCTCTGGCAGCGTTCCGGAAGGGCTTTTCCCTTTTGCAGCGTCCCGCATTCGCGGCAGAGGGTCGCCATCAGACCGGTTCCGCCGCGCCGCCGGGCCAAAGCCAGGCCGCGCCCCGGACGCCACCGGAATCGCCGTGCCGGTTTTGCACCAGTTTGGTATCGGTCTGGTCGGAGAACACCCATTGCTGCCAGAGATTTGGCAGGGTGTCGTAGAGGTATCCGATATTGGACAGTCCGCCGCCCAGCACGATGACGTCAGGGTCGAGAACATTGATGACACTCGCCAGCGCCCGGGCCAGCCGGTTGGTGTAAAGGGCCAGCGCATCGGTTGAAGCGGATTCCCCGTTCGCAGCCTTGGCGGCAATCTCCTCGGCGCTAAGGCCGGTATCCAGGATTCGGGCCAAACCATCCCCCGACAAAAAAGTCTCAATACACCCATGCTTGCCGCAATAACAGGGACCGCCCGGTAGCTCCTCCGGGGTCGGCCAGGGGAGGGGATTGTGGCCCCACTCGCCGGCGATGGCGTTGGGGCCGCCCAGGATACGCCCATTCACAACGACACCGCCGCCGACGCCGGTGCCGAGAATAACTCCGAACACAACGTGCGACCCCTCAGCAGCGCCGTCCACGGCCTCCGACAGGGCGAAACAGTTGGCGTCGTTGGCGAGCCGAACCGGCCGGTTCAAAGCGGCCGCCAGGTCCTGGTCCAAAGGATGTCCGATCAGCCAGGTTGAATTGGCGTTTTTGATCAACCCCGTGGCCGGTGATATGGCGCCCGGAATACCGACACCGACCGGTATGGCCGGGTCCTTAACGCCGGCCGCCGCCTCGGTTTCCTGCACCAGCCGGGTAATCGCGCCAACCGTGGCGTCATAATCATTTTTCGGAGCTGCAATACGCCGCCGGTCGACGAAATCGCCATCGTCATCGAGGACAGCCGCTTCAATTTTCGAGCCGCCCAAATCAACGCCAATTCTCATGCTCCACCCACGAAATTTGTTCTCGTTGTGTTCGGTTTTCGATTTTTACTCTTAATAGGGAAATAGGCAAGCCGCTTTCGGAAACAGGTTTCCAAAACGGAAGGATGCGGCCCCCAGGCAAGTGAGCCGCATCCCGTTCCCCCGTTTCTCCTCGACGAAGCCCCTACACTTCGGAGGAGTGGGCCCCCAAGAAATCGAAAGCCCCCCGTAATATTTGCTGTACGCCGACCTCTACATTAACTCGTCGTGATGGATGGTTGGCCGAAATTCGCCATTGATGAAACGCGCACCCGGATAGCGGACTTCCTCTTCCGGCGGCGTTAATTCCTTGATTTGGTCGATCCGGCTGTTGATGAACTGCATTTCGGCAACCCGATGTGCAATCGTCAGATTCGGCGCCGACACCATACCAATGCGCTGTTCGTCCGGCGCGTCATTTTCCGTGTAGTAAATAGTGTACATTCCCATGCACCCCCTAAAAGACCTTTTCAACTAACTAACTTGGTCTGTTTAGATCCGTTTCTTCGGGTCCCCTCGATCCGAGATTCGGATTTTGCTCTTGACTCCCAATGCCTTAAGCATGGGAAAATTAATATTCAAAATGATGTAGCTGTCAACAGACTAATTCCCCTATCTAGTATATAACACATCATATTGTGGCAAAAATGAATCACTATAGATTCAAATATTTAAATAACGGAGTCTTGGCAGGACGGCTAAATCGCCGGATTCCCGATATAATAAGTGATTCTTTTCAAAGGCTTATTTGCACTTTTAAGTAAAAGAACCAATCAATAAAGAATTGATTTTTAAGCATTATTACGACTCATACGAGTCACGTCGGGAATCCAAAAAAAATTTAATTTTTTTTGGAAATAGCCGGAAATTTTGTTGGTTTGAGTAATATTTCAATCCGGTTTATTGCTGTTTTTTGGTTTGGTTCGCAACAATCGTTACCAAATGCGGTGTAATTCGCACCCAAAATATCTCAAAATATTGATAAATTACCGGTGTGTAGGGCGACATTTTGAAAAAGCCGCAACTACTTGCTCTAATCTAAATATAGATATACCGATTTTTTTAACCTTTTTGACAATACTTTTGCGCCATTAAGGTTTTGTCAAAGGCGGCGCTCTACTATGACCGCTTCAATCAATAATATCCGGCCAACAGAGATAAAAATCCATGGGGCCGGTGGTGGCTTAAGGCGGAAACACATGAATGATCAATGGGGGACGAAAGTCCCGGCAAAAAAATCTCTCTCTCGTAATTCTTTGGAAACCAGCACCGGATTACCGGTTCGAAATCAGCAAAACAGTCTCGGAATAACCAATGAAGGGCTGCAACTGGCGTTAAATCTCAAAGAAAATTATCAAAGCAGCCAACCATTATATGCACCGGGCGGCGACAACACGCTGTTGATGCCGGAACATCTTCTGAATAGCGAAATCGATCTTCAGGCGATGGAGGAATCCATTCCCTTGGCCGTGGTGGCGACCAAAGATCCCGATTCACCCATGTCGGTGGCGGCGGCGGTCCGCATGAGCCCGCGCGCCCGGCACACTAAATTGACGGCTGAAGTTTTCGGCATGTTGGGCGAAACCTCCAAACATCCGGTGGTGAAGCACTGCGTCGAACTGGTTACCGAAAGCGATTTTGATCCCGGTATCATCGGCAAAGTGCAGACCAACGTCTCTAAATTCATCACCTTGAGCCGTAAACGATATTCCCAAGCCTTAAGGGAGAACTTACGCGCCTTGATCGACGGTCATCTGGAACCCAGAACGTTCGTCGATGAGTTTTTCGAGCTATCGGAAGCCGGTAACCTCAGGGTTGATATCCGGAAACGTCTGATCCTCAGCCTGTTGAATTCGGACACTGTACGGCCATCCATTAAATTCCTGTTTCTGGAAAATCTGGAACGGCTTCCCCACACGGTGCAAAAGGAGATCATATCGGAGGCCTTGGATGCGCCGGATAAACCGAGCCTGGAAGCGGTAAAACAGGAACTGGCGTGGCTGCGCCTGGGACTGCCGCCGGAAAAAGTTCATTAGCTATTCAAATGCCTGATTGAATTTGTTAAAACTTGCAGGTGAATACAGTCCAGGGAAATCAAGGGATACCAAAGTGTACAAATCTCCCGTACCGACGTCTCCCGGCTCCTATGCCGGTGTAACGATTTTTTTTATCGCCTTCGTTGCCGGCGGCCTCGCCTGGGACTGGGATTGGAAAATGACCGCCATGGGCGGCGTGTTCGCAGTGATCTTTGGTTTCCTTACCGTTTGGTCCTATTTCGACGATAAGCGTATCGCCAAGAACCGCGCCGCGGATATGAAACGCCGGGAACGCGAAATTGCGGAAAACCGTGTTCCCAAAGCCAATCGATAGGCCGTTAAATCTAGTAAGCTCGATTTAGCTACCTTGCTAAAGCGAATTGCGCCGGTATAGTCGCCGCTCTCCTCAACCATGTGGCAGTTTTACCTGTGACCGAAAGTACCATCGAGTTTATTACCGAGCATATTCCCGAACCGGGCGAGTTGTACGAGATCGCAGAGGGTATCCATTGGGTGCGGATGCCGCTGCCCTACCAACTCGACCACATCAACCTGTGGCTGATCGAGGAAGATGATGGCTGGACCCTGATCGACGCCGGTATCAACAACACCCAAACCATGGATATCTGGCGCGATATTTTCGGCCGCATTTTGAAAGACAAGAAGCTCAACCGTTTGATCTGCACCCATGGCCATCCCGACCACATGGGTTTGGCGGGATGGATCTGCCGCGAATGGGACGCCGAGTTGGTGAGCAGTTTCGGCGAGTGGGCCTGGGGGCGGATATTAAGCCTGGGAGGCACCAACGAACCGGACGTCTATTCGAAATTTTATCATCGGGCGGGGTGCAATAAGGCGCAGATCGATTACATCTCGCACCACGTCCTCAGCGTTAAAGAACTCTATACGCTGGTGCCGCAGATGTTCCACCACATTCGTGATGGCGAAATTATTGATATCGGCGGCAAAGACTGGCAAGTGATTATCGGCCGTGGCCATTCGTTCGAGCATGTCTGCCTCTACTGTGAAAGCCTCGACGTGCTGATCGCCGGCGATCAGATTTTGCCCAAAATTACGCCCAACATTCTCCTGCACGGCCATGACGCCCGATCCGATCCGCTGCGGGAGTTTATCGAGAGTATCGAAAGTTTCCGGCATTTGCCTCACTCGGCCAAAGTCCTGCCCAGCCACAACCGCCCATTTACGGGCTTGCATATCCGGCTGGACGAGTACGATGTTCATCACGAGGAACGGCTGGAAGACGCCTTCAGGGCCTGCGACGGCGGTGCCACGGGACTGGAGATCGCGCAAAAACTTTTCGACCGGGAACTGGACAGGCATCAGCTATTCTTCGCCCTGGGCGAAGCCCTCTCCCATATCCGCATGTTGGAAACCGAGGGCCGGATCTCCCGTACGGAAAGGGATGACGGCGCCTTTATTTTTGCGCCGGTTTAACTAGCCAACTTTCTCCACCGGACCGTCTGCGTTGATCCAGGCGTCCATGCCGCCGCCCAGATGGCATACGTTACTCATCCCGGCGAGGTTCATTTCGCCCAGCGCCAGAGCCGAGCGCTCCCCGTAGGAACAGTAGAGCATCAATGTACGGTCGGTCTGCTTGGAAAGGGCGTGCAACATCCCGCCCGGCTTGATGAAATCGGTGAGGTTGAGGTAGGGGACGTGGACCGAGTTCGGGATAATGCCGTTCTTCTCCCGTTCCGTTTCTTCCCGGAGGTCGATAAAAATATTCTCCGACCGGTCGGTTCGCGCCACGACATCGGCCGCCGAAATGGTGCAACGTTCAATCTCCGGCAGGTCCGGGGAAAAGCCGATCTTTTGATTGGCGGGGACGGCGACATCCATCATCTTTGGATCAGGTAATCCGAGATTGTTCATAATCTCTGCATACTCCTCGGCCGAACCGACTTGCAGCCGCGGATTAAACCTTTTTTCTTCGCCGATGGTGCTGACCGAATCGCCTTTGTAATCGTGGCCGGGATAGACCAGCGTGTCATCGGGCAGCTTCAGCAGTTTGTCGAACAGGGAATGATAGGCGGCGATGGGGTCACCGTGCTGAAAATCGGTGCGTCCGCTGCCCCTGATAAAAAGGGTGTCGCCGGTGAAAACCCGGTCGGGCATGGCGAAACAATAGGAATCGTCCGTGTGGCCGGGTGTGTACATAACATCCAGACTGATGCCTTCTATTTCAATCTTGTCGCCGTCCTCGACCCGCATGGACACCACGTCGGCGCTGCTTTCCTTTCCCATGACGGTAATACAGTGGGTTTCGTCCCGGAGCGCCCCTAAGGCCGTAATGTGGTCGGCATGAATATGGGTGTCGATGGCTTTCGCCAGTTTCAAATCGAGCTCGTTCAACAGGGTGACATAGCGGCCCACTTTTTCCAGGACCGGATCGATCAGCAGGGCCTCGCCCCCTTCATGGCTGGCGAGCAAATAGGTAAAGGTGCAGGATACGCTATCGAACAGCTGACGAAATATCACCCGTACCTCCCAAAATTATTCGCAACGATTGGGGACTTCGTAGGACGTTGATTCTTAGATCCGCGCCATGGAAGCGGCAACCTTGGCGGCGGCATCGTCGGTCGGCTGCAACAGGGCGCAAAGCGTCTTCATCATGACAAAGGCCTCGTCGCTGCAAAGCGAATAGTAAATCGTCTGCGCCTCCCGCCGAGTTTGCACGAGGCCGTCGCTTCTGAGCCGCGCCAGATGCTGAGACAGCGCTGATTGACTCAAGCCGACGATTTCCTCCAATTCCCCCACCGAATATTCTTTGTCACCAAGCCGGCATAGAATCAGCAATCGGTGCTGATTGGCCATGGATTTCAATAGTCCGGCCGCGGCTTCGGCGTTTTCCTCTATCGTTTCGAATTCCATTTTCGGTACTTTGGTCATTAAAGGCTCCGCAATCTGTCCCTTAAAATTCTATTGGGTTATTCCGCCGGTGACGGCGCGTTTACTGTAACGGCTTTTGTCTTTTTTACCAAGGCGAACGAGAATAGGCTAAGTAACGGCGGAATAATAAGCAGCGTCAGGATAGCAGACAACGATAAACCGCCAATAACCACCGATCCCAGCCCCCTGTATAGTTCCGAGCCCGCGCCCGGAAATAATGCCAACGGCAGCATGCCGAACACGCTGGTCAGGGTGGACATGAAAATCGGGCGAATCCGATTGCTGGTGGCCTCCATAATCGCATCGATCACCGCCATATTTTCTTCCCGCACATGGATGAGGGTTTGATGCACCAGCAGAATGGCGTTGTTGACCACGATGCCGATCAAAATAACGAAGCCCAGCAAGGTCAGCATGTCCAGAGCCTGGAATTTGATCAAATTCAAAAGCGCCAATCCGGCAACCCCGCCTGCAGTCGCCAAGGGAACCGAAAACATGATTATGAACGGGTAGACAAAGCTTTCGAACAGGATCGCCATCACCAGATAAACAATCACCAAGGCGAGCAGCAGATTGATCACCATGCTGTCGAAGGTCTTGGTGAGCGTATCGGCGGTACCGCCCATGCCGAGGGTAATGCCCGGCGGTAGTCCTTCCTGCCTTAGTTTGTCCATAACGTCGGACCGCACTTTGTCCATGGCGACCTCCAACGGGATATCCTGTGACGGTCGAATGCGCAGGCTAACCGTGCGCTGGCGTTCCAGATGCCGGATTTCATTGGGGCTGGAGGTAACGTCGATGCGGGCCAGGGAACTGGCCGGCAGTACCAAACCCGATCTGGTCACCACCGGCAGATTATTAATGCCTTCCGTTTTTGATATCTGCCGTTCCGGACCCTGCAGCGTCAAATCGACGAGATCGCCGCCGATCGTCACCTCGGCCACCCGCATGCCGCTATTAAAGGCGTCCACCGTTTCTCCCAACTCGCGCGCCGTTATACCGTTGTCGGACATGGCGCGGGGATTGGGGATCAGACGCAATTCCGGGTTGGCATTCTGCAGACCCGGATTCACGCGAATTTGATTGCCGAGGGGCCGGGGGAATAGGCGCGAGACGATCTCGTTGGCGCGTCCCGCCACATCCAAAACATCGTCCAGTTCGGGACCGGATATGTCGAGATTGATATTGCGCCCACCGCCGAAACCCCGACCGAATAGCGACGTCTGGAAAACAAATCCCCTGGTGCCGGGATTGCTGAAAATGGCTTTCCGGATAACCGGGATCAGTTCCCGCACTCGTGTCGGGTCGACGGCGGCGGCGGCGGCAATGGTGAAGCCGCGACGAATGACGAACCAGAAGCGATCCATCTTCGCCGGTTCGCCCGGTTTGGATTCGGGGCCGGTTTCAGAGGCCAGATGAGGCCGGATCTGGTTGAACGTTTTACCGGCAATTTCTCTGATGGAATCGATATTATAGCCGGGCGGCGTTGATATGCGGGCAATGATCAGATTGCGGTTGCCCTCTGGCAGGTATTCCAGTTTGGGCAGGAACTGCCACGTTGCAACTCCGGTAACACCGCAGACCACGGCAATAACCGCAATCGAAAGTGTTTTCCTGCCGATCACCCGTCGGGTGTAGCCGATCACCAAACGGTAAAAGAGACGGGCAAATTGATCGAACACGGGCAAGGGCAGGCCATGAGCCCTATCTTTGACGGGACCCGCAAGAATTTTGTTGGCGAGGGCCGGGATCACGGTGATGGATACAACGAGTGACAATAGAACCGCGACGGAAATTGCCACAGCGATGTCCCGGAAGAGCTGACCGACCTCCAGTTTCATCACCAGGATTGGCACGAACACCATCACCGTTGTCAGCGCCGATACGAAGACCGCGCCCCAGACCTGCTTGGCGCCGTTTAAAGCGGCCTCGAAGGGGGATTTGCCCTGCTGCCGGAGACGGAAAATATTCTCCAGGACGACGATGGCCGCGTCCACCACCATACCGACGGCAAAGGCGATACCGGCGAGGGATATCACATTGATTGAGCGGCCCAGCGCCGCCATGGCGACGAAGGATCCGATTACCGAAACGGGGATGGCCAACGAGATCACCAGTGTGGCCCTGATGGAGCGCAGGAAGATGAGCAGGATCAATGCCGCCAACGTCCCACCGACCAGGATGTTCTGTTGTACCAGCCGCAAAGCCGAATTGATGTAGACGGTATCGTCGTGAACCTGTTTCATTTTCAGACCGGCCTGCACCAACACGCCTTCGTTGAGCTCTTTAACGGCGGCCCGCACGTTTTTCATTACTTCGATAACGTTAACACCGGTGTCGCGGATCACATTGGCGACGACTGCACTGTCGCCGTCATTGAGGATGTAGGTGGAGGCTCTTTGATAGTCGAACATGACTTCCGCCAGATCGGCAACCCTGACCCTGGCGATCCGTCCGGTGTTGGGATCAACCTGGGTGCGCAGAATAAGGCTTTGCACCCTATCCACATTAACCAGTTCGTTGTCGGTCCTGACGATGTAGCGGCGTTTGCCTTCCTCTATGACACCGGCGGAAACCGAGGCGTTGTTGCCGCGGATTGCCTGGACGATATCAGAAACCGTCATGCCGAACCGCGCCATTTTTTGCGGATCGACGATGACCTTCAATTCTCTGCGCTTGCCGCCATAAACATTGGAGAGGGCAATGCCGGGAATGCGTTCCAGACGATCGCCGACGAAGTCCTGCAAAAAGGCGCCGTAGGTCTGAATATCACGTTCATTGCCCGGCAGTTTTTTGATTACGAACCAGGCGATGGGATTGTCTTCCGAATCACGCGTCCGGATGCGGGGTTGCTTGGCTTCTTCGGGCATGCCGGAAATATTAGTCAGCGAGTTGCCCAACAGCATCAGCACCTTGTCCATGTTGGTGTCCATGCTGAACTCAAGGCGAATGCGCGCCATGCCGTCACGGGACGAAGACGAAATTTCCTCCAACCCGTCGAGCCCGGTCAAGGCCTCTTCCTGCCGATTGGTGATTTCCCGTTCCACTTCGGTTGGGGAGGACCCGGTCCAAACCGTATAAATGGCGACCACCGGTTTGCGCAGATCGGGAGTCAATTGAATGGGGATTATCCGCAAAGCGACAAAACCCATCAGCACCACCATGAGAACCACCGACAGAACGGCGATGGGCCGTTTTATGGCGAGTTCAATCAACGGCATCAGCTTTTGCTCCCATTTGCTTCACCTACCCGGGGTGCGCCCCGTCTGACCCTGACCCGTTGGCCGGGCCGCAGTAATTCATTGCCTTTGACCACCACCTTTTGGCCGGGCTTCAAGCCTGTCACGATTTCGAATTTGCCGCTGAAGGCCGCGCCGATTTCCACCGGTGCCGGCTGTACCTTGCCGCCTTGAAACAGGAACACGATTTTTCCCGATTGGCGGCTGACGATGGCGTCTTTGGGTACGGTGGTCACCGTGCGGCTTTCACCCTGGGGCACCTCGACGACGACGCTTTGATTGGCGACCAATTTATGTTTCGCACTGTTTTGTTCGGGTTTCAGGCGGACCGCCCGCGTGCGCGCCAAAGGGTTTTCATCGGGTATGACAGCCCGCACCTTGGCGTTGATTTTCGTTTTTGAATCTATCTGTACTTTGACGTTGGTGCCGGCGGTCAGCCCGCCGAGCCGGACGGAAGGCACATCGGCTTCGATCTCCATGGTTTCGTCATCCAGCAACGTGACGATGGCTGCGCCGGCATTGACGTAGGTTCCCGGCGAAATATGGCGAACCACGACCGCGCCGGCGAACGGCGCCCGGATGGAAGTGTCCTTCAAATCGATGCGGGCCAGATCGCGCTGCGCCTTGGCCTTGCGCAAGGAGGCTGCCGTTTCATCCACCGAAGCCTGGGCTTTAACCACTTCCTGCTTTTTGTCCTCGAACCGTGCCTGGCTGAAAGCGGCCGACTTGCGCAACCGTTGCAGTCTTTTTAATTCCTGGTTGAGAAGGTCAACCTGCGCCTGCGCCGATTTCCATTTGGCGCGGGCTTGGTGGACTTCGGCGCTTCGCAGGTCGGCTTCCAGTTTCAAACGGTCGGTTTCCAGTTCGGCGAGAACCTGTCCGGCAATGACGCGATCGCCGACCTCAACGAAAATTTTGGCAATGTTTCCTTTGATGCGGGCGGCGACGGCACTTTTCTGGTTGGCCACCAGGCGTCCCGTGATGGGAAAGGTCTGCACCAAGGGTTCACGGATTACCTCGGCCAGTTCGACGAGTGGGGGCGGCGGTTTGTTAAAGCCGCCGCCGGATTTGACGCCCGGTTTCGCCGATTTATTACCTGCGGTGGCGGCGCGTTTTCGGAAAAACGCCCGTTTTTCCTCCGGGCTCAGCGCGAAGAACTTTTGCCGTTCGGCGTCAGGTAAATTTTGAATGATGGCGCGACGCTGGTCCTGGCTCAACCGCGGTCCGTCCTGTGCCAGAACCGGCAAGGCAACGGCGGAGCCCAACGCCACGGCAACTGCGATGGCGCAAATTTTGTAGGTGTTCTTCGTTTTGTTTTGTCGGCTCATTCTTCCAATTCTCCCGTTCCCCCGAGAACGAGGTTCGTATGTCAGCCAAACCGGTAAAAACCAGATTTCAATTGGTTGCCGTTGTTCCAGCTGGCGGAACTTCGATTTACCAATGGCGGATCGCCCAATATTCGATAAATCTAAATAATAAAGGTGAAGTGTTCAATCTTTAGAGGTAATGCAACAGATAACAATTCATTGATCCGTATGATAAAAGGGTGCCAGGCGCTGATTTGCCGGGCGCTGTTTTGAGGGAGAAATTCCGTGACGACCGCTTTTTATAGTCACCCGATATGCATCGAACATGAGCCCGGGCCGCAGCATCCGGAAAACGGCGGCCGCTTGCGGGCGATCGAGGTGGCTTTGGCTGAACCCGCCTTCGAAGACCTCATGCGGGTTGAGGCGCCGAAAACCGACCCCGAGGTGATTCACCTGGTGCACGATCCGGCCTATGTGGAAAAAATATTTGAGGCGGTGCCGGAGGAGGGCTACCGCGCACTTGATCCCGATACTTTCATGTCGCCGGCATCGGGGGAGGCGGCCTTGCGGGCGGTTGGCGGTATCTGCGCCGCCGTTGATCTGGTGATGTCGGGCGGCGCGGCCAACGCTTTTTGCGCCTTGAGGCCACCCGGCCATCATGCCGAAGCCGCGCAGGCCATGGGATTTTGCCTGTTTAACAATGTGGCTATTGGTGCGCGTCATGCTCAGCGGGCACACGGCGTGGACAGAGTCGCCGTCGTGGATTTCGACGTTCATCACGGCAACGGCACCCAGCATATGTTCGAAAATGACGCCAGCCTGTTTTATGCGTCCAGCCATCAATATCCGGCCTATCCCGGCACCGGTGCGGCCAGCGAGACCGGTATCGGTAACATCGTGAACGTGCCTCTCAGTCCCGGTTCCGGTTCGGACCCTTTCCGGGCCGCTTATCGCGATCACATTCTGCCGGCGCTTCGGGACTTTGCACCCGACCTTCTGATGATATCCGCCGGTTTCGACGCCCATATCCGCGACCCGCTGTGCCAGCTTGACGTGATGACCGAAGATTTCGCCTGGGTAACGGAAGAGTTGCTCATTGTTGGAGCCCAATGCAGTGGCGGCAGGGTGGTTTCGACCCTGGAAGGCGGCTACGATCTCGAAGCCCTTGCCGACAGCGCTGCTGTTCATGTGGCGGCGATGATGGCGGCGTAAAATTAGCTCTACCCCCGACTTGCCCCCGCCGCCTCCCGAAGGCTATAGTCGCCGCGAATAAACTGAGTGGACGGGACTGATGGCCGACAAGAAAATTCCCGCGGATATCGCGAAAATGAGTTTCGAAGACGCCCTTGAAGAGTTGGAGGAAATCGTCGGTGATCTGGAGCAAGGATCGAACAAGCTGGACGATGCGATCAGCGCCTATGAGCGCGGTACGTTTTTGAAGAAGCATTGCGAGGCCAAGCTGAGGGAAGCCAAGGCCCGGATCGATAAGATCAGCGTCGGCGAAGACGGTGAAGCGACGGCTGAACCGGCAGATATAGAATAGGGGGACTCCTTGAGTTCATTTGAAGAAGCGCTGAAAGTAACGGCGCAACTCACCGAGGCCGCGCTCGACAAACTGATACCGGCAGGCGACGGCCCGGAAGCCCAGGTTATCGACGCCATGCGCTACTCGGTGATGGCCGGCGGCAAAAGACTGCGGCCCTTTTTGGTGATCAGCTGCGCCGATTTGTTCAATGTGTCACGACACTGCTCTGAACGGGTGGCGGCGGCAATTGAAATGGTGCACACCTATTCGCTTATCCATGATGATTTGCCGGCCATGGACGATGATGATCTCCGCCGGGGACGGCCGACCTGCCATATCGAATTCGATGAAGCCACCGCGATTCTGGCCGGCGATGCCCTGCTTACCCTGGCGTTCGAGGTGCTGGGCGATGATCGGAGCCATCCGTCGGCAAGTGTCCGGTGCGAATTGACCGTTGAGCTGGCCAAGGCCATCGGCGCCCATGGCATGGTCGGCGGACAAATGCTGGATCTGGTCGCCGCCGATCACGATCTCGACATGCCCGAAGTTACCCGCCTGCAACGTTTGAAAACCGGCGCGCTGATAAGCGTGTCCTGCCAGGCCGGCGCCATTCTCGGCAAAGCGGGGGAAAATCAGCGCCATATGCTGAACGCCTACGCCCACGATTTGGGACTGGCCTTTCAAATAACCGACGATTTACTGGATGTTGAAGGCAACCAAGAAGAACTCGGGAAAGCCACCAATAAGGATGAGGCCGCCGGAAAAGCTACTTTTGTATCGCTTTTGGGCCAGGAACGGGCCAGGGAACAGGCTGAGATTCTAAGCAATCAGGCAATAAAACATCTTGAGGTTTTTCAGGAAAAAGGCAATCTATTGAAGGAATTAGCGGAATTTGTTGTGAATCGGCGTAAATAATATAAATTTATTTATATGAATCGGTCGAAAACCAAGAATATACCCGAAATGGTCAGTGGGGGCCGAAAGGTTTAAACGTGACGCAAAATAGCAAAACACCTTTACTGGATACGGTATCCGATCCTGCCGATATTCGTGAGTTTTCCATTGAACAGCTCAAACAGCTGGCTGATGAAATTCGAACCGAAACCATTGATGCGGTTTCGATTACCGGCGGCCATCTTGGGGCCAGCCTGGGCGTGGTTGAACTTACCGCTGCCTTGCATCACGTGTTTGACACACCCAACGACCGCTTGATTTGGGATGTCAGCCATCAGGCCTATCCTCACAAAATCCTCACCGGCAGACGCGACCGCATTCGCACCCTCCGCCAAGGTGGTGGATTGTCCGGTTTTACCAAACGGACCGAAAGTGAATACGACCCGTTCGGCACGGCCCACAGTTCCACTTCGATTTCTGCCGGGCTGGGCATGGCCGTTGCGCGCGACTTGGCCGAAGACCCCTGCAACGTTATCGCGGTGATAGGCGACGGCGCCATGAGCGCCGGCATGGCTTATGAAGCCATGAATAACGCCGGTTCCATGGATTCCCGGCTGATCGTTATCCTCAACGACAATGATATGTCCATCGCACCACCGGTCGGCGCCATGAGCGCTTATCTGTCGCGGTTGATTTCGTCCAAACCATACCGGTCGATCCGTCACTTCGCCAAGGAAGTCGCCGGCAAGTTTCCACGCCGCCTGGAAGAGACGGCGCGGCGGGCCGAGGAATATGCCCGCGGCATTCTCACCGGCGGTACGTTGTTTGAAGAACTTGGGTTCTTCTATATCGGCCCGGTTGACGGCCATAATTTGGAGCATTTGCTGCCGGTCCTGAAAAATCTGCGCGATACCGAAGACGAAGGACCCGTCCTGCTTCACGTGGTGACGGAGAAAGGGCACGGCTACGAGCCCGCCGAAACGGCGCCCGACAAGTATCACGGCGTGAATAAATTCGATGTTGTCACCGGCAAGCAGAACAAGCCGAAATCCAACGCGCCGTCCTATACGGGTGTTTTTGCCGAAGCCCTTAAACAGGAAGCCGAGCGCGACAAAAAAATCGTTGCCGTTTCCGCCGCCATGCCGTCGGGGACCGGGCTGGATAAACTGGCCGAGGCCTATCCCGACAGATGCTTCGATGTCGGCATTGCCGAACAACACGCGGTTACTTTTGCCGCCGGCATGGCCACCGAAGGATACAAACCTTTTTGCGCCATATATTCGACCTTCTTGCAGCGGGCCTATGACCAGGTTGTCCACGATGTTGCCATTCAAAATTTACCGGTCCGTTTTGCCATTGACCGGGCGGGTTTAGTCGGTGCCGATGGCGCGACCCATGCCGGTTCGTTCGATATCGGTTATCTGGCCGCCCTGCCCAATTTCGTGGTGATGGCTGCCGCCGATGAGGCTGAGCTTAAGCATATGGTTGCCACGGCCGTTGCCATTGATGACCGCCCGTCGGCCTTCCGCTATCCGCGAGGAGAGGGCAGGGGCGTGGAATTGCCCGAAAGGGGCGTTCCGCTTGAAATCGGCAAAGGACGTATCCTGCGGGAAGGTTCTTCCGTCGCTATTTTAAGCCTGGGTGGACGTCTCGGAGAAGTCCTGGCCGCCGCCGACGAATTGGCGTCCTTGGGTTGGTCGACAACGGTTGCCGATGCGCGCTTTGCGAAACCGTTTGATCAGGAAATGGTACTGCGTCTGGCCAAGGAGCATGAAGCCTTGATCACCATCGAAGAAGGCGCCGTCGGCGGTTTCGGCGGCCATGTCTTGCAGTTCCTGGCCAATGAAGGGGCGCTGGACCAAGGGTTGAAATTCCGGTCGATGACATTGCCCGACATTTTCATCGACCAGGACAAGCCGGAAAAACAATATGAACTTGCCGGCCTGAGCAAATCCGATATCGTCACCACAGCCCTGCATGCGCTTGGTGAGATTAGCGCCGGTGATCAGGGTGAAAGACCGGCGAGCGCCTAAGTTTGTCCGGTTCCGGGACCCGTAAATCTGGCAAAAAACGTCTCGATCAAATCCTCGTCGACCGTGGCCTGGTGGACTCCAGGAGCCGCGCCCAAGCCGTCATTATGGCGGGGCTGGTCTATAGCGAGACCAAGCGAATGGACAAAGCCGGTCAACAGGTGGCGGAGGATGTCGCCATTGAACTCAAAGGCCAGGACCGTCCCTGGGTGTCGCGGGGCGGGCTCAAGCTCGATCATGGTCTCGATCATTTTTCCATCGATGTGAGCGGTCGCACGTGCTTGGATGTCGGCGCATCGACCGGCGGCTTTACCGACGTATTGCTCTCCCGTGGTGCCGCGAAAGTTTACGCCGTTGATGTCGGTCACGGTCAGTTAGCCTGGAAGTTAAGGCAGGACGATCGGGTAGCGGTATTGGAGCGGACCAACGCCCGTCACTTAACGGATTCCGATATTCCTGATTCCATAGAACTTATCTGTTGCGACGCCAGCTTTATCGGGCTGCAAACCTTGTTGCCGGCCTCCCTGGCTTTGGCATCCGAGGGCGCTTGCCTGATTGCGCTGATCAAACCCCAGTTTGAGGTCGGTAAGGGACAGGTAGGAAAAAAAGGCGTGGTTCGCGATCCGGCATTACACGAAGAAGTCTGTGGCAAAATTTCGGCGTGGCTCGATTCCTTACCGGATTGGGAGGTTCTCGGCATCACCGAAAGTCCCATCACCGGCCCCGAAGGCAACAAGGAATTCCTTATCGCGGCTCAAAAAGCATAAAAAACCCCGCCGGGATAGACCCGCGCGGGGTTTTCTTAAGCTGTTCGCTTATGTCCCAACCTACGGGCCGGGATTTTCATAGGACCGGCGCATCCGCCGTCCATTAAATGTCTCAAATTTTCATGGTTTGGAGACCGCCTTAGGGTTCGGCCTCAAGAGTAACCCCCTTAGGTATAACCTTGGGAGAGCGACTCTGGGTTGAGCCTGGGGCGCTCACAAACTCTTTGTACCCCCTCTATCGCAAGGGGGTTCTATTTGGCCAGGTGGTTCCATGTAGCTTCCTACCCTCCTGCTAGAATCTTACCCTTATCGGCAAATAATATGGTACGCGATTCGTCGAAAATGTCTACTGATCAATGGTTGAAAAACAAAATAGGCGAGCGTCCGCCAGGGATATGTTGTAGAAAATATGGGAACCTCATATGTGACCGAATAGGATAGGAAAGGCGCAGCCAAAATGTTTAGAATGTTCGGAAAAAGTGAAGAAAAAATTCAGGAACTGATCGACAACAAACAATATGACGAATTACCGACGGAGGTCATCGACGAACTGGCCAAAGAACTGATTTTGACGACGGAAACAACGATGGCCGGTTATGAGGTGGAGGAAAGAATAGAAATTATAACCGCCGAATGTGTGTTCGGCATGAATATGTTCCGCGACATGTTTGCGGGTATCCGTGATATTTTCGGTGGCCGTAGTTCGGCCTCTCAAAAAGTCCTCCGCGATTCCCGGCGGGTATGCCTCACCGAACTTCGCCGCGAAGCCCTAATCGTCGGCGCCAACGCCGTGATCGGTGTCGACCTCGACTACAACGAGATTTCCGGCGATGACAAATCGATGCTGTTTCTGGTGGCCAGCGGCACGGCGGTCCGGGTGCGGAAAGCCTAGCTGCGGTTAACCCGAGCGGAAAAAATTTGCCCCCCGACCATTTAAGCGCGTTCATTCAACCGTCGTATTTCAGCACTATGCGTTGCTGGGTTTTAGAGAGCGCAATACCTTTTGCCCATTGCTCGGAGTAAGGTGTGCTGGGGCGGAAATCGGGAACTGACAGCCACAACCGCCATAGGACCCTTTTTCGCTCGGGCTCGGGCCAGTCTTCGAAACCGGTGCGCGTGTGAAGGATGGTATAGTTGTTGACGAATTGAATATCCCCGCGCGCCAGGTCCATTTCCGCGTGCATGTCCTCGGCCAAATTTTCCATGAATTGTAGTGCTTCGGTCTGTGCCGCCGTCATATCCGGAGCCTCATCAAGGGCGTGACCTTTTTCCATATGCTTGGGTCCGAAGGAGGTGCACAGAATATCATCCGCAAAATTGAAAACAGGGCTTTGATAATAATTTCCTTCGCCATCATCTTTTTCGGCGTGCTTGGTCCAGCAATAGGGTTGGATCAAAACGTCAATCAAGTCGGGGCGGCGGCGCACCAACTCGTTATATATTGCTACGGAACTGGCAATCTTCGACCTGCCGCCCGACTTCGCCGTATTGATACACAAAAGCAAAACGACGTCGGTCTGGTCACAATGGTAATCCATCGTCACATTGGTCTGATACCCCCGATGCCTTGGATCGGTATAGTCTTTGCCGGCGTCGAGCACATGGCCGATCATGTCTCCATCGGGGTTGTTGGACATGGCATTGCCGATATGCCTGCCCAATCCCCAATAGATTATCGCCGCCTCCATAAGTGACAAATCGTCCATTGGCAGGCCGCGGTAAAGAGCCAGGCCAAGCCCGTCTTTCACTTGAGCCATGATGGCGTCGAGCCGCTCGGCAAAAGGTCCAAGTTCAAAATCTTCTTTTTCCATGCCAAGCAGCTTGTTGGGATTTTCACCAATTTTTCTCCGAATCGTTTGTGCCATGGTGACCAAATGTGAAACTTCCCTGGCATCAGCAATGAGTTTCCAGTCGTCGCTTGCCATAAGTTCTGCTGCCGACCACTCGGCCGGGTCAGCCACTAATTTTCCTGGCTGCGCCGTGCCTATGACCAGACGAGCCTTACCACTGCTAAATTCTTTCGCCATGGTTTGCGAAACCTTTCATTGGTCGTACCAAAAAAGTCATTTTAATCTTTATCGTGAAAAATGCGAATGATTGCAGAGATTTTTGGCTTCGAATAGGCCATTGCGGCATCAGGATCTTCCAGTGATAATCCCGGAGTATTGATGCTGACCGTTTACCTGAGGACTTTACATGCCGTTTCCCGCCCCGCCCGACGTTCATGGTATTGCGGTTCTAATGCTGGTCGTGGTCGCCTTGGCGCTGTTTACGCGCGAAAGCATTCCTCTGGAGACATCGAGCCTAGCTGTATTGGTGTTGCTGGTAGCGGGGTTCGAACTTTTTCCCTACAGCGTTCTCGATACGGTCGACGAAAAACCGCTCCACGCCATTGATTTTTTTCTGGGCTTTGGCCATGAGGCGCTGATCGCCGTCTGCGCGCTGATGGTGGCCGGGCAGGGGTTGGTGCGCACCGGTGCGCTGGAACCGATCGGCCGATCTCTTTCCAATCTCTGGTCGGTCAGTCCGTTGCTCTCGCTGCTACTGACATTGGTTGTCGGCGCCGTCCTTAGCGCCTTCGTCAACAATGTTCCCATCGTCGTGCTTCTTTTACCCATTCTGATCAGCGTGGCGCTCCGCACCGGAAAGTCCGCTTCGGGTATCCTGCTGCCCATGGGGTTCGCCACCTTGATCGGCGGGATGAGCACCACCATCGGCACCTCCACCAACCTTCTGGTGATCGCCGTTGCGGCCGATTTGGGGCTCCGTCGCTTGGGCATGTTCGATTTTTTCGTGCCGGCGGCGTTGGCGGGCGGCGTCGCTATTCTCTATCTTTGGCTGATTGCGCCGCGTCTGATACCCATACGGCAATCTCCCATGGATGATGTGTCACCTCGCCTGTTTACGGGCCATTTGCAAGTGGAAGAGGGCGGCTTTGCCGACGGCAAGACCTTGGCCGAGGTGATGGAGAAGGCGGGCGGCAATCTGAAAATCACCGAGATACGCCGCGACCCTGAGCTGGTGATGAAACCTCTCCCCGATTTGGCTTTACGGGTGGGGGACCGCCTTGCCGTCAAGGACACACCGGGAAATCTCAAGGAATTCGAGGAAATTCTGGAAGCCAAGCTTTACGCCGGCGAAACGCGGGTCGACGATGAAAACCCGTTGACCGCTGAAGATCAGCAGATCGCCGAAATTGTCGTTACCCAGGGATCCCCCCTGGAGCGGACGACTCTGTCACGGGCCCGTTTCGCCGACATCTACCAGCTGGTCACTTTGGCTCTGCACCGCGCCGGGCCTGCTATTAAGACGCTCCGTGATGTCGGCGACGAACGGCTGAGGGTGGGTGACGTGTTGCTGGTTCAAGGGCCCAGTGAACAGATCGCCGCCCTGAAGGCAGGAGGAGAACTCCTGGTGCTGGACGCCACCGCCGATCTGCCGCACACCAGACGGGCGCCGCTGGCGCTTGCCATCATGGCCGCCGTCGTTGTGGCTGCCGCCGTCGGTCTTATGCCCATCGCCATCAGCGCCGTCTGCGGGGTGCTGTTGATGCTGGTAACCGGCTGTATCCGGTGGCGTGACGCATCCCGTGCCTTGAGCATTCCGGTGATTATGATCGTGGTCGCCAGTTTGGCGCTGGGCAAAGCACTTCTGCTCACCGGGGGCGCCGACTATTTGGCGCAACTGTTTGTCGCCGTCGTCGCCGATGCCTCACCGACGGTGGTTTTGAGCGGGCTTATGCTGGTCATGGCGGTTCTCACCAACATCGTTTCCAACAATGCCGCAGCCGTCATCGGCACACCGATCTCCATTGGCATTGCGACCCAATTGGGATTGTCCCCGGAGCCTTTCGTGCTGGCAGTCCTGTTCGGCGCGAATATGAGTTACGCAACACCGATGGCTTACAAAACCAACCTGTTGGTGATGAATGCCGGCGGTTACCACTTTACCGATTTCGTCAGGGTCGGCGTGCCGCTGACGGTGATCATGTGGCTGTGCCTGTCGTGGTTGCTGCCGACGCTGTACGGGTTGTAGAGAATACCCCTTAAAATATAGGAGACCGACATGTACGCCGTCATTTTCGAAGTATATCCCAAGCCAGAAGGTAGGCAGGAGTATCTCGACATTGCCGGCACCTTGCGTCAGGAACTGGAAAAAATGGACGGCTTTATTTCCATCGAACGCTTCGAGAGTCTGACCGAAGCCGGCAAAATACTCTCCCTGTCTTTTTGGCGGGATGAGGAAGCTGTCACCAACTGGCGGAACCAGAGCAGTCATCGCCGGGCGCAAGCCAAAGGACGCCACGAACTGTTTGCCGACTACCGCTTGCGGGTTGCCGAGGTAAAGCGCGATTACGGCAAGAACGAACGGGATCAGGCGCCATCCGATAGCCTGAACTGATTAACCGTCACGAAAAAACATTAGGAAAGAATAATCACAATGAATTCAGCAACTATAAATTTTATCGGCAGGATCAGAACCGGCTATAAAACAACGTCGGACTGCCCCGGGCAGGCGCGGCCCGAAAACGGAGAAGCGCGGATCGAGTTGGAGGAGGCGTATCTACCGGCGCTCAAGGGTATCGAAGATAAAGACCGGCTCCAGATTCTTTATTGGTTTGATCAGGCCGACCGCGAGGCGCTGCGCCGGGTGCCCAAATGGTCGGATAAGGGGAAAGAGTTCGGCGTCTTCGCCCTGCGATCTCCGACGCGGCCCAATCCCATCGCTTTAAGCACAGTGGAACTTCTGAAGGTCGAGGGAAATGTGCTGACCGTGAGCGCCATGGACTGCATTGACGGCACACCGCTTTTGGATATCAAACCGTTTCTGAACCAACTGGAAAGCGCCAAGAACTAGTGTAATGGGGCTGCACCGACAGTTTATAGGTGGTTTATTTGGTGCGGGAGATTCAACTTGGAAATACTGGAGACTCATCATGGGCAAACTTCGCCATCTCGCCATGCAGGTACCCGATTTGGAAACTGCGGCACAATTTTATGAAAGCGTATTCGATTTGGAACGGGTCGCTCAGACGGAAGCGCCGATCGGTGATGCGATTTGTCTGTCGGATGGCGTCATGAATCTCACGCTATTGCAATTTCCCGATGGTGAAAGCGGGAGAATTAACGGCGCTGAGTGGGCGGGACTTCATCATTTCGGCTTCATCGTTGAAGATGAGGAGGAAACCTCCCGGAAGATCAAGCGTGCCGGAGGAGAGTATTTCACCAAACTACCCGAATATCCCGGTGTCTTTGTCGAAACGAAATTCAAGGACCCCAACGGCGTGGTCTTCGATGTCGCCACCCATGATTGGCCCGTCTAGCCCGACCGCCGGTTCGGTTATATTCACATTGCCGTGAATCGGTGGCCGATGACGGATTTGTTACCCCTCGACTGCTATAGGTCGTTTTACAGTTCGAGCTGGTTATTGTTGAACAGTATCGGGAGATTTCTTCGCATGATTAGAAAAACCATCATTCACTCATTCCTATCGATCCTGGCCATTGCGGTATTTCTTGGCAGCGTTGGAACGGATGCCGGTGCCCAGGCAAAACGGTCGATTAGTAAAGTGAAGGGCGATGTCTATCGCTTTCAAAACAACTTTCACTTCGCCATGTTTGTGGTGACCGGCGACGGTATCGTGGTGACCGATCCCATAAACGCCGACGCGGTCAACTGGCTGAAAGGGGAGTTGGGCAAGCGGTTTCCGGGCAAACGGGTTACCCATATGATTTATTCCCATTCCCATGGTGATCACAATTCGGGTGGTCAGGCCTGGGGCGGAGGGATTGAGGTAATTGCCCACAAAAATACCGCTGAAAATATAAGCGCCGGACAAACGGCGGCGCCGACCAAAACCTTCAAGGACGAACTAAAGTTTTCCACCGGCGGCAAAACCATTGAAGTAAGCTATTTGGGGGCCGGGCACGGCAATGATTTGTCGGCAGTGGTGGTCAGGCCGGAAAATGTCGCTTTCGTCGTCGATGCGGTTTCACCGAAGCGGTTGCCCTACCGTAATTTCCCACGCACCGATGTGGATGGCCTGATCAACCAGATCAAGGCCGTTGAAGCCCTGGATTTCGATATCCTGACCCCGGGTCATTCGGTCAACGGCACCAAACAGGACGCCACCGACACGCGGATCTATATCGAAACCTTGCGTGCTCGGGTGATGAAAGCCATCGCTGCCGGAAAGTCTCTGGATCAAATCAAGGCCAGCGTTACCATGGACAAGTACAAAAAGTGGGGTGCCTACGATGCGTATCTTCCGCTGAATGTAGAAGGTATGTATGGCTGGCTGAAATCGAAAATGTGAGAAACGTAATATTCTATTAGAACTGTCTAGGAATCAGTATTTATTTTGCAGCCGATTTCGTGTGTTTCTGCATTTAGTAAAATTGGAAATGTTCAGAAACAAATTGAAATGTTGGTGACATACGCTTGGCACAATTAAGTCATA
This sequence comes from uncultured Rhodospirillaceae bacterium, assembly GCA_964574215.1. Lineage (GTDB taxonomy): Bacteria > Pseudomonadota > Alphaproteobacteria > Rhodospirillales > UBA2165. The sequence goes on along the minus strand of CAZNLR010000014.1, from coordinate 61,531 downwards.
TAGTGCTGAATGTCCGGGCTGGGACCGGAACGAGGTACTGCTATGTATGCAACCATAATTACCATTGTCGGCTTGCTGATAATTATGTCCTTTTTTGTCGGTAAATTTCGCTGGCCGAACAAATAACTATGTGATCATAGCCAAATTGCTTTGGTCGCTTTGATTGATACAATTCTGTGAATTGTGCGCCGTGAGGGCGTATTTTTTTTGAGCCAGATTTGGCTAGGCGCCATTTACCACCTACCCGCACTGCCCCCGATGCCGCAAGAGATGGTCGGCGAGGGTGCAGGCGACCATGGCTTCGCCGACGGGGACGCCTCGGATGCCGACGCAGGGATCGTGGCGGCCTTTAACGGAGACTTCGGTTTCCTCGCCGCCGGTGGTAATGGTTTTTCGCGGCGTGGCGATGGAACTGGTGGGTTTAAGAGAAAAGCGGGCGACGATATCCTGGCCCGAGCTGATACCGCCCAGAATGCCGCCGGCATTGTTCGAGGTGAAGACGGGACGACCGTCTTCCAGCCGCATTTCATCGGCGTTTTCCTCGCCGCTCAGCTCCGCCGCGCCAAAGCCGGCGCCGATCTCAACACCCTTGGCGGCATTGATGCTCATCAGTCCTTTGGCGATATCGGCGTCCAGTTTGTCGTATACCGGGTTACCCAAGCCGACCGGGACTCCCCGGGCGACGATTTCCACCACCGCGCCGATCGAAGAGCCCGCTTTTCTCACCTGATCCAAAAAGGTTTCCCAGGTTTTGGCTGCGTCCGCGTCCGGGCACCAGAAGGGGTTGTTGTCGATCTCATTCCAATCCCAGTCGTCCCGGTTGATCTTATGCGGACCCATCTGCACCAGGGCGCCTTTAACAGCGATGCTGTCGCCCAAAATTTTACGGGCGACGGCGCCGGCGGCGACGCGGCAGGCGGTTTCCCGGGCGCTGGCCCGTCCGCTGCCGCGATAATCCCGGTTGCTGTATTTCATATGGTAGGTGTAGTCGGCGTGGCCCGGCCGGTATTTGTTCTTGATGTCTTCGTAATCCTTGGAGCGCTGATCGGTGTTTTCGATTACCAGGCCGATGGGCGTGCCAGTGGTTTTACCGTCGAAGACGCCGGAGAGTATGCGGACCTGGTCGGCTTCCTGGCGCTGGGTGGTGAAGCGGGACTGGCCGGGCCGGCGCTTGTCGAGCCACACTTGGATGTCATCCTCGTTCAAGGGAATATTGGGAGGGGTGCCGTCGATGACACAACCGATGGCCGGCCCATGACTTTCGCCGAAGGTGGTGAAACGGAAAAGATGTCCGAAGCTATTTCCCGACATAGCGAAGCAATTCTTTTGGTGACCGGGATTTACGCGGCATCATCATTTTTGTTGACCGTGATGTCCGGTGCATCGACGGCCTTCATACCGACGATATTGTAGCCGCAATCCACATGATGGGTTTCGCCGGTGACGCCTCCCGACAGATCGCTCAGCAGGTACATGCCGGCGCCTCCCACATCTTCTCCGGACACATTGCGCCGGAGCGGTGAATTGTACTCGTTCCATTTAAGAATATAGCGGAAGTCGCCGATACCCGAAGCGGCCAGGGTTTTCATGGGACCGGCGGACAGGGAGTTGACGCGGATATTCTGCCCGCCCAAATCCTCCGCCAAATATCGGACACTGGCTTCGAGGGCGGCCTTGGCGACGCCCATGACGTTGTAATGAGGCATCACTCTTTCCGATCCGGCATAGGTCAGAGTCAGAAGCGATCCGCCGTCCGGCATCATGGCTTGCGCGCGCTGGCAGATGGCGGTGAAGGAATAGCAGGAAATCTGCATGGTCTGCGTAAAATTTTCAGCCGATGTATCGACGTATTTGCCCTTCAACTCGTCCTTATCGGAATAGGCGATGGCATGAAGGACGAAATCCAATTTACCCCATTTGTTTTGAATTTCCGCAAAAACGGCGTCGACGCTGGCGTCGTCGGTTACGTCGCATGGCAGGACAATATCGGAACCGACAGATTCAGCGAGCGGTGTTACGCGCTTCAAAAGCGCATCGCCTTGATAGGTAAAGGCGAGTTCCGCGCCTTGGCCGTGGGCGGCTTTAGCAATATTCCAGGCAATGGAGCGCTCATTGGCGACGCCCATTATTAATCCCTTTTTGCCCGCCATCAGACCTGCAGATTGGTTCATCGTGTCCTCTTTGTATTAACTCAATAAAAAATTTTGTTTCGGTCAAATGACCGGAATAGAGGGAGAATAGGTAAAAGTTGCCGGATGATCGACCAAAATATTAAAAAGTTTTCCGGCGAGGGATTAGAAAATGCCGAAACGGCGGACCGAACACAACGTTTGATCCGCCGCACTATCAATTATTATGGTTAAGGCAGTTTTGAAATCGCGCTAGTTAATAACCCGCCACGAGCCATCAGACTGGCGGCAGGCCGTACCTTTAACCACCTCGCGCTTGCCGTCGACATCGATCTCATGCTCGTATTCCCGGCAATATTCACCCGAGGCTTCCTGATAGGTCCGCGTCGGCGTAACCTGGCCCGAATGGCCCGTGTTGGGATTGCTCCACGCGGAAGCGACGCCGTCTTTATTCGATTCCATGGCGGTTTGCTGCGTTTGATTCGCTTTTTGGCGATCCACTTCGTCGAGGGATTTGCCCAACTCACTGCCGAGAAAAGCGCCGCCGAGCGCGCCGACTGCGACCGCCACCAGCTTACCTTTGCCGCCGCCGACCTGCGATCCGGCCAGAGCGCCCAATCCAGCACCCAGGAGAGTGCCGATCGTCTGTTTCTGGTTATTCTGATCGGTAACACAGGCCGACACCATTCCTGCCAAGGCCAGAACCATTATGAGTTTCGGAGCTTTCATTTTTCTCATTCCTAATGTTTTAAATCAGCCTAAAAAAATTCGCTCTAATCTATATTTAGCACCGTGTTTGATTGTTGCAATATAACGGAATAAAACTGTGGCGACAGTGAGGCGCGTCACATATCGCTCAGAATTTTAACCGCTTTTTGCAACGACGAGAGAAGCTTCAGACTAGCTGAAAACGATGAACGAAAAAATAACGTTTGAAGATAAAAATCCAATCGGATTGTTCAAACAGTGGCTTGCTGAAGCGGAGGAAACCGAGCCCGTAAATCCCAACGCCATGGCATTGGCGACGGCGGACGAAAAAGGGCGGCCCTGCGTACGTATGGTTCTGTTGAAAGGAATCGATGATCGGGGGTTTGTTTTCTATACCAACTCGGAAAGCCGCAAGGGGCTGGAAATGGCTGAAAACTCCTTTGCTTCGTTATGTTTTTATTGGAAATCCCTGGGCCGGGAAGTCGGTATTGATGGGCCGGTGGAAAAAATATCGATCGAAGAATCGGACGCCTATTTCGACAGCCGCGCCCGAGGCAGTCAGATCGGTGCATGGGCGTCGAGACAATCCCGTCCCATGAAAGGGCGTTTCGAACTGGAGAAAAGAGTGGCGCAGTTTACGGCGAAATTTCACGTCGGAAAGGTGCCGCGTCCCGAGCACTGGGAAGGCTATCGGGTTACACCCGAGCGGATTGAATTTTGGGCGGAAAGACGTTTTCGCCTGCATGATAGAATTGTATATACTCGACCAGTGAAGGCGGACGGCGCCGCCGAGGCAGCCGAATGGGATATTCAAAGACTTTTTCCTTAAGACTCCGGATAAAAATTACGCGATGAACGATAACGATACAGAGGCTGCTACCGGCGAATCCAATGATAATTCGGGTGAAAAAAAATTGAGCCCGGTTTCCAGGGAATCCTCCCATAGCGGCCTGATGAAAGCGGCGACCTACGCCTCCGTATCGGTCGCCTCGGTCCTCATCGTCGGCAAGCTGGGCGGCTGGCTGTCGACCGGTTCGGTCAGCATTTTGTCTTCTCTCGTCGATTCCATACTGGATGTCGGCGCATCGATCATAAATCTGCTTGCCGTCCGGCATGCCTTGCAGCCGGCGGACCGGGAACACCGGTTCGGTCACGGTAAGGCGGAATCCCTGGCGGGACTGGCCCAGGCGGCCTTTATCGCCGGTTCCGGTATGTTCCTGCTGCTGGAGGCAATAGACCGGTTTGTAAATCCTCAAGCAATTGTAAACACCGAGGTTGGCATTGCCATCATGGTGGTCTCGATCGCGTTGACAATAGCTTTGGTGGGGTTCCAACTTTACGTTGTCCGGAAAACAAAGTCCGTCGCTATCAGCGCCGATTCGTTGCACTATCGCGCCGATCTTCTGGTCAATATTGCGGTTATTGTATCGTTGCTGCTGGCCAGTAATTTTGGCTGGTACATCGTCGACCCGGTGTTCGCTCTCGCCATCGTCGCCTACATGTCGTACGGCGCCTTCGATATCGCCAAGCAGTCCCTTGATGTTCTGATGGATAAGGAACTGCCCGTAGAAGAGCGCCTTCGAATAAAGGAAATTGCGATGAGCCATCCCAAGGTTCTGGATGTCCACGACATGCGCACGCGGTCGGCCGGATCGAATTTATTTATTCAACTGCATATCGAGATGCCCCGGGAAAGCACCTTGATCGAAGCCCATGACATTGCCGAAGACGTCATGGCGTTGGTGGAAGGCGCTTATCCGGATGCCGAGGTGCTGGTTCACCAGGACCCGGAAGGGGTGGACGAACGGCGGGACGAAGTCCAGGATTAGCAATTATTAAGGCTAGGGGTTGAACGGATCGATATAAGTGCAGATTTCGGTTCGGTCTCGAATTTACCTATACTATACTGAAAGTCGCATTTGAATCAGGAGGATAGGCAGATGCCCTATAAATCGATCCTAGTTCCTTTGGACGGCAGTGAGAGTTGCGGCGTCGCTTTGACTTGTGCCGACCAGGTCGCCCAACGGATGGGAGCTCATCTCAACGTCATGCATGTGCAGGCCGATACCAAGGAGGCTGTTCCCTTGTTAGGGGAAGGTATGTCGGGCGCCATGATCGAGGAAATGATCGATCTGGCCGACCGTGACGCCAGCGACCGTGCCCAATCGGCACACACTTGCTACGAATCTTTCTGCCAAAACAATCAGGTCTCCGTATCTCAATCGCCGACGGGCGAAGACGGCGTCACCGTGTCATGGCGGCAGGAAGTTGGCCGCGAGGATGAACTGGTGGCAAATTTCGGCCGGGTGTCCGATTTGATCGTCATTGCGCAGCCTTTAGGCGAGGCGGAAAGACCTTCCTTGATGACACTTCATGCGGCCATATTTGAAACCGGAAAACCGGTTCTCCTGGTGCCACCCAGTCTTCCCGGCCAGATCGGTAAGACCATAATCATTTCATGGAACGGAACAGCCGAGGCGGCCCGCGCGGTCGAAGGCGCCTTGCCGCTGCTCAGGCTTGCCGAAAGAGTTGTCGTTGTTTCGGTGGAAACGGAGAAAGCGCGCAGCCGGGTAACCGGTGCGGAACTTGCGACCCACCTCTCTTGGCATGGCGTTCAGGCGGAGGTGAAAGGCATATCACCCTCGGCCCGGACCGTGGGAGAGGCGGTGGTAACCGAATGCCAGCAGGAAAACGCCGATCTTTTGGTAATGGGCGCCTATACCCATAGCCGGCTGATCCAGATCATCCTCGGCGGTGTCACCCGCCACGTTATCGCCGAGACAAAAATACCGGTGCTGATGGCGCATTAGGGAGATTTAGCTAAACAGATCACGTTGCCGGGAAGGCGGCGGCCCGACTTCTTCAAAGGTCAAGTTGTCGTCGCGCCCGGGTTCCAATAACTTCGCGACGTCCCGAAATTTTTTTTCCTTGGCCAGCCAGTCTTTCTCATACGCTGGATTGAGGATCACCGGCATTCGGTTGTGGATGTGGGCAATGGCGGGCCAGGGCTCGCAGGTGATAATGGTGAAACGGTCCCCGCTTCTTAGTCCCGCAAAAAATAACAGCCCGCCATCCACGGGAAATATACGGGTTTTGATTTTTACTTTTTCGTCCCGGCGCCATTCAAAATAAGCGGTGGCCGGTATCAGGCATCTGTCTTCCAGCAAGGGTGCGAAGGTTTTCTTTTCCGCCAAGGTTTCCGCGCGCGCATTGATCAAAGGCTTGTTGTCCCATGAATTTTCCAATCCCCAGCAGAGATCCAACAGGTTTCTCTGATTGTCGATAACCGGCACTCGGTTGGTCGGGCGAATTTCGGCCATTGGATGGAATGTGTCGCCGCCGGTAATGTCGAAGCGCAGTTCAACATCCTCGTAGGTTCCGTTCATTTCATAGCGAGAGCACATTTAAAAACTTTCCGATTTCACCTGTTCAATTATAGCCCGTTAATCCCCTCTGGTATTAAGGGCTATTTTGGCCTAAAGCTAGCTTATGGAGAAGGGGAGAAATACCGCCGTCATAACGGGGGCCAGCCGGGGGATCGGTCATGCGACCGCGGTGCTTTTTTTGGAACGTGGATGGCGGATCATCACCTGCTCCCGCGAAGACACGCCGCCAGAATGCAAGCGCGACAAAAACTGGACTCGCCATATTGCCACCGACCTTGGTGACGCCGACAGCGTGGCCAATTTTATCGAGCAGGCGAACCAGGAACTGGATGGAGAACCCTTGCAGGCCTTGGTCAACAACGCCGGCATGTCACCGAAATCGCCGAACAAGGAGCGCCTGGGTTGTCTCAACGGCGATATCGATGCCTGGAAGGAGACCTTCGAACTCAATTTTTTCGCGCCTTTGAAGCTAGGCCGAGGATTCGCGGCGGCACTTCATAAGGGCAGAGGGGGAATCGTCAACGTCACTTCCATTGCCGGTCATATGATCCATCCCTTTGCCGGGTCCGCCTATTCTTGTTCCAAGGCGGCGCTGTCGGGTCTGACGCGGGAAATGGCCAACGAGTTCGCAGCTCTCGATGTTAGGGTAAACGCCGTTTCGCCGGGTGAGATTTCAACGACCATGATCCAGCCGGAATACGAAATGCTGATCCCGCGCATTCCGCTCAACCGCATGGGTACGCCGCAGGATGTCGCCCGCACGATATACTATCTATGTTCGGAGGATTCAGAATACGTTACCGGAACCGAAGTCTGGGTAACCGGTGGCCAACATATGTTCTGATTTTCGCGTGAACGTCCGGATTACGCGCCGACATCTAATTTTTTCTCGAACTCGTTCAGCCAATCCAGCCGTGATTCGATCCGGTTGATGTCATGGTCCAGCCAGTCCGTCAAATGCCCCTGGTCGCCTTCGTGGTGGATTCGCAAATCCTCCAACCGGGCCAATTCCGATTCACAGGCCTCAATGAGCAATTCCACCTGGTCGACCTGTTGCGTCATTTCCAACATATGCAGGAAGCGGAATTTCAGAGCCATGATAAGCTCGTTGAGATCATTGCTGCCGGCTCTGATGTTGGCGCATAACAGGGATTTGAGCATCTTGTCGCCTTCGTCGGAGATCGCCAATTCGGGATCGTTGTCCTGGCTGTCATCGACCGCGGTAACCAATCCTTCGTATCTCAACAGTTCAATGGATTCGCCCATCAATTCGAGCGATGGGCCGGTGATACGGCTGACGAAATGGCGTACTTCATGCACCAAGGCGTCGTAACGCAAGGCACCGCCCGCAAGGGTGCCTAGCGCGCACAGTCGAACCGCCTCCCGGGGCGTTAGCGTATTGTCGGTATACATGGTCGACGGGGATAATAGGCGGAACGGAGCAGATAGGAAACTTTGCTTTGGGCATATTCGAAAATTTATTTCAACAAATGCGGCAATTTAAACCGATTGTTTTTCCAGCGCGGCCTCTTGTTCAAGTACCTCCTTAATCGCAAACAGCATATCTTCGACAACATAAGGCTTGGTTATGTAATTTCGAAAGCCGGCCTTTATTCCTTTATTGATATCAGCAGGCATGGCGCTGGCGCTGAGCGCAATAACGGGTATATCCCGTGTGTTGGCGAAAGACTTGAGAATATCCAAGGTTTCAAATCCGTTCATTCCCGGCAGATTGATATCCAAAATGATTAAATCCGGAATGATTTCGCGGGCGACCTTTAACCCTTCCTCTCCCGTTTTTGCCGACAACATGGTGATGCTATCGAATTTTGCGAGGAGTTCAGTCATCAATCTCAAATTGTTGGGATTGTCTTCCACATAGAGTATGGAATGTTGGCCATCGGGAAATTCGAAATCCTTCAAATCGCCAAACTCCAGCAAGCTTTGATCCGTTGCGTCCTTGATCTGCTGTTCCGTTGCCAGGGGCAGTTCGATCCAAAAAGTGCTGCCTTTGCCCAATGTGCTTTCGACACCCATTTTCCCGTTCATCAGCTCAACCAGCATTTTCGTGACCGTGAGTCCCACGCCCGATCCTTCGATTTCCCCTGCTTCCTGACCCAGGCGGTTAAAGGGCTCGAACAAATCTTTGATCTGTGTTTCAGGAATGCCGAGCCCGGTATCGGTGACGGAAAATCTGAAACTTCCGTCGCAGGCGTCGCTGTCACAACAGGTCAGCGAAACCGATCCTTGGTCTCGGTTATATTTCACGGCGTTGGATACAAGATTAAATATTATCTGTTTGAATCGGACGTAGTCGGCTCGGATATAGGTTGTCGGACAGACGCTTGAGCTCGAAATATTATCTTCAATTGAAATCTGTTTGCCCTCGGCCAAAGGGGTGACCAACTCGACGCACTCGTTGACGGCCAGTACGGGATTTATGGTTTCGATGGACAGGGCCAAATTCCCCGATTCGATTTTCGAGAGATCCAGCAGGTCATTGATCAAATCGTGCAGATGCGACCCGGCGCTCAAGATCAACTCGACATAATCTGATTGCCGTTCGGTGATCGGTTCTTCCGGCAGATGCTTTAGGAGCTGGGCGAATCCCAGAATTCCGTTCAACGGTGTGCGCAGTTCATGACTCATGCTGGACAGGAATTGTGATTTTGCCATGTTGGCCTTTTCGGCCTGCTCTTTGGCGTGCCTGAGGGATTGTTCGGTTTTTTTCGGGTCCGTCATATCGCGAACGATGCCCGTGAACAGTTGCCGGTCTCCCAATTTTACAGAACTTACGGCTATGTAGAGAGGAAATGTCTCGCCATTTTGACGAACGGCCATGACCTCGCGCCCGGTTCCGATGACATGGGTTTCCCCGGTTTCCAAATAGTTTTGTAGTTGGATTTGATGCATCTGGGCTTCATCGGATTTCATCAGGCGCGTAACCGGTTGCCCGACAATTTCGGCGGAATTGTAGCCGAATATTTTTTCCGCTGCGGTGTTGAAGGATTCGATCGAGCCTTTTTCGTCGATCGTAATGATACCGTCGGCGGCCGTGTCGACGATGGTGCGGAGCCTTTCAGTCCTTTCTTCAACCCGGTGTTCCAGTTCGCGGTTCAAGGTTCGGATTTCCTCTTCCGCTTTTTGCGTTCCTTGAATGTGTCCGTTGATCTGCTTGCGACCGATGCCGATCAATCCCAGGCCGAGAAACCAAATAAAGGTGTGGGTGGCGATCAGCAAATATTGCGATTGCCGTTGTGTCGCTAGATAGGGCGCCATGGGAATGGCGACGCCAACGCCGCCTCTAAAATCGCCTGTTTTGAATCCCAGGTGACCGTGGCATTTGTCGCATCCCTCCCGCATATACATGGGCCGCATCATTCGCAGGAATGGAGCCCCGTCGATATCGGCGACCTCCATGACTTCGTTTTCACCTTTTTTCAGACGATGCAGCGCATATTTTTCCCACTCGTCAGGAGAATTTTCAGGCCGCAGGACGACGAGGCCGGTGATTCTACCGCGTATACCATAAAGTTCCGTATAGTCCTCCATCAGCTGGCGGACCATATAGGCCGGATTCATTAAAGTTAGCGGTATACCGGAGGGTGTCGTTATGTCGCGCTCAGGTACATGGGAGAGATAGGGGCTTGGCGGAGTTTTTTTGCTGACGGGAACATAAATGCCGCCGTGCTCGGTTCCCCATAAACGGAACCCCTGATCCTTGTTAAAATGAGCGATCGCTTCCTTGTGGGCCAGATCATTGGTCTGTTCGTTGAGTTGAAATAGATTCCACCCCATGAATCCGGCTATGATGACGGTCCATGACAATACTGCCGCCAAGACATAACGCCGCAACAATTGGAAATGCCGGCTACCGGTTTTTCGGTTCACATCAACAGCATTTATTTCAGGATCGACCAAATGTTCTGTGTTCATTTACGCGTATTTCCACAAGGGCTTTTGAGATCAAAAACCCATGTCACTGTCGTTGTTTGGTATCTTTTGCATGTGGTTACATACTATATTATTTCAAGTGGAACTTGATCAGTAGTAGACCAATTTTGTGGGTTATTATTAAGTGGTTGCGACCATGGGTGTCCGCAATAGTCTCTTTACAGTTATTACAAGAAAGTGATCTGAAATGAATGATCGAAGAAAGATCAATTTTGCAGTGGCGGCGGCAACTTTTCTTTTGCTGGTTTTATTGAGTTCTACTGCCTTGGCGGATGCCATTGACGGCAATTGGTGCAACGAGATAAATGGCCGGCGCCTATCGATCAATGGTCCCGAGATCGTAACGCCCGGCGGCAATCGGATAACCGGAAATTACGGCCGTCACGACTTTTCTTATATTGTTCCGAAGAATGAGAGGGGAAGCGGGTCGACGATTACGATGATTCTTCAGGACGAGGAAACCATGCTAATGAATACGCCTCAGGATCAAAAATCAGCAGAAATCTGGCGCCGGTGTGGTCCGCCCACGAGCTGAAGCATGGTCATCGCGATCAGCTGACATTCGGACCCAGTCACTCACGTTTTTAGACCAGCCAGTTTTTTCGGCAGAGATTCCCAATGATCACCGCCAGCGATCAGACAACTGAGACCCGTGGGCTGAGTCATAATTAATGAAAACGTGCGGTTCGGGGAAACGAACAGTTCCAAAACAGCGCCATTCTTCGCCAGACCGATGGAAACCGGACGTTCGGAAAATTGCTCTTTCAATTCGGTAATGATTTCCTTGCGGTCACCGCAGGCCACCATGTCTTGAGCCGACGCGACATTGGCGTTGAAGGCAAAAATCGCTGCACTTAAGGCAATTACCAGTCTACCGTACCACATATACCGTTCCTTCTCTCAGGATGTAAGTGAACCGCTTTTTACTCCTCTGCGGCTGTAATCAATATAAGTGGTCAATGTAAGCCTATGATGTCGCGTGAGTGACATCATGTGCGAACTTTTTAAAATACGTAAAAGTTTGCAACACGCCTTATTGGGTTATTTGTAGGGTGGTTGTCTATCTGAGCGCGCAACAAAAAAGGCCGGGCGTTAAGCCGGCCTTTTAAGCGATTGTAAGATCTAAATTAAGCGGCTTGTTTCAGCCCAAGTTGTCCCCACACCTTCTGCAGGGAGTCGACCAGATGATCCATCAACTCGTCATTGTGCAGTGGCGTCGGCGTAAAGCGCAGCCGCTCGGTTCCCCGCGGAACCGTGGGATAGTTGATCGGCTGGACGTAAATGCCGTACTGGAACATCAATTCGTCACTGGCCTGTTTGCACAGAACCGGATCGCCGACCATGACGGGCACGATATGGGTGACCGACGGCATGACCGGAATACCGACATCGGTAAGACGTTTCTTGAGGGTCGCGGCGCGTTCCTGATGTTTTTCGCGAAGTTCATTATGTTCGCGGACATATTTAACGCTGGCCAGGCAACCGGCGGCGACTGCCGGCGGAATGGAGGTCGAGAAGATAAAGCCGTCGCCGTATGAGCGGATGAAGTCACAGAGGGATTCCGAAGCAGCAATATAGCCGCCGACGACGCCAAATCCTTTGGCCAAAGTGCCTTGGATAATGTCGATGCGGTCCATCAAATTGTCGCGCTCGGCGACACCGGCGCCATGCTGGCCGTAGAGGCCGACGGCGTGGACTTCGTCGATGAAGGTCAGCGCATTGTATTTATCTGCCAAGTCGCAGATTTCCTCGATCGGCGCGATATCACCGTCCATCGAATAAACCGATTCAAAGGCAATCATAATGGGCCGGCCCGGTTCGATGGATTTAAGAATTTTCTCCAAATCCTCGACGTCATTGTGCTTAAAAATTTTCTTATCCGAGCGGGAATGGCGGATGCCGGCGATCATGGAATTGTGATTGAGGGCATCGGATACGATGATGCAATCGGGCAACATCTGCCCGATGGTGCTGAGGGTGGTCAAATTGGCGACATAGCCGGACGTGAAGATTAGCCCGGCTTCCTTGCCGTGCAGGCTCGCCAGTTCCTTTTCCAGAAGCACATGATAGTGATTGGTGCCGGATATGTTGCGCGTGCCGCCGGCGCCGGCGCCGCATTTATCCAGCGCCTCATGCATGGCTTCCATGACAATGGGATTTTGTCCCATGCCGAGATAGTCGTTCGAACACCAAACGGTAATATCGGGCGTTGCGCCGTCCTGGTAGTTCTTGGCAACCGGAAAATTACCCGCTTTTCGTTCAAGATCGGCGAAAATGCGGTAACGGCCTTCCGCTTTCAGAGCGGCGACATTGTCGGCAAAAAACTGCTCGTAGTCCATTCCAATATCTCCTGGTTTTCCGGCGTTCCCTGGTTCTATAAATTGATTATCGCCGGCCGGTTCTGCCCTCAAAACAGGCTATATTTCCTTAGAACCGTAACAATATACTCTATAAATTGGTTAAAACCTTCGATTTGGCAAGGTCAAATTAAATCTTTTTGTTGAGCCATCTCATAAGTTTCATCCAGAGACTTGCTTACCATATTCATCATTTCGGCGATTTGATCAGCGTCAATCACCAAAGGAGGCGCAAATGCGAGCACGTCACCGATGGCGCGGGTGATCAGGCCGTTTTCCTGAGCGCGCGCCGCCAAGTAGGGACCGATGCAGTCCGAGGGATCAAAGGATTCTTTGGTTTCCTTGTTACGAACCGGTTCGATGGCGCCGATCATGCCGACGCCTCTGGCCTCGCCGACCAAGGGATGGGCGCCCAATTGCCGGAGTTTGTCCTGCATGACGGGCGCAACCGTTCTGATATGACCGAGGATATCCGTTTCCTCATAGATTTTCAGTGTTTCGAGGGCGACCGCCGCCGGGATCGGATGACCGCCATAAGTAAATCCGTGACCGAAAAGACCGATCTTTTCACTCTCCTTGACCATCAGCTGAAAGATTTCCTCCGAGATCATCAAAGCCGATATGGGTAAATATCCCGACGACATAGCTTTAGCGATGGCGATCATGTCGGGTTTGATGCCGTAGGTGTCGGAGCCGAACATGTTGCCCGTCCGTCCGAACCCGCAGATGACCTCGTCCGCCAACAGCAAAATGTCGTATTTTCTCAAAACCTTTTGAATCTTCTCGAAATAGGTTTTCGGCGGCACCAGAACGCCCCCGGCGCCCATGACCGGTTCGGCGAAAAAGGCGGCGATGGTCTCGGGACCTTCCTCCAGTATCATGTTTTCAAGACTTTCGGCGCATCGCGTGGCGAAATCCTCCTCGCTTTCGCCGTCCTCGCCGAAACGATAGAAGTGGGGGCAATCCGTATGAAGGATGCGGTCAATGGGCAGATCAAAATCCCGCTGGTTGTTGGGGAGACCGGTCAGGCTGGCGGTCGCCACCGTTACCCCGTGATAGGCCTTTTGGCGGGAAATAATTTTCTTTTTCTCAGGTCTGCCGAGGGCATTGTTGATGTACCAAATAATTTTAATCGCCGTATCGTTGGCTTCCGATCCCGAATTAGCGAAAAAGACCTTGGACATGGGAACCGGCGTCATGGTCAACAGCTTCTCGGCCAACTCGATGCCGGCGGGATGGGATTTGTGAGTGAAACCGTGATAGAAGGGCAACTGTTCCATCGCCTTAGTGGCGGTTTCGATCAGGCGTTCGTTGCTGAATCCGAGCGACGTGCACCAAAGCCCCGCCAATCCCTCAATGTATTTTTTACCGCCCTCGTCAAAGACATGGATGCCGTCGCCTTTGGTGATGATCAGCGGTCCGGTTTCCTGGTGGGTCTTTAAATTGGTGTAGGGGTGCAAATAGCTGGCGATATCGCGGCCGGCCAATGAGTTCGGTAACACCATGTTACTTCTCCGTATAATCTTGATATTGCTGCATTATTTTTATTCGCGACCGTATTGGTCGTCGAAACGTTCGATATCGTCCTCGCCCAGATAACTGCCCGTTTGCACTTCGATAATCTGCATCTGGGTGTCTTCCAGATTTTCCAAACGATGTTTCATACCGATGGGGATATAGGTCGACTGGTTTTCCTCCAAGGTCAAGACGTCACCATCTCTTGTGACCGTCGCGGTTCCGCTGACCACCACCCAATGTTCGGCCCTCTTTTGATGGCGTTGCAGGCTGATCCGTGCCCCCGGATTCAGACATATGACTTTAACTTGAAACCGGTCTCCCGTTTCCAGGGACTGGTACCAACCCCAAGGCCGATAAACCTTCGTATGGGTCATATGTTCGTCCCGGCCTTCTGATCTTAGGGCCTCGACGATGGCTTTGACGTCTTGGGACGCGGACCTCGCCGTCACCAGCACCGCGTCATCGGTGGCGACGACCACCGTATCTTCGATTCCGATGGCCGTGACCAGTTTACTTTCCGAACGAATGTAGGAATTCCGCACGTCTTTTAGCTGAACATCGCCGGCGACGGCGTTCCCCGCAGTGTCCTTTTCAGACACTTGCCACAAAGCATCCCAGGAGCCGACATCGCTCCATCCCATATCGACGGGCACGACGGTTGCTTTTTGCGTGCGTTCCATGACGGCATAGTCGATAGAGATCGAGTCGCACTGGGAAAAGGCCTTTTCGTCCAGTCGCACGAAATCCATGTCATTTGCCGCCTTTTCTACCGCTTCGCGGCAGGGGCCGATAACATCCGGCGCCAAATGTTCCAACTCATCCAGGAAGTTCTGTGCCGAAAATAGAAATATGCCGCCGTTCCAGTCATAACCGCCGCTGCCCAAAAAATTCTTGGCGGTTTCCAAATCGGGCTTTTCGATAAAGGCTTCGACCTCGAAACACCCGTCTAGTTGATCCAGTGCCTCGGCTCTTTTGATGTAGCCATACCCTGTTTCGGGCGCATCCGGAGAAATGCCGAAGGTTACAATGGCGCCGTCCGCCGCCGCGGGCGCTGCTTTGTCTATGGCGTCCCGAAAGGCGTCCGCGTCCTTGATGATATGGTCCGACGGGGTCAAAAGCATAAGCGTGCCGGGATCCTGCTCGGCCAGAAGAATAGCGGCGGCGGCGGCGGCAGGCGCCGTATTTCTGCCCATCGGTTCTAAAACAATACTTTGCGGCGCAATGGATATTTGCTGGAGATGCTGGGCGACTATAAAACGATGATCCTGATTGCAGATAATCATCGGCGCATCGAACGGGCCGCCGCTTAGCCTGGTGGCGGTTTCCTGCAACAGGCTGAATTCCGACGTCAGCGCTTGCAACTGTTTGGGATACAGCGCCCGCGACAACGGCCAAAGACGGGTGCCCATACCACCCGATAAAATTACAGGGACTATTTTTTCCTGTCGCGACACTGATTTATCCGTTTCCCAATAATGGCTTTAATATTTAGGCCATTAGCTACCTGATTATTGGCACTTGGCCAATCCCCTAGGGCACACTAAGATTTGGCCTTAACCCAAATCAACGACAATTACAAAAAAATGTTGGATAATATTCGCGTAATAGTCGGTAAGGGCGTTAATAAAAAAGGAGGAAAAAATGGCCTTAAAAGGAATTCTTGTTCACGTAGATTCGAGCAATGCTTCGGAAAAACGTCTAACGACCGCGGTTAACCTCGCCAAAGCCCATGATGCCCATTTAATCGGTCTGTTTGTCAAATATATCGCGCCTATTCCCGATATACCTTCACCCGAACTCATCGAACAGATATTTGAAGCTCAGGAAAAAGCCGCCAACGAAGGTGCCGAGAAGGCCGAAGCGCTGTTCAACGAAGCCGTAAATCACGAAGGCGTGGTCGGTGAATGGCGGTGCATTACCGGTGATCCGGTCGAGCAACTGGCCATGCACGGACGCTATGTGGATACGGTGATTATCGGGCAGAACAATCCCGATGCCGATGTCGATCCCGGTACCTATGATCTACCCGACCGCCTCATTCTCAGCATCGGCCGCCCTGTGATCACCATTCCCTATGTGGGCGACTATCCGGTGATGGGGAAACGGGTGTTGGTGTCCTGGGACGCTAGCCGGCTGGCGACACGGGCTGTTAATGATGCCCTGCCGCTGCTGCAATTGGCTGATCAGGTCGACGTATTGGCCATCAATCCCGAAGGTGGGGCAGAAGGTCACGGCGAAATCCCGGCTGCCGATATCTGCCAGCATCTGGCCCGTCACGGCGTCAACGCCGAAGCCAAATCGATCACGGCCAAGGACATGAACGTGGGCGATACGCTGCTCTCCCGGGCTTCGGACTTTTCCTCCGATCTGATTGTCATGGGCGGCTACGGCCATCGACGTCTGCGCGAACTGGTCCTCGGCGGCGTCACCCGCCACCTGCTCAAACACATGACCGCACCGGTGATGATGTCGCATTAGACGATTTGCATTTTTTAGGAGAAGGGGCGCACGATTCGTGTGCCTCTTTTTTAAGCCGCTTTCGGGTCCAAGGCGTCTTGTAGGCCGTCGCCCAGGAAGTTGAAGGCGATGACCGTCAGAAAAATGGCGGCGCCGGGATAGAGGGCCAGCCAGGGGGCGGAGAAAATAAGCTCCTGGGCGTTGGTCAGTAAGTTACCCCAACTGGCGACCGGCGGCTGAATGCCGAGCCCGAGAAAACTCAACACCGATTCCAGCAGAATGATATTGCCGATGGAAAGGGTCGTCGCCACGATAATCGGCGAGGCCAGGTTGGGCAAAATATGGACGGTCATAATGCGCAGGCCGCTGGCGCCCTGGGCTTTGGCGGCCAGGACGAAATCCCGCTCCCTGAGGGACAAGGCAGCGCCCCTGACCAGCCTGGCAACGGTGGTCCAGCCGACCACGGCGACAATGGCAATAATGCGGTACAAGCTGATCTTGTCCGATTGAACGAGAAAATCGGGCAAGCCCAGTTTATTGAGATCGAGGGCCGCCAGTACGATGAGCAAGGGCAGCAGGGGCAGGGCGATAACGCTATCTGTCAGGCGCATCAGTAACGCATCCAGCCAGCCGCCCCGGTATCCCGCGATCAATCCGACAATGGTTCCGATCACGGCCGCTACCAGCGCGGTAATCAATCCGACCAGCAGCGACACCTGACCGCCGTAAAGCAGCCGCACGAAAACGTCCCTGCCCAGTTCGTCGTTGCCCAGCCAGGCTGCGAGAGACGGCAAGGCGAAACGGCCGAAAAGATTGACCTCGTTGGCATCGATGCCGCGCAACAATTCGATTAGTGACGCACTGGCCGATAGCACGGCCATGAACAAAATAAACAAGCCACTGGCGACGGCGAGCTTGTGGCGGAAAAACCGCCGCCGCGCCAGGGTAAAGGCCAAGAGCGCTTCTGAGTTCGAACCGTTCATCGGTAGCTAATCCTGTAATTGATCCTGGGGTCGAGCCAACCATACGCCAGATCGGCCAACAGATTTCCGGCCAGGGTCAGGACGGTGGCGAATAGAAAAGCGATCATCGCCAGGTTGAAATCGTTGCCCATGATGGCGTCGAAGATCAGTTTTCCCATACCGGGATAGGCGAATATGGTTTCGACGATTAACGCTCCGGAAAACAGATAGCCGAAATCGAGCGCGATGATGGTAACCACGGGGATCAGGGCGTTACGGAGCGCATGCTTCAGGATAACGCGACCTTCGCTGGCGCCCTTGGCCCGGGCCGTTCGGATATAATCCTGGCGCATGGCCTCCACCATGGCGGCCCGGACAAACCGTGTGTGACTGCCGATGCTGGCGATAATCAGCGTTGTGATGGGAAGTACCAGAAATTTGGCTTTGTCCCATAAATCGGCCAGCCCGCTGGATAATTCGAGCGATCCCGATCCGCTGGCCGGCAGAATCCCCAAGACGACGGAAAAGACAGTAATCAATAGAAGTGCCAGCCAGAAGGACGGAATCGATATGCCGGCGAACGCCACCAGATTGACCAGGTAGTCGTATTTTGAATATTGCCGAACGGCTGCCAGAATGCCTAAGGGCAGAGCCAAAGCAACCGACAGGACAAAGCTGACGCCCAATAAAATAACGGTGTTCTGGAGGGCGGGCCACAACACGCTGAACACCGGTTTGGCATGGAGCCGGGAAAACCCCAGATCCCCGTTCATGGCTGCGGTCAACCAATTCAAGTATCTCTCGGTGATCGGCTTATCCAATCCATACAGCCCGCGCAGGTGCTCGGCATCCGCCGGGGTCAATTTGGGATCGGCGCTGATCATCAGATCGATGGGATCGCCGGGCATTAGTCCCATCAGCCAGTATATGACGAAGGACATGATCACCAGGACGACCACCGATTGAAGAAATCGATCAAGGAGATATCGGATCAAGCTGTCTCACCCCTCGGCCAGTGAAATATCAAATAACATTCGGCATAAAAAAACCTGCCGGTTAAGGCAGGTTATTTTAAAACCTTCCGGCAGCCAAGGCGACCGCCGGTTTAAACTTTTTGATTAAGCGCCTTCCATCAATCCCTCTGAAATGTTCAGATTGATGTTGATCAGGCTATCAAATAATTCTTCAGATGGTTCATTGAGCCCTTTGGATGTCTGCTTATCGACAAAAATACTGAGGCTCATCAAATTAGCTTTTAGTTCATCCGGCAACGCGTTGTCACTTTCGGAGACATCGGCTTGGATAATCGACCAAAGAAGCTGATTGTATTTCAACGCCCGCTCGCCCAGTTCGGTATCATCGGGACTCTGACGCGCCTGGTCGAGAACATATGCCGCTTGAGAAAATGCGGCCGCGTCCATCTCGCGTTTATTGTCAAACTGAACTTTTGATTCGTCAGCCATCTGGTCATCCTCTGTTACAAATTATTCAATGTATTATTTAATCGAAATGCCTCAACAAGAAGTTAAAAAATATACGGCATTTTCCAAGCGACTTGCAACCTTTGTTGTAATTCAAATACTTGCGTCAAAAAACAGAGATTAATGCTCAGACTTCGGCGATAAAGTGGCAGGCGGCGGCGTGACTTGGCCCAATTTGACCCCCAAATTGTAATTTTGGGCGTTCCGAACGGCAGATTTCCTCGACTTTTGGGCATCTGGTGTGAAATGGGCACCCCTGTGGCGGCGCCAACGGACTGGCCGTGTCGCCGAATATAGCTGTATGCTTCCGCCGTTTTCCCGCACCTATTATCGGCATGGCGTCGATTAGAATTTGGGTGTAGGGATGTTGCGGATTGGCAAAAATATTCTCCGCCGGTCCCGATTCGACAATATATCCGAGATACATAACCACCACCCGATCGGCAAAATGGGCCACCGTCGCCAAGTCATGGCTGATAAATATATAGGTAAATGATTGTTTCCGTTTCAATTCAGCCAATAAGTTGAGTATTTGGCTTTGAATCGACACATCAAGTGCGGACAGTGGTTCATCGGCAATAATCAAATCGGGACGGCTGACGATGGCCCGGGCGATGGCTATCCTTTGGCGCTGACCGCCACTGAATTGATGGGGGTAGCGATTGAGATTCACATCACCAAGCCCAACCGCGTTCATGGCTTCGTCAACCAGTCTTTTTCTTTCGGCCCGGGTGCCGGTTTTATGAATAACCAGAGGTTCTTCGACGATGGCGCTTACCGTCAATTTGGGGTTGAGGGAAGCGTAAGGGTCCTGAAAAACCAGCTGAATTTTCCGGCGGGCTTCTTTCAATGCGCCGGCGGATTGATTGACCAGCGGCCGGCTATGAAACCAAATCCAGCCGGCATCGGGCTGGTGCAGCATGGCGATACTCCGCGCCAAAGTCGATTTGCCGCATCCCGATTCGCCAACGATCGCCAGGGTTTCACCTTGCTCGAGGTCGAAACTAACGCCGTTAACCGCCTGAACGGCGCCCCGAGACCGCCCGAACAGACCCGGGTCCCTAAGGGGGAAATGTTTGACCAGATTCCTGACTTCGAGCAGGGGTGCGGCCGATGAGGCGGTCATCAATCGGACTCCCCTTTTAGACAAGCGATTTCGTGATCAGTGGAGTAAATTTCAAGCCTCGGTTGATGTCGACGACAATCACCGTCGGCGCGGGGACAACGCGGCGCAAAACGGCAGCCCGCCAGCCGGTCGTATCGTGCGGCAACGATCCCTTCAATGGTCGGCAATTCACCGCCCCGCAGTTCCGGTTTCGGCAAGGTTGCCAGCAGCCCTTGGGAATAGGGATGGCGGGGGCTATCAAAATACTGGCCGGCGGGTGCTTTTTCGACAACTTGGCCTGCGTACATGACCATGACGTGGTCGGCAATTTCCGAAACCACCCCCAGATTATGGCTGATAAATATAATCGCCATGCCGAACTCATCTTGCAGGTCCAGAAGCAGATCAATGATCTGCGCCTGGATCGTGGTGTCGAGGGCGGTCGTCGCCTCGTCGGCGATAAGCAGGCGGGGCTTTGTGATCAGCGCCATGGCGATAACCGCCCGCTGGCGCATGCCGCCCGATAACTGATGAGGGTACGATCCGGCCCGCAAATCGGCGTCCGGGATACCGACCCGTTCGAGCGTGGCGATTGCCGCGTCCCAGGCCTCCTTGGCCGAAACATTGTGATGTAATTTGTACGCTTCGGCGATCTGATCGCCGATGGTGAACACCGGATTGAGCGCCGTCATGGGTTCCTGAAAGATCATGGCGATCTCACCGCCCCTGATCTGCCGCATTTCCTTTTCCGGGAGCGATAACAAATCGACACCGTTAAAGCGGATGGAGCCGCCGGTAATGCGGCCCGGCGGCGGGACCAGGCGAAGCAGGGACAAGGCCGTGACCGACTTGCCGCAGCCGCTTTCCCCGACGACACCCAAAGTCTGTCCCGATTTCAGCGAAAGGGAAACCTCATCAACGGCGGTGAAGGCGCCGTCGTCCGTCAGGAAGGCGACGGTCAGGCCGTATACTTCCAGCAAGGGCTCAAAGCTGAGGTGAGGTTGGTCAAATTTCGTCAGGAGGTCGGTTTCATTCATGGTGAGCCATTTGAGCCGCTAACCGACCATGACGTAAAGAATAAAATGCAACAAAAGAAAATGTGAGCATCGGCTGTTATTTCTGTTCGCATTCTCAGCTTATACTGCACTTTTGTGTGCATTCTTCCATTACGACCATCCATTTTCAATTTTAGCGCCACATTACTGTTTGCTCGGATCTAGCAAATGTAAAACCCGTTCGTGAGCCAGGTCCGGTTCGCCACAGCGGGAAAGAATTTGACTGCGTATGTTGGCGCGCAGTCGGAGGCCCGCCCGCCATTTCTCGTCGTCCGATAGATGGTCCGGCTTGTCCGGCATCACCGGCGGGAGCACGGTGACCTGGACATCACCTGGACGGGGAAAACCAGTATCGTCCCGCAACACCATTCTTGTGCCCCTCAGAACGACGGGGACGATCGGCACGCCTGTTTCGACGGAAGCGATAAAAGCGCCCATTTGAAACGGTAGCAGTCCCGGCATCCGGGTAAAGGTGCCTTCCGGGAAATAAACGATGCTGCGACCGTTTTTAATCGCCTCCACCGTCTGGTCCGCGTCTTTGATGCTGGCGCTGGTATCGAACCGTTCGACAAAGACAGTGCCGATTTTGCTCAGGAACAAGCGGGAAACAAAATTTCCTTTGAGCTCCGATTTGGCGACAATGCCGACCCGGGCGGGCAGGGTCGATAAAATAACCGAACCGTCAATATAGCTGGCGTGATTGCTGACCAGAATTGCCGGCCGGTCCATCGGTAAATTTTCAAGGCCTTGAACGCGTATTTTCACTCCGGCCAATCGCCAAAGCAGGCGAAGGGCGACCCTGACGACGGACAGGCCCAGGCCTTCCGTCGGCATGATAAACACCAGACACCAGGTCACCGGCCCAAGCACGGCCAAGAGCAGCCACGCGTAAACGGCATAGGACCAGCTTGCCAAAAACCGCGCGGCGCGGCGTAGGAGAGGGGCCACGGAAGCCAGTATCAGGCGGATGATCTGCCAGCGGACCGAAGCGCCGCCGCTCTTCGACAAATCGGCGCCGCTTTCGAACAATTGCCGCGCCGCCTGCCGCCTGACCTTGCCGCTCGACGTCTTGGGGACGCTGCGGGGCGGCGCCAGAACAATTTCGTCGGGCGGCGTACCGGCGAGGTCAATGGTGATCCCGTTGATCAATTCCTTGATCCCGGCGCGTTTGCCGTCATCGCGGTGGCGGCATTCGGCCATGACGATAAGCCGTTCCGTTTCATCCCGCCGGCTGGCGAACACCGCCACATTTCCCTTTTGCACACCGTTAATCTCACCGATGGCTTCTTCCAGTTCAGCCGGATAAATGTTGCGGCCGGCGCGGATGATAAGGTCCTTTTGGCGGCCCGTGATAAAGACCTCGCCCTCCGCCATATAACCCCGGTCGCCTGAATTCAGCCAGTCGCCGTCGAACAGTTCGGCAGTTGCCTCCTGGTTTCGGAAATACCCGGCCGTAGACGAAGGCCCCATGAATTGAACCAATCCCTCCCGCCGGTCCGGCACTTCAAAACCAGTCTCATCGACAACCCGGATTTGATGGTTGGGCAGGGGGGCGCCGCAGGACGGCACCGTCAGCGACCCGTCTTCAGAGGCGACTGCCTTGCCCGAATTGACGAAAGTTTCCCGCTCGATGCGGTCGATCCAAGGGCCCCGGTCCAAAGGCGGAAAGGCGAGCCCGACGGAATTTTCAGCCAGACCATAGACCGGCATCAAGGCCTCCCGCCGGAACCCGTAGGCGCTGAACCTCTCGGCAAACCGTTCCATGGTGCCCGGGCTGACCGCCTCGGCGCCATTGAAAGCGATACGCCAGGAACTCAAATCCAGTCCTCCGATATCTTCGTCCCGGATGCGGCTGACGCAGGCTTCGTAGGCGAAATTGGGCGCCCCCGAGATGGAGCCCCCATATTGATGGATGGCCCAGAGCCAGCGTTGAGGCCGGGCCAGGAAACTGAGAGGCGACATCACCACCAGCGGTACCGCATGGGTCAGCGACCCCAGCCAGGCGCCGATCAATCCCATATCGTGGTAAAGAGGGAGCCAGCTTACGAACACGTCGTCGCCGGTGGCTTTGAGCGCTTCGCCCATGACTCTGACGTTGGCCATTAGATTGGCGTGGCTCAGAACGACGCCCTTGGGATCACCGGTGCTGCCGGATGTGTATTGGATAAAGGCGGTATCATTTTCGTTGGATTCAGGAAAAAGAGGATTAGAGGGTGCGGCCATCAAATCTTCGCAGGTGATGACTGCCCGGAGATTGTCCAATTGGGATATCAGCAGGCGGGAAAAATTCATCGCTTCGGGAACCGTGATCATCAAACCGGCCCGGGCATTGTCGGCGATGGCGGCATGACGCCGCAGGTGGTCCTCCAGTTGCTGGGGACGGCCCGGCGGATAGACGGGAACCGGAACGCCGCCAGCCAAAAGAACGCCGAAAAAACTGAAGAAATAATCCTTTCCGGTGGGCAGCATCAAGATGACCGATTCTCCGGGTTGTAGATCGCGGGCCAGCAATCCCGCCGCCACCTGCCGGGCCCGGTTGTGAAGCTCACCATAGGAGATGGCGTCTTTCCCGTCCGCCGTGTCAACGTCACTATAGAGATAAATATGGGGTCGATCCGGATGACGGGCGGCATGCCAGGCCAGCGCCTCAGTGAGCGTTCGCACATTTTCAGGCGCGGAAACGGTATCGTCCGTATCAACGCTGATTTGAATATCGGCCACGTTGCCGGGCGTGGAGCTACTTTTGCCGGATGCTACGGTAATTTCTCTCAGCA
>CAZNLR010000014.1:30434-37635 GCA_964574215.1 uncultured Rhodospirillaceae bacterium | reverse complement strand
CGGCGTTTCGATCTGGTTGAGGGCGTGCTCCGGCAATGACGCCGAAAATTCCCGCTCCGCCCGGTGAAACAATTCCATGCGGGACAGACTGTCGAATCCCAGTTGGCGCTCCAGGGATTTATCGAGATCAACCGTCTGTTCACTATGTTGTCCGGGGTGCAGTTCACGGGCCATTTGCCGGACCAGATCGATTAATCTGTCGGCAATATCATGCAGATCGGATTTTTCTGCGCCGTTCATTCATCAATTGTCCCGTATTATATCTAGCGCCTCATCCGGATAGGCTTTAGCATGGTCAAGACTATACGGGCGAAACCCAACGGAGACGAGACATTAAAAGGCCACATTCTATGGCGATTAATTGAAATATAGGAAAACCGAAATATTTGTTACTAGGGATAACTGTTAAATTTACCCTGTAATCGCTTGAACAGATTTATTGAAGCGTTTCGAATTGGAAAGTAGGCACAATGAAAACACGTTTTAGCAGCGTCATTTCCGGTCTCTCTGTTACGGCTTTGCTGTTGACTTCAATTGTATCCTTCTCGTCGCCGGCTTTAGCAGAGGTTAAGGTTCAGCTTTCGACTTTTCTGATTAAAGTCGTCGAAGGAAAAAGGACCAAAGTAGGGCAGTTGCCGATCACGGTATTTTTGGAGATTCCCGACAAGCGTAGCGCCGAATATCTGTGTGCCATCGCGCCCCGCGTTCGTGACGTCATTTTGCGGAAATTGAACAACGAGACCTATGTTTTAAACCGTAAGCAAAAACTGAACACTGATGTCATCAAGGATAAAATCAGCCGCCCGGTAATCCGGTCGGTTAAACGGGTGAAAATCCTGAGCGTATCGGTCAAACAGGGGGCGCCAAAAATCAGCAGTTCCAGCGCCAGACTGTTCCACCGAACCGGCTGCATGCAGGTAGCGGATCAATAGTATCAGGTGGTTGCGCCGCTCTATCCAGCAGACTAGATAGAGCCTATGTCTCAAGAAACATCCGAAGCCGGTGACGACCAATCCGGAAAATTAACCGCTAAACTGAACCATGACGGCAAGAAACCGCACGAGGTTATCGCCGACGTGAAACGGCGCGCCGACGAAGGGCCGATCCTTTTGCAATACAGTTTTCGGCCCTTTTTCATGTTCGCCGGCATGTGGGCCGCCTTGGCCATCCCGCTGTGGCTGGCGACCTTTGCCGGTTTCCCCATTGTCCCCGACAGCATCGATCCGTTGATCTGGCACCAGCATGAAATGCTGTATGGGTTTGCCGCCGCCGCCATAACCGGTTTTATCCTGACCGCCATTCCCAACTGGACCGGCCGTCTGCCCGTCAGCGGATGGCGGCTCGGTGTCCTGGTCGGGCTTTGGCTGGCGGGCCGGGCGGCCATGTTGCTGTCGGGCTTTATCGGGCCGATCGCAACGGCAATTTTCGATCTCGCCTTTTTGACTCTGTTGTCGCTGACTATTGGCCGGGAACTGGTATCCGGAAAGAACTGGCGGAATTTGCCGGTTCTCGCCTTGATCACTTTGTTCACCATCGGCAATTGGCTGGTCCATGCCGAGACCATAGGTGTTGCTGAAACGGCGACGGAAGGCATCAGGTTGTCGATTTTCGTCCTGGCCGTACTGGTGGCCTTGATCGGCGGACGGATAGTGCCCAGCTTTACCCGCAACTGGCTGAAACGAAAGGGCGACTCGTCCTTGCCGGCGCCCGTCGACAATCTCGATAAAGCTGCCTTGGCCGCCATTGTCCTGGTGCTGATAACGCAAGCCATCTGGCCCGATAGCCAGATATCTGCGGCTATCGCATTGGTCGCGGCTGTCCTCCATGCCGTCAGACTGGCCCGTTGGCAGGCTCTGCGGGTGTTGTCCGAACCGCTCATGTGGGTGCTTCATTTGGGCTATGCCTGGGTGGTGGCCGGCTTGTTCCTGATCGGTTTGGCTGGTTTTGTTGATACCATACCGGAAAGCGCCGCCTTTCATGCACTGACAGCCGGCGGGTTCGGCACCATGATTCTCGCTGTGATGACGCGGGCGTCGTTGGGTCACACCGGACGGGAATTGACGGCGAACGCGGGTACGACCATCGTTTTTGTCCTGATTACGGTTGCTGCGTTTACGCGCGTAGTTGCGTCGTTCCTGGACGATTCCCAGATGATGGGGCTATGGATTTCGGGCGGCGCTTGGACGGCGGCCTTCGTCCTCTATTCCATCGTCTACTGGCCGGTCTTCACCCAACCCCGCGTCCAGCAGCGCATGCCCAATCCGGGGTATAACCTGGATAAATAGACCGGCAATTTATTTCCGCTCACCCCAGTTCTCGATCCACAGCGTCGTCGTGCCGAGATGGCCGGTGGGGGTCACGCCGGTCAGCCATTTGGGCATGATGTAGGCGTTGGCGCGGAAATAGAGGGGAATGACCGGCAATTCCTTGGCGTAAATTTCCTGAAACCGCCGCCATAGTTCGGCGCGCTTGTTGCGGTCCAGTTCGACCTCGATGGTTTCGATCAGCTTGTCCATTTCGGCGTTTTTGAACCCGGTATAGTTCTGCCCGCCCCAATTGTTGGCGGCTGATGGAATATGGTTTGAATGCAGGGTCGAGCGCGGCACACTTTCGGGCGCGCTGATCCAGGCGAACATGGCGAGGGACGTGAATTTACGGTGGGTCACGGTATCGCCGAAAAATACTCTGGCCGGTTGGTTGCGGATACGGATATTGACACCCAGCTTTTTCCACTGACTTTGCAGGACCTGCTCCACCAGTTCCCGTGTCCGGTTGCCGGCGGTGGTCATCAGTTCGAAAGACAGTTTTTCACCCTTGGCGTTGTGGCGGATGCCACGCCTTTTTGCCGACCAGCCTGCATCATCCAGCAGTTTGGCCGCGCCTTTTGGGTCGTACTTGTACTGCGGCACGGCATCCCAATGTATCCAGTCCAATGGGTTGATGTTGGTATGGGCCACCGGTTGCTTGTTCTGAAACAACTGGCTCGAAATCGCCTTCCGGTCGATGCCCCTGATGAGGGCCTCGCGTACCCGTTGGTCCTTGAGAATGGGATTGTCGAGATTGAGGTCGAGATGTTCGTAAATCAGGCCCGACTTGTAGCGGATATTGAATTTCCTGCCATGGCGACTTTCGAAAGCCAGCGCCTGATCGATGGTGATGCCGAGATCGCCCGAAATCATGTCGATGGCGCCCGACAGTAGATTGGCCTCCAAGGCGGCGGTGTTTTCAATCACCCGGATGACGACACGCTTGAAGAAGGGCTTCCTGCCCCACCAGGTTTCATTGGGAACCAGCACGACATGTGATCCCGATTTAACGTCGCTGATCCGATACGGGCCGAAATAAAGCCCCTTGTTGGCCGTGTTGGTATCGAAGGTGGTACGGTTTTTATATTCCTCCGGCGCCGTGTCGAAGATTTTTTCATCCAGGTGGGCGGGTGTCACTTCGAAGCCGCCGATCGAGTTGTAATCGAAAAACAGCTTGTCGTAGTGGAGCGTGAACGTTTTGTCATCGATGACATCGACCTTGTATACCCGGCGATAGAATTCCAGACCGCTCACGCCGCTTTTGGGATGGCGGCCCACCTTCCAGGTGAACAAAACATCCTTGGTGGTAACGGGAACACTGTCTCCCCAGTTGGCGTCGGCCCTGATTTTATAGGTGACCGCGATGCCCTTTTTACCGTCCGGTGTTTGTTCCGGCTTGGCCAGACCGTTTTCAATGGTCGGGAGCACCTCGCACAACATACAAATCAGTCGCCAGTCGGGGTCGTGCACGGTAAAGGGGCGGCGGGTGGCCGACAGGATATAGGTCTTGGCCAGCATGGAATCGATATTGGGATGAAAGGTCGACGGAACTGGGTGATGCCGATGGTCAGTGTGTCTTTCGCCGTGACGGGTCTGGCAACGACCAAGGCGGCGAGAACGAGGAACAGGGGAAAGATTTTTCTCATCTTTTGAATGTAAACGCTGGGAGTTGCGTGACAATAATTTTATCGTCAATTTTGCCGGTCACTATCGCGTGAAAGCCGCGCACGAACGGATCAAAAAGCTGTAGAATGGCGTTGCTAAACTGGGAAGGTGCGCCATGAAAATCATTTTTATGCTGATTGCGATTGGGGGGCTGTTGTCCATGTTGGGTACACCCGTGTTCGCCGATGGCGATCCGGTGGATGAACCTGGAATTTCGGTCGAAAAGGAATTTAATGATGGCCGGGTTGCCATTTACGGCGGTAAATTCGATCAGGCCATCGCCTTGATGAAAATAGTTGTCGCCGAGGAACCGGATAATGCCGACGCCCATAACTATTTGGGCTTCGCCTATCGAAAGACCGGCCGCCTGCAATTGGCGGCTACATCCTACGAGAAGGCCCTCGACATCGATCCCAAGCATATTTCGGCGTTGGAGTATCAGGGCGAAATGTATCTGACGCTGAACGACCTCAACTCAGCCCGGCAGAATTTAACGCGCCTGGAACAAATCTGCGGCAATACCTGTAAGCAGCGGAAAGAACTGGAAGAGGCGATCAACGCTTATCTAAACAAGCGCGGTTCCCCGGGTAGCAGTTAGGTAACGTCATATAACAGTATTTCGGTACCTGATAACCTTGATTTTGAAAAGGCAGACTGTTAGTATTCCGAACAATTAAAAATGCGGAATAAAATATTATTCCGATAACGATAGGCGGCAGCCAGCATTAAGTCTTCATCGTAAAGTCTTTGGCCCCAATCGCCATCTATTGCGAACTGTCAGTAACCTCGGGGAAGAGGGTGCGCGTAACTGTGCCATTAGGCCGGAACGCATCGGCTGTGTTGATTTGCAAATGAGGTGCGAGAGATGTCCGAGTTGGAACTTGGTTTTGGTCTGGAATTTGGCGATCTATACGAATTGGAAGGGTTGACCAAAGTCGATGCCGCATTTCTCGTCTTTTTGAAGGAGCAGGACGGCGAATTGGCGGACCGGCTGGAAGAAGGCCGCAAGGAAAAACCCGAGGCCAAAGATGAATCACAAATCCTCATTGATGCCGGCCCCCACGTGGAAAATTTTCTGGCCAAGTTGTTCGGTATTGAAAGTGAACTGACCGAACTCAACGATTGCCATCACGACCTCAAAACCTTTTTCGATTTCAAGCGCACCTTCGTTCAGCGCAAAGCCTTTAAGGCGGTAAATGCCGAAGCCGCCGCTCAATTCGATGGCGAGGAACTTTCCTCAAAACTGCGAGAGCTTTTCCACCATGCGTATCTGGAAACGAAAGATGAAGTTGTCTTCGTCGAAAAGGTTTCGGAATGGTTGGAGGACCCGGAAGCCAACGCCGAAGCCCTGGAGGTCGCCACCAACTATGTAGGATGGGCGCTCCGGACGCCGGAAGGCCGTGAAAAACACGCTGACGGCCATCTGTTCAAAATGCCGGGTAAATTGGATTTCGAACGATTGGTGCCAGCGACGACCGATCGAACTTCCGATTACGCCGTTCACAAATTACCTGATAGTCGCCTGCACCGCCGCGAAGGTTTCAAGCTGACCGATCACGGCAAGGATCTGACGGGGGCGCTTTCCGAGGCCCATTACTGCATCTTCTGCCACAATCAGGGGAAGGATTCCTGCGCCAAGGGCCTTCGGGAAAAAGCCCCGAACAAAGGTGGGGAGGAGAATTCACCCTTCGCCAGTAGTCCCTTCGGTGTGACCCTCGCCGGCTGCCCCCTGGGCGTGCGTGTTTCGGAAATGAATTACCTCAAGATACAGGGAAACGCCATCGGCGCCCTGGCGGCTTTGGTGGTCGAAAATCCCATGACCGCCGGAACGGGCCACCGTATCTGCAATGACTGTATGAAATCCTGCGTCTACCAGAAACAGGACCCGGTGGAGATTCCTGAAATCGAAACCCGTATTCTCAAAGACATCCTCAAGCTTCCTTATGGTTTCGAGGTCTACAGCCTGCTGTCCCGCTGGAATCCACTTAATCTGGCACGGCCCTTGCCATTGCCCCGAACGGGCAAGCGGGTGCTGGTCGCCGGCATGGGTCCGGCGGGCTACACCTTGGCCCATCATCTGATGAACGACGGCCATACCGTGGTGGGTATCGACGGTCTCAAGATGGAGCATCTGCCCAGCAACCTTTCCGGGGTCGATGAGCAGGGCGGACGCGTACCTTTTGAACCTGTCAAAGACGTTCAGGAATTATTGGAATCCCTGGATGACCGCGTTATGGCCGGTTTCGGCGGTGTCGCCGAATACGGCATCACGGTACGCTGGGATAAGAACTTCCTCAAAATGATCCGTTTGCTGGTGTCGCGGCGGCGGCAGTTCGCCATGTATGGCGCTGTGCGGTTCGGCGGCACGCTAAGCGTCGATAACGCCTTTGAAAAAGGTTTCGATCATGTGGCCCTGGCGGTCGGTGCCGGCCGGCCGACCATGATTCCCATTCCCCGCGGTCTGGTGCGGGGTGTGCGCGCGGCCTCGGATTTTCTGATGGCGCTGCAACTGACGGGCGCCGCCAAGACCAATTCAATCGCCAACATGCAATTGCGCCTGCCGGCGGTGGTGATCGGCGGCGGCCTGACCGCCATCGATACGGCGACCGAAGCCCTGGCCTACTATCCGGTGCAGGTGGAGAAATTTCTGACCCGCTATGAGACCCTGGTCCAGGAACGGGGCGAGGATCAGGTGCGCAGCCTCTGGGATGAAGAGGAAGAATTGATCGCCGATGAGTTTATTTCTCACGCCAAAGCCATCCGGGCCGAACGCGCCGTCGCCGAGATGGAGGAACGTGATCCCCGCATTCTGGAGCTTTTGAATAAATGGGGCGGCGTCACGGTGGCGTACCGCAAGCGCTTGATCGACAGCCCCAGCTATACCCTCAACCATGAAGAAGTGGAAAAAGCGTTGGAGGAAGGCATCTCCATCTCTGAATGTTTGTCGCCCATTACCGTACTGGTAGACAAATTCGGACATGTCAGTCATCTGACCCTCAACAAGCAACGGCTGACCAGGGACGGCTCCTGGCTGACCTTGGACAATGTCGAAAAACTGCCCGCCCGTGCGGTGCTGATCGCCGCCGGCACCCAGCCCAATACGGTGCTGGCGCGGGAAGACGAAAAGCGGTTTGAACTGGATGGCCGCTATTTCCAGGCCTACGATCTGGAGGGCAAAACTGTGGAACCTGAGCGGGTCAAAAAACCGGAGGACGTCCACGTCATGGCCC
>CAZNLR010000014.1:0-30422 GCA_964574215.1 uncultured Rhodospirillaceae bacterium | reverse complement strand
GTCAGCTTCTTCGGCGATCTGCATCCGTCCTATGCCGGCAACGTGGTCGGCGCCATGGCCAGCGCCTTGCAGGGCTATCCGGTGATCAGCCAACTGCTGGCCGACAAAACGCCGGTGAACAGTGACGACGACAAGACCTTCATCGCCGCGCTCAACAGCGAATTACGGGCCGTGGTCCACAAGGTTGAACGGCTCAACGACACCATTGTCGAAGTGATCGTGCGGGCGCCTCAGGCGGCTCGCCGGTTCCAGCCGGGCCAGTTCTACCGTTTGCAGAATTTCGAAACCCTGGCCCCCATGGTGGACGGCACCCGCCTGGCCATGGAAGGGCTGGCCCTCACCGGCGCCTGGGTTGACCGGGACGAAGGATTGGTTTCAATGATCGTATTGGAGATGGGAGGCTCATCGGACCTGTGCGCTCATCTTCAGCCGGGCGAGCCAATTGTGCTCATGGGCCCGACCGGCTCGCCCACCGAAATTCCCGAAGGGGAGACCGTATTGCTGGCGGGCGGCGGCCTCGGCAATGCCGTGTTGTTTTCCATCGGCCAGGCTCTCAGGGCGGCGGGCAGCAAGGTGCTTTATTTCGCCGGTTACAAGACGGTGGCAGACCGCTACAAGGTCTCGGAGATCGAGGCGGCGGCGGACGTCATCATCTGGTGCTGCGACGAATCCCCGGGTTTCGCGCCCGACCGGCCACAGGACAAGACCTATGTCGGCAACATCATCGAGGCCATGGTCAACTACGCCGAAGGCAATCTGGGCGACGCGGCCATTCCCATGAAGGAGGTGGACCGGGCGGTGGTGATCGGTTCTCACGGCATGATGGGGGCGGTGGCCAATGCGCTCCGTAATGAATTGCTGCCCCACATCAAGGAATGTTTCCAGGCCATCGCCAGCATCAACTCGCCCATGCAGTGCATGATGAAGGAAATCTGCGCCCAGTGCGTCCAGACCCATGTCAACCAGGAAACCGGCGAGCAGACTTTGGTGTTCTCGTGCTTCAACCAGGATCAGCCCCTGGAACAGGTCAACTTCGCCCTCTTAGGCGCCCGCCTGCGCCAAAACTCGGTGCAGGAAAAACTGACCTCACAATGGATCGACCGCTGCCTCGACATGAGCGGTCAACGCCCCAGCCGCGCCAAACCGGTTGAGATCGTCGAACCGTCGGGCGACGAGGAAGACGAAGGCGAAGCCGCGGCGTAGTCGGTGATTGGGGAAGGGGGCATGGATTTGTTACGTGTCCCCTGGTGTTGCCTGTACGGAAAATCAGTGATTTCGGTACACCTTAAAAAGTCTGCTTTAAGACCGAAAGCGGACACTATCTCCGTAGCCGATGCAAGCCATTAGCGGTCATGTCATCAGACCAACTTCCTCTAGAACGATTGTAAAGAATATCGCCTGAGGAAGAACATGGCGGATCGGGTTATTCAACGCAGACTTGCTGCTATTTTTGCTGCTGATATGGCGGGTCATCCTGCAGGGCAATGGCGCGGCAACATATTGCAGTCAATATTTTTGATATTACTTCTTACATTGAATTATGTGATCTCTATTCATTATTAAAATCATTATTAATATGTAAGAAGATCGTCTATTGTACCGGCCTAAGATATTCGTGACGCAGAAACCGAAACGAAAAAAAAGGATTTCTCAATGGACGTAAAATCGTTTCATCACGTTGCCTATAGATGCAAGGATGCAAAAGAAACTGCGGACTTTTACAACAACATCGTCGGTCTCCCCTACACCATGGCCGTTGCAGAAGACAAACAACCGACCACCGGGGCCGACGAACCCTATATGCATATCTTTTTTCAGCTTGGTGACGGCAGTTTTTTGGCGTTTTTCGAACTACCGGGCGAAGCGCCCATGGGCCGCGACGAAAACACGCCGGAATGGGTTCAGCATATCGCATTAAATGTCGGCGATATGGAAACGCTTAACAAAAAGAAGGCCCACCTTGAAGCCAACGGCATCGAATATTTGGGTCCCACAGATCATACGATTTGCCAATCAATCTACTTCTTCGATCCCAACGGACACCGTTTAGAATTCCTTGTCGACACGACGACTGATAAAATGGCTAAAGATTTGGCGGACGCGGCAAAGCCGATGCTGGAAGAATGGACGGCAACTAAGAAAGCACCGAATCATGCCGATTGGGTGCATAAAAATGCAAAAAGCTAGCTAAACCTTACGTCTGCTCGTTCGCTCAGTTGGTCATGGTCGTGTAAAGCAGGGGGGCTCGATAGTCTTTGCAGATCAAAAATATAAAGGAATTATCGGTAAAGCTAAGCGGCAGTATATCAAATGCCGTCATAAGTTTTGACGAACACACGGTCTCTCTTGTTGCCGTCGAAACGGACGTCCTGAGAAACGGCAAACCAGTCATTGGTTTTGCTTTCAATTCTATCGGGCGTTTCGCTCAATCGGGTATTCTTCAAGATCGAATGATTCCACGCGTTCTTGCTGCCCCGTGTGAAGCAATTCTCGAATCTTCCGGTCAACAATTCGATCCGGCTAGAATCGCTGACTTCGCCATGCGAAACGAAAAGCCTGGTGGTCACGGGGACCGGGCATCGGCAGTGGCGGCGCTAGAACTCGCTATATGGGACCTTAATGCCAAACTTCGGGACGAACCGGCTTATGCAACAATCGCTCGAGCCTTTAACCGTTCGCCAAAAACCGAACCCGTTCCCGTCTACGCCGCCGGCGGCTACTATTATCCTGACGCCGCGGCCCATGCGCTCACCGATGAGATTAAGGGGTATCTTGATCTCGGGTTTACCGCCTGCAAAATGAAAATTGGCGGGTTTTCATTAGCCGAAGATATGACCCGGATAGAAGCAGCTTTGAACGTTCTGGATGAGGGAAAAAATCTAGCTGTTGATGCCAATGGGCGTTTTGATCTTGCGACGGCAAAATCCTACGCCACAGAATTTGAATCGTTGAATTTACGTTGGTATGAGGAATTCGGTGATCCTCTCGATTACGGGTTGAATGCTGAATTGTCGAAGCACTATAGCGGCTGCATCGCGACCGGTGAAAACCTCTTCAGCGTGGTGGATACCGCAAACCTCGTTCGATATGGCGGCATGCGTCCGGGGCTGGATATTTTCCAAATGGATGCCGGGTTGAGCTATGGATTAACCGAATATGGTAAAATGATCGAGGTGCTAGAAGTTAATGGCCACGAACGCGGGCAAGCTCATCCCCACGGGGGCCATCTCATAAATTTGCATATTGTCACCGGCCTGGAACTCGGCGGCTGTGAGGCCTATCCGGGGGTGTTCCAACCATTTGGCGGTTATCCGCCACAGTGCAAAATATCAAATGGTCACGTTTCACCGAGCGATGCCCCGGGTTTTGGCTTAGAACAAAAAGTGGAACTGGCGCCCCATTTAGCAGCTTTAGCGGACTAAATGGATATCAATTTAGAGGGAAACATAGGATGCGAATTGGGATAGTTGGTTGTGGAGCCATGGGGTCTGTTTATGCCGGCTTACTGGCGGATGCTGGAAATGACGTCATCGTCGTTGACACTTGGCGCGAGCATATCGAAAAAATAAATGTCGATGGATTACGCGTTGAAGGGGCGAGTGGTGACCGAACAGTCAACATACAGGCGCTGTTTGAGCCGAAAGGGGATCCCGTGGACCTGCTGATAATTGCCGTGAAATCAGCTCAAGCGGCAACTGCCGCTGCATCCAGTGCGCCATTTTTATCTGAAAATACCATCGTACTGACCATTCAAAACGGTCTTGGTGCGGCCGATCTAGTGGCCGACGCCGTCGGAGAGGAACGCCTTATTGTCGGCATTGCAGCGGCTTTCGGCGCCTCTCTGAAAGGACCTGGACATGCCCATCACAATGGGATGGAAGCGATAAAATTGGGCCCCTTCAATTCACTTAATAATGAAATTGTTGACCAGGTGGCGAAAGTCTGGCTCGACGCGGGTTTTCATGCCGAGGCCGTTGATAACGTCATTGCCATGCAATGGGATAAACTGATCTGCAATGTTGCCTACAGCGCACCCTGCGCATTGACCAATCTAACCGTGGGCGAAGTGATGGAAAGCGAAGAAGTGGGGCCGGTCAGCCGGACCGCGGCAACAGAAGCCTGGACCGTGGCGCGTGCCCGAGGTATCGCAATTTCCGTTGATGATCCTATCGGGCATATCCAGGCGTTCGGGAGACGCGTGTTTAACGCCAAACCGTCGGTGCTTTTGGATCATGAAGCCGGCCGCAAAAGTGAAATAGATTATATAAACGGCGCAATTCCACGCGAAGCAATGAAATCCGACCTTACCGCACCAGTCAATGAGACTCTCGTCAATTTGATTAAACACAAGGAGACAATGCTCAGTAAAAGTAAATGTTAAAAGTTGTATTTCCCAATGTCTGCTTTTAGCTACAAACGGACGTTCCAAACCAACTAAATTAGATTCTCTTTACTCCTGTAAGCGGACATTGAGGTAGCCGAGCTGCTCCGTTTTGCAACGTTACCTGGATTTAAGAACAGCCAATATTTTAATGGCGCATCAAAGACCGAACAACGGCCCCGGTTCGTTCCGTAGATCCTGAGGCTAGATCACTAAGGGTTATGATACCCACTAAATTCTTGTTGGAGTCGAGAACTGGTAAGCGACGAATTTTCCGCTGGCCCATAATCTGAGCCGCATCCTCCACATCCAGATTGTCGTAACATACTGCGACATCTTTCGACATGACATCGGTAACCTTGGTTGCCACCGGATTGAGGTCTTCGGCAATTGCACGGCAGACTATGTCCCGGTCGGTAAGAATGCCGACCAGTTTCTCTTGATCCAATACCAGCAAACACCCAATCTCCAAATCCCGCATTTTTTTAGCTGCTTCTGCCAAGATTATATCGGTATTAATCTTCTGCACATTACGATGCATGATCTCTCGGACTTGAACTATTTGACCTTTGGCTGCCCACATCGTTACCTCCATGTTAGAAGCCGCCATACTGCACATTTAGGATTCTTTTTTTTCTTCGAGAATGGCCGCATATTTCCATTGAAAATACACTTCAAACAACAGGTAGCTTTTGCGTTGACTTCAACTGCCAACGGTTTGTGGAAGGGATTTGATGGAAGATCAAATTATTAAATCGACTTGCATACGGCTCGCCTACCACCTTTACAAATTCATTAGCAGGATGACGAGTTTTTTGAAATGATGCCGGTCAAAAATGATCAAATTTTCATTTGAAATGATGTTCACAAGGCAGATATTAGAAATGGAACGTTGATCAATAACCCTAGATATTTGGACCTTTGATAGTAGGGCTACGAAAAGCAGGGTTGCCAAAGAAGTAATGTCCACAAATGGAAAAAATCAGCCTAATTGAAATGGTGAAATTGATGTCCGCATGTGAGGGTATAGTAGCCATTGCTTAAGGTTTCCGAATTCAACATATTTCCGTACGCCTCTCAAAAAGTGAAGCGCACACAACAATTCCAGCCAAAGGGAATTTTGTCTGGTTAAGACACGTAGCGGGAACATGTACCCTTTTTTAACCTTTGGATTTTGGTTAAGGTTTGGGAAAATCGCCGTAAGCGATAACAGGGGGGGAAACCGCGCTTGAAACTTGTCACTTTTGAAAACGCTGAAAAGAAGGAACGCCTGGGTATTCTCCAGGAGGGCGGGACCAGTATTCTCGATCTTCGGCAGGCCCGGGAGATTTCCGGAGTTGAGCATTCACCCGTTTTCTATTCCATGCTGGCTTTTATCGAAGGCGGGGACACTGCCCTGAATGAGGCCAGACGTTTGCTGGACAACCACGATGAAGACGCGGTTGTGAATGCCGGTTCCGTCCGGTTGGTGACGCCCGTACCGCAGCCACCGCAAATCCGCGACTGCCTGTGTTTTGAGGCGCATTTGAGGCAGGCCTATGAAGTCCTTCGGCAGGTCAAGGCCGACGCCCAGCCCGATCCCGAAGCCGCGCTGGCGGAATTCGAGCGGCAGGGACTGTTTCACATTCCCGAGGTCTGGTACCAACAACCCATCTACTATAAGGCCAACCGGTTGTCGGTGATCGGCACCGGCGAGGACATCATCTGGCCGCACTATGCCGAGATTTTGGATTACGAACTGGAGTTCGGCTTTTTCATCGGCAAAGGGGGACGTGACATTCCGAAAGAGAATGCCCGCGATCACATTTTCGGCTATTCCATTTTCAACGACATCAGCGCCCGGGACGCCCAGACCGTGGAGATGCCGGGGGGGTTGGGTCCGGCCAAGGGTAAGGACTTCGATACGGGTAATGTCATTGGCCCCTGTATCGTCACCGCCGACGAGATCGATCCCTATAATCTGACCATGATCGCCCGGGTCAACGGCGAGGAATGGTCGCGGGGGTCCTCAAGTACGATCGATTGGAAATTCGAGGACTTGATCGCCCATGTCAGCCAGTCGGAAACCCTCCATCCGGGAGAGTTCTTCGGCTCGGGTACGGTGGGTGGCGGCTGTGGGCTGGAACTGCAAAAGTATCTCTCGCCCGGCGACATCATCGAATTGGAGGTCGAGGGTATCGGGATTTTAAAAAACCGGATTGTCAGACAGGAATAAATTTGAACGGAATGGGAGGAGATTATGGTTGAGAGTATTCGGCGCGTTTACACGGGCCACAATGAAGAAGGGCGGTCGGTTTTCATATCCGACGGCGCCGCCCCGGCGGTCAAGGAAATGGACTCCATGCCGGGGCTGGCTTTGACCGATCTCTGGGTCACCAATGGCGCGCCCGCCGATAATTCAGGGAGTGCCGACGCCACCGACCGTGAAATCGTTTTAGAGCCGCCGGCCAACGGCACTATTTTCCGGGTGGTCGAGTTCCCCCCCGATTCCGCCTGGCGCGACAATGCCGACGCCAAGGAGGCTTTCGATTCCATCGGCGCCGGCCACGCCACCGACGACGATGTGGACGATCCCATGATGCATCAGACCGCGACGGTTGATTACCTGATCGTCCTCAAGGGCGAGATTTGGGCCATCCTGGAAGAGGGGGAGGTGTGCCTCAAGCAGGGCGACTGCATGATCCAGCGGGGCACCAACCATTCCTGGAGCGTCCGCACCGACGAACCCTGTCTCCTGGCTGCCATCCTGGTAAACGCCGCACCGGTTTAGCACTGCGAAATTTAATTCCCCTCCCCCTTGACGGGGGAGGGGGGAAGTTCACTTGCGAATTTCTTGCTTGAGGGTCTTAAATGAACGTCGCCAGTCTCCTCGCTAAATCGGCCACGACCTGGCGGGATCGTCCGGCGATGGCTATTGGCGGATCGATGACCGAAACTTACGGCGAGCACGGGGAGAGGGTTGCACGTCTGGCTGGCGCTTTGCGAAATAGACTCGAATTGCAACCGGGTGACCGGGTCGGCATCGCCATGCAAAACGCCGCTGCCTATAGCTGCGTGTTGTTCGCGGCCTGGCATGGCGGGTTCGCCGCCGTTCCCATGAATGCCAAGCTGCATACCAGGGAATTCGCCTTCATGCTCGACAATGCCGGGATTAAGCTCTGCTTCGTCGATAACAAGCTCGCTCCGGTCATCGCCGAAGCCGCCGATGAACTGGAAGGCCTAACAATCATCAACGTTCAAGGCGCAGACTTTAACCGATTGATTGAGGCGGAACCTATCGAGGTCGCCAATGTCGACCCCGATGATCTGGCCTGGCTGTTTTACACTTCGGGCACCACGGGTCAGCCCAAGGGCGCCATGCTGACCCATCGCAACCTGATGATGATGACCGTCAGTTACTTTGGCGACGTCGATCCGGTCTCGGAACAAGACAGCCTGCTCCACGCTGCGCCCATGTCCCACGGGTCGGGCCTCTATATCCTGCCTTACGTGGCCAAAGGGGCATTGCAGGTCATTCCCGAAAGCGGCGGTTTCGATCCGGCGGAGGTGTTCGATCTTTTGAAAGCGCACCGGAACGTCAACGCTTTCTGCGCACCCACCATGGTGACCCGTCTGATCAATGTTCCCGGGATATCTTCCGCTGTTACGGCGAACCTGAAAACCATCATCTACGGTGGCGGCCCCATGTATGCGGAGGACTGTTTGAAAGCCCTTGATGTTCTTGGGCCCAAGCTGGTGCAAATCTACGGCCAGGGTGAATCCCCCATGACCATCACGGCCCTGTCCCGGGCTGACCATATGAATATTCATCATCCCCGCTACGAGGATCGCCTGGCGTCGGTCGGAACCGCCCGTACGGACCTGGAGGTGCGGGTGACGGATGAAGACGATACGCCTCTGCCGCCGGGAGAGATCGGTGAGGTCTGTGTGCGGGGCGACGTGGTGATGAAAGGCTATTGGCAAAACGCTGAAGCGACGGCGGAGACCCTGCGGGGTGGCTGGCTTCACACCGGCGACATTGGCGCGCTCGACGAGGACGGATATTTAACCCTGAAGGACCGTTCCAAAGACGTCATAATATCCGGCGGGTCAAACATCTATCCGCGCGAGGTGGAAGAGGTTTTGCTGCGCCATGAAAGCGTTTTGGAAGTTTCGGTGGTCGGTGTGCCGGACGAGGATTGGGGCGAAGCCGTGGTCGCCTTTGTCGTCTCCAGGGACGGACAGGAAATACCGGAAAGCGAACTGGACGCGATGTGCCTCGCCCACATCGCCCGTTTCAAGCGTCCGAAATCTTATCGTTTTGTTGATCTCTTGCCAAAAAACAACTATGGCAAAATTCTCAAAACCGAACTCCGGCGGATGGTGGAGGGGTAGGGAGGAATTTTTGGGTCATTTACGCACAACACTTATGCAAAAATTATTTATCAGGAGATTTAGTTTATGAGTAATTCGGAACAAATAGATTACGGTCCGCTCACGGATCTCATTGGCGTCTGGGAGGGTGATAAGGGTGTCGATGTAGCGCCGGAACCAGACGGCGAAGAAACCAATCCCTATTTTGAAACCATTACCTTTTCCGAAGCCGGGGGCGCTTCCAACGCCGAATCTCAAAATTTGGCTGCTGTCCATTATCATCAGCTGGTTTCGCGCAAATCCGACGGCAAGGTCTTTCACAATGAAACCGGTTATTGGATGTGGGAAGCGGAAACCGGTACCGTCATGCATTCTCTGACCATTCCCCGCGCTGTCTCCGTGTTGGCCGGCGGTTCGTACAATGGGGAAAAGGATGAAGAGGGGCGCACATTGATGAATGTCGCGGCCAAGCTGGGCGATGCCGACTGGGGAATTATTCAATCTCCGTTCATGCGGGATAACGCCAGCACCAAGGAATTTCGGCAAACGCTCGCCGTCGGCAACGGCACCATGTCCTATTCGGAAACGACCATGGTCGATATTTTCGGCAAGCTGTTCGAGCACACCGACCAGAACGAATTGAAGCGGCGATAGCGGCGGATCATACGGTCCAGCCAGCCTGGATCATTTGCCGAGAACAATCGCCTCGACCTTCGGCCAGGATTGAGCGCCGAATTCGCGAAACAAGTCGGCGAGTGACTTGGGTATCTGGTCAACGACGATATTTTTGAAATTGGGCAGATTGGAGACACGTTGAAACCAGCTTTCCACGTTAGGCCGGCGCCCAACCCAAAGGCCTGAAAACTGCAGCATATGGAGACGGAGAACATAAGGTGCCGCCGCGCAATCGGCTAAAGAGAATGCGTCACCGGCGATCCAGTCTGAACCCTCCAGCTGCCGGTCGAGGAGATCCAGAACGATATCCAACTGATGCAAGGCGGCGGCGGCCGGTTCCGCATCAATCCCATCGTCATGCACCGATTGTTGCCGCCCGCGCCGTGCCGGATCGGGTATTCTGGCAAAGTGCTCCGTCAACTCTTCCGGGGTTTTCATTTCCGCCATTTGGTGCCGTAACACCGTGGCGTAGGTGGTAACCCCGACGGCCGGATGAACATCGTCGTCGAAAGTTTTGACCCACAGTCTCATCAGCGAGGTTTCCGCCGGTGACGAAGGCCTTAGTGATGGTTCCGGAAACGCATCATCGAGATATTCGTTGATGATGGTGGATTCTCGAATTACCACGTTGTCGTGGACGAGGGTAGGGACAACGCCTTTGGGATTTAGAGCCAGGTATTCGGGTGAAAACTGATCGCCGCGGCGGAGGTTCAGTCTATTTTCATCCCATTCGAGACCTTTTTCCGCCAGGACCAATTTGACTTTTTGGGCGCATGTCGATTCAACGCTATGATAAAGAGTTAAGCCCACAAGTCATCCGCCCTCAATACATATGCTGGCCGCCGTTTATCGATAGGGTGGAACCGGTGATGAAGCCGGCGTCTTCATCCACCAGGAATTTGATGGCGCGGGCGATTTCCTCGGCGTGGCCGAGACGGCCCACGGGGATGCGGGCGACGATTTTTTCCAACACCTCGTCCGGCACCTGAGCAACCATGTCGGTATCAATATAACCGGGCGCGATGGCGTTCACCGTAATGCCGGCCGCTGCGCCTTCCTGAGCCAATGCTTTGGTAAATCCGTGAATGCCTGACTTGGCGGCGGCGTAATTGACCTGTCCGTACTGTCCCGCCTGACCGTTGATGGAACCGACATTAACGATGCGGCCGTATTTGCGCTCGCGCATGCCTTCGATCACGGCCCGGCACATGTTAAAGCACGAACCTAAATTGGTATCGATTACCGCCTGCCAATTATCCTCAGTCATTTTGTGGGCGGTGCCGTCGCGGGTGATGCCTGCATTGTTGACCAGCACGCTCACCGGCCCGACCTCCGCCTCAACCTTGGCCACGCCGAGACGGCAGGCGACAAAGTCGGCAACGTCCCATTGATAGGCGTTTATGTTTGTATCCGCCGTGAATTTTTTCGCTTGTTCGGCGTCGCTGCGGTATACGGCGGCGACGTCAAACCCGGCCTCCCTTAAAGCGATAGAGGTTGCTGCTCCGATTCCCCGGGTTCCCCCGGTAACAATTGCTACATGTGTCATTTTAGTGCCCACCCAAATTGAAATTTTGCAACTTCTACCTCAGGTAAAAAATAATTTGTTATGCAATGTTTGCATGCCAGCCTAGCTATTCGTTACGGCATGGGTTAATTCCGCCAATGCCTTGCCTTGAATTTTGGCGGCGGCCAGTTCGGCTTCCGACGGCCGGTCGCCCGGCCCACCTGAAACTGTGGCGGCGCCGAACGGCGTGGTGCCGCAGATCTGATCGTCAGGCGTCACCGACTGAGCGCGGGTGCCCAGAGGCACAATGGTCAGGCCGAATACGGCGAAAGTGCTCCACAGAGACAACAAGGCGGCTTCACGCCCGGCGCCCGATCCGGCGCCGGTGAAGGCGGTCGCCGGTTTGCCGGTGAGACTGCCTTCCATCCAGTATTTTCCCGCCTGATCGAAGAAAAAACGCAAAGCCGAGCTTTGGGTTCCGAAGTAAACCGGCGATCCGACCGCCAGGGCATCGTATTCGACTAAGTCCGCGATTTCGGCTTCTGTCACATGGGCGAATTGAGCGCGGGGTGCCGCCATATCGTTACCGCCGAATATGGCATCTGCACCGGGAAATTCGGGAACGCGCCGCAGTTCCGCCCGGCAGCCCTCGGTCTCGTCAATACCGGCCGCGACCGCTTCGGCGAGCCGGAAGGTGGCGCCGGTAACACTGTGAAACAGAACCAGAATGTTTGCCATTGGAATTTTCCCTCCCCGATAAATTTAGCTTCGGCGATTACCGCTTGTTGGTCAAGATGCAGGTGTTGATTTTGGTGCCCTTGTCAAAAGCCGGTTCTGCATCTTATGGTTAGACGTCTTTTAAAGGAGGGAACTTGATTCATGCTCACCGAACTTCGCATTTATACGACCCATCCCGGTAAGGCGGCGGCATTCGCGAAATTGTACCAAGATGAGGGCCTGCCAATCCAACTACCGGTGGGCGGTAAACTGGCAGGATTCTACCGCACGGAAATTGGCGATCCCAATCAGGTCATTCTGATTTGGGAATACGAAAGCTTCGAAGACCGCATCCAACGCCGTGACGAACTGTTCCAAATTCCGGCCTGGATGGAGTTCCTGCAAAAGGCCGCGCCTCTCGTCCAATCGGAGGAGAACAAATTACTGAGCGCCGTAGCTTGAACGACAACGGATAAACATTCCCCCTCATATTGAAACTTCCCACCCTGGAGCCTCGGTGAGCAAACCAACAAAAATTGACATGAACGTCGACGATGCCTGTAATTTTGCCATCGAGCAAATGAATGCCGGCAATCTCGAACAGGCGCGCCTGACTTTCGAGCAAGTGATCGAAACCGTGCCCAATCATGCCCATAGCATTCATTATTTGGGGGTTCTCGAATATCAGCAGGGAAATATTTCTGGAGCCGTCAATTTGATTGAACGATCAACCGAACTCGATCCCGGCCGGCCGGAGTACTATCAGAATCTGGGAGGTATCTACAGAACACAAGGGAATTTTACCGATGCTGTTCCGGTGCTGATCAAGTCCGTAGAAATGAACCCGGACGATCCGGTAACCTTGGGGAATCTCTGTCACGCTTATTACCAGTCTGGGGAAATCGAAAAGGCAGTCTCTTTCGGC
Organism: uncultured Rhodospirillaceae bacterium; assembly: GCA_964574215.1. GTDB lineage: Bacteria > Pseudomonadota > Alphaproteobacteria > Rhodospirillales > UBA2165. Next base: position 17,867 of record CAZNLR010000014.1, on the reverse strand, counting down.
CAAAAAACGCTGGATCTTAAAGATAAAATTCATTCTGAGAAATTTAACGGAATGAAGCTTAACCATAAGGCGCTTCGGCCAAATGACGGTGAGGGAAACAAGAAAAATGTTATTTCGTTTTCTCTTTTCGGTCAGGACCCGTACTACAGGAACGGCGCCATTTTAAACGCTAAATTGGCGCGCCATATTTATCCCGAGTGGACCTGCCGGTTCTATGTGGATGCCTCAATTCCAAAAGGTGTGATTGAAACGCTTGCAGGCCGTGGCTCGGAAGTCATTCAGTTTTCAGACGTCTCGAAAAACAACATAGGACTGTTTTGGCGGTTCTATGTAGCCAATGATCCGGAGGTCGACCGTTTTTTGTGCCGGGATTGCGATTCCGTGCTCAACGTGAAGGAGCGGGTTGCCGTCGAAGAATGGATCGATTCTGGCGAGCACTTTCACATTATGAGAGACAATGTCATTCACACCGAGTTGATACTGGGCGGCATGTGGGGCGGTATGGCGGGATTACTGCCCGATGCCGAAAAAGCGGCGCACGACTATGTCCAGCGATACGCCGGTCGTTGGGCCGATCAGCACTATCTCAGGAGCGAAATCTGGCCCTTGATCAAAGACCATTCATTGACTCATGATTCATTTTATACGCTTGGGAATTCGAAACCGTTTCCCGAGTTTGGCTCCCTTCCGCCACCCGGACATGTGGGCGGATCGTTGCCGCGGGATATCGACCATCGGCCGGAATTTGATATTCAAAAATATTGACAATCCCCTTTTTTTAAATTTAACTACGATAAAATAAGTCGGAGTTAATATGTCTCTTTACGGAAGCAGTGTCGAATACGGGTTGCATTGTCTGCTGCACTTGGTGAATTGGTCGGGTGAGGGACTGCCGAGCAGCCGGGATCTGGCTGAGTACCAAGGCGTGTCTCCGTCGTTTGTCGCCAAATTGTTCACCAAACTGGATAAGGCGGGCATCGTTACGTCAACGGAGGGTGCGGATGGCGGATTCCAATTGGCCCACCCGCCCGGAAAAATATCCGTGCTCGACGTGGTGGACGCATTGGAGGAGGACAAGCCTTTATTTCAATGTAGGGAAATCAGGGCCAACTGCATTCTTTACGGCAATAAACCGCCGGCGCGGGCGACCCAGGGTGTTTGCAGCATTCACGCGGTAATGAACGAAGCCGACCGGGGAATGCGCGCCATTCTCGATAGTCATACCCTGGCGAGTTTGGCCGGAACGGCGGCGAAGAAAATTCCAGCCAAATTTTCACAGGAAACGAAGGACTGGTTTGACGACCGCCAGTCACTGAGGAGGTCAAGGGGTAAGCAATGAGAAATATTCTGATTGTCGGCGGCGGATATGCCGGATTGTGGGCAGCCTTAACGGCCGCGCACGAAGTTATCGAAAGCGGTGAGGACATAATCGTGACATTGGCGTCCCGCGACAATTATTTGACCCACCGGCCCCGTCTCTATGAAGACAATCCAATTCAGATGCGTGTCGACATCAAACCGGTACTAAACGCTGTGGATGTGGACTTATTCCTAGGCGAGGCAGAATCTGTCGATCCTGATTCCAGAGAAGTAAAATTCACGACGCCTGAAGGAAATAATGAAACTCTTGGATACGACCGCTTGATCGTCGCGGCCGGGAGCGAACTCAAGCCGTTGCCGATCAAAGGATTTCCGGATAACACTTGGAACATTGATAACCTCGAAGGGGCGTTGGCCCTTGACGATCATTTGAATAAATTAATGGCCAATCGCCAAGCCGACAGCGGAAAGGAAACAATTGTCGTTGTCGGCTCCGGCATGTCGGGGGTTGAACTGGTGACGGAAATGAGAAGCCGGCTTGCCGCCCATGGCCGCGCCGATGTCGCGGATCAAGTAAGGGTTATTCTTATCGAACGAGCCGAGTTCGTTGCACCGGAACTGGGCGACGAGCCGCGTCCTGTCATCGAAGACGCCCTGCGCCAGGCCGACGTGGAGGTGCTCCTCGGCGTCACCGTAACTCACGTTGACCCCGACCGGATTGAACTTAGTGACGGTGAAGTCATTGATACATCGACGACCATCTTTACCACCGGGATAACCGGGAGTTCTTTGGCAAAAAAATTATCTGTCGAGTTGGATGACATGGGCCGCCTGCCGGTAGACGACCGGTTGCAGGTGCAAGGCCTGGATCATATCTACGCGGCGGGGGATATCGCCAGCGCCTATGTGGACGACGAACACCTCGCTTTAATGTCGTGCCAGCACGCTTCACGCATGGGGCGCGCCGCCGGTTACAACGCCGCCCATGAATTGCTGGGACTGGAAATGCGTTCCTATCGGCAACCCGACTATGTGACCTGCATCGATTTGGGTAATGCAGGCGCCGTGCTGACATCCGGTTGGGAACGCAGCGTTCAGAAAACCGGCGCCGAGGCCAAAGAAACCAAGCGGATGATCGTGGAAAAACTGATCTATCCGCCGGAGCCCGACCGCGATGCTGTACTGGCGGCAGCGAAACCAGAAGTCTAGAGGCAGACTATATCCTACGCAGCCCGCCCCCCATGCGCCGCCGACCAGCCCAACGGATCGCTCAGGAAATCTCGGACGCCGGCGATATCGTCGGCTGAAAAATACTGGCCTTTTTCCGCCTGTTCCAGGACATCCCACCAGTTCGCCAGATAGTGGAGCTTGACCTTGGCTTGCTCCATGGTTTCTTCGGCGCCGGGAAAGGCGCTGTAATAAAAGACGACGAAAATATCGCTGACCTCACCGCCGCTCCCCCGGATGGCGTCGACGAAGTTTATCTTGCTGCCGCCGTCGGTGGCCAGGTCTTCGACCAACAGAACTTTGGCGCCTTCCGGCATATCGCCCTCGATCTGGGCATTGCGTCCGAAACCTTTGGGTTTCTTACGGATATACAGCATGGGTTTGGATAGGGATTCCGACATCCAGGCGCCGTAAGGAATGCCCGCCGTTTCGCCGCCCGCCACCATATCCAGGGCGTCCATATCGGTGTCCCGGCGCATCATTTCCGCGCCCAACTCCATAATACGCCGCCGTTCCTCCAGAAAGGAAATCACCCACCGGCAGTCGATATAGACTGGACTGGCCCAACCGGCGGTCAGGGTATAGGGCTCTTTGGGCCGAAAGTTCACGGCCTTGATATCCAAGAGAATTTTGGCTGTTTCGGCCCCGGCGGCCAGCTGTTCGGGAGATCGCTCGTCGTTAAGCATTTGTTACCTCTAATCGTGCATTCTAGGACAAATGTTTAGATAAGATTCGGGACGAATGCAATTACCCGGATCACCGTGGTGAGTGTTAATGAATACGATGACAGCTAGCGCCGTTCAAAAAGCCGACTATTTTCTCGCCAAGGCGTTCGATGCCCACCAAACCGGCAATTTCGAAAAGGCCGAAAAGATCTACCGGCGTATCCTGAAGACCCATCCCAACCATGGCGATGCGCTTCATCTGTTGGGATTGCTGGCTCATCAAAATGGCCGAAACGATGCCGCCGTTAAATTGATCATCAAGGCGGCCAAGGCCAAGCCGGATGAGGTCAGTATCCGGGTCAATCTGGCCATCGTTCACAATGCGCTGTTGAATTGGCAGGAAGCCGAAGACGCTTGCCGGGCCGCCCTGGACATCCAGACCGATCATTCGGAGGCTTACAACAATTTGGGCCGGGCCCTGACCGGGCAAAATCAGTTCGACGCTGCGGAAGAAGCCTACTGCCGCGCTGTCCGCAGCGACCGAAAGAACGCCGCTGCCTACAACAATTTGGGTCTGCTTTATATGCAGTTGGGTGAGGCCGTCAATGCGGCGGCTGTTTTCCGTCAGGCTATCGACGCCGATCAGAATTTCGTGCTGGCTTATACCAATCTGGCATCGGCATTGTCTGCCCAGGGAAAGCCGCAGGAGTCGATAGTCATTTGCGAGCAGGCTCTGGCCCTGCAGCCGAATAATGTGGCGGCGCTGTTGAGCCTGGGTGTCGCCCGCTCCGGTATAAACGATCTGGACGGCGCCGAGGAAGCGTTTCAACGTTTGCTCACCGTTCAGCCTGATCACAATCAGGCAATATCCAATTTGGGGTCGGTCTACAGCGTCCGCCAGCGTTTCGAAGAGGCCTTGGAACTTTTCCGCCGGGCTTTGGATATCAATCCCCAATCACCCCATGCTCATCTCAATTTGGGTATGGTGTTGTCCGAGACTGGGCAACTGGAAGAAGCCGTCACAGGCTTCAAAATGGCCATCAAATACGACCCGGAGAATATTGATGCCTATTACGCTTTGGCGACGTCCGGGAAAGAGGAGTTTGACGACGATACTCTTGAACTTTTGGAAAAGCTGACCCATCAGCCCTCCTTGACCGCGGATCAAATGACCAAGGCGCAGTTTATTCTAGGTATGCAATGGGAGAAAAAAGACGATCCGGATAGGGCGTTTACCTATTATCGGCAGGGAAACAAGTTTCGGGCCATGGCTTTGGGAGAGTCGGGACAGGAATTTAACCCTCGGGACTTCTTCGACCAAATTTCTACTATCAAGGAATTTTTCACAGCCGAATATTTCGCCGGACACCAGGATTGGGGGATCGAAACGGAACAATTGGTCTTTATCGTCGGTTTGCCCCGCTCGGGCACGACCTTGGTCGAGCAAATCATCGCCTCTCATCCGCAAGCAACAGGCATCGGCGAACGTGCGGAAGTTATGAAAATCGCGCAAAATCTGGCAGAAGAGGGAAGCCGTTTTCCCGATGGAGTCGAACTCTTGTCATTGAAGGAAGTCCAGAGTCTGGCCAGTGATCATCTGAATCAGATCGATAAGCTCGGCAACGGCGCGGCACGAATCGTCGACAAAATGCCCTTTAACCTGCTGTATCTCGGTCTGATCCGTTTTATGTTCCCGAAGGCGAAAATTATCTATTGCCGGCGCCATCCGTTGGATACGGGTCTCTCCTGTTATTTCCAGAATTTTGTCCAGTCCCACCCATGGACCTGCGATCTCACTCATATCGGCCATTTTTTAAACGGTTGCCGGGACCTCATGGATCATTGGATCGACGTCATGCCGGACGCGATTCTGGAACTGGATTACGAAAAACTGGTGGCCGATCAGGAAAACTGGACGAAAAAGATCATCGCTCATATCGGTTTGGGTTGGGACCCGGTGTGCCTCGATTTCCACAGGTCCGGCGGCGCGGTGCGCACGGCCTCCAAATGGCAGGTGCGGCAGCCGGTCTACAACAAGTCGGTCGCCCGCTGGAAACCTTACGAAAAACAGTTGCAGCCATTGATCGATGTGCTGGGCAGGAATATAGCTCCAGCGGCCACGTCCTAGAACTCATCTATTGCCAAACCTGCCATTTGGCTCCTAAAAAGCCTCGGGTAAAATTATTCCGAGGCCTTTGGCTCTATGAATCAGGATGAAAAACAAAAAGTTGGCCAATTACTGCAACGTGCAATTGGCGCCCATCAAACAGGCCGAATTGCGGAGGCCGAGGATTTATATCGGCAGGCGCTTAGTCTGGACCCCAATCAACCTGATGCCTTACATCTTCTTGGCCTGATCGCTCACCAATCCGGGCACAATGGGCCGGCAATAAACATGATAAAACGCGCCATTGCGGTGAATAACGGTAACCCGGTTTATCACGGAAATTTGTCGCTTATATTGAACGCAGAGCAGATGTGGCCGGAAGCCGAGGCAGCGGCTGAAAAGGCGCTTGCTCTGAATTCGGGAAGTGCCGATTATTACAATTATCTTGGTTTTGCGCAGGCACAGCAGGAGAAAATTCAACAAGCCGAAGATGCCTACCGCCGAGGATTAGATCTAGACGCTTCCAACGGAGATATACGAAATAATCTCGGCACTTTGTTGGCATCCGTGGGTTGCTTCGAAGAAGCTGTCTCTGAGTTTCAAGCGGCCCTTGGCCTAGATCCCAATTCGGCGATGGTTTTGGCGAATTTGAGTTCGGCGTTATTTTCTAGCGGGCATATCAATGATGCTGAAAAGGCTTGCCGAGATGCATTGCGTATTCAGCCTGATCACGTTCCGTTTTTGGAAACCCTCGGGAATATTCTAACCAAAAAGAAAGATTATGACGGTGCTCAGGAAACATTGTCAAAGGTTGCCCAGAAACAGCCTGACAACGCCCAAGTCAGATGTAATTTGGCCGCCGTGTATGCCTATGACTTCAAACCTGATCAAGCGATTGTCAGCTACGAGGAAGCTCTAAGAATAGACCCGAATTACACTGAAGCTTGCGTGGGGTTGGGGCTGACTTATTCAGAATTGGGCGACAGGAAAAATGCGGAAGCCATTTTGTGGCGGGCCATAGAAATCGATCCCAACTGTATCGATGCCTATTATGCCTTAGGAAATTCGGAAAAAGTAGAATTCGACGATTATGTTTTGAAGACACTTCTCGATATGACGCGGGATAGTGATCTAAGCGAAGACCAGCGGTCAAAGCTTCATTTTACGCTTGGGTTTCAACTGGAACGAAAAAGTGAAATCGCTAATTCTTTTGATCATTTCGAACTCGGTAACGCCGCCCGCAAACGGGATATCGATTCCCAAGGCGACACCTATAATCGGGCCTATCAAGAAAAGTTTGTCAGCCGAATTAAGAAAACATTTAGCGTTGATTTATTTTCTAAATTCACTTCGCCGGTGACTTCAAGCGCCAAGCCGGTGTTTGTTCTCGGGATGCCACGTTCCGGCACGACTTTGGTGGAAAGGATCGCCGCCGCCCACAGTAAAATCGAAACTGGCGGAGAACTCGATGATATAGAAGATTTGATCGGAGACATCGTCGGGTCGAACGGCTATGAAAATTTATTTCCAGAAGTCATTGAAGATCTGTCCGGAAACGATCTGATTCCTTATGCAGAAAAATATTTGGACAAATTGAACGCCTTGTCGCCGGACGCTCCGCGGGTCATCGACAAGATGCCTTTCAATTTTGTGTTCATGGGCTTCATAGCCGTTCTATTTCCAAACGCTAGAATAATACATTGCCGACGGGACCTTCGTGATATTGGTCTGTCATGCTTTTTGCAAAGGTTTGATGCTGCTCATCCGTGGAGTTGGGAGCTCGCCGATATCGGACATTATTTAAAATCTTACTGTGCAATCATGGACCATTGGAGAGAGGTTCTACCTTTAGATATATATGAAGTCGACTATGAAAAACTAGTCGCCGACCAGGAGGGGCAGAGTAGAAAAATTATCGATTTCATTGGCATGGAATGGGAGGAAGCCTGCCTTCAGTTTCAAAATTCGAAGGGAATGGTAAAAACGGCATCGAAATGGCAAGTGCGCCAACCGGTTCACTCCCAATCGGTGGCTCGATGGAAAATATTTGAAAGTAGGCTATCACCGATGATTGAGGAATTGAGCAGCGCGGAACTCGTTTAATTCCCTTTTTTCCGGCTTACGTAGCCAGATTCGGTAAGATCGGAGAAATATAGACCCACCTCGGAGTGCTTGACCGGTCCGCCGACTTCGTCCGGTTCCAAGTTGCGTTCCGCTACATAGGTGCGCAGCTCGCTCTCGTCGACCAACACATGGTACCAGGGGTTTTCCCTGGGGGGCTTGGATGTGGCCATTTGGGTGTACCAGTCTTCCGTACCGTGAAATTCGGCGTCCACGTCAATAATAACGCCGCGGTAATCGAAACGTTTGTGATGGACCAACTGTCCGACGGAGAATTTTGCTTGTGCAGACGACACGGTAGATACCAACCTGCTTCTATTTGGAGGTGCTAAGTATAAACATGTGTCTTATGCAGCACATTTTCCAGGAAAAACTTTGCCCCAGGCGGCTTTTCCCTTTTTACGAATTGTGACAAAAAGGAAGCGTCTGGGCGAAAGAGGGACGACCTATCGCAGTGAATACTCAATTGGACTCAAATCCAGCACCGGTCATCTGGGTCTTAAAGGATGAAAGACCGGGCACGGCAAATCAATGTTTGGGTGTGGCCGAAGCCCTGGGGCTTCCCTATGAGGTCAAATATTTGACCTATGGTGCGCTTGGCAAGTTGCCGAATGCCTTGGTGGGTGCATCGCTTTCCGGATTGAAGCAAAACAGCAAATTCCAGTTTATCCCACCGTGGCCCGATGTCGTCATCTCAGCGGGAAGACGCGCCGGCGCGGTTGCCAGATACATTAAGCGCCAAAGCAAAGGCGCCACCCGCCTCGCTCAAATCATGTATCCGGGCATGAGTGTCGCAAGGGATTTCGATCTTATCGCCGTCCCGAACCATGATTCCCATGAGCAAGCGGAAAACCAGTTTGTTTTTACCGGCGCCCCACATGCCTTTACGCCGGCGACTTTTACCGAAGCAGCCGACAAATGGCGGGAGACATTTGCCGGCTTCCGGTCTCCCAAGATCGGTTTGGCAGTAGGCGGCGCTACCAAAAGGCGGAAATTTACCTTCGACATAGCACTGGCGCTTGGCCACCGCGTCGGCGAGTTGATGGCCGAGCGGGAAGCCAGCCTGTTAATGACCACCAGCCCCCGCACCGGAGAAGCAGCGGAAGCGGTTCTGGAAGGGTTGGCCGATAAGGGCGAGGAGCCGGATTATTTCTATCGTTGGGGTAGGGATGAAGGAGCAAATCCTTATTTGGGAATACTTTCCCTCGCGGACATTTTGGTGATTACCGGAGATTCCGTGTCCATGTGTTCCGAAGCCTGCGCCACCGGCAAGCCGGTATATATATTTGCGCCCCCGGGGTCGGTTTCCTACAAGCACAATCGTTTGCACCAGGAGCTTTATGAAAAGGGTCATGCCAAGAACTTGGATATTATCGGCGACGATATCCACTCTGACTGGCGGTCGGTTCCGCTAAATGCGGCGGAAAAAATCGCCAATGAAATTAGGAAACGGCTGGCGCTTTAAACGGCGCTGGAATGACGGCCTTCATTGGTGTTGAGGTAACTGTCGAAGGCGGCCGCCACCAAACGGACAAAGGGGCGGGCATTTTCGGAAATGGAAATTCGGGAACCATCGATGCGGCAGATGTCATCTTCCACGTAAGGCGACAGGCGGCTGAGTTCATTACCGAATTGGCCGGCGTCGGCCTGGTGATGAGCACATATTTCCTCCAGATCCACTTCCATGTCGCACATCAGCCGTTCAATGATCTCGCGGCGTAATATATCCTCCGACCCGGTGGCGATCCCTTTGGCAGTGGGCAGCGTCCCGGCGTCTACCAGATCCGTATATTGCTTCATGGGCAGGAAGTTCTGAACGTATCCCTGGGGAAGAGAGCCGATTGCCGAAGCGCCAAAGCCGATGAGGGTCGCCGCTTTGTCTGCCGTATAACCCTGAAAATTGCGGTGCAATGAACCGCCGTTTAGCGCTGTCGCCAGGCTGTCGTCAGGCCGGGCGAAATGGTCGAAGCCGATACGGATATAGCCCAATTCCTCCAGGCGTTCCGATGCGGTCTCGGATTGTTCCCAACGCTCCTCTACGCCGGGCAGGGTCTCCTCCTTGATCATTTTCTGATGTTCTTTCATCCAGGGCACATGGGCATAACCGAAAATCGCTATCCGCCGCGGTTCCAGGGAGACTGCTTTGTCCACCATGTCGAGAACCCGTTCGGTGGTCTGGTAGGGCAAGCCGTACATTAAATCCATATTGATGCCGGTGACGCCGTGCTGACGCAACCAACCAATCACCCGCTTGGTGACATCGAACGGCTGGATACGGTTGATGGCCTGCTGGACTTCATCGTTGAAATCCTGAACACCGATGCTGGCCCGGTTGACGCCCGCATCCGCCAAACCCTTAACGTATTCTTCCGTGGTTTCCCTGGGGTCCAGTTCGACGGCAATTTCCGCGTCGTCTGTCACATCGAACCGGCTGCGCAAGCGGTCGATCAATTGCCGCCAATCTTCGGGCCTCAGCATGGTCGGGCTGCCGCCGCCCCAATGAAGGTGACGCGCCTGGTAGGTGCCGGGTAAGGCATCGGCCACCAGGTCAACCTCTTTCAAGAGGGTGTCCATATAGGCGGCGATGGGATCGTAGCGGGCGACTATTTTGGTATAGCAGCCGCAGAACCAGCACATCTCGTCGCAGAATGGAATATGAAAATATAGGGAAAGCGCTTGCGACGGATCGAGTTCCGCCAGCCAATTTCCGTAAGTTTCGCCGTCAACGGCTTCGGAAAAATGCGGCGCCGTCGGATAGCTGGTGTAGCGCGGGACTTTGAGGTCGTACTTTTTTGCTAAATTTGTCATATTCTACATGCAGGTGCCGGGGCAGCCGCTTGTTGGCCTTTAATCTAAGGGTTTGTGGAATGGCTCTCTTAATCACATATTTCCCGAGGGCTTATAGATATTTTAATCGGAAAAAGCTATCATTGAAACCAAATCCGAGCATGAAAACCAAATCCTTTATTATTTGGAAAGTACGAAATGTCATCTGCGCAAGTTTCTGATGCCCCCAATACGGGTCAAGATCCTGAATTAGTTACACAAACGAGCGGTTATGATCTGGCGGATCATTTCCTTGCCTGTGCGAAATTGGGCCGGTATCTGACGGTGGCGTCTGACAATCGATTCGTCATCACCGATGATTTTCGCGACGAAAACTTGATTCATGAAGCTGCGGCCGTGGCGGCGATCTACTCCAAGGACTTTCTCGTTGCTCAGGCGGCGTTGATGCCCCTTAGCGGGTCCATTACCAAAATGCAGACCAAAGCCCGCGACAAGTATGAGCGCCTGTTCCACTTGATCGAACAGCAGACGTTGTCAGAAGATGTGCGCCATACAGCGAAGTCCCTGATCGAATCCCGATTTCGGGAATCGGAAATCAAAGCTTTGGAAGCCGAACTGGGCGGTAAAATCAGCCCCGCCCGCATCCGGTACCGTGCTTTTTTGGATATCGTCAAACAGTTGATGGATCGCAAAATCAACCCTAAATCCTTTGTCGAGGAATTCAAATCGTTTACTCAGGACGTGGCCGGAAGGCTTGATTTCGGCATTTATTCCTTTTGCCTCGACAGCCTGTTCCGCAGCCTGCAAATTCCGGCGACCGTCAAAAAATTGCTGGTGCTGGAAATCATTTCCTATCCCACCCTCATCAGGCGGGAACTATTGAGCAACGTTCTGGCCTATCCCGGGCAGACCCGCGATCTGATCGAGTTCGTTTCTTCCATGATCGATCGGCAGCTTGATCCCGAGGCGGTCATCGAGATCGATCTTTTGAAAGACCTCAAGCTGCGCCGCTTTTCAATGGACGCCATCAGCCAACTGGCTGCCAAGTCGACCATCCAGTCGATGCACTAATTACCTTGGCCATTGCTGCCAGATTGGTGTTCTGAATTTGATCCCGATAAACCGGTATTGATCTGCATATTTGCACTCTGTGCATAGCTGCCATCGGGAAACTGCACTGTCTATTTTTACCCAAAAATGGTATATTAGAAAAATCTAAAATAATATATTAGAAAAAATTTAAGTACCGATATTCGCATTAGGCTTCCTGGTGGCTGACATTGGGGTTTAAGGGTGTCGCTCTCCTCGAAGTGGGTGAAAGCAATGACACACAGAATTTCGAAAATCAGTTCCCAAACCGCCAAACATTTAGCCGTTATCTGCCTCGCAATTCTAACCGTCCTTCAAATCTCGAATTCAGTATCGCTGGCCGCTGTCAAGAAATCGACGGCCGACCACGCCAAGTTCGAGCAATTGAATGGACCGTTTACCAGCGGTCCCGAGGTAACGAAGGGTTGCTTAAAATGCCACACGGAAGCGGCCAAGCAGGTACACAAAACCAAACATTGGACCTGGCAGTTCAAAAATGAAGATACCGGGCAATTGCTTGGTAAGCGTAACGTCATCAACAATTTCTGCATTTCCACTCAATCCAATATCGGTGCCTGTTCTTCCTGTCATGTGGGTTACGGCTGGAAGGACAAAACTTACGATTTTACGGTCGAGGAAAATGTCGATTGTCTGGTTTGCCACGATACTACCGGCGTCTATGACAAGAAAAAACTGCGCGCCGGCAAAACATCCAACCTGGCCAAGATCGCGCAAAAGGTAGGCCGGACCAGCCGCACCTCCTGCGGCACCTGCCACTTCAAGGGCGGCGGCGGCAAAGCCGTTAAGCATGGCGATTTGGACCCCAGTTTCGAAGCGCCGGATACTTTTGTCGATATTCACATGGACGCCGATGGCTTGAATTTCACCTGCTCAACTTGTCACACCACCGACGCCCATATGGTGTCGGGCAGCCGTTATACGCCGAAGGCTAGGGATATGGCCGGCATTGATGTTCCCGGTAAGGGCGATGGCAGCCGCGCCACCTGTGTCTCCTGCCATGGCTATCGTCCTATGAAGGACGAAAAGCTCAACGATCATACCGACCGGGTCGCCTGCCAGACCTGTCACATTCCCAAATTTGCACGTGGCGACTACCCCTCAAAAATGTGGTGGGACTGGTCGACAGCGGGCAAAATGAATGAGAAAGGCAAACCGTTTTCCACCCTCGATCAAGAGGGCAACGAAATCTACAATTCCAAAAAAGGCGATTTCGTCTGGCAGCGGGATGTCGTACCGGAATACCGATGGTTCAACGGCTCCGTGCAATACACTTTGCCGAGCGACAAGATTGATCCCGATAAAGTGGTGGAAATCAATCGTTTCCAAGGGGATGCCAAAGACCCCAAGGCTTTGATTTGGCCAATCAAACTGATGCGCGGCAAACAACCGTATGATGCCGACAACAAGACTCTGGCCATCCCGCACACCACCGGTAAAGACGGCTACTGGAAAAAATTCGACTGGCAGGACGCAATCACCAAAGGAATGGCGGCGGCCGATCAACCTTACAGCGGCAAATTTGGTTTCGTCAAAACGGAGATGTCTTGGCCCATGGCTCACATGGTTGCTCCGGCCAAAGAGGCCCTGGAATGTGTCGAATGCCACGCCAAGAACGGCCGTCTGGCCAAGATCGCCGGTATTTACATGCCGGGCCGTGATAACAACCCCTGGCTCGATATTGCTGGATTTGCGGCGCTTATTTTGACGGCGCTCGGGGTCGGCGCTCACGGAGCATTGCGAATTTTCTTCGCCTGGCGCAACGGCAGAGCAGATTAGGAGGTGCGTCATGAATGTAACGACCACGACGACAATGGAAACAGATGCACCGAATGTGACCAATTTAGCCACTAACCGCATCTATATATTCAAACGTTTCGAGCGGTTCTGGCATTGGTCGCAGGCACTGCTCATCATTACCATGGCGGTGACGGGATTTGAAATCCACGGTACCTATACGCTGATCGGGTTCGGTGATGCGGTGGACGTACACACAACGGCGGCGTGGGTGCTGATCGGATTGTGGGTATTCGCAATTTTCTGGCATTTAACCACCGGGGAATGGCGGCACTATATTCCGACAGCGGATAAACTGATGGCGGTGGCTAAGTTTTATGCTTACGGAATTTTCAAGGGCGAACATCATCCCTATAAACCGACACAGCTGAGGAAGCACAATCCGCTGCAACTTTTAGCCTACCTTGGATTCAAACTCGCCATGGCGCCGGCAATCTGGATCACCGGGCTGTTGTATATGTATTACGCCGATTGGGCCTCCTGGGGATTCGGCTGGCTCGAACTCTGGGTCATTGCCCTGCTGCATACCGCCGCAGCTTTCGCCCTTTTAATTTTTCTTGTTGCTCATGTCTACCTGACAACCACCGGCCATACCGTCTTCGCCCACATCAAGGCGATGATCACCGGTTGGGAAGAGCAGGATGAATAGGAGACCCGCCATGATTATGGAATCCATCGAGCAATACGGTTTGTCACGAAGGCAGGTGTTGATATTAGGCGGGACCACGGCGGCTGCCACGGCGATCCTGGGCTTGACTTCTGTCGGAGTTGGAGCCTCACCCCGGCAGGCAAAAAAAAGACTGGCCGAATTAACCAAGGGGGCAGTGTTACGGAAGGGCCGCATCAAAATCGACCTTCCCGCTCTCACCCAGGATGGCCGGCGAACCCGCATCAGGGTCTCGGTCGACAGCCCGATGAGCGAAAACGACTACGTCAAGGCGCTCCACATTCTTGCCGAACGGAACACCGTGCCCGAAGTCGGCACTTACCGGTTCAGTCCGTTCAGCGGTGTGGCGGAAATCACGACTCGGATCCGCGTCGCCAAGTCTCAGACCATAATCGCCGCTGCCGAGATGAGTGACGGCACGGTCTTTTACGCCAAGGCCCGTTGCAAGGTTGCGCGCGGTGCCGGCGGGTGCGGTTAGGAAAGGGAGGCGGATATGAAACCCAATACGCCCAGAGTCAGAATGAAATCGTCCGCCAAGCTAGGCGAGATCATCGGAATTAAAACTAAAATTCGTCATCCCATGGAAACCGGATGGCGGCGGGGCGGTGACGGAAAAAAAGTCCCGCGAAACCGAATTACAAAATTTATTTGTTCCTTCGAAGGGAATGAGGTGTTCAGCGCCGATTTCGCGTCCGGTGTGGCCGCCGATCCTTACCTGCTATTCCACGCCAAGGTGACGGGACCGGGACTATACACCTTTAGATGGGAAGCCGATGGCGGCAAGATTTACACCACTTCGGTGCCCCTGCACGTACCTATTGCTTGACGAAATTAAGGAGGGTCTAGCCATGAAAACCGTTATCAAAATTTCGACATTAGCAGTCGTCCTCGTAATTGCTTTTGTCTTGAACCATCCCGCTTCGGCCATGCAGGCTCAGCCCGGGTGGTATTCAAAGGTCGTCGACTACAATTTTGTCAAAGATTACGCAGTGATTCCGAAACGGAATGATGTTGCCATTATTGATTCCCGTCCGATGAAGCGCCGCTTCAATAACGGTCATATTCCGGGCGCCATCAGCATCCCGAACACCCAGTTCGACAAAATGGTCGGAGCGTTGCCCAAAGACAAAACCAAAATGCTGATATTCTATTGCGGCGGCTTCAAGTGCCCGCTCAGCCATAAATCGGCATTCAAAGCGGAAAAACTCGGCTATACCAACATCCGCGTCTATGCCGCCGGTTTTCCCGACTGGGTGTCCAAAGGCCGGTTATCTTCGGTCAGTGCTGCTTATGTTAAGACCAGGCTGCGTCAGGGCAAGGCAACGGTCATCGACGCCCGGCCCATGAAACGGAAGTACGCCAAGGGTCACGTACCCGGTGCCATCAACATTCCCAATACGCAGTTCAAGAAGCTGACCCATCTGTTGCCGGCGGACAAGAGTTCGTCGTTGATCTTTTATTGCGGCGGCATGAAATGCCCGTTGAGCGTCAAATCGGCTGGTAAGGCCAAAGCGCTTGGTTATACCAATATCAAGGTTTTCCAGGGCGGTTATCCGGAATGGAAAAGGGCTTACGGCCAGGGCACCATGGGCGTTAAACCCTATGCCACGGTAAAAGCGGCTAGCGTCGAAGTCGGACCCGAAGGCGATACCATCACCATCGCTTCCTTTAAGAACATTCTGAAGAACAAACCGGACAGCATTTACCTCTATGACGTTCGGGAAAAGGAGGAATACGCCAAGGGTTATATCAAAGGCACCGTTAACCTGCCGGTGGAGGATTTGGAGGACAAGGTTAACACTTTGCCCGCTGACAAGCCCATCGTCTTCGTCTGCGCCACCGGCGCCAGAAGTGGCGAGGCCTACGATATCGTCAAATTATTGAAGGAGGATCTGAAGGTCTACTTCCTCGACGCGACGATCGAATACGAAGGCATGGACAAATACAAGATCGCCAAAAACTAACCTGGCGGGCGGGCCGCCGCAGTTTTGACGGTCCGCCCTTGATGACTGGAGGATTAGACCATGAGAATTCTGCTAACACTCTCCGCCATTGCATTGGTCGTCATGCTTCCGCTCAAAGAGCCCGTTCAAGCGGGCGACGGCACCAATTGGAAAATTGGTAGAGTCTACAATCGCCTCGTTTGCAACGCCTGTCACCGGCAGGACGGTGGGCACGTTGTGTCGCCTTACGAACGGACCAAGGCGGATTGGCAGGCTTATTTTGAATCTGACAAACACGCGACAGGAAAAAAAGCCAATCAATCGGCGCGCTACTACGCGAGCATCGCCTACCGCAAAAGCATCATGGATAAAAACAAGGCGGCGGCAAAGTTCGTCAAAATGCCCGACGGAAAAATGGCGGCTCATGTGATTGCTTTTTATGTCCGCGGCGCGAAAGATTCCGACACGCCAGCTAGGTGTCAGTAAGCCGTCTTCTGGAGAAAATCGATGACCGGAAAAAGCGTGCTCAACGGATTTCAAGAGGATCACAAAGCGGTATTTGTCGATGAATGGTCCCCGTATTTCGGCGCCATGGCCCTCGTAACTGTGGTGGTTGTTTTAATGATCAATGGGTTGTTCTGGGGCGTCTTCGGCGGAATTCGCTTGTGGGGAGATTGGTTCAACGAGTTCATCGGCTTGAACGCATTGCTTGGCAATAAACCACATCTCGAGAATCCGCTTACCCACCGCATATCGCTGTTAAACATTACGCTTCTGCTGGGGTCCTTTTCGGCCGCTTTGTTGGCCGGTCAGTTCAAGATTAACCGTCCGCCGCCGCTCGAATATATCTGGGGAGCTATGGGCGGTGTTCTCATGGGTATGGGCGCCACGCTGGCTGGCGGCTGCACGGTCGGCGGCTTCTTTACGCCCATCGTTTTTTCGTCGCCTACCGGTTGGGTTATGTTATTGGGACTTTTGATCGGCGCCTATGTGGGGCTCAAGGCATTGCTCTGGAGCATGGAAAACATAAGTTGGGGAAGCAGGGCGCCGACGCCTTTCATTTACACCGACTCGACCAAAGTCCTGCTGGGCTGGACCGGGCTGGCGGTCCTGCTGGCCACCCTGTTGTGGGCCTACCTTTGGTACGGCAGCAGCAATGACGTATTTGCCAAGCGAGGCGTCATCGTTCTGGCCGGCTTCGCGATTGGTTTCATTCTGCACCGTTCCCGTTTCTGTTTCTCCCGCGCCGTCCGAGAGCCCTTGATGACCGGCGATGGCGAGCAAACCAAAGCCATCATCCTGGCATTGGGGATGGGATTACTGCTTGGTTCTGTCCTGTTGAGAAAAGAAGTATTGGACCCCTATCTGGCCATTCCCGCGACCTTTTGGGTGGGATCGCTGCTGGGCGGATTATTATTTGGTGTTGGTATGATTTTCGCCGGCGGCTGCGCTTCCGGGTCTCTCTGGCGCATGGGCGAAGGCCATCTGAAATTGTGGGTCACCGTATTTTTCTTCGCCTGGAGCGGTTCAACTTTCGGTGCCATTCTCAAGCACTGGGAAGTGATGAAGACGGAAATGACGCTCGAACTGGTGGAAGCCACCAAGGTTGGCTACCAAGCCTTCTTACCGGCAATGAGCGGTGGCTGGCCGATCACCTATCTAACAAGCTTCGTTATCCTAGCCGTATGGTACGGCTTGGTCCGATATAACGAAACGACGGAGCGTTTTACAGTCTTCTAACCTTTATTCAAGGAGGTGTGAAAATGACCATTCGAAATTACATCTTATGCGGAACACTTTTGGTTCTTTTTGCCGTTGCGCCTCCGGTTTGGGCCGATGATGATCGGGAAGCTGTGACGTTACCACCTAAGATCAAAGAAGCTCTCCTCGCTGAAATGCGCGGCCATATGGGAAACCTGGACGATATTCTCTCCGCCGTGGCGGAAGGGAACTTCAAAGAGGCGGCCGATATCGCCGATGTGAAAATGGATTTCGGCCATACCATGTGGGAACGTTTGGCAGATCAGGGTATGAGCGCAGATGAAATACGTGCCCGCAAACAACAGATGCGAGATATGGGTCAAGGCCCGGGCCAGGGAATGGGCCAGGGAATGGGCCAGGGAATG
>CAZNLR010000013.1:0-99416 GCA_964574215.1 uncultured Rhodospirillaceae bacterium | reverse complement strand
TCACCAGATCGATAAATTCGGCACGGTGGCGGTCGACGCAAAACGGGTCCGACAGACTCAGGCTCACCTTTCGCCCGGCCTGTTCGGCTATTTTTGCAGCTTTGACGAAAGCCTCCTTGGCTTGCTGCGGGTCCCAAAGATAACCTTCCAAATAGGTGACCCGGGAAGACTCGATGAGCGCCGCATCAACGTCATCGGGACCCAACTCTATGCAGGCGCCCAGATAGGTCTGCATGGTACGCTCGGCGTCCTCCGAAACAAAAATCAAGGAGCGCGCCGTCGGCGCGCCGGCATCGGTCGCCGGTGTATCGAAAGCGACGCCAACGGCTCTGATGTCGTGGCGGAAAACCTGGCCCAACTGATCTTCTTTGACTTTGCCGATGAATGCGCCTTTGCCGCCCAACGAGGCGACGCTGGCAATGGTGTTGGCCGCTGAACCGCCCGATACCTCGACACCCGGGCCCATTAAATCATACAACTCCTCCGCTGTTTGAGCGTCGATTATGGTCATGGCTCCCTTGGTCAGTCGGTTTTCGGCCAGAAATTTATCATTGGTTTTAGCCAGCACATCGACAATTGCGTTACCGATACCGACCACATCAAATTGCGCACCACTCATTATACTTTTTCGCCTTTCAAATTAGATTGCGTACGTTGACCGCTGCGCAGTATAGCGGCGGCGGGGATTGCCTCAAGCCCACCGGATTAATTTCACTGATTACGAGAGGGCCGAGCCCGTCCAACGGAAAAAAATTCCTGCCGATAGAGGCCAAACCTTGCAGCCCGCAGCAAACCCGGATAAACACTGAGGCATCATGATTAAAGCGTTTTCCCTTGCATTCGGGCAGCTCTCCGACAAATCCTTTCGCCGTGTTATGTGGATCGGATTGATCGGCTCCTGCATCATCTTCGCCATCCTTTGGACGGCGATGGGCGCGGCTCTGTTCAGCACCCAGATATACTTTACCGGTTGGATGTGGGGATTGTTCGACTGGATCGGCGAATGGCTGACCGACATTTTTGGCGGGTTGGTCATTATTTTTCTCACCTGGCTGCTGTTTCCCTCGGTGGTTACCCTCATTGTCAGTTTTTTCCTGGAGGACGCGATCCGGGCGGTCGAGTCCAGGCACTATCCGGAATTGCCGGAAACGCGGCAGCAATCGATCAAGGAAATCGTCGGAATCACCGTAAAGTTTTCGGTGATCTCATTGGTGTTGAATATTCTCGCCCTGCCGATTTACATCATTTTCTTTTTTATCGGGCCGCTCAATCTTTTTGTCTTCTATGCGCTTAACGGGTATCTTCTCGGCAGGGAATATTTTGAACTGGTGGCGCACCGGCGGAACGATCCTTTGCAGGCTCTTCGCCTGCGAAGCGCTTTCAAGGGTCAAATGTTCCTGGCCGGTGTGATCATCGCTTTTCTGATGACCATTCCGATTGTGAATCTTATAGCCCCCATAGTAGCAACGGCGGCACTGGTGCATTTGGTTCAGGCTTGGCATTATAGATTGGACGTTACGGCAGACAGGTAAGAAAAATGTTTGGAAAAAATAAGGATAAAAATGATTCCGCCGGTATTTCACCCAGTGGTGAGAAAAGCGGCAAGAAAGGCGACGATAAAATGGGCGGCAGTGAAAAGGCGGCACCCAATTTGGACTCGGGGACACCTGCCTCTCAGCCTCCGGACGGCGATATTTCGGCGCCGCCGCTAAAACCTTTTTCTAAAAAAGGCACCCACGCGCCGGCCAAAACCACGGGCGCGCCCTTCCGGCCGGAAATTCCCCGCCGGGTGGTGGAAATACCCGGCGCTCCGAAACGAAGCGACCACATGCTCGCCCTGGAAGATGAGGCCAACCGCCTGACTGTCGGGCGAAATATCTGCCTGTCGGGGGATATTACTTCCTGCGAAAAACTGGTGGTGGAAGGCCGGGTCGAGGCGACCCTCACCGACGCTCATACCATTGAAATCGCACCGTCGGGCTATTTCAAAGGCAATGCCGATGTCATGGAAGCAGACATCAGCGGCTATTTCGAAGGCAATTTGGTGGCCAAAGATATCTTGACCATCCGCAATGACGGGCGGGTCAGCGGTTCCGTGCGGTACGGCAGGATTGTCATCGAATCCGGCGGCGAAATTTCCGGAGATATGGCCTCTCTCGATGAATCGAATGAAGCGCCGGACGGCGGCGAATAAAGGGGGATTCTTTGGCCGGACTTCCGCCCCTTCTGGCCGTGCTCGCGGGCGCGATTAATGCAGTCGTAAGAGCTACGATCAAAACATTAGCAAGACTTGCTGAGGCTAGATTTTTCACGATCGTGATTGTCGCCTTGTTTTTAGGCGCCTGCGGCCTGGATCCCGCCACCATCAAACGCATACCCCGCCAACCCGCGTCGGAAGAAAGTCAGCAAGCCGACGGGGCGGCGGAAACAGAGCGAGATGGGGATACGGGTGAGGAAAAAGAAATTCCTCCCGAGCTTTCAGAGGCCATCGAAAAGCCCAAACAGGAACCGGCCCTTGAAATCGATCTGACGAACTTCAAAGAGAGATTGTTGGGGCTCGATGGCGACGAAATCACCGAGCTATTGGGACCGCCCAATTTTGAACGCACCGAGCCGCCGGCCAAGATTTGGCAATATCGCAGCAGTCTTTGCATCGTCGATGTCTTCCTGTTCGATGACGAGGGGGATTTAACGGTCGACCATGTGGACGTCAGGGGCCGGAAGGTAGAGACCGCGGATGAAAAAAAATGCTTCGCCAGCATCCTGACGGCCGCCCATGAAGGACCGAAAGACGAACCAAGAGAAGAATTGGGACCCCTAGCCCCGGAGGACGAAGGGGCACCTGAAGAGGGGGCCCCTAAAGATGATGCGCAGGAGGAAGACCCGGAGCCGGAACAACCGGCACCGGATGCGCAGAAAGTGCCGGCAGTTGAAAAAGAGGACTTTGGCGAGGACGAACCCGAGCCGGACGGCCAGGACCCGGACCTGCAAGATCCGAAAGAAGGTGACGACGGAGAGGAACCGCCGGCTTTTGGCGATGAGGATGAACCACCGGCCTTCGACGACGAAGACAAACCGGCGCCGGATTCCCAGGAGGATAAGGATACAGGGGACGAGCAGGTTCCCGAAACCGACTTCAACCAGGAGGACAGGCCTGAACCTGAACCGGACGCAAAACCCAAGGCCGGACCGGAACTTGAACCGGAGCCGGAACTGGAAGACGAACCCGATTCTGATATTGAGACTGGACCAGATTCCGGACCAGATTCCGGGCCGAAATCCAAACCGGAAACTGACGCCAAGGAGGCCCAGGAAGAATTCAACGAGGAAGAGGCTCCCGTAGAGGAGTTCAAGGAACTGCCGGAAGAAAAGAAGGGTGCGGCGAAAGAGTCACCGGAGGATTCTCCACCGGTTTCCCCAAAAGAATCGCAAAGCGTTCCAGAAAAAGATGCTGAAGGGACGCCAAAAGTCGAGCCGGAGGCAGAGGACAGGGACGATTCCGGCCTGGACGAAGGCGACGATAATTTGGAAGACGAACCGGCGGCGGCGCAAAAAACAGATAAGCCGGAGGCCTCCCGGAAACCGCTAACACCACCGGCGCCCGAACCAGTTGCGCCGAAATCACCCTCAAAGGAAACCGTTAGCGACTCCGACGAAGCGGGCGACGATTTACTGGAAAATTAAACCGTCGTCTTTGCCTTAAATCCGCACTGTTCCCGCACCACACAGTTGGGGCAATCGGGCTTCCGCGCCTTGCAGATATATCGGCCATGTAGAATGAGCCAATGATGAGCATGCTGCATAAACTCGGTAGGGGTCGCTTTTTCCAATTTTTTCTCCACCTCAAGGGGCGTCTTGCCCTTGGCCAGACCGGTGCGATTGCCGAGCCGAAACAGATGGGTGTCGACGGCGATGGTGGGATGGCCGAAGGCAATGTTCAACACCACGTTGGCGGTCTTGCGGCCGACGCCGGGCAGTTTTTCCAACGCCTCCCGGTCTTCGGGCACCTGGCTGGCGTGATCCTCGATCAACATACGGCTGAGCTTGATGACGTTCTTTGCCTTGGCGTTATAAAGACCAATGGTTTTAATATAATCTTTGAGCTTGGACTCGCCCAACGAAGCCATTTTTTCCGGCGTGTCGGCCTTTTTAAATAAAGGCCCTGTCGCCTTGTTGACCCCCACATCCGTCGCCTGGGCCGACAATACCACCGCCACCAGAAGCGTGAACGGGTTGGTGTAGTTAAGCTCCCCCTTGGGTTCCGGATTGGCCTTTCTGAGATTTTCGTAGAACGCCTGGATTTTTTCTTTTTTCATGTCAATGTCGGTCCCTTTCAAATTTCCTGTGCATGTAACCTAAATGTGCCGCCATTAATATCCCTTTTTGCTAAATATCCCCTTTGGCAAATCGATCAATTGCGAGTTAAACTCGTTTAGAAAAATTGGCAGAGAGGATAGCGCGTGCTGGCTGTAATGGATTCAGGTCATATTGATTCCAAGAAGGACGCGGATACGGAAACCGTTCTTCTGGCCGTGACGATGACGCCCGGCAGCAATAACGATTTGAACGTGGTGAGAACTATCTTGCTCCTGTTTGCCGGACTGTGTCTGATCGTCGGGATTATTTTTTGGCTTATCGGCGCCGGTCCCGTCCTTCCCTTCATGGGGATCGAAGTGGTCCTCTTGTATGCCGCCTACCGTTTCGGCCTCAACCGGACAAGGATAAGCGAAAAAATTGCGCTGACCGAACGGGCGCTGACCATTCAGCGGACGGATCGTAAAGGTCGCCGGCAATCGCTTAGCTTCGAGCCCTACTGGCTGGCGCTCAAAACAATCGAAGAGCCCGGACGGCTGGCGAAGCTGATGTTGACCTGCAAAGGACAGAAAACGGAATTGGGTGCGTTCCTGGCACCGAGTGAACGGCTGGAACTCAGTCGGTTGCTGGAAACGTCACTGAAACGGCTAAATCCGATTTAACGGAAAAATTTAGATCCCCAGCACATCCTGCATGGAATAGAGGCCGGCCGGCTGGTCGGCGGCCCAGCGGGCGGCCCGGACGGCGCCACGGGAAAATATCACCCGGCTGGCCGCTTTGTGGGTCAGCTCGACCCGCTCGCCCGCACCGGCGAAAATCACCGAATGGTCGCCCACCACATCACCGCCTCGGAGACTGGCGAAACCGATATCACCCGCTTTGCGTTCGCCGGTAATACCGTCCCTACCCGCCTGGGAGACCGCAGCCAGGTCGACACCCCGGCCGGTTGCGGCCGCCTCACCCAGCCCGATGGCGGTGCCGGACGGCGCATCCACTTTATGTTTATGGTGCATTTCGACGACTTCGATATCGTAATCGTCGTCCAAAATCCCGGCGAGTTTTTCCGTCAGCGCGAACAGTACATTGACGCCGATGGAAAAATTCATGGCTTTGACAATGGTGGCGGTTTTTGCCGCCGTCTCTATTTCCTTGATTTGGTCGGGTTCGTGTCCGGTGGTGCCCAGCACCAGCTTGACGCCGAATTTCACGGCCAAGTCCAGATGCCCCTTGGTGGCGACGGGGAGGGTGAAATCGATGACAACGTCCGCGGCTTCAAACAGTGCGGCGGCGCTATCCATGACGAACAGGCCACACGGATCAAGGCCGGCGACGGCAGCCACATCCTTACCCAACAGGGGATGGCCCGGACCTTCCGTACCACCGACCAGTTCACAGCCGTCCGCATTTATGATTTCCTGGACCAGCATCTGACCCATCCTGCCCGCGCAGCCAACCACACCGATTTTCATGAGGATCCCCTTTTTTTGGTCCCTTGCTCCGGACCCTTTTTATCAGTCTTTTAAGTCTTCCCAAAGTTCTTTGACCTTGGTGAAGAAGCCTTCCGATTCCGGGTTGTTCTTGTGGCTCCCGGCTTCCTTTTCGAATTCCTTCAACAGTTCTTTCTGCTTCTTGGTCAAGTTCACCGGTGTTTCAACCGAGGCCTGGACGAACATATCGCCGCGTTCTTTTGACCGGAGGATCGACATGCCCTTGGATTTGAGGCGGAACTGGTGGCCCGATTGGGTGCCCTGGGGAATGGTGATGCGCGCCCTGCCGCCATCCACCGTCGGCACTTCGATGTGGCCGCCCAACGCCGCCGTGGTCACCGGCAGGGGCACCTTGCAATAAATATTGGCGCTGTCCCGTTGGAAAATATGATGGGGTTTGACCGAAATAAAGATATAGAGATCGCCCGTCGCGGCGCCGTTTAACCCGGCCTCGCCTTCGCCCGACAACCTGATCCTGGTACCGTCCTCGACGCCCGCCGGGATGGTCACCGACAACGTCTTCTCCTGGTGCACCCGCCCGCTGCCGCTGCAATCGTTGCAGGCTTCCTTGATCACCCTGCCCGCGCCCTGACAGGTGGGACAGGTGCGTTCGATGGTGAAAAAGCCCTGCTGGGCGCGTACCTTGCCGTGGCCGTGACAGGCGGAGCAGGTATCGGGCTGGACGCCGCCCTTGGAACCGATGCCCGAACAGGATTTGCACTGCACGGAAGTGGGCACGCGGATGGTGGTTTTGTTGCCCTTGAAGGCCTCGGCCAGGCTGATCTCCATATTGTATTGCAGATCTGAGCCCCGGCCCGACGCCCGGCCACCCCGGCGGCCGCCGAAATCGCCGAACATTTCATCGAAGATATCCGAGAACCCGGCGCCGAAGCCGCCGAAGCCGCCTTCAAAACCGCCGCCGCCGGGACCGCCCTGTTCGAAGGCGGCATGGCCGAACCGGTCGTAGGCAGCGCGTTTTTCCTCATCGGACAGAACGTCGTTGGCCTCGTTGAGCTCCTTGAATTTCTTCTCGGCACTTTCGTCACCCGCATTGCGGTCGGGGTGAAACTTCATTGCCAGCTTTCGGTACGCCTTTTTGATGTCGTCCTGGCTGGCGTTGTTATCAACACCGAGAGTTTTGTAATAGTCTTCCTTGGCCATCAGGCGAAGTCCGTTTTATAAGGGGGAAACGGACGCCTCTTTTCAGAGCGTCCGTTTCCCTGTCGCATTTATTTATTCCGAAGACCGGAACCAGCGAAAAAGGAAAGGACTAGTCGTCCTTCTTTTCCGGATCCACTTCTTCGAATTCGGCGTCGACAACATTGTCGTCGCCAGATTGGCTATTTGGATTTTCCCCGGTGTTACCACCGGCGTCGGCACCCATACCGCCGCCCATGCCACCGGCCATGCCGTCCATGTCGGGCATACCGTCCATGCCTTCCATGCCAGCCGCGCCTTCCTCCTGGCTCGCCTTGTACATGGCTTCGCCAAGTTTCATGGCCGCCTGCATCAGGGCCTCGGATTTGGCTTTGAGGTCTTCGACGTCTTCGCTTTCCTGAACCTCCTTAAGGGCGGTCAGGGCGGCTTCGATTTCACCTTTTTCCTCTTCGGATATCTTGTCGCCATAGTCGGACAGGTTTTTTTCCGTCGAATGGATCAAACTGTCGGCATTGTTGCGCGCCTCGACCAGTTCCTTGCGGCCCTTGTCTTCTTCGGCGTGGGCTTCGGCGTCCTGGACCATTTGCTCGATATCGGAATCCGACAAACCGCCGGAGGCTTGGATGCGAATTTGCTGTTCCTTGCCGGTGGCCTTGTCTTTCGCCGAGACGTTGACGATGCCGTTGGCGTCGATGTCGAAGGTCACCTCGATTTGCGGCATGCCGCGCGGGCTCGGCGGGATGCCGACGAGATCGAACTGACCCAGCAATTTATTGTCAGCCGCCATTTCCCGTTCACCCTGGAAGACCCGGATGGTCACGGCCGCCTGATTGTCTTCGGCGGTGGAGAACACCTGGCTTTTGCGGGTGGGAATGGTGGTGTTGCGGTCGATCAGGCGGGTAAACACACCGCCCAATGTTTCGATACCCAGGGACAACGGCGTCACGTCCAGCAGCAGCACGTCCTTGACGTCACCCTGTAGAACACCGCCTTGAATAGCAGCGCCGAGGGCGACCACTTCATCGGGATTCACACCCTTATGGGGTTCGCGGCCGAAAAACTCCTGCACCTTCTCCTGCACTTTGGGCATGCGGGTCATGCCGCCCACCAGAATGACCTCGTCGATTTCGCCGGCGCTGATACCGGCGTCCTTGAGGGCCGCCTGACAAGGCGAAATGGTGCGTTCGATCAAGCCGTCCACCAGCGCTTCAAGTTTGGCCCGGGTGAGCTTGATGTTGAGGTGTTTGGGACCGCTTTGATCGGCGGTGATGAAAGGCAAGTTGACTTCCGTCTGCATGGCGCTGGAAAGTTCGACCTTGGCTTTTTCGGCGCCTTCCTTGAGACGCTGCAACGCCAGGCGGTCTTCCCGGAGATCGACGCCCTGCTCTTTTTTAAATTCGTCGGCCAGATAGTCGATGATACATTGATCGAAATCCTCACCGCCCAGGAAGGTGTCGCCGTTGGTCGACTTCACTTCGAACACACCGTCACCGATTTCGAGAATGGAGATATCGAAGGTGCCGCCGCCGAGATCGAACACGGCGATGGTGCCGGATTCGTTTTTATCCATGCCGTAGGCCAAAGCCGCAGCCGTCGGCTCGTTGATAATCCTGAGCACTTCCAGCCCGGCGATCTTACCGGCGTCCTTGGTCGCCTGACGCTGGGAGTCGTTGAAGTAGGCGGGCACCGTAATCACCGCCTGGGTGACATCCTGGCCGAGATAGGCTTCGGCGGTCTCTTTCATTTTCTTGACGATGAAGGCGCTGATCTGGCTGGGGCTGTATTTTTCGCCCTCGGCCTCCATCCAGGCGTCGCCGTTGTCGCCGGAGACGATATGATAAGGCACCAGGCCCTTATCTTTTTCGGTCAGCGGATCGTCATAGCGGCGTCCGATCAGACGCTTGACCGCAAATAGCGTATTTTCCGGATTGGTGACGGCCTGCCGTTTGGCCGGTTGACCTACCAGACGTTCACCGCCATCGGAGAAAGCAACCATGGACGGGGTCGTCCTTGCGCCTTCAGCGTTTTCAATTACCTTTGCATCCGTACCCTCCATCAGAGCGATACAGGAGTTGGTCGTACCTAAATCGATACCAATTACTTTGCTCATTCTGTCCTCTCAATTTAGCAACAGAGTTATGCGGCCTTCTTTAACTCTCTTCGGTGAAGCACCGCCCGATTTCCCCCATGTCCGAACCTGCATGTTCGCAAGCTAATAGTCCGGCAAAAGGGCTTTATGGAAAAACTCTAAAATTTCAAACCATGCGCCGGAACCCGGCACATACATATTAAGTCGTAAATACAATTCCTGGAGCGTTATATAGGCTGCGGGTTTTGGGGGCGCAACTCTTGAAGAGCAAGGTTTTTCAACTTTTTTCTTTTGCCGGCACCCTAAAAAAACGCGCCCCGTTTCCCACTATCCCGCTAAACACTCTAAAGCTCCTTGTTAACCTGACTGTCGCCGGTGTCCGCTTCCTGGTCGGCGGCGTCCGATTGTTTTTCATAAGCCGCCGACGTATTGGAGGCCGCTTTTTCCGCCGGCGGCTCCGCAGCGGTCTCTGTGTCGTCGGATTCTTCCAGCTTCGGGCCGCCTTTGGATACGCCGACCATGGCCGGTCGCAGCAATCGGTCGTGGATGGTGTATCCCTTCTGAACTTCCTGGACGACCACTCCCGCCGGTTGGGACGGATCGTCGATCTCGAACATGGCTTGGTGCTGATTGTGGTCGAATTTATTACCGGTAGCGTCGATTTCCTTGATGCCGAACTGCTCGAAGCCGTTGATCAGTTCCCGGCCGGTCATTTCGATACCGACATATAGGTTGTTGAGCTCATCGTTGGCGTTCCGGGACTCTTCCGTAACGCTGTCGAGGGCCCGCACCAGATTGTCCGCCACCGAGACGATTTGGCGGGCGAAATTGGTGATGGCGTATTTCGACATATCGGCTTTTTCACGCTCGGTCCGGCGGCGAATGTTTTCGGCTTCGGCCAAAGCGCGTAGCAATTGATCCTTGAGCGCCGCCACTTCCGACTGCAGCTCTTCGTAGGTTGGGGGTTTATCATCGCCGGCGGGGGCATCATCCGCCGCGCCCTCTTCCTCACCTTCGGGGGAGAGAGCTTGATCTTCCATGGGTTCTTGTTCTTCTGCTGTTTCTTCGGATTCCGTTACAGGTGCTTCGTCGTCACCCGAAATGTCGCCCGGATTATCACTGGGATTATCACTGGAATTTGTGTCTTTTTTATCTTCTTCTATGGTCATCTTAGTCTCTTCAATTGAAATTAACCGATTAATTTAGCCGGCACGTTATCCCACCATTTATCCCACCAGGCGGCCGATCAACTTGGCCGTATAGTCCACCATCGGAATTATGCGGGCGTAATTCATGCGGGTCGGTCCGATCACACCGATCGCACCGACCAGCTGATTGGAGCTGGAATTGTAGGGCGCGACAATAAAGGAACAGCCCGATATGTTAAACAGTTCATTGTCGGCGCCGATAAAAATCTGCACTCCTTCACCGGAATCCGCCAGATCGAGAATTTTGAGCATGGTTTCATTGGTTTCCAGTACGGCGAACAATGCCCTTATACGCTCCAGGTCCGATACGGCGTTGACGTCTTCCAGCAATTTGGACTGACCTCGGACGATCAGCGTGCCGCTACCGCTCCCGGAGGCGGCGTCACCGCCGCCGGCCCAGGTGGCGAGACCCGCCTCGACGACCTTGGTGGATAGGGTGTCCAGCTGCTGGCGGCTTTGTTCCAACTCGACCAGGATTTCAGTCTGGGCTTCGCTGACCGTCCGGCCCACCAGCTTGGCGTTGAGAAAGTTGGTGGCCTCGACAAAGGCGGACGCCGGGATGTCCGGCGGCACATCGATAATGCGGTTTTCGACCACGCCTTCGGCGGTCACCATGACCACCAGGGCGCGGCCCGGATGCATGTGGACGAACTCGATATGTTTAAGGGGTGAATCGGTTTTCGGCGCCAGCACCAGCCCGGCGCAGTTGGAAAGTCCCGACAGGGTTTGTCCCACATCCTCTAAAACGCCCTCCAGGCTTTTGCCGGATCCGGCAAAGCGGCTATCCAGATCGGCGCGCTCTTCGGACGAAAGATTGCCCACCTCCAGCAGGCCGTCGACGAACAGGCGCAGACCGGCCTCCGTCGGCAGACGGCCGGCGGAGGTATGGGGCGCGAACAGCAGGCCGGATTCTTCGAGATCGGCCATCACATTGCGGATGGTGGCGGGCGACAGCGACGTGGACAGGCGCTGGGACAGGGATCGGGATCCGATCGGTTCACCGGTTTCCACATAAGCGTCGACAATCTTGGTGAAGATCTCACGCGAGCGGTCGTTGAGCTCTGATATGACGGGCCGTTTGGTGTCCATAATGGTCTATATGTCGGTTTAAATTCGATGAGCGCAAGCCCAACAGGCGCTGGAAATGTAGTTTTGTCGCCGCCTTTGTCAACTTCGGAAGAGTCACGTTGTCCTGGACGCCTTTCCGCCGGTCCGTTAGGTTGCCGCCCCAAATGCAGTGAAAGGAATATGAATGAACGCCTCCATACGGCCATCCGGACGGGCGCTGGACCAAATGCGCCAAGTCGCGCTGGAAACCGGGATCAACAAACATGCCGAAGGTTCGTGCCTGGCGAAGTTCGGCGACACCCATGTCATTTGTACGGCCTCGGTGGAAGACCGGGTGCCGCCCTGGCTTAAAGGACAAGGACACGGCTGGGTAACCGCCGAATACGGCATGCTGCCCCGGGCCACCAATGAACGGACGGGACGGGAGGCGTCCCGCGGCAAGCAGGGCGGGCGGACCCTGGAAATCCAGCGCCTGATCGGGCGGTCGCTGCGCGCCGTTACCGACCTGGTAAAGCTGGGCGAAATGCAGGTCCGCATCGATTGTGACGTTATTCAGGCCGACGGCGGCACCCGCACCGCTTCAATCACCGGCGGTTTTGTGGCTCTGCATCTGGCCTGCCAGAACCTCGTTCAGTTGGGCTTATTGAAAGAATCGCCCCTGTTTGATGAAGTGGCGGCGGTTTCCTGCGGCCTTTTTGAAGATCACGCCGTTCTCGATCTGGATTACGACGAAGACAGCAACGCCCAGGCGGACGCCAATTTCGTTCTCACCGGTGCCGGCGGTATCGTTGAAATTCAGGGAACAGCGGAAGACAGGCCTTTTTCGGAGGATCAACTCCATCAGATGCTGTCTCTCGCCAAAAAGGGCATTGGTGAGTTGGTGGATATTCAAAAATCGGCTCTCGGTCTGTAAAGCAATGGTGCGGAAATTCGGCGGCGATAAACTGGTGATCGCCAGTCACAATCCCGGAAAAGTAAGGGAAATAGCGGAATTATTGGGCAATTTCGATATCGATTTCGTCTCGGCGGCGAATTTCGGACTGCCTGAACCGGAAGAGACCGGGCTGACCTTTATTGAAAATGCCGAATTGAAGGCACGGGCGGCGGCCAGCGGCGCCAATCTGCCCGCCTTGGCCGACGATTCGGGTCTGGCGGTTGATGCTCTGGGCGGCGATCCCGGCATATATTCGGCGCGCTGGGCCGGGCCAGACAAAGATTTTGCCCTGGCCATGAAAAAAGTCGAGGCAGGGCTTGAAAGTGAGCCGGATAAAAGTGCCCAATTCGTCTGCGCTCTGTCCCTTTGCTGGCCCGACGGCCAGTGCGAGACAGTTGAGGGCGTGGTTCGCGGAAAATTAAATTTTCCGCCCCGGGGTGACAAAGGTTTCGGGTACGATCCTATTTTCGTTGCGGATGGTTACAGATTGACCTTCGCCGAGATCGATCCGGCTGAGAAACACGCCATCAGCCATCGCGCCGATGCCTTCCGGCAACTGGTTGACTTATGTTTTAGCTAGTATTTTCAACGGGATATTTTTTTTATGACCCCCGGCTTCGGTATTTATATCCATTGGCCCTTTTGCCAGTCGAAGTGCCCCTATTGCGACTTCAACAGTCATGTGGCGGACCGGATCGACCAGGAAAAATGGCGGAATGCTTATCTGGTGGAATTGAACCATTACGCTAACGAAACTTCTGAAAGCGCTGTTTCCAGTGTGTTTTTTGGCGGCGGCACGCCGTCCTTGATGGCGGCGGAGACGGTGGCGGCGGTCATCGAGCGCATTCGCTCCCTTTGGCCGGTGTCCGAGGACTTGGAAATCACCGTCGAGGCCAATCCGTCATCCGCCGAAGCGGCATTATTTGAGGATTTTCGGCGGGCCGGCGTTAACCGACTGTCTCTGGGCGCGCAGTCTTTCAACGACCGGACGCTGGCTTTTTTGGGCCGCCTGCATCGGGCAGATGATGCCAAAAAGGCCATTGAAGCTGTCGTAAAGACCTTTGACCGCGTCTCTTTCGACCTCATTTACGCACAACCCGGCCAAACGGCCGAAACGTGGCGCCGGGAACTGACCGACTCTCTTCGTTTCGCAAGCGAATTGGAGATCGGGCATGTGTCCCTCTATCAGCTTACCATCGAGCCGGGCACGGAATTTCACCGCAACCGCGTTGACCCGGCAGATGAAGAAACCGGTAGTCAACTCTATGAAATCACTCAGGAAATAGCTGATGGCAACGGCTATCCGGCTTACGAAATTTCCAACCACGCCCGGCCCGGCCAGGAATGCCGCCACAATCTGGTCTATTGGCGGGGTGAGGATTATGTGGGCATCGGTCCGGGGGCCCATGGCCGCCTGACCACAGATTTCGTTACGGAATCGACCCAAGCCCACCGAGCACCCGAAAAATGGCTGGATTCTGTGGAAAACGTGGGATGCGGTGGTCAAAAACGCTTTAAACTGGATTTTCAGGAACGGTTTGAGGAAATCATGCTGATGGGCCTGCGCCTGACGGAAGGTATATCCCATGAAAGATTTCAAGGCCTTACCAACCAGACACTATTGGCATCGCTGGACAAAAATAATCTGCAATGGCTTGAAAAAGAAGGATTTTTAGTGTCGGACAACAATAGCTTGCGGGCAACAACAGCGGGCCTCCAGCGCCTCAATACCGTATTGGGTCGGCTGCTGAGCTAGTTGATGGGCGTTTCCGTTACACTATCGAAACTGGTAGGCGCGGGATGAATGATTTTGGTGCCCCGCCGCCGAATGCTGTGGATCGATAGTCCGCGCTCAGCAACGCCTTCAGGGGTAAATCGAAAGATACCGTCCCGTCCGGCAAAGCCCTGGGGCGCCATGATTTCCGAAATATCGAACCGGCCCTCGTCGCCGATCCCCTTTCCGCCGCTTTCCGCCGGTCCGGCACTTTGAGCAAAGACGGCCGCAAGAGCGGCAGCGTCATAGGCCAGCGTGGCCAGCCGCGGCGGCATCATGCCATAAATTTCCTTGTATTGCCGGGCGAAAGTGGCCCGTCCGGCAGGATCTGAGGCGGCATACCAGGCGTTTAGCAGCGCCGGTTCGGCGCCGATTCCCGGCACATCCCATTGTCCGGTGCCCAGCATACGGATTTTTTTCGGATCGATATCGTAATAAGGCAGGAGCGCGGCGATCGATTGCAGTCTTTTGCCGCCGTCACCGATCAAGAGGGCGTCAAAATGAACGTCTCCCAAAGTTTGCAGGTTTTCCAGCCTTTTTAAGGCCTGCTGCGCCACCTCGTCGTCCCGTTCCTCCAGCAATTTGCGTTGATCCAGCAATGTCTGGCGGCGCTCGTCATAATTGGCCAGTTGCCGGATGGTGGGCGCGAAATCCGCCGCATAGGGGTCGTAAAAGGCCTGATCGGTCACCTCTCCGCCAAACGACTGCACCATCTGGTTCATGGCGTCGGCCACGGTGGCGCCGTAATCGTTATCGGGCGCCAGCACGGCGAAACGATTGAGACCCCGGTCCAAGGCGTATTTCACCACCCGTTCCACCTGTTCGCTGGGCCGGAAACCCATGGTGAAGATACCGTCGCCGGCAACGGTGCTGTCATTGGAAAAGGCGATCACCTTCACGCCCGCCGCCCGGGCCGCCGGCGCCACCGCATTGACGGAACCGGCAAACAGCGGTCCCAGGATCAGCGAGGCCCCGTCGCCGATGGCGAGGGCGGCGGCATCGGCCGCGCCTTCGGGCGTGCCCTGGGTATCCTGAGGCAGCAGTTCGAATTGTTTATCGGCGAAATGGAAGAGCGCCAACTGGGCCGCGTTCAACATGGCCTGGCCGAGCTTGGCCTGGGGACCCGACAGCGGCAGCAACAGCGCCACACGGGGAATACCGGGATTGATCGGCGGCGCCGGCGGTGCTTCGAACCTTTCTTCGTCGAGCGGCGCCAGGCTGGTTTCCGGATTCGCCGAAACTTGGTTGGGGGCCGCCGGGACCGTCGTTTCGGATACCCCCACGGAATCAGCACCGTCCGCCGGGAGAGGCGCCGATGCCTCGGAGTCCGGGGGCGCTGCCACCCGCCCACTTTGCAAGGGAGGCCTTTGCAGGGGCACACCCGATGGGCCGTAAATCGGCCGCCGCACCCGCTGCGGCCGGTATTGGGGTTGGCCGGCATAGTTCGGCTGCGCCCGGGGTTGAACGGGGTAGGGTCGCTGAATCCCGCCGGCAGATGGCGCCCGGGATTGCGACTGTTGAGAGGTTTGGGCCGGCCGCCGGTCTCCCTGCGCCCACTTGGGGAGCTGGGACACATGTTGCTCCGTACAGGCCCCCAATCCCAGCGACAGGACAATTGCCGTTAAAACACAATAAAGCGGCGTTCTGACGATCTGCCGGAGGCGAGAGAGTTTGACGCCTCTTGTTCCTTTTGGGAATTTTTGTCCCGTCATTAAATTTCCTATTGATGAAGGCGACATGTCGCCAATCCACTTTGTCATATCCCGGTCCGGCACGTTAGGGTAGAAACTAACGGGCGACGGGCGGCTAGTAAACATGTCCGCGCCTTAAATGAGAAGAGCCAAAACGCCAAAATGCCAGGTTTGGACACGAAATAGACAGGGATTAAAAATGAAATGTGGCCTTTATTTGGTGGCGACGCCCATCGGCAACCTCCAGGATATCAGCCTGCGTGCGCTCGACGCCCTCAAAGAGGCGGACATTATCGCCTGTGAAGATACGCGGGTGACCGGGAAACTGCTCTCTAAGCACGCCATAACCACCAAGATGACGCCCTACCATGAACATAACGCGGAGCGGGCCCGGCCCGGACTGATCGACCGCATCGACCAAGGCGAAGCCATCGCCCTGGTCACCGATGCCGGCACGCCCTCCATATCGGACCCGGGTCACAAGCTGGTGCGGGACTGCCTTCAAGCGGGCCTGCTAGTGACCGCTCTGCCCGGCGCCAATGCCGCGCTGACGGGTTTAATCCTGTCCGGATTGCCGACGGACCGGTTCATGTTTGCCGGATTTCTGCCCAACAAAAAAATCCAGCGCCGCAAGGAACTCAGCGCGGTCGCGTCGGTGCCGGCCACCTTGATTTTTCACGAATCGGCCAATCGGCTTGCAGCGGCTCTTTCGGATATGGCCGATATTTTGGGCGACCGGCCGGCGGCGGTCACCCGGGAACTGACCAAACTCTATGAGGAAATCAAACGGGGCGCCCTGGCGGAGCTCGCCGGTTTTTACATTGAACACGGTCCACCCAAAGGAGAAATCGTTATTGTCGTGGGGCCACCCGAAGAGCGTGCAGAAATTACCGAGGCTGCGTTGGATGAGATGATCCGGAACCGGCTGGACCGGTCGAGCGTCCGGGACACGGCGGCGGAAATCTCCAGCGAAACCGGATTGCCGAAAAAACGAATTTACGACCGGGCGGTGGAGCTGTCTAACAGTGACAAGTAGAAAAATATACCGGGAAAAATATTATCAGGCCTGGCGGTTCGGCTTGATGGCGGAAGGCGTGGCTTCCCTGATGCTGCGTCTGAAAGGCTACCGTATTCTCGCCAGACGGTTCCGCACACCTTTGGGCGAAATCGATTTGGTGGCGCGCCGGGGCCGCACCGTCGCCTTTCTGGAGGTTAAAGCCCGCGCCGATTTCGCCACCGCCGCCGAAGCGGTGACAATCTATCAGCAACGGCGAATCATCAATGCCGCCCAGTTGTTTTTAGCCCAGCATCCCGGCCTCGGCGACCTGGACTGCCGGTTTGATCTGGTCGCCGTCATGCCCTGGCGCCTCCCTTGCCATATGCCCGACGCCTGGAGGCCCGGCATCTGATTGCCAATACCTTTGGCGCGGGCAATTGGCTGATTGCTCCGGACCCGATAAAATGGGATATAGTCCACACGCCATTTGAATGATCGATTAAAGGAACCGTTATCGATGCAAAGCTTTCTTATTTCCCGGGCTGGTTTGGTTTTCTTGGTTCTCCTGTCGGTACCAATTCTAGGCGGCGCGCTTTCCGGTTGCGGCGCCGTCGTCGGTGCGGGCGCAACGGTCGGGGTCGCCGCCGTGCAGGAAAGGGGCATCAAGGCCAAGGCCACCGATATCAGGACCGAGGCCATGATTCTCGATCAATATGTCAGGGCGGGATTGAAACTGACCACCACCATCGGCGTCGAGGTTTACGAGGGGCGGGTGCTGCTGACCGGGGCCACCACCGACACAAGGCTATCCGATCAGGCGGTCAAGCTGGCCTGGAAGGTGGACGGTGTTAAAGAGGTCCTCAATGAAATTCAAACCACCAAGAATACCAGCGCTTCCGACTATGCCCAGGACACCTGGATCACGGCGCAGCTCAAATCGAAACTGACTTTCGACAAGGAAATTCTGGCCATCAATTTCGTTGTCGAGACGGTCAACGGCACGGTCTATTTGATCGGCGTCGGGCAGAACCAGGCGGAGGTGGACCGCGTCGTCAAGCACGCCAACGGTATTAAATTCGTGCGCAAGGTAATCAGCCACGTGCGCCTGAAAAAAGTACCCGGGCAATAGAGGAGAGGGAGCCCGTACACAACCATGTCGCTTCTGGTCGCCATACAAATGGACCCCATCGATAATATCGATATCGATGCCGACAGCACATTCGTCCTGGCTCTGGAAGCCCAGGAACGGGGCCACAGCCTGTACCATTACCTGCCTCAGGATCTGGTGCTCAACCATGGCCGCATTCTGGCGGGCGCCCGGCCGCTTCAGGTGCGCCGCGAAAAGGGCAACCATTTTACCCTGGGCGGGCAGGAATGGATCGATCTGGCCCTGGCCGACGTGGTTCTGATGCGCCAGGACCCGCCGTTCGATATGGCCTATATCACGGCGACCCACCTGTTGGAACACATCCATCCCCAGACCCTGGTGGTCAACGACCCGGTGCATGTGCGCAATGCGCCGGAAAAACTATTCGTCACCCATTTCCCCAAACTGATGCCACCCACCTTGATTACCTCCAATCCCGATCAGATCATGGAATTCCGGGAAGAACATCGGGATTTAATCATCAAGCCCCTGTTCGGCAACGGCGGCGCCGGGGTCTTTCATATCGGACCGGAAGACGAAAATATGAACGCGCTGTTGGAAATGTTCACCGAACTTTACCGGGAGCCCATCATCATCCAGCGCTACGAGCCGGCCGTCCGGGAGGGCGACAAGCGGATCATCCTGATCGACGGCAAACCCGCCGGCGCCGTCAACCGGGTGCCGGCCCAGGGTGAATCCCGCTCCAACCTCCATGTCGGCGGATCGGCCATGAAAACGACCCTGACCAGCCGGGAGCGGGAAATCTGCGAGGCCATCGGCCCGTCATTATCGGAACGCGGTTTGATCTTCGTCGGCATCGATGTGATCGGCGACTACCTGACCGAGATCAACGTCACCTCGCCCACCTGTCTGCAGGAAATCAACCAATTCGACGAGGTGAAGCTGGAAACCGACATCTGGAACGCCATTGAAGCCCGCCTGGGTAAATCAGACGATTAAGCGGCTCAGCCGATTTCCCAACCGCCGGGTGCGGCGGGATTCTCCGTCGCCTCAAAACCCATAATTTCCGTGGCATAACGCAGCATCAGACCCTTACGGGCGCCTTTGAAATGGAGGATGCCCGGGTCGGGCGCGGCTGCGAAGATGGGCTGGTTGTCGTCGTCCAGGGGCAGGCTGTAGTTCCACTCAGCCGTCGGCCATAGCCGGAAACGAACGCCGTTCGCCTCGCGGTCGATGATTTCAGGCGCCGCCTCCGAATAGTCCGGGTCGTCCAGGATGGCGCTGATGGCCATCTGATCGCCGTACCATTCCTGGAATTCCGCACTGTAACCGTTCACCAATTCGGACATGTGATTAAAATATCCGTCGATGGCGTCCCGCCGCGCCGGGTCCACCAGGATGACGCCGGAATTGAAGGTGTGGAGGTCGGGACTGTCCGTATAGGTGAGGCCGATATCGAAGCCGCCGTCAAAGAGGGAAAAGGGATTTTTCTGAACCAGCAAGTCCACGTCGATCAGCGCCGTCGGCCCGGCGAACATATCGGAAGAGAAATAAGCCCGCCAGCAGTCGATTTCTTCCACCATCAAACGGTCGAAACATTCCTTTTGGCTGCGGAGCGACTCGAGCCGAAAAGCCTGGTCGCAGTTCAGGCCGTCGGGCACGTCCGATAGGCTGTTGGTCAACAAATGAATTGCCGCCTCGGGGCAGGTGCGCCGGATGGTCGCCGCCATGATCTGGAAAAACGCCCAATAGGTCGCCGCCGTTCCTTGGTTCGGCGGCGTTAAATGAAAACAGGCGAAGGCGGGGCGGGAGAAATCGGTCATAATTAAATAAACATTATTTTCGGCGCAAAGGCAAAAACCACCCTCTGGCTCCGCCATAGCCCGAGCATGGTCGCGCGGGTGAACACTGTTGCATTTCAGGGGATCGATGTCCTCGCTGTCGATGTCCAGGTGCAGATATCGTCGGGGATGCCGGCTTTTTCCGTGGTCGGGCTGCCGGACAAGGCGGTGGCCGAATCCCGGGAACGGGTGCGGGCGGCGCTTAACGCGCTGGGTCTGGCCCTGCCGCCGAAACGCATCACCGTCAATTTGTCACCCGCCGACCTCCTTAAAGAGGGCAGCCATTTCGACCTGCCCATTGCGCTGGGCATGCTGGCCGCCATGCAGGTGATATCGTCGGACGACACCATTGGTTTCGCCGCCTTGGGTGAGCTCGCCCTGGACGGATCGGTGAGCGGCGTGTCGGGTGTGCTGCCCGCCGCCATTCACGCCAACGCCTGCGGGTTCGGCCTGATTTGCCCCGCCGCTCAGGGTGGCGAAGCGGCCTGGGCGGGCGAGGTGGAAATTCTGGCGCCTGGCAATTTGCTGGACCTGATCAACCACTTCAAGGGAACCCAGTTGATGGCGGCGCCGGAACCGAAACTGGAGCAGGCCGCACCCGACTATGCCGACCTGGCGGACATCAAGGGTCAGGAAAGCGCCAAACGGGCGCTCGAAGTGGCGGCGGCGGGCGGCCACAATATGCTGATGGTGGGACCGCCAGGGTCGGGCAAATCCATGATGGCGGCGCGCCTGCCCGGTATTCTGCCCGATCTGGCACCGGCGGAAGCCCTGGAGGTCAGCATGATTCACTCGGTCGCGGGCGAACTCAAGAACGGCAGCCTGATCCGTCAGCGCCCCTTTCGGAGCCCTCACCATTCGGCCTCCATGCCAGCCCTGGTGGGCGGCGGACTGAAAGCCAGGCCTGGGGAAATTTCCCTCGCCCATCACGGTGTCTTGTTTCTCGACGAGTTACCGGAGTTCAGCCGCCCCACCCTGGAAGCCCTGCGCCAGCCGCTGGAATCCGGACAGACCCTGATCGCCCGGGCCAATGCGCACATCAGTTACCCGGCCCGGTTTCAGCTGGTGGCGGCTATGAATCCCTGCCGTTGCGGTTATCTGGGCGATCCGGCTCTAGATTGCAATCGAGCGCCCCGCTGCGGGGTGGACTACCAGTCTAAAATATCCGGACCCATGTTCGACCGTATCGATCTTCATGTGGAGGTCCCGGCGGTCAGTGCCGGCGATTTAAGCTTGCCGCCCCCGGCGGAAAATTCAGCGGACATTGCCGGTCGCGTTCTGGAAGCAAGGAAAATTCAAGGGGAACGTTATGCCGGTGTGGCGGGGGTTTGGATCAACGCCCAGGCCGACGGCAAGTTGCTGGAAGATATCGCCCGGCCCGACCGGGCCGGCCAGACTTTGTTGAACGAAGCCGCCGACCGGATGAGGTTGACCGCCAGGAGCTATCACCGGATTTTACGGGTTGCCCGCACCCTAGCGGATCTTGATCGGAGCATAGGGATCGGCCGGATACACATCGCCGAAGCCGTCTCCTACCGCCGGATCGTACCGGGGCGTCAGATGATCGCCTTAAACTAAGTCAGCACTTGCCGCCACTGCGAATGCCGTATTTTCTGTAGACTTTTTCGACCGCGCCATCTTCGACCGCTTGTTTCGCCGCTTTGGTCAGGCGTGAGGACAAATTAACAAATTTCGAACGGTTCACAATTCGCAAATGAACCGAAACGACTTCCGCCTCCAGGACATTACCGATTTGCAGCCGCCATCGAGGCGAAATATTCGAGAACGGAATTTCAGTCAGCCAGTAGGTATCGAATATCAGATCACTGATGAATATGCCCTCAACCCGGCTCGCCAACAGCATGCGGATCATGGAGGCGCTGGTATTCGCCAGTACCGGCCGCATACCGAATTTATGGCCAAATTTCTTGAGCAAGAATCCGCCTGTTACAAAGCCAATTTTCCGATCCTTTAAATCCGATAAAGTATTAATATCCGCATCTTGACGCGTGACAACCTCCAGTCGGCTACAGCCCAAAACTGCCAAAGACGTGGTTTCTTTGAATGCATTGGTTTTCGCACCGGATATGATCAGATCGTAGTCGCCGTCGGATATTCCCCGTATGGCACGGGGAATGGATGCGACATAACGGCGTACCGTAATACCGGACCTTTTTTCGAGGGCGGTTATCAAATCAAAAAATAATCCATCCATTTTGTTATTATTATTGATGCGACCGAGGGGATAAAAATTCAGCCCAATAAATTTCGGCGCGGCCGTTTCTTGCGCCCGTGCGCCAACTGAGAGCGTCAACAATACGAACGTAAGTGCCAGACAAGTTAATTTCCGAAATAGCGGCATGGTTTAATATTAGCAGATAATTAATTGTGGTATCTTTGGGGGAATCTACAATTATGTTGTTGTTTGAAAAATAATTTCAACCAGCGGAGTACATTTTTGATTAATTTGGAATTGCTGTTGGAGGCAACCATTACTCTGGCTCCGATCAAGGATCTGGGAAACACGCCCGGCGGACACCGGCGCATCATCGATATTACCGGCGGCACCTTCGACGGACCCAGGCTCGGCGGTAAAATTCTGCCGGGGGGCGCCGATTGGCAGGTCATCAGGCCCGATGGCGTGGCCGTCCTGGACGCTCGTTACACATTGGAAACAAACGACGGCGCTTTAATATACGTGACCAATTGGGGATACCGCCACGGACCGGCTAATATATTGGCGAAAATCGCCGCCGGTGAAGAGGTGGATCCGGCGCTTTATTATATGCGGACGACACCGGTATTCGAAACCGCCGCCGCCGACTATGACTGGCTGAACCGGACCATAAGCCTGGCTACCGGCGCCCGCTTCGCCGACGCGGTTAAACTGACTTTTTACGAAGTTAAATAATTGATTCTAAGGCGTTGCCAAAATTTAACCGGCACCGCGGATGACGTCGGTGAGCTGAATGCCCAGTTTGTCTTCAATGACCACCACTTCGCCGCGCGCAACCACCTGATTTTCGCACTTGAGTTCAACCGGCTCGCCGATGGAGCGATCCAACTCCACGACGGCGCCGCGGCCCAGTTGCAGGATTTGGCTGATCACCAGTTCCGCCGTACCCAGAACGGCGACCACGTCGATATTGACGTCCATGACAGCGCCCGGGCGGGCGTCACCCGACAACACATCGCCGATTGTCGCCGGATCATCGTCGGCACCGCCTTCGCTTTCCTCTAGGGCGCTCAACATATCTTCGTCGGCCATAATTCCACCACCTCGGAATGATTATTTCGGGGATTATATACCTTCCCCGCCTTTAACCTAAGCGGTAAGTGGTTAACAGCAGGTTTATCGACCGTAAAACCTTTGAATCAGTCAGTTTTGAGCATGGGGCCCAGTTTTTTGCCGCCGAAGATATGAATATGGAGATGGGGCACTTCCTGCATGCCGTCGGTACCGTGATTGGCGAGCAACCGGTAGCCGGGGTCGACCAGTTCAAGCTGCCGCGCCACCGTTCCCACCGAACGGAAAAAAGCGCCGATTTCTTCATCAGACGCCTTTTCGGTAAAGTCGTCCATGGATACATAAGCGCCCTTGGGAATCACCAGCACATGGATGGGCGCCTGCGGATTGATGTCGTTGAACGCCAGAACGTGATCGTCTTCGTAGACTTTCTCGCAGGGGATCTCACCTCTGAGAATCTTAGCGAAAATATTATCGTCTTCGTACGGTCCGAATTTTGCCATTGGATGATTCCCTTAACCTTGGTCTCTCGACTTTTTTTCCTCAATACCGGATACACCTTCGCGGCGGGCCAATTCCGCCCAAATGTCCGCCGGCTTTATACCCTTATCCGCCCAAAGCACCAGCAGGTGATAGAGGAGATCGGCGCTTTCGGCCACCACCTTGTCGTCACCCTCGCTAAGCGCCGCAGTGATGGTTTCGACCGCCTCTTCACCGACTTTGCGGCTGATTTCCGCAGCACCGCCTGCGAACAATTTGGCTGTATAGGACGACGCTTCATCGGCGCCCTTGCGGCTTTCGATCACCGCGTACAGCCTTTCCAGTACTTCGCTTGAAATTTCGCTCATTTTCCTATCCGTGCCCCTTAACCGTGTTCGTCCAACCTTACGGGTACACCGGCCGCCGCCATGTGGGCCTTGGCTTCGGCGATGCTATAGGTTCCGAAGTGAAAAATCGAGGCCGCAAGCACGGCGCTGGCGTGGCCCTCGGTCACACCTTCCACCAAATGATCCAAATTGCCGACGCCACCCGAGGCAATCACGGGAATGGTCACCGCATCGGCGATGGCCCGGGTCAGGCCCAGATTAAAACCTATTTTCGTGCCGTCACGGTCCATGGAGGTCAGCAATATTTCCCCGGCGCCGTACTCGGCCATGCGCCGGGCCCACCCCACAGCCTCGATACCGGTTTCTTTACGGCCGCCATGGGTGAACAATTCAAATCCGTTATCAACACTTTTGGCGTCGATGGAAACAACGATGCATTGGCTGCCGAATTTCAGAGCCGCCTCCTGCACGAATTCTGGATTGTGGATAGCGGCGGTATTGATGGAGACCTTATCAGCCCCGGCCAATAACAATTTGCGGATATCTTCAATATTTTTTACTCCGCCGCCGACCGTTACGGGCATGAAACATTGTTCCGCCGTATGAGCCACGACGTCGAATATGGTGTCCCGGTCTTCGTGGCTGGCGGTGATGTCGAGAAAACACAGTTCGTCGGCGCCCGCCCGGTCGTATATTTTGGCTTGCTCCACCGGGTCCCCCGCATCTACCAGATCGACGAAATTGACACCTTTGACGACGCGGCCCTTGTCGACATCAAGGCAGGGGATGATGCGTGTTTTCAGC
Organism: uncultured Rhodospirillaceae bacterium; assembly: GCA_964574215.1. GTDB lineage: Bacteria > Pseudomonadota > Alphaproteobacteria > Rhodospirillales > UBA2165. Next base: position 74,869 of record CAZNLR010000013.1, on the reverse strand, counting down.
ATGGCTCAGCCCTCTCCATTCCCCTGGTCCTGCAGCAACGCAACGGCTTCGGTAGGATCAATGCGCCCGTCATAAACCGCACGGCCCGAAATGGCGCCCTCGAGCAGGTCGCCGCCGGCCTCTTTGAGCGCCCGCAGGTCAGCCATAGACGATACTCCGCCCGAAGCGATCACCGGAATCGAAACTGTTTTAGCCAGCTCGATTGTGGCTTCAATATTGGGTCCCTGCATGGCGCCGTCCCGCTCGATATCGGTATAGATAATCGCCGCCACGCCGGTATCCTCGAACTTCTTGGCCAGATCGAGCGCCGTGATTTCGGAGGTTTCGGCCCAGCCTTCGACGGCGACAAAGCCGTCGCGGGCATCAATGCCGACGGCAACACATCCTGGAAAATCCCGGCAGGCCATGCGCACCAAGTCCGGGTCCTTCAGGGCAACGGTGCCCAGAATGACCCGGCTGACGCCTTTATCGAGCCACATCTTTACCGTCGCCAGATCGCGGATGCCGCCGCCCAATTCGATGGACATGTCGGTTGCGTTCAAAATAGCCTCCACCGCGTCGCCGTTCACCGGCTTACCTTCAAAGGCGCCGTTTAGATCGACCACATGCAGCCAGGTACAGCCGGCTTCGGCGAACAGGCGCGCCTGGGCGCCGGGGTCGTCGCCGAACACAGTCGCCTGGTCCATCTCACCCTTGACCAGGCGTACGCACTGGCCGTCCTTAAGATCGATGGCAGGAAAGAAAATCATGGCCGCCACCGCAAAAAATTAGCAATAAACCGAAGCCCGAATTGCTGGCTTTTTTCCGGGTGAAATTGGGTTCCCAGCAGATTGTTCCGCCCGACCACCGCCGTCACCGAACCGCCATAATCCACCCGCGCCAGGACCTCTGTCGGGTTCGCCGCCCGGAAGTGATAAGAGTGAACAAAGTAGGCGTGGACGCCCGGCCGGATACCTTCGAATACGGGATGGGCCGCCGGATCGAAATCAAGTGCGTTCCATCCCATATGGGGTATTTTCATGGTATCGTCGCGGGGATCAATGGCCACCACCTCGCCGTCGATCCAACCGAGACCTTCGGTTTCGCCGTGCTCCAATCCCTTGGCCGCCATCAATTGCATACCGACGCAAATGCCCAAAAAGGGCCTACCCCTCTCCATGACTTGTTCATTCAGAGCCTCAATCATACCAGAGACCGCCGCCAAACCGTTTTTGCAGTCGGCGAAGGCGCCGACACCGGGAAGCACGATGTGGGTGGCAGTCTCCAGGTCCGCCGGATTGTCGGTCACCACCACGTCGCCGCCACCGGCCTCGGCACAGGCCCGCTCGAACGCCTTGGCCGCCGACCGCAAATTGCCCGATCCGTAATCGATAATGGCGATATGATACTGGTTGCTTGGCATTTTCTTACCCCGGCATTTTCCTACCAGGGCCCGCCGGCTCGGGAGGACGGTCCGGCGCTCGGCGCCCGCGTTTCAAAATAGCGCTGCAGCGCTGTTTCCCGATCGCCGGCGATAACCACCCCCCGTTCCCGGTAACCCTTCTTTTCCAGCTTCCGGCGGCGGAAATCGTTAGCGGTCCAGCCGATAATAAGGGCTACCGCGATGGAAACCGCGCCCTTGGCCAGTCCGTCGGCGCCGAAATCCGTCAGCAGCCAACTGAGGATCGAGTTGGCCAGAAAAAAGATCAGCGCCGCCAGCCAAAGCCGGTGCCAAAGCGCCCACAGCACGGAAAAAATGGCGGCAGGCCAGGAAAAGCCCTCCTTTACCGGAACGGCTGCGTCGGCGGCTCCGATGGGACCGCCGCTCATTTCATGAACCGTATAAATGCGCATTTAACCCTGATCCGACAGAACGCCCTTGGTTGACGGTACGGCGTCCGAAGCGCGTGCATCGACGGTCACCGCCTGCCGTAGCGCCCGGGCCAAGGCTTTGAACGATGATTCGACAATGTGGTGGCTGTTCTCGCCGTAGAAATTCTCCACGTGCAGGGTCAGGCCGGCCGCCTGGGCGAAAGCCTGAAACCATTCCCGGAACAGTTCCGTATCCATGTCGCCGACCTTGGAGCGGGTGAACCCCACTTTCCAGACCAGACAAGGCCGGTTGGAACAGTCGACCACGACCCGGGTCAATGCTTCGTCCAAAGGCACCAGGGCAGCGCCGTAGCGGGTAATTCCCGCCCGGTCGCCCAAAGCTTTTTTGACTGCTTCGCCGATGACGATGCCGGTATCCTCGGTGGTGTGGTGGAAATCGATATGGAGGTCGCCCTCGGCCTGGACGTCCAGATCCATCAAGCTGTGCCGCGAGAGCTGTTCCAGCATGTGATCGAGAAAGCCGATACCCGTGGAAACATTGTAGTCGCCGGTGCCATCGAGATCGACGGTGACGGCAATTTGCGTCTCCTTGGTCTTGCGCTCAACATTCGCCTTACGTCCCGCTGGACGTTTATTGGCAGACATCTGTCTTACTCCATTGATTTCATCGAAAGAATCGGGGCCCTTGTAACAGGTACGGACCGATTTCGCCAGTTTAATACGCGTTGGTTGACGTTTTGCCGGAAAACCGCTTCTGGCGAGGCCATAACGATAATTTAACCAACCGACCCTATCCCCCTCCCTTGATGGGAAGGTTTAGGGGAGGGTGACGGTGGTGGTATAAATGGGGTCCGTCCCCATTTTTAAAGCGACATGTCCATTGACCGGGGACGGTTTAGAAACTACATCCTCCGTTGGTCCGCAATTACCCGAAAAGGTGCAGGAAATATGTCCGGAAGCGATCAATCTCAGTGGACGCCGGGTTGGCATGCCACCACCATCCTTTGTCTCCGCAAAGGCGGCGAGGTCGTGGTTGCCGGTGACGGCCAGGTTTCGATGGGCGATACGGTGGTCAAAGCCAACGCCATGAAGGTCAGGAGACTTGGCGACGGATCGGTCATTACCGGCTTTGCCGGCGCCACCGCCGACGCATTCACCTTGTTCGAACGGCTGGAAGCCAAACTTGATCAGCACCCGGGACAGCTGACCCGCGCCTGCGTGGAACTGGCCAAGGACTGGCGGACCGACCGATATCTGCGCCGCCTCGAAGCCCTGATGGCGGTGGCCGACGAAAAGGTTTCCCTGATCGTATCGGGCACCGGCGACGTGCTGGAACCCGAGGACGGTTTGATCGGCATCGGTTCCGGCGGCAACTATGCCCTGGCCGCTGCAAGAGCCTTGATCGACCGGGACGATCTGGACGCCGAGGCGACCGCCCGGCGGGCCATGGAAATCGCCGCCCAAATCTGCGTTTACACCAACGACAATATCATTGTTGAAAAGCTCGAAGCCAAATGACCAAATCCACCACCTCCAATTTTTCGCCCCGGGAAATCGTTTCCGAGCTGGACCGTTTTATCATCGGCCAAAAAGACGCCAAACGCGCCGTCGCCGTGGCGCTCCGCAACCGCTGGCGGCGCCAGCAATTGTCCGATGATCTCAAGGAAGAAGTCCTGCCCAAAAATATTCTGATGATGGGGCCGACGGGCGTCGGCAAGACGGAAATCGCCCGCCGCCTGGCCAAACTGGCCCAGGCACCCTTTATGAAAATCGAAGCCACCAAGTTTACCGAGGTTGGCTATGTGGGCCGCGATGTGGAATCCATCGTCCGGGATTTGGTGGAAATCGCCATTCACGAAACCCGCGAACGCCAGCGCAAACAGGTCGTCGCCAAGGCGGAAATTCTCGCCGAGGAGCGGGTGCTGGACGCCCTGGTGGGTGAAAACGCCAGCGCCGATACTCGGCAGAAATTCCGCAAAATGCTGCGGGAGGGTGAGCTCGACGACAAGGAAATTGAAATTGACGTCATGGAATCCAATGCGGCCTCCATGCCCACCTTCGACATTCCGGGCATGCCCGGCGGCCAGATGGGCATGATCAACCTCAACGACATCATGGGCAAGGCCTTCGGCCAGCAAACTACCCCCAAACGCATGTCGGTTAAGGATTCCTACGATATCCTCATGGCTGAAGAGAGCGACAAGCTGCTGGACGAGGATTTGTTGATCAACGAAGCCGTCGACGGGGTGGAGAACAACGGCATCGTCTTTATCGACGAGATCGATAAAATCACCCACCGGTCCGATCTCAAGGGCGGCGATGTCAGCCGTGAAGGCGTCCAGCGGGATCTCTTACCTCTGATCGAAGGCACCACCGTTTCCACCAAGTACGGCACGGTCAAAACCGACCATATTCTGTTTATCGCCTCGGGCGCTTTTCATTTGGCCAAACCGTCCGATCTGCTGCCCGAACTGCAGGGCCGCCTCCCCATAAGGGTAGAGCTTCGCGCCCTTACCGAAGAAGATTTCGTCCGCATCCTGACCGAACCGGAGGCCAGCCTGATCAAACAGTATGTGGCTCTCATGGGTACTGAGGAACTGACCCTGGAATTCACCGACGACTCGGTCAAGGAGCTGGCCAAGCTGGCCGCCGAGATCAACGCCACGGTGGAAAACATCGGCGCCCGGCGGCTGCACACGGTGATGGAGAAGCTTTTGGAAGAGATCAGCTTCACCGCCACCGACCGCGCCGGCGAAACCGTCACCATCGACGCCGATCACGTCCGCGATCAAGTGGGCGAACTGGTCAAAGACGCTGATCTTTCGAAATTTATTCTGTAAGAAGAGCTTAGCGCGCCTTCTTCATTTCGACAATCAATGGCACATCGCCAACTGCCAATGTTGGCGATGCGCGGGTTGTTGCCATTTCGTGTGAAGTTTGGAATCTAACCGTCTGATTGTTCGCGCATTCTTTTGATGGGTGATTTTTCCGATGCAATTAATTTGTTCTGTAACGAAGTGAATACGCACATATTCACTTGAAATTCCCTATATATTTGAGCCTCTTCCAGCGTTATCATCATGTGAAAGCGAACATTAAAAGAGCGCTCTAAAAAATATCGGCGCGCCCCAACCATGGAGTATCGGAACATGAGGAATTTTCGACAAGTCCGTGTAATTGCTGGTCTTTCCTTGGCGCTGCCCTTGATGTTAACCGCCTGTCTGACCGACCAGACGGTTTCCCTGGAGGAAGCCAAGAAAATTACGGCCACATTCAAGGGCAAGGCCTTCACACCGCCGCCCAAGACCATTGAAGACATCACCGCCATTTTGGATAAGGAAGAGGTCGCCGATTTAACCGAATTCAACGCCAAAATCGCCTTAACGAAAAGCCGGCCGCCAGCCACCAACGGCGCCAGGGAACTGGCCCTATATTATTTGAAACGGGGGCGGGCGTCATTCGATGTCGGGCGCGGCCGGCAGGCACTTGCCGACATGCGCAAATCGGAGAGTTTTCTCGCCAAGGCCTCCGGCCTCAGCAAACTGGAAATTGCCAATATCCGGCACTGGTTGGCGGCGTTGGAGCGGCAATTCGGCAATTACAAAGCTGCCGAACGCCAATATGAATTGCGGCTGTCAGAATTTGATTCGGTCGGCACCATGCGCCAACTGACGAGATATTACATCGAAGTCGGCAAGCTGGACGCCGCCGAGGCCTTGCGCGACCGCGCCATGGGTACAGTCGACAAAGTGCTGCTTTCGAGCCGGGCTAGAGTTGGCACCAAACAGTCGATGGCCTTTTTCCGGGATCAGATCGAAGGCATGATGCACGAGGCGCGGGGCGAATGGCAGGACGCCGAGCGATTTTACCAGGCCGGCATCGCAAGCGGCCGTGCTCATTCTGACAGAACAGGTATACCTTTTTATCCGATGAGCTACCCTGTCCGGAAAGGGTTAATTCACAGCCTGATTCGCCAGGGCCGGTTAATGGAAGCGGAAATTAAGGCGCGCGACGACCTCATCGGTATTTTGCGGTTTTCGGGCAAGAACAACATGATGACCACGACGGCCATCTCCGCTCTCGCCGATGTTTTGGATGCTCAAGGCCGTTACCGGGAATCGGAATCCCTGTTGCGAGCCAGCTTGAAAATATTCAAAGCCATTAATCAGCCGCCCCAGACCACTTTCGTTTCCAAGACCCGCCTGAATTTGGGACGGACCTTGACCTCCCTCGCCCGCTGGCAGGAAGCCGTGACCGAGTTCAAGCGGGTAGAACAGGCATTCAACGACGACAACCGGATGGTCTATGACCAGTGGGTAAATAAAAGCACATCCGTTCCGCTGGCATTGATCATGGCGGGCGATATAAATGCCAGCTACAAATTAATTGTCAAATCGCACCGGAATTCGGTTAAAAACCTGGGACCGAAACATTCTGTGACGGCGATGAAGGGCGCCGTTCTGGCGATGGCCCTGGCGGCCCGGGGAGACCGGGCGGGAGCATTGAAAGCCTACCGAGAGGCCCTACCCATACTTTTATCTTCTTCCCGCCAGTCGGATAGTGAAAATGAATCCAACGCTTCCAAGACCGTCCGGTTAACAGTAATTCTCGAGGCTTATATCAAACTTTTGTCCGAAGTACGGGGCTCTGCCACCGAAAGACAGGCGGGTATTGACGCGGCGGCAGAGGCTTTCCGCATCGCCGATGTGGCGCGGTCCCGGTCGGTGCAGGCGGCGTTGGCGGCCTCCAGCGCCCGGGCGGCGGCGGGCAATCCGGCGCTGGCGGAACTGGTGCGCCGGGAACAGGACACCAGGAAAAGGATCAGCTCACTCTTCAGCTTACTCGCTAACGGATTGGCCCTGCCGTCAGGCCAACAAGACAAAGCAGCGTTGCTATCGTTACGGAAGAGGATCGACGATTTGCGTAAAGCGCGCGCCGCATTGGCTGAAGAAATTGAGGACCGCTTCCCGGCCTACGCCGAACTGATCAATCCCAAACCGGCGACCGTCGCCAAGGCGCGGGCGATTTTGAACCCCTCGGAGGCCCTTATCGCCACCTATGTAACAAAGGACAAAACCTTTGTCTGGGCGGTACCCAAATCGGGCAAAGTGGCTTTCGCCCAGGCTAATTTAGGTGAAAAACGACTTGCCGGCGCCGTGGCGGGCCTCCGCAAGGCCCTGGACCCCCAGGCGCAGACTCTGGGCGATATTCCGGATTTCAATATCGGCCTGTCCAACCGTCTCTATCGGTTGCTGCTTGAACCGGTGAGGGGCGGCTGGAAAAACACCAACTCCCTCCTGGTGGTGGCCCATAAGTCCTTGGGGCAGCTGCCGTTTTCCACATTCGTCACCAAGCGGGCGTCACTCCCCGGTGAATCCGGCGCACTGTTCAGCAATTACAAGAGCGTCCCCTGGCTGGCCAGGACCCATGCGGTGACGTTGCTGCCCAGCGTCTCGTCCTTGGCGGCGTTGAGGGGATTACCCCCGGCCAAGGCGGCCCGGCGTAATTTCGCCGGGTTCGGCGACCCTTATTTCAGCACCAAACAGGCGGCAGCGGCCGTCAGCGCCAAACCGGTGCAAACGGCCGCCTTGCAAAGCCGGGGTGTCTTTAAAACGCGGAGCCTGCCGGTCAAACTTCGAGCGGCCCCGAAAACAGCTAATTTGGCCAGTGCGGAACTTGGCCTGTTGCCCCGGCTGCCCGACACATTCGACGAGGTACGCTCCATCGCCTTGGCCATGAACGCCGATTTGACCCGGGATGTATTCACCGGCGCCCGAGCCAACGAAAATGCCGTCAAAACGACCAAACTATCCGGCTACAAGGTGATCACTTTCGCCACTCACGGGCTTGTGCCGGGCGACTTGAACGGGCTCCGCCAGCCGGCGCTCGCCCTTTCGGCCCCGGCGGTAAGCGGTCATCCAGGGGATGACGGTTTGTTGACTATGGGTGAAATTCTGGGACTCCGATTGGATGCGGATTGGGTGGTGTTGTCGGCGTGCAATACGGGCGCCGGCAATGGCGCCGGTGCGGAGGCCTTTTCCGGACTGGGCCGAGCCTTTTTCTATGCCGGGACCAGGGCTGTGCTCCTGTCCAACTGGCCGGTGGAAACCTCCAGTGCGCGGCTGCTGACGACCGAAATATTCAAACGTCAGGCAGGCAGTGCTTCCATCACCCGTGCGGAGTCCGTGCGTCAATCCATGCTGTCTCTGATCGACGGGAGGGGAATTGTCGATAAGCAATCAGGCAAAACCGTCTTTTCCTACGCCCACCCCATCTTCTGGGCGCCCTTTTCGCTGGTGGGTGACGGCGGCGGAGGTAAAGCGGGGGGTTAGGTTTCCTCGTCGAACCCCATTTCGGCCAGAATACGGTCGATGGTGGGATCGTCCAGTTCGTGGATATGTTCGGCCAGGAGGTTGGCCAGCAGGGTCGCTTTGGGCGTAAGACCGCCGGTTTCCACCGGCACGCGGGGATGGGACAGCTGAGCCAGGCGTTTCAGCTCATCCACCTGGTCCCAGATCAGTTCGAAATAAGTCGCGATCTGCATGACGAAGCCGGGTCCCGGACGGCCGCGGTTGCCGTGTTCCAGGGCCGACAGATAGGCCGACGAAACATGCAAATCCTCCGCCATCTGTTTGAGCTGTATACCTTTTTCGGCTCTGAGCTCTCTGATTTTTGCGCCGAATGGGGTCATATCACCGGAGCCTTTTCAACAAAACGTAAAGCGCGCCGGTACCGCCATCGCCCTGGGTCGCATATGAAAAAGACAGAACCCGGGCCCGGTTGGGCGGTTGATTGAGCCAGCGGGGAACGTTTTCTCTCAGCACGCCAACCTGACTGCCCCCCTCGATATATTTGGGGCCTTCGCCTTTAAATCCCTTGCCCGTCACCACCAGGACGCACCGTTTGCCGGCATCCTGAGCCCCGGCCAGAAAACCGTTGAGGGCCCGGTGGGCTTCCTCCTGGCGGTGGCCGTGGAGGTCAAGCTTGGCCTCGATTTTCATTTGACCGCGCTTAAGGCGCTGGGCCGTGCGCTTGTCCAGGCCCGGCGTTTCCCCGTGATTGAGATCAGCCAGTTTGGGTGACGGTTTGAAGTCCGGCTCGTCGTCAAACGACGCCGGTACATAGTTGTTCGTCGGCGATTTATTTTTTCGCGGCTTCGGATGCACCGCGCCTTTTTTCTTGATTTTCCGGCCGGGCAGGCGCTCGACGTCTTTGAAGGCTTGCTCCAAAAGCACGGCGTCGTTTTCTTGATTTGATTTCTTCTTAGGCGCCATCGATATCGTCCACCAAAATGATGTGCAGCCGCCGGGGTCCGTGGATACCCAGCTGCATGGTTTGTTCGATATCGCCGGTGCGGGATGGGCCGGTGATCCAATTGACGGTCCGGGGCATAGCACCGGTCTCTCGGAGGCGCCGCCAAGTGGTCTCGTAGTCGCCGGCTAATCGGTCGATCGGCAACAAGACAATGTGGGTTTCCGGCAAAAAATTTAGGGTGGTGGGCCAATCCGGTCCCGAATGCAGAACTACCGTGCCTGTTTCCGCCACACCCGCCACCGCAATAGCCAAACCCACCGGATCCTGATCGTCCGGCACTCCCGTTGTCACTGTGAGCAAGGCTTGCTGCGTCCAATCGACGGCCGCCAAAACCGGATCGTTGGAGGTATTAATGTTCCCCGGCAGGTTTTGGCTTACCAAATACTCGCCGACGGCCCGCGGCACGTCGTTGAGGCTGGAAACCCGGTCGGTGGTCGCCGCAATTCCCTCGGCCAATGACCTGAATAAGTCGATCAGCGCCGCTTTATCCACCTGCGCCCGGTCCGGGATCAAATTCTGGGGCGGGTCGCCAATGCGGGCGGCAACGGCTTCCTGGCGGTCGGCGGGCGCGCTGTCCCGGTCCAATGTGGCCCGGATTGAGCCCAGTATGGCGTCTCGCGTACTCATCGCCGCCTGCCTGATTTCCATTGCTGCATAAAGGTTTTGCCTTGAGGCGCCGGGAAATTCCGGGTTTTGGTCCAAGGTGATAAAAACGGTAAGTATTTGAAATATCCTTGTTTTTTCCCAAAAGCCGCCAATAGGGGCAATTTTATTGCTGCATCAAAACGATAGAGAAACGGGTGCCGGACGGCAAATGCCCAAAGCTTCAGTCCCAACCGGGTTTTTTGATCGATGAGCCTGCGATCGAACACCTGATTGCGCCAATTTCGGAGTAATTGGGGTAACGGGATGCGTACGGGACAGATTTCCTCGCATTTTCCGCAAAGGGTTGAGGCCTGGGGCAGATGGGCCGCTTCATCTAAACCGATCAGGCTGGGCGTCAGCACGGCGCCCATGGGGCCGGGATAGACCCAACCATAGGCGTGGCCGCCGATAGCGCCGTACACCGGGCAGTGATTGAGGCAGGCGCCACAGCGGATACAGCGCAGCATTTCCCTGAATTCGCCCGCCAGCATGTCGGTGCGGCCGTTATCCAGCAATATGACATGATAGTCACCGGGGCCATCGGGGTCGTCCGGACGGCGGGGGCCGGTGGAAAAGGTGGTGTAGGAAGACATGTCCTGGCCGGTGGCGCTCCTGGCCAGCACCCTCAACAAAGTGGTGGCGTCCTCCAGGGTGGGAACGACTTTTTCGATACTGGCCAGCACCACGTGAACTTTCGGCAGGGATTGGGTGAGATCGCCGTTGCCTTCGTTGGTCACAATCACACTGGTGCCGGTTTCGGCGATGAGGAAATTGGCGCCGGTGATGCCCACATCGGCATTGATGAATTTCTGCCGCATAACCGACCTGGCTTCGGCCAATAGTTCGGCGGGCGCTTCGAGGCTGCGGCTTTCGTCCAGTTCACCGTGGGTTTCCCGAAAAGACGCTGCTACCTGATCTTTGGTGACATGGCTGGCGGGCGCGATAATGTGGCTGGGGGCCTCGCCCCGGAGTTGGATGATGTATTCACCGAGATCGGTTTCAATGGGTTCGATCCCGTGTTCCTCCAGATAGTCGTTTACGGCAATTTCCTCGCCGATCATGGATTTGCCCTTGGTAACCGTCTTGGCGCCGGCCTGTTGACAGATGTCCAAGACGATTCGGCAAAGTTCCCCGCCGTCCTTCGCCCAATGAACCTGGCCTCCGGATTTTTTCACTTCGCCTTCATACCGTTCCAGATAGGCATCCAGGTTGGCCAGCGTATGAGACTTGATGTCCCGGGCCCGGTCCCTGAGGTCTTGGAATTCCGGCAGCCTGGCAACGGCGTCCGCCCGGCGGGCGACGAATCCGCTACGCATGCGGTCGAGGGCCGTTTGCAGGTTCTTATCGCCCAGCGCCGCCCGGGCGTTTTTAGGGAACGCGAGGCTGGTTGGTTTCATACTTCCTCGCCTTCGCCGATGGCCGGTTCACCGGTCATACCCGCCAGAACTTCGGCCACATGACGTACTTTGACATTAGGGCCGGCGCCCTGGTCATTGAGGCGGCTGATCTTACCCTGAATATTCAGCAAGCAGCCAAGGTCGCCCCCCAGCAACAATTCGGCATCCGTCGCCGTCAATTCGTCGGCGCGGCTTTGCACCATGCTGTCGGAGATGTCCGAATACTTAACGCAGAAGGTGCCGCCGAAACCGCAACAGGATTCGGCGCCCTCATATTCCTGCAATTCCAAACCGCCGACCGACGCCAGTAATCGTCTTGGCTGGCTTTTAATCTTCAACTCCCGAAGGCCCGCGCAGGAATCATGATAGGTGGTTTTCGCTTCGAGTTTGGCCCCCAGGTTTTCCACGTTGAGCACATCCACCAGAAACGACGTCAGCTCGTAGGTTCGGGTTGAAAGCGCATCGGCCCGGCTCTTCAAATGGGGGTCATCGGCAAACAGCGTCGGATAATGAACCCGGATCATGCCAGCGCAGGAACCCGACGGCGCCACCACATAATCGTAGTCCCCGAAAATTTCGATGTTCCGGCGGGCAATGTCCTTGGCGTTCGCCTGATCGCCGGAATTATAAGCCGGTTGGCCGCAGCAGATTTGCGCCGCCGGCACCTCCAGCCGGCAACCGGCGTCCTCCAATAATTTGACGGCGGCAAAACCGACCGAGGGCCGGAATAAATCCACCAGACAGGTGACGAAAAGGGCAACTCTTGGGCCGGATGGTGAGCTCGGGGATTGATCATTTTGCGGCATGATCCCAGGATGCCGATTAACCAAAATAAAGTAAAGTGGCGCTTAGCGCGAAATGCTGCTCGAAATGCTTCTGGGCAGCAAAATATACAGGCGGCCGGGCTGTTTCATCTGACCCGCCGCCCGCGCCGCATAAGCGCCGCCCCCCCAGAACAAATCCCCCCGCACGGGACCGGTGATGGCGCCGCCCGTATCCTGGGCGATCACCAGGCGCCGGAGCGGAACTTGCGGCGAAATCGGATCGGTGGTTTCCAGCCACAGGGGCGCGCCCAAGGGCAGGTATTTTCTGTCCACGGCCAGACTGCGGAGGGGGGTCAGGGGAACGCCCTGAGCGCCGAGGGGACCGGCATTGGCGCCCGCCCCCTTGATCTCGCGGAAAAAAATGTAGGACCGGTTCATATTCATCAGGCGATCGGCCTGTCCGGGGTTGTCCCTGAGCCAGGTGCGGATGGTCTGCAACGATACTTTTTCTTTGGTGAGAATGCCGGCCTTCACCAATTCCCGGCCGATGGCGAAATAGGGCCTGCCGTTGCGCGCCGCATAGCCGACCCTGACCACCTCGCCGGTGTCCAGAACCACCCGGCCGGATCCCTGGATTTGCAGAAAAAAGGCGTCGATGGGGTCGTCCACCCACAAAAGTTCCAGATTGCGTCCGGCCAGGGAACCCTTGGTAATGTTGGCCCGGTCGTCGAAGGGCGACAAGGTGCCCTTATGGACCTTTCCGGCGATTTGGCGGCCTTTCATTTCGCTTTTGAAGCGGCCGAGATCGACGGTCACCAGTTCCGGCGGTCGGCGGTACAGAGGCACGGAATAGCGGGCGGTCTGAATCCTGGAGCCCCTGAGTTCGGGCTCGAAATAACCGGTAAACAGTCCTTGAGGGTTTTCGCCACCGACCAGTCGGAACGGGCTGAACCATTGCTCGAAAAACCGCCTGGCGTCGTTGGCTTGCAAGCCAGGCCCCAGGCGCCCGCCCGCCCCACATACCGAACGCCATTGAGCAATGGAGCCGGCCATACCGTCTTTTCCCAACAAGCGGCTCGCCGGCTGGCGCATCAATTTACCGCAGGATTTCAAGAAAACGCCGAAGGCTTCGGCGTGATTGTCCTGACGCCAGCCGTTGAGATCGGCAAAAGATACCGGCCTTACATCGAATGCAGGCGGCGTTTTCTGGGACGTAACGGGAAAGGATTGAAACTGGCTACAGGCGGCCAAAAAGCCGGCCAACAGAACCGACTGGGTCAGCGGAGCCGAATGCCGCAAAATTAAAGGGAGCAATTTATTAGTCGAGGCTTCTGGTGGCGACCAGTTCCCAATTGGGATCGCGCGATTTGGTATCCTTACAGAAGGTCCAAATATCGGTAATTTCCGCAATTTGTTCGACATCGCCATCAACCATCTCACCAGCTTCGTCGCGGGTAATATTAACCTGTTCAGAGACGATTTTCACCGTGATAAAGGCCTGACTGGTTTCCATATAGGCTTCAATCATATCGGCGGAAACAATGCGCACCAATGTGTTTTCCAGCGTATGGTTGTTAGCTTCGCGGGCGCGGATGGCCTGCAGGAAATTGTTGTAAACTTCATCGCTGAGGAGCGAATCCAACAATTCCGTGTCACCTTCGGCAAAAGCCTGAACGATCATTTCAAAGGCTGTGCGGGCGCCGACCAGGAATTCCTGACGGTCGAAGTCCGGCGAAACCGATTGAATTTTATTGAGTTCCGCATCCAGGGGCGTTTCCGGGATGGGGTCCGCTTCCTCTTCTGTAACATCTTCCGGCTTGCCGAAGGGATCGGCCGATGTATCCCCCTGACCCGGCAGCTGGATAATATTATCGTCCGGCGTCTGAGATCTTTGATCGGGTCCGGTTCCAGGGGGATTATCGGGCGCAAAGGGGTCCTGGCCGGGCAATCCGTCTTCCTTATGGCGCCCGAGAACACTCCGCAGGCGCAGAATGAGGAACGCCGCGATCATCGCGAACAAGATGATATCTATAAATTGAAATCCTTCACCCATTTCCTTAATCCGCCGGTCAAATGCCCACCGGTTTAAGTCCGGCCGGACAATTTCATTTTCCTCTACTTCCAAATAGTAGTTCCCAGGGGTAGAACCAAGTCTTAGCTTACCCCTTAGATGGTCCCGGGTCCAGTCACAGCTTAGATAGGGTGTTTGGAACAAAAGGGCAAGCGGACTATATGATTATTTTGAATATTGGAAAAATCCGGGATTTTCAGCCTGGACCACATGGAACTCGTATTTAATGGGATATATTTTATTTTTGTTCTTCATTGGTGTGCCGATCATTGAAATATCGGTTTTCATTACCGTGGGGGACCGCATAGGTTTGTGGCCGACTTTGGCGGCAATCTTTATCACGGCGATCATTGGCGCTTCCCTATTGCGGGCGCAGGGGTTGGCCGTGCTCTTTCGGGCTCAGGAACATCTCAACCAGGGACAGCTTCCTATAGCGGAAATTTTCGACGGTTTGTGCCTGCTGGTGGCCGGCGCCTTTTTGCTTACGCCTGGTTTCGTTACCGATGCCGTCGGGTTTCTTTTGTTTGTACCGCCGCTCCGCCGGTGGATCGGCGGTGTTATCGGCGCCTTGCTCGTGGCGCGGGGTTCCGTTCACGTACATGGCAGCGGCGGCCAAGATTTTAACGGGCCTCAAAGCGGTAACGAAACCGGGCCGATTATCGACGGCGACTTTGAGGAGCTTGATCCCAACCAAAAAAACGAAGATGCAACAAACAACGGTGATGATATTGTGCGGCGCATCGAATAGTGCTACCTCCAGCTATATAACGTCCGGCGCAAAGATTTTTTGAAAAAGGAAAAGCAATATGTCCGATAACGACAATGGCAACGATAACGATAACCCGATCCCGGAGGAAAGATTTACCCCGGAACCGGGCGGTGACAATGCGCCCGGAGCGGACGTGGCCGGCCAAGCGGGTGAGGTGCCTGAATCGCCGCTGACCATCAATGGTCAATATACCAAGGATCTATCGTTCGAAGCCCCAGGGGCACCCGAAATTTTCGGCCTATTGCAGGAGGAAATGCCCAACATTCAGGTGGATATCGACGTCCAGGCAGAGGGCAAGGGCGAAAATGTATTTGAAGTCGTGCTCAGCGTCCGCGCCGAGGCCAAAGCCAAGGATCAGGTCGCCTATATCACTGAAATTTCCTATGCGGGTCTGTTCACGGTCAACGTGCCGCCCGAGCATTTAGGGCCTGTTCTGCTGATCGAATGCCCGATGATTATATTCCCCTTCCTGCGCCGTATTGTCGCCGATGCAACGGGTGACGGCGGATTTGCGCCCTTGATGCTGACACCGATCGATTTCGCCTCTCTCTATCAGCAGCGGATGGCCCAGGCCCAGGAACAGGCCGCCAATGAGGATGGGGGAGCCGCGCCCAACTAACAGATAATATGGGAGCGTCATGCCGGAGCAAACGGTACAGCGGAAACTAACGGCAATCCTGTACGCCGATGTCGTCGGCTATAGCCGCCTGACCGGTGCCGACGAGTTGGGCACCCACCAGCAGCTTTCCAAGGCTCTCGACTTTATCTCGGGCCAAATAACCGGGCATGGCGGCGCTGTCGTTCACTATGCCGGTGACGCCGTTCTGGCCGATTTTTCCAGCGCCGTGTCGGCCGTCGAGTGCGCCATCGCGATCCAGCTCAACCTTGCCAAAGACAACCAAGACCTCTCCGCCGAACAAAGACTCGAGTTCCGGATCGGCGTCAATCTGGGCGAGGTCATCGTCGACCGAGACGATATTTACGGCGACGGGGTCAACATTGCGGCCCGTCTGGAAAGTTTGGCTGATTCCGGTGGTATTTTGATTTCCGGCGTGGTCCACGATCAGGTCAGCGGCAAGCTCAACGCCGGGTTCGAATTTGCCGGCGATCAAGAGGTCAAAAATATCAGCCAACCGGTCTCAACCTATAAGGTGGTATTGGGTGGTCGGGCGCAACCGGATAAAACCGCCAAAAAGTCCTCCGCCAAATTAAAACAGCGTGGAACCGGAAAGCGGTCCCGAAAGATTATTTACGGTGCCATTGCCACCCTTGTGATTCTTATCGCCGGGGGAATGTTTATTTTAGGCCCTGGCAAGCAAATGCATTTTCAGGCGGTACTTGAGCGGATGGCGTTTCCCCTGCCCGAGAAACCGTCCATCGCCGTATTACCCTTCGACAATCTGAGCGCCGATGCAAAACAGGATCACATCGCCGACGGACTGACCGAGGATATCATTACCTCTTTGTCGCAAATTAAAAGCCTGTTCGTCATCGCCCGTAATTCCTCGTTTTCCTACAAAGGAAAACCGACAGTCGTGCAGCAGGTGGCCGAGGAACTGGGCGTGCGCTACGTGCTGGAAGGCAGCGTTCAGAAATCGGGATCGAAAATCCGCATTACCGCACAGCTCATCGACGCGTTGTCGGGCACCCATGTGTGGGCAGATCGTTTTGACCGGGAACAGACCGACCTGTTTGCCATGCAGGATGAAATCACCAACAAGATTACGCTGGCTCTCCGGGTGACTCTCACGGATGGCGAAGAGGCCCGCGTTCACCGCCGCCATACGCGCAGCCTGGAGGCCTGGAACGTTGTCAGCCTGGGCGTGGAATATTTTAACCGTTTTACCAAGGCCGATAACCATGATGCCCGCCGCTATTTCGTCAGGGCGACCGAGATTGATCCCGGCTACGCCCTGGCCTATGCGCTTCGCGCCTGGACTCATTGGATCGATGTGCAAAACGGATGGGGCAACAGCCGCGAAGAAAGTTTCGCGCAAGCAGAATATTTGAGCGAAAAGGCGCAGTCTCTGGATAACCAGTTGCCCGACGTCTACGCCCTGAAGGGCGCCATTCTTCTTATGAAAAAACAATATGATCAGGCCATTGCATCGGCGGAAAGGGCGGTTGCTCTCAGCCCCAACCACGCCACCAATACGGCTTTGTTGGCGATGATCCTGAGCAATTCGGGCAAGCCCTTGGACGCCATTCAGAAATTCAAGACTGCCATGCGCCTAAGTCCTTACTATGCGGATTGGTTCCTGGAACAGCTGGGATTTGCCTATCTCGCTGCCGAGCAGCCGAAAGAGGCGATGGTGACTTTCGAAAAATTCCTCGAGCGTAAGCCAGGAAAAGAACATGCGGCTCACGCTCATGTCGGGCGTGCCGTCGCTATTTATCATATGGGTCACAAATGGCGGGCGAAGAAAGAAATTGAAAAAGCGGTCGGCCTGGGAACCGGCATTTCGGTTGGACACTTCAAGCAAAATTCAGTCAGCCGGGATCGCCGCCGAGGCGAGGAGTTTATAAAAATACTCGTGGAATTGGGCCTGCCCGAATAGCGTCGGCCTCAAGCGTTCCAGATCGGTTCCGAAATTTTTTTCAGAAAGGATGCGTGGGCCGTTTTTTCGCCGGCAGTCGGCTCATGGGGCCGGGGATCTCGGCGCTGGGATTCGTTGACCGATGCAACGATACTTTCCTTTTCCGCGGCCAATCCGAAATCCGGTTGCCGTCCACCGATAAGTTCCAGATAAACCTCGGCCAGAAGTTCCGAATCCAACAGCGCGCCATGGAGCGACCGAGTTGAATTGTCGATCTCGAAGCGCCGGCATAGAGCATCGAGACTGGCCGGCGCGCCGGGGTATTTTTCCCGGGCCATGCGAACGGTATCAACGGTGCGGGACATGGGCATGGTATCGAGCCCCAGCTCCTCAAGCTCTGCATTGATGAACCTCATATCGAATTCGGCATTGTGAATGACCAGGGTGGCGTCACCGATGAATTCCAGAAACCCCGCCATGACATCGGCCATCACCGGCTGGTCGGCAAGAAAGTCGTCGCCCAGACCATGAACGGCGAAGGCTTCCTCCGGCATGGGCCGTTCAGGATTGATGTATTGGTGATAGTGGTTGCCGGTGGCCACATGGTTGACCAGTTCGATGCAGCCGATCTCGACGATGCGGTGACCGTCTCTGGGATTTAGACCGGTGGTTTCCGTATCCAAAACGATTTCACGCATGCCGAATTACTTCCGTCCTTAATAGTTCCGGGGCGGCCATTTCTTGCCGTCATACTGCCTCGCCACTTTGACGATTTCTCCGATGCAGCGCAAGCTGAACCCGCGCCCCAGACCGGTGGGAATGACAAAATCCGCCCGACGGCGTTTTTCGATGTCGGGAATTTGCTTGTTTAATATGGCGTCCAGTTTATCAGGCGTCATGCCGGGCCGGGACAGAACCCGGATACGCTGTAGAAAAGCCGGCGCGCTGACCACGGCGACGGCGTCACAAAATTCAAATCCGCCGGTCTCATACAATAAGGGGATATCCAAAACGACCAACTTATCCTTACGTTTCGCCGCCTGTTTCAGAAAATGAAACTGCGCCTGCCGCACCAAAGGATGAAGGATGGCTTCGAGCCTTTTAATGGCGTCCGAATTGTCGAATACCTTTTTCCCCAGCGCCATACGGTCAACGGCGCCGTTCTTGGCGACGCCGGGAAAAGCTTTTTCCACCGCCGCCACCGCCCTGCCGCCGGGACCGGTAAGTTGATGGACGGCGGCATCGGCGTCATAGGTGGGCACGCCGAAAAACCGGAAAGATTTGGCGGCCGTGGTTTTGCCCATGCCGATTGATCCGGTGAGGCCCAATATGAACATATCACTCCTATATTACTATCTGGCCTCTAGCACAAATCGGCGCAGTTCGTCGGTGACCTTCGGCTCCGCGCCGAACCAGGCGGCAAAGCCGGGCCGCGCCTGATGCAACAGCATACCCATTCCGTCGACAGTATGGTTGCCGCGGTCTTTGGCGGTTTTCAGCAAATCGGTTTCAAGGGGCGTATAAACGATGTCACAGACCAAAGCGTCCGGCGGCAGTTTATCCAGGGAAATTTCAAGCTCGTCCTGGCCTTGCATACCCAGGCTGGTCGTGTTGACCAGCAGGGCGGCGCCATCCAAATGATCCGTTCTGGTTTCCCAGTCGCCCGCTGATAGGCTGAATTCTTCCGCCAGGGTTTCCGCCTTTGCCTTTGTCCGATTGACCACCGTTATGTCCCGCGCGCCGGCATCCTGGAGGGCGACGCAAATGCCTCTGGCCGCACCGCCGGCCCCGAGAACCACCACCGGTCCGGAAGTCGGTTTCCAGTCCGGTTGCTGCGAGTGGATGTTTTCCAAAAAGCCGTAACCGTCCGTATTGGATCCCGTCAACGTACCGTCTTCGTTGACCACGATGGTATTAACCGCGCCGATCCGAGCCGCCACGTCATCTACCTTGTCGACGATGCGGAGCGCCGCCTCTTTGTGGGGAATGGTCAGATTGACCCCGCTGAAACCCATTACAGGCAAGGCCCGCAAGGCCGCCTCCAAATTCTCCGGTGCGACCGGCAAGGGCACGTACGCGCCGTCGATCCCATGGGTTCGCAACCAATATCCATGCAGACGGGGAGACTTTGAATGGCTCACCGGCCAGCCCATAACGCCCGCCAGCCTCGCCTGTCCCGAAATCATGTTGTCCGCTGTCATTCCTTCAGTATGCCTTGGCCACGCAAAAAATCCAGCAACGGCAACAACGGCAGTCCAAGAACCGTAAAAAAATCCCCTTCAACACCGGTGAAAAGCTGAGCACCGATGTCTTCCAGCCGGTAGGCCCCCACCGACGCCTGAACCTCATCGCCGGCCGCGGCCAAATAATCGGTCAGGAATTCATCGGAAAAATCGCGCATGATCAGCCGTGCATCGTCGGTTTTCCGCCATAGGGTTTCACCGTTCCGCACGACACAGGCGGCCGTTATCAGACGATGCAGATTTCCCCGCAGCGTTTTCAGATGAGACACGGCGCCCTCGTAGCCCACCGGTTTATCAAACAGGTTGCCCCCACACTCCAAAATCTGATCAGCTCCGATGACCAGACTATCATTGTGATCGAGGGAAATTTTTCTGGCCTTGGCCTCGGCCAGAAGACCGGCGATTCCGGATACGTCCAGATCGGAGTGTTGATCCTTGATCGCCCCCTCATCGATATCGGCGGTAACCACCCGAAACGGCACGCCCGCATTGGCCAGCATGTTGGCCCGGACTTTGCTCGCGGATGCCAGTATCAGATCGGCGGCCGGGCTATTCCCCGTGCTCTGGCCGGTCATCAGTTTTTTTCCTCGGCTTGGGATTTTAACTGCATGATCGCAGCCGCGGTTTCTTCGATGGAACGCCGCGTCACGTCGATGATGGGCCAGCCCTGTTGAATATAAAGGCGCTGGGCAAAATTGACCTCCTCCGCCACCGACCCGGGATCGGCGTAGTCGGTGGGATCGTCCTCGTTCATCACCCTGAGGCGGTTGCGGCGCACCTGAACCAATGTCCGCGTATCCCTCGTAAGGCCGACGACGAACGGTTTTTTCAATTCGAACAATTCCTCGGGCAAATCATGACCGAAAATGACCGGCACGTTGGCGGCCTTGAGACCACGATTGGCAAGATACATACAGGTGGGTGTTTTCGAAGTGCGCGACACGCCAAGGACAACCACGTCGGCCTCTTCCAAATTCCATGTCGCCTGCCCGTCATCATGCATCAAGGCGTAATCCATGGCCGAGATGCGCGAATAGTACTCGCCATCCATGGTGTATTGGCGGCCCGGCTGGGCATGAATTTCAGCTTTTAAAAAACCGCCGAACGCCGACATGATCGGCTGTAGTACGGAAACGCAGGGAATCTGAAGTTCCTGGCAAGCCTTGATCAACTTGGCGCGAAATTCGTCGCTGACCAGCGTATAGAGAACAAAGCCGGGATTTTCCTGGATACCGGCGATTGTCTCGTCCAGCTGTTTTTCGCTCCTGATCAGATTCCAAGTGTGTTCAATTGGCTGAGCACTGTCGAATTGAGCCAGGCAGGCCCGGGATACCGATTGAACTGTTTCGCCTGTGGCGTCGGATACAAGATGTAAATGGAATTGGCTCATTTAACTGCGTACTTTTCTAACTCATAGGTTGGGAGCAATTTGGGGAAAAGAAGATGATATCCCGTAAAACCAAAAATCTCTCCCTGATTATATGTAAGTCATCATCCTCTTTTACCGCCAAAATAACTTTGCTCTTATTCACTTTAAATGAATAAAAACGTGGCTGGCGAAATTTTCTGTCCCCACTTTTCTTCTGGTCCGCATAAATTTATCGGCGGCCCTTATCACCTTTAGAGAAACTCTTTTATCGACTTATCCAGGCTTTTATCAAAAGGATCAACCGGCGAAAAGAACCACGAAATTTATTCAACGAAAAATCTGAACAAGCTGGGGATAAAATTTAATCCCCTGTATCCAGGATACAACAACAACAATTTCCTTTTAATTACATCTATAATATTTGTATATCCTTCGGTGGATAAACCGAGCGAAACAATTTTGGTCCGAGATGAACGCTACCGCCAACAACAAAAAATTTATTCGTGTTCTCAAAGGGGAAGCCGTCAAGCCGCCACCTCTATGGCTTATGCGGCAGGCTGGACGTCATTTGGAAGAGTACCGGGCATTGCGGGCCAAGACCAAAAACTTCCTCGAATTTTGTTATTCTCCCGATCTGGCCACCGAAGCGACCCTTCAACCCATCCGGCGATACGACTTCGACGCCGCCATTCTGTTCAGCGATATTTTAGTCATTCCCGACGCCTTAGGTCAGCAGGTGGAATTTGTGTCTGGCGAAGGACCTAAACTGGAACCGATCGGCAAAGCGGAAGATCTAAAAAAATTCGACCGGTCAAAAATTCACGATCATCTGGCGCCGGTCTACGAGACGGTCACGCGGATCAAAAAAGAGCTTCCGGAAGAAACCGCGTTAATCGGATTTGCCGGCGCACCCTGGACGGTGGCCACCTACATGGTGGAGGGAGGCGGCAGCAAGGATTATCAGAAAACCCGCAACTGGGCCTACCAGGCGCCTCAGTCCTTTGCCATGTTGATCGATCTTTTGGTGGATACCACCACGGACTATCTGATCCGCCAAATCGAATCCGGTGTTGAAGCCGTGCAGATATTCGATAGCTGGGCGGGCGTATTGCCCCCGGGTCAGTTCGAGCAATGGGCGCTGGAACCGGCCAAGGAAATGGCCCGCCGGATTCATCAGGCCCATCCTGATATTCCCATCATCGGATTCCCCCGGGGCGCCGGGCTGCAATATGTGAAATACGCCAAGGAAACCGGCGTTGACGCCGTTTCTCTGGATTCCACCGTTCCCCTTGAATGGGCGGCGGAAAATATTCAGCCCCATTGTACTGTTCAGGGAAATCTCGACAATCTGGCGTTGCTGGCCGGCGGCGACACCATGGAAAAAGAAGTCGGCAGGATTCTAGAGGCCTTTTCCGGTGGTCCCTTCATTTTCAATTTAGGACACGGCATTTTGCCGGAAACACCGGTACCCCACGTCGAGCGGCTGGTCGAACTGGTCCGGGGTCAAACGGATGGGGATCAGGGATAAGTGTCGAAACGGGCCGTCATCCTGTTTAATTTGGGTGGCCCCGACAAACCCGCCGCCATTCAACCCTTTTTGTTCAATCTGTTTAATGATCCGGCGATTATCGATCTGCCGGATATTTTGCGTTGGCCGCTGGCCAAGTTCATTTCCGCCCGGCGCGCGCCCGTGGCCAAGGGCATCTACGGCCATATGGGAGGTAAGTCTCCCTTGCTGGACATGACAATCGCCCAGGCGCAGGCCTTGGAGAAAAAATTAACCAGCGGGTCGGATACCAAGGTTTTCGTCTGCATGCGCTATTGGCATCCCCTAAGCGCCGAAGTGGCCCAGAAGGTGAAGGAGTTCGATCCCGACGAGATCGTTTTGTTGCCGCTCTATCCTCAGTTCTCCACCACCACCACCGGATCCTCCATCAATGATTGGAATAATGCCGTCCGGGCAATCGGATTGGACAAGCCGACCTATGCGATCTGCTGCTATCCGACCGGTCGAGGATGGATCGCGGCGGCGGCGGCATGTTTGAATGAAGAACTGACGAATGCCGGATCGGAAAATATTCGAGTTCTCTTTTCGGCGCACGGTTTGCCTCAAAAGATCGTCGATAAGGGCGATCCCTATCAGTGGCAGGTGGAACAAACCGCCGCCGCCATCGCCCAAGCGGCCGGTCTGAATGAAAACGCGTGGGCGATCTGTTATCAAAGCCGGGTGGGACGGCTGCAATGGATCGGACCTTCGCTGGACGATGAAATTCGGCGCGCCGCCCAAGACAACATCGCCGTCTGTATTTTACCCGTCGCCTTCGTGTCCGAACATTCGGAAACATTGGTGGAACTGGATATCGAGTACCGCGACATGGCGGCAAATCAAGGCGTGCCGGCCTTTTACCGCGCCCCCACGGTTGGTTTGGCGGCAGAGTTTATTGCCGGGCTGGCGGAACTGGCGGAAAACGCTTTTGCCGGTAAAGGGGTTATCGGTCCCGCGGGAAAACCGACCTGTCCGCCCGAGAAGATTGGTTGCCCCTGTGCCGGGGAACAGGGTAGATACTAGGCATGATCGACTTATCCTCGACCGCTTTTCTTTGGATCAAAGCGCTGCATATCATCAGCGTCATGGCGTGGATGGCGGGTCTGCTCTACCTGCCGCGCCTGTTTATTTATCATTGCGACGCCGAGCCGGGATCGGACAAGTCGGAAACCTTCAAGATCATGGAGCGGCGACTGCTCAGAGCCATCATCAACCCGGCCATGGTCGCCTCCCTGGTATTTGGCGGCCTCTTGCTGGCCAATCTGGATATGGACAGCTGGTTGGACGCCTGGCTTCATGGCAAGCTGCTGTTCGTCATTCTGCTTTTGGGCATTCATGGCATGATGAGCCGGTGGCGAATGGATTTCGAGCAGGATGCCAACCAAAGGTCGGCAAAGTTTTACCGCTTTATGAACGAGGTTCCGACTGTCCTGATGATCGGTATCGTGATTTTCGCTGTGGTGAAGCCGTTTTAATTAGGCAGATAATTTTTTTATTTCTGAGACGATTTCATGGTGAATCTGTTTTAAGTCAATTATAAAACTGAATGCCAATTGACCCTCTGTACTGAGTTCTTCAAGAACTTTATTGGGATGTCTAAAATATATTCGAACGCCATCAGTTAGGAGATACTCCGATGGCGGCGTTTGAATTTCTAACACCTTAAAATGTAAACTCCATGTTTTGTGAGCTTCTTTGAGTCTTTTTACTGAAACGCCCTGTTTAAGTAGTTTTGCATAAGTTCTCAACTGAACGACATCTCCAAAAGAAAACCTCCGAACCTTACCGCGCCCTCTACCCTTTGATCCCATATTAGAGGGCGCAATAATTTTTGTGCGGCATAGATAATCCGTCATGCTCGGCGAAAGGCCAGTCAATTTCTCAATATCTCGTATGCTGAACCACTCTTTAGGCAATATATATAGTCCTTTATAATGA
The DNA here is from genome assembly GCA_964574215.1 of uncultured Rhodospirillaceae bacterium. Classification (GTDB taxonomy): domain Bacteria; phylum Pseudomonadota; class Alphaproteobacteria; order Rhodospirillales; family UBA2165. The sequence continues at coordinate 50,464 of CAZNLR010000013.1, read as the reverse complement.
GTACCTAACGGAACTATAAATAAAAATCAAAAAAAATCAAATAGTTATATATATTATAAAGTATTCAACAATATTTAGACAAATTTTTATAGTTTAATACTAAATATTGTGTCAGTATTATTCATTAAATTGGTGCCCGATGAAGATTTTGAAGGTCGATCACCGGGCACCGCTCCTAAACCACATGTGATAAAGGAATAGATATTATGACCCAAGTTAAAGCGAATTGGAAAGGCCGTTCTGGTCAAAATTATATTTATACCGTTTATAGTATGAATACGTCATGGAACGATGTTTCAGGAAATTATATTTTTGCTAGAAGGCAAGGAAATTATTGGGTGGCCGTCTATATTGGCCAAACATCGAGTTTCCAAAATCGTTTACCAAATCACAACGAATTAAATTGTGCAAAGAAACATGGTGCAACTCATATTCATGCACATGTGAATTCTAACGGAGAACAAGCCAGAAAAGCAGAAGAGACGGATTTAGTTTTGCAAAACCAACCGCCATGTAATGATCAATTAAAGTAAATGGAATTGATTTGGAGACATGACAAGGAAAAAACCTTGTCATGTATTCTCCAAAATCTATATTTGACTTGATCGAAACATTTATGTAATGGTGGTGAAAATCACTAAGAATTTCTGCCAAACACTCCCGGCGGATATTCAACTTTCAAAATATTTTTTTGTTTATTGGACGTTCAGTCCGCACATTCTGTTCCGTATTTTTGTCCGATAAACTTTCCCGTTTGACCGCGTTCGCCGTCATTTTTTCCAACTCAATTTGGCCGCAATTCGGTCATCAGATTCCAAAGTTAAAAAGATGAACCTTCAAGAACTCAAAGAAAAATCACCCACCGATCTCCTTAATTACGCCGAAGAGCTGGAGATCGAAAATGCCAGCACCCTGCGCAAGCAAGACATGCTGTTCGCCATCCTCAAGCAGATGGCGGAAAACGATGTCGCCATTTTCGGCAATGGCGTGCTCGAAGTGCTGCAGGACGGTTTCGGATTCTTACGGTCGCCGGAAGCCAACTATTTGCCGGGCCCGGACGATATTTACGTATCACCCAGTCAGGTGCGCCGTTTCGGCCTCCGCACCGGCGACACGGTGGAAGGCCAGATCAGAGCGCCCAAGGACGGCGAACGTTATTTCGCCCTTTTGAAGGTTACCAAGATCAACTTCGGCGATCCTCAGGACGTGCGGCACCGCATCAATTTCGACAATCTGACACCCCTCTATCCCGACGAACGGCTGCAGATGGAAATCGATGATCCGGAACACAAGGACCCGACATCGCGGGTGCTGGATTTGATCACGCCGGTGGGTAAGGGACAGCGCGCCCTAATCGTGGCGCCGCCGCGAACCGGTAAAACGGTCATGCTGCAAAACATCGCCCACTCCGTCTCCGCCAATCATCCGGAATGCTATTTGATCGTTCTGTTGATCGACGAGCGGCCCGAAGAGGTGACGGATATGGCGCGCTCGGTTAAGGGCGAAGTGGTGAGTTCCACCTTCGACGAACCGGCGTCACGCCACGTCCAGGTGGCCGAAATGGTTATCGAAAAAGCCAAGCGGCTGGTGGAGCACAAACGGGATGTGGTCATTCTGCTGGATTCCATCACCCGCCTGGCCCGCGCCTATAACACGGTGGTGCCGTCATCCGGTAAGGTGCTGACCGGTGGTGTCGACGCCAACGCCCTGCAACGGCCGAAACGATTCTTCGGCGCCGCCCGCAATATCGAGGAAGGCGGATCGCTGACCATCATCGCCACGGCTCTGATCGATACGGGCAGCCGCATGGACGAAGTCATCTTCGAAGAGTTCAAGGGCACCGGCAACTCGGAAATCATTCTCGACCGCAAACTGACCGACAAGCGGACCTGGCCGTCCATGGACATCACCCGGTCCGGTACGCGGAAAGAGGAACTGCTGGTCGACAAGGGAACCCTCTCCAAGATGTGGGTGCTCCGGCGAATCCTCAACCCCATGGGGGTGGTGGATTCCATGGAATTCCTGATCGAGAAGCTCAAGGATTCGAAGAACAACGACGACTTCTTCGATTCCATGAATACGTAATATTTGAGGCGTGGATTAACCGCGCCTCATTTCTCTACTAAAATTTCCCATCAGTTTTTCTAAGGCAGCAACACCGTGCAGCCCGTGGTTTTGCGGGCCTCCAGGTCTGCATGGGCCTGAGCGGTGTCCTTGAGGGAGTAGGTCTGATTGACCTCGATCTTCACCTGACCGCCGCCCACCACATCGAACAGCGCCTGTGACGCCTTGAGAACGTTCTCTCTTTTTTCCGTGTAGTTCATCAAGGTCGGACGGTTGAGAAACAGCGATCCTTTCTGCATCAACAGCAGGGGTGAAAGTTCCGGTGCCGGGCCGGAGGCGTTGCCGAAGGACACCAAGGTGCCGAATTTTTCCAGGCAATCGAGAGATGCCATGAAAGTGTCCTTGCCGATGGAATCGTAGACCGCCTGGATGCCCGTGCCGCCGGATATCTCCTGTACCCGTTCGGCGAAGTTTTCCTTGGTGTAGAGGATGGGATGGTCACAGCCATGAGCCTTGGCAAGCTCGGCCTTTTCGTCGGTACCGACCGTGCCGATCACCGTCGCGCCCAGATGTTTGGCCCATTGGCACATAATGGTGCCGACACCGCCGGCGGCGGCATGAACCAATACCGTATCGCCTGCCTGAACGGCGTAACAGCGGTGCAGCAGCATATAGGCGGTCATGCCTTTGAGCATCATGGCCGCTGCCGATTGATCGTCGATATTGTCCGGCACCGGCACGACTACCCTCGCCGCCATGATGCGTTCTTCCGCATAGGAGCCGATTTGGCCGCCTGCGTAGGCGACTCTTTGACCGACGGTTAGGTCGGTCACCCCGGGCCCGACCTCCTCCACCACACCGGCGCCCTCGGCCCCCAGGGTTAACGGCAGGTCGGGTAAGGGATAAAGACCCGACCGTTGATAGCAATCAATGAAGTTGAGGCCGACGGCGGTATGACGCAGGCGGATTTCACCCTCTCCTGGCGCGCCGACATCGACGTCTTCGTAAATCAGCTTGTCCGGTCCGCCGGTTTCGTGGATGCGTACGGCTTTGGTCATGGTCTTCCTCCCCATTTCGTTCGTTGGTATTGGGTTAAGTTTTAAAAACGCTTTCCAGGTGAAGCAAGGACTGTTTGGTTTCAACCCCCTCCCCCCCGGAAAATCCACCCAGCTTGCCGCCCGAACCAACGATGCGATGGCAGGGGATGATAATCGGAATGGGATTGTGTCCGCAGGCACCGCCGACCGCCCGGGCAGCGCTATTCAAGGTTTTGGCGACGTCGCCGTAGGAGCGCGTTTCTCCGTAAGGGATGGCCTGCATTTCTCGCCAAACTGCCTTCTGAAAGTCAGTACCTGTTGGGCTCAAGGGTAGATCGAATATTTTTAACTTACCGTCAAAAAACTTTTGCAGCTGTGTTTTGGCCCGGTTTAAATGACGCGACGGCACTTGATCCGGCGCCTTGCCCCATTCGAGGGCGACGATGGCGTCATTCTCTTCGAACAAGGTGAGATGACCGAGCGGACTCATGAGGGACAGATGGGGCATGAATGAAGTTTACGCTCCGGTGAGCACCTGTTTCAAGGCGGCGGGTTCGGTTTGCGGCGGACCACAGGTTGCACCGGAACAGACATAGGCGGTGGCCTTTCCGTCACTGAGGGTTTTTCCATGGGCGGGGTGCGAGTCCGGCAACTCGGCATCCGGCGTCAGACGGGAATAAACAAGTGCGGGCCCGCCATTTTCAATAATGGTACGCTCCAACTCCTCACCGCCATCCGGCTCGGCGATTAAAACCACCTGTTTGGCAGCTACCAGATATTCAAATCCGTTGAGCAGGCTGGGCATATTCAGCAATTGTTGAGGTGGCAGGCCGGAAAACGTATCAACCAATGTATCGGCGCGATCCCGGTAAGTTTGCTTGCCCGTCAGGTAGTAGAGGCGGGCCAGGTTCTCCACCATGACACCGTTGCCCGAAGGCGTTGCATTGTCGTAGGCGTTGCGGGTCCGGGTAATCAGGTCGTCTGCGTCAGAGGGCGAGAAAAAATAACCGCCACGGGCATTGTCAGGGTCGTTATCCCAATAACGATCTTCCAATTCACCGAACCAGGATTCAGCGTCGGCCAAAAAGCCGGTATCACCAGTCGACTGATGCAGAGCCAGGGCGGCCTTCATCATCATGGCGTAATCATCCAGAACGTCAGCCCGGTTGGCGATACCCTTGCGCCAGGAGTGACAAAGTCGCGATCCCACCTGCATGTAACTCAAGATAAACCCATAAGCCTTTTTGGCGGCGGCGATCCAATCGGACCGGTCAAAGTGAGCGCCCGCTTGGGCCAATGCCCAAATCATCATGCCGTTCCAGTCGGTTAGTATTTTATCGTCCAGTCCGGGGCGTGGACGAAGATCACGCGCCTCGAGAAGCCCGGTTCTCAATTCAGATAGTTTTGTTTCGGTTTTGCCGTCGGCTAAATCCAAATGATTGAGACGGTTGGGAATATTGGTCGCCTCCCAATTGCCGCCATCTGAAATGTCGTAATAGTTTTTGAAAATCTCGGCGTCGGCGCCCAATAGACTTTCAATCTCCGCCGCCTGCCAAACATAGTAAGCGCCCTCGCTCGAATGACCGGCGGCATCGGGACTGTCGGCGTCGAGAGTGCCGGCGAAACCGCCGTCGGGCTCCTGAAGGTCCCGCAAACACCAGCCAATGGTTTCCTCGATACGGGATTTAAATAACGAGGAATGTGTGTCGGCGTAAACGGCGGTAAGAAGGCTGATCAATTGCGCATTGTCGTAAAGCATTTTTTCGAAATGAGGCGCCAGCCACCGAACGTCCGTGGAGTACCTGGCGAAGCCGCCGCCGAGATGGTCGTAAATTCCGCCTTGGCACATGTGGGTCAAACTGACGACGACGGCTTCTTTCAATTTATCATCTCCGGACCGCGCATAACTCCGCCACAGCATTTCGAACAAGGACGGTTGAGGAAACTTTGGCGCGCCCGACATGCCCCCATGGGCCATATCGATCATACCGAGAGAAATTTTGGCAATGTCGGTAACGTCGTCGATGGCCGAAAGCGATGGCGCATTGGCAGGCGTTGGCGCCGACATCCGGCTAAGGTTCTCTTCGACGATTTTAACGTCGGTGAGAATTTTTTCTTTCTGCTCCCGATAGAGGGTTGAGATGGAGTTTAGAATATCGGCAAAACCGGGATGACCGTAGCGGGACTCGGGCGGAAAATAGGTACCGCCCCAAAAGGGCTGACGGTCCGGCGTCATGAACATGGTTAAGGGCCACCCCCCCTGCTGTCCCATCATCGACAACGCCGTCATGTAAATGGTGTCCACATCTGGGCGCTCTTCCCGGTCAACCTTGATATTGACGAAAAACTGGTTCATGAGATTGGCGATGAAGTCATTTTCAAAACTCTCGTGAGCCATCACATGACACCAATGACAGGCGGCGTAACCTATTGATAATAAAACAGGTTTTTCCATTTGTTTGGCTTCGTCAAAAGCCTCAGGACTCCATGCCCGCCAGTGAACGGGATTGTCTTTGTGTTGCAGGAGATAAGGGCTTGTCTCCTGATAAAGGAGATTTTCAGCAGGTAAAAGGACTGACAAGATGGGTCTCCGGATGATAAAGAATTTCGTGAGCGTGAAACAACCAATCGGCTTAAGGTATATTTCATTCCAGGAAATGAAAACCATAAAATGAGAAGTAGTATTATTAAATATTATTGGATAAATTCTAAGGTTACGAGTCCGTAATGACAGCCGATACGATATTTGCTTTGGCTAGCGGCGCCGGTAAGGCGGGCGTGGCTGTCTATCGGGTTTCGGGACCGAAAGCCGGTAATGTGTTCTCTCAGCTATGCGGGAAGGAAAATCCATCACCCCGAACGGCGGTGCGTATCACGTTAACGGATCCCGGGTCAGGAGAGGTCGTTGATGACGGGTTGGCCCTATGGTTTCCCGCTCCGGCCAGCTTCACCGGTGAGGATGTGGTGGAGTTACATCTTCATGGCGGCCGGGCAGTAATGACAACAGTGAATGAACTTTTATCCCGGTCGGATTTCTTGAGATTGGCCGAGCCAGGAGAATTTACCCGCCGCGCCTTTGAGCACGGCAAAATGGATTTAACGGCGGCCGAAGGCTTGGCCGATTTGATAAACGCAGAAACCGAGGCCCAGCGTTTACAGGCCCAGCGACAATTGAGGGGTGCTTTGGGTGAAATTTACACCCAATGGAGTGAGCGCCTGAAGAATGCCTGCGCTTTATTTGAAGCTGAAATTGATTTTTCCGATGAGGAATTACCCGACGGACTGCACCGGCAGGTTGACGAGGAGATCAACGCCCTGATTAAGGAAGTCGGAAATCATCTGGACGATAAATTTCAAGGACAGATTGTGCGGGATGGGTTTTATGTAACCATCGTCGGACAACCCAACGCCGGTAAATCGAGCCTGTTGAACGCACTGTCGCAACGGGACGTTGCCATCGTATCGGAGATTGCCGGCACCACCAGAGATATCATTGAAGTTCATTTGGATATAGAGGGATTTCCCGTAATTGTCGCTGATACCGCCGGCATCAGAGAGACCGACGATGCCATCGAATCAGAGGGCGTTCGGCGCGCCAGGGCGCGTGCAGAAGATGCGGATTTAGTGCTTGCCGTTATTGACGGGGAGAGACTTGATGACCAGGAGAAATTTATTCATTCCTTGGATAGAGAAAAAACAATTTTACTTTTAAATAAAATTGATCTGTCCAGTGAAGAAAATGCGGAAAAAGGTCTGAAGGGGGGCATGATTGGTCTATCTGCCAAAACAGGCCGGGGACTGACCGAAGTAATTGACCTGTTGAGCAAGAAAATTGCGGATCGCTGTCAATTGTCGGTGTCGCCGTCTTTAACGCGCGCCCGCCATCGTACGGCCGTTGAAGAGTGCCTAGAGGCCTTAGGAAGATACCGACTCGCCAAAGAAGCAGAATTGAAGGCCGAAGATTTAAGATTGGCTGCCCGTGCCCTTGGGCGCATCACGGGACGGGTGGGTGTTGAAGATATTTTGGATGTCATTTTTGCCGAATTTTGTATTGGAAAATAGCCAGAGGTGGAATGTTTCACGTGAAACATTTGTATCCCGATTCAAGCAATATTTTGATATTTTAAATTGAGCTCCACAAAATGTTGATTTCGTTTTGAAAGCGATTGAAAATCTTTTTAAAGAACAGAGATATAATTTGCAGTTGTATTTGACTTGCCCGATATGCCCGCCTAAGTTCCCGCGCCATGTCATATGAAAGCCAAATAAAGTGGGATTACGACGTTGTCGTTATCGGCGGCGGTCACGCGGGTAGCGAGGCGGCCGACACCTCCGCTCGAGTGGGTGCCCGGACGTTGTTGCTGACCCATAAAATTGAAACCATCGGCGAGATGTCTTGTAATCCCGCCATCGGGGGCTTGGCCAAAGGACAGCTGGTTAGAGAGATCGATGCCTTGGACGGGGTCATGGGGCGGGCCATCGACCGGGCCGGCATTCAGTTCAGAATTCTAAACCGAAGTAAGGGACCGGCGGTAAGGGGGCCGCGCGCCCAGGCCGACCGTAAACTTTACCGCCAAGCTGTTTTGGGGTTACTTCGACAAAGAGAGAATTTGACTATTAGGCCGGCTGGGGCGGAGGACTTGCTCTTTGATGCTCAGGGCGCGTTGAGGGGCGTCGTACTGGCCAATGGGGAAAAGATAACGGCGCCGAAAGTGGTGATTACCACGGGCACTTTTTTGCGGGGCCTGATTCATGTGGGAGAGGTTAAAATACCTGCCGGACGAGTCGGCGAATATCCAGCCGTAGGTTTGGCCTTCACGTTAAAGCGGCTGGGTTTTGCCCTGGACCGCTTAAAAACCGGAACGCCTCCCCGGATTGACGGCCGTACCATCGATACTGAAGGCCTGGATTACCAGCCCGCCGACAATCCACCGGTGCCGTTTTCTTATTTGACGGATAAAATTACAACGCCACAAATCGGTTGTCATATTACCGGTACCACGCCGGCGACCCACGATATCATACGTGCAAACCTGGATCGGGCGCCGATGTATTCCGGTCAGATCGATAGCACCGGACCCCGTTATTGCCCGTCTATCGAGGACAAAGTGGTCCGGTTTGCCGACCGGGAAAATCACCAAATTTTCCTGGAGCCCGAGGGTCTGGATGATCATACGGTGTATCCCAACGGAATATCCACGTCCCTGCCCAAAGACGTTCAGCTGGATTTGATAAAGACCATCCCTGGCCTGGAAAGGGCAGTGATGATGCAGCCGGGCTACGCCATCGAATACGATTTTGTTGATCCCCGGGAGCTGAACGCCAGTTTGGAAACCAGGCGCGTCCCGGGTTTGTATTTTGCCGGTCAGATCAACGGCACCACAGGGTATGAGGAGGCGGGCGCCCAAGGGCTGGTGGCGGGCGTTAATGCCGCCCGGGCCGCCGGCGGTCAGGGGCCGTTTATCCCTGATCGTGCCGATGCCTATATCGGCGTGTTGATTGACGATCTCGTCACCGTCGGTACCAGAGAACCCTATCGCATGTTTACGTCCCGGGCGGAATATCGGTTGCAATTACGGGCCGACAATGCCGATCAAAGACTAACGTCCTTGGGTGCTGAGGTTGGTTGCGTATCGACCCATCGGATGAAAAAATTTACGGCCAAAAAAGATGAAATAGATCGCGCCATGCAATTGGCCTCGACCCTTATGGAAACGCCAAACGTCTTGATGCAAAAAGGATTCAAAATCAATCAAGACGGTGTTCGTCGGTCGGCCATCGATTTGTTGGGCTACCCGAATATCACCATGAAAAATCTGACCCCAATTTGGCCCGCACTTGCTGACTTCTCGGCGGCGGTTATTGAACAATTGGAAATAGCCGGCCGCTACGCCGGGTATATGGAGAGACAGGAAACGGATATCCGGGCCTTTAGGGGCGACGAATCATTGGTGCTGTCCGAGGATCTGGATTACGATCTCATTGGCGGTCTATCGACGGAAATCAAACTAAAACTGAAATCGGCCCGGCCCGGTACATTGGGGCAAGCGGCACGGATATCAGGTGTAACGCCTGCCGCGTTGACGGCCCTATTGGGTTACGTGCGCCGCGCCGCCCGTAGAAATTCCCAGTCTGCCGCGTGACAGTGGGAATCACCCGGCATGTTTCACGTGAAACATTTCTAAGATGATTAACGATTCCAGTAAGTCTCCATTTGGTCCTGAAGAATTTATGGCCGCGACGGATGTTTCACGTGAAACACTGGGGCGCCTGAAACTCTACGTAAGCATTCTCGAAAAATGGCAGCAGAATATAAATCTGGTTGGCCGGGGGACCATCCAAGAATCCTGGCGGCGTCATATGTTGGATTCGGCCCAGCTCTATAATCTCATCAAGGATAAAGAAGCTGCCCTTGTCGACCTTGGAAGTGGCGCCGGATTTCCTGGTATGGTGTTGGCGATAATGGGTATGGTTAACCCGACGCTTATCGAATCGAATGGTAAAAAATGCAGTTTTTTGCGGCAGGTGGCCCTTCAGACAGGGGCCGACGTAACCGTCATCAATGACCGTATTGAAAAACTCAAAGTAAAGACGGAATTCGATATTGTAACGGCTAGAGCCCTGGCTTCCTTGGATATTCTTCTCGCGTGGTCGGAATCTCTCTTGGCAAAGGACGGTCGATGTTTTTTTCTCAAAGGGCGGGATTATGAACAGGAATTGACGGAAACTCAAAAAAAGTGGAATATATCCGTCGTAATACATCAATCTCAATCCAATCCGGATAGCGTTATCCTGGAAATAGCAAAGATCAAACCTTTAAATGGACACACTTAAAAACCATCACAACGAAACAGAGCCCAGACTTATTGCCATCGCCAATCAAAAGGGCGGTGTAGGAAAAACCACCACCACCATTAATCTGGCGACGGCTCTCGCCGCGGTTCGTAAAAAAGTCCTGGTTATCGATCTCGATCCCCAAGGAAATGCCAGCACGGGCTTCGGCGTCGATCAAAGAGACCGGAGCATAAATGCATACCATGTTATGATCGGTGAGGCGACCTTGGATCAGGCCATCACCGACACCGATATACCCGGTTTATCCCTTGTCTCCTCCGGCGTGGATCTTTCCGGCGCAGAAATCGAATTGGTCGATGTGGAGAATCGCCTCTATCGGTTGAAAAACGCTCTCAAAGGACACGTTAATTCTTATGATTACGTTTTAATTGACTGTCCGCCGGCGCTGGGATTGTTGACCGTCAACGCGCTCAATGCCGCCGATGCGGTACTGGTGCCGCTTCAATGTGAGTTTTTTGCTCTTGAGGGCGTCAGTCATTTGGTGCGTACCATTGATCGGATCAAAAAGAACTACAACCCCAAGCTGGAAATCCAGGGCATCGTTCTGACCATGTTCGATAAAAGAAATAATCTGTCAGATTCTGTCGCTTCGGATGTCAGGGATTTTTTTGGCGATATCGTCTACGAGACGGTTATTCCCCGCAACGTTCGAGTCTCGGAAGCGCCGTCCTATGGCAAGCCGGTTTTATTGTATGACACCGGCTGCGCCGGCTCGCAGGCCTATATTCATTTGGCCAGCGAAGTTCTGAAACGCGAAAAAAGCCTGGCTGCCTGATGACGGAGGACGGCAAAAGAAAAAATTTGGGCAAGGGATTAAGCGCGTTACTTGGCGGCGACGATGACGTAGCCGAGCCGGCATCCGATTCAAAACCGACCTCTCCCGATAAGATTTCCATTGAAAATATCTATCCCGGCCGCTATCAGCCGCGCCGAATATTCGACGAAGCCGAGATCGCCGAACTCGCAGGATCGATACAGGAGTTGGGAATTTTGCAGCCGATACTCGTACGTGACCATCCGGATATCGACGGTGCCTATGAAATTATCGCCGGTGAGCGAAGGTGGCGCGCCGCCCAACTGGCCCAGCTGCACGATGTGCCTATTTTAATCCGCGATTTAACCGACGTCGAAGCGCTGGAAATCGCCTTGGTGGAAAACTTGCAGCGGGAAAATCTGTCACCGTTGGAAGAGGCGGAAGGATACCGCCAGTTGATCGAAGAGTTTTCCCATACCCAGGATGAATTGGCGAAAATCATTGGCAAAAGCCGCAGCCATCTCGCCAACACCATGCGGCTCCTTAATCTACCGGATGACATCAAGGTGCTGCTGGACAACGGCGATCTAAGCGCCGGGCACGCTCGGGCGCTTTTGAATGCCGAGGATCCTATCGGACTGGCGAAAAAAGTGGTGAAAAGCGGTCTGAATGTTCGTCAAACCGAGAGGCTCGCCAGTAAAGTTGATGCACCGAAACCAGCTTCCAAACCGGCGTCGGACAAAGACGCCAATACCATCGCTTTGGAAAACGACCTCTCGACCCTGCTTGGATTAAAAATCGATATCGAGCCGAAGGGTCACTCCGGGAAACTTGTCATCAACTATCAATCCCTGGAACAGCTTGACGATATTTTACATCGCCTAACGGATGGCGCCCATGGTGGCCAGATCAATATTGGCACCACAGAGGCGCCACCAGAAGATCCGTTGGAGGAAATGGCCGATATTTCTCCCGATGAAGCCATTCATAAAATCGCCGAACAAGAATTTGCGTCCATGGAAAGCGACGTGGCGCCGGATGTAATCTCGGCAGGTATTCCAGAAGATGTCGATGACGCTATCGCTCAGTTGGAGCAGGGAGCGGCGATGGATGACGGCACCGACGTTGGGGGAGAAGCCATTGATTTAGGCGGAGATTTCAATCTTTCCGACGAGGATCTTGACGCCTTGGTGGCGGACACGCCTTTGAAAGAGGGTGACCCCTTCAACGACAAAAATTCTGAACCTCAAGAATAATCAAACTTGAATATTTAACGGCGCGCGGCCTGCGATAAACTCATTAAGGCTCTGCTACATATTGACTCGGCCGGTAAGCCGGTCGACTTACAATCGATTTCCGCCTCCGTCAGTACCGCCAGCGCCCGGTTGATTTTTGAGCCCGACCAACGGTCCAGCTGCGTCTTGAAACGGTCGGTAAACATAAACATAACCGGAGGTCTCAGGGATTTCATCGCCTGAGAGGAGGACTGACCTTTGTTCATTTGTCCGGACGCCAAATGAAGCCGTTGAAAGTGACGAATCGCTGCTCTCAGAATGGCGATGGGTGAGGTCCCCTCTATCAGGGCCCGGTTTAAATTTTGTTCCAAGGATACTTTGTTGCCGTCGGCGACGGCGTAAATCACCTCATCCAACGACAATATACCGCTGTCACCAACCGCCAAAACAACGTCATCCAATGTCGCCTCTTCCCGATCACCCAAATACAAAACAAGTTTTTCCAACTCATTTCGGGAAACCATCCGGTCCGAACCTAGATTAGCCAGCAAATAGTCATGGCCATCTCTGGTTACTCTTTTTCCCCGGTCCCGTAGAACTGAATTAATTAAGCCGCTAAGATCTCGATCATTATCACTATAACAAGGGATTGCTGCTGCATTCTCGGATTTTTCCACCAGTTTTCGGACCGGTGATTTTGGCGTCAACTCGCCTGCCTCGATAACAATCAGGGAATCACCGACCGGATCGTCCAAAAAGGATATCAACGAACCGGAAATATCCTCGCCCCCCACCCGCACCAACACCAGGCGCCGGCCTCCCGTCAGAGACTGTGCGGACGCTTCATCCAACAGCCGGGCCGGGTCCGATTTTACCTCCGAACCGGATAGTTCGCTGACCCGGAACGGATCGGATAAATCGTCGACGACCGTTTCCCCTAAAGCCCGAACTCTTTCGTGGACCAATCCGCGGTCGGCCCCGAATATAAGGACAGCGCGGATAGCTTGATCTGGATTACTGATAAAGGCGGCGGATTTTGCGGCGGACAGCTTCACCTCACCGAAGCCGCCTTGCTTTGTTCCAACTGGAAATAAGCGGCCAACCGATTGGTGATATCGGTGCTCAGTTCTTTTATCGCCCGTTGACGGGCGTCCTTCTCCGCCATCAGCGTAGCGAAATCCTGGGCCAGGATATTGTAGCCGACAACCACCTGGCTTGTTCCCGATGTAACGGTCGCGCGCTTTTTGAGGCTAAACAAACTGTAGTTCGCCGTTAACAAAAGATTTGCCCTGGTTGCGATTTCCGATTTCTTAACGGCGAGCTCCTGTTTGCTTTCGCTGATCATAACAGAAAGAGTAAAAAGCTTTTTTTGATTTGTGCCCAGCGGATTAATTTTTTGTTCCAGCGCGTTTCTAAGCAATTGACCGGTTCTGTTCTTAATCGGTGCAATGTTGATGGAGCTTAAATCACTGGTCAGCGCACCACCGGATTTACCACCGTAAATAGGTTTGAAACCACATCCGGTCGTCGCGACAACCAAGCCCACCACGCAAATAATTCTAAACAACCACATTGATAATCCGATTTGGTACATAAATAATTTTTTTGGCTGGCTTGCCGCCCATTGCCGTAATCACCGTTCCCAATTCAAGTGCAGAATTTTCTGCCTCCGCCTGATCGCAATCTCGGGGTAACTCAACCGTACCTCGCATTTTACCATTTACCTGTACACCCATTGTAACGCTATCTTCTTGCAAGAGCGAGGCGTCAAATTCAGGCCACGACGAATTGACAACTAATTCTTGATGGCCGAGAAAACGCCACATTTCCTCTGCAATATGTGGCATCATAGGCGCAATCAATAGCACAACCACCTCCAGGCCGTAGCGATAAAAAGAGGATGCCAGCTTATCGGAGGGATCCATTTCATCCAGCGCATTGGTCAATTCACGGATTCGGGCGACGGCTTTGTTAAAATGAAAACGGTCGAGATCATTACCTACAGCGTGGATCGTTTGATGAATAGACCGGCGTATTTTTTCCAACTTCTCATCGCAGTCCACAGGTACGGCAACTCCGATCTCGCCGACTGGTATCTTGGGCTCAGACACCATGCGCCACAATCTATTGATATAGCGCCAGGCACCTTCAATTCCGGCCTCGGTCCAGTCGAGATCCCGGTCGGGCGGGCTATCCGATAACATAAACAGGCGTGCCGTATCGGCACCGTATTCTTCGATGATGATTTCAGGATCGACGACGTTGCGACGGGATTTACTCATTTTCTCTGACCGTCCCACCGAGACTTTTTCACCGGTTTTCTTCAGTGTCACCTGTCCGTCCGAACCATGGTCAATATCGTCCGGAAACAACCAATTTCCACCACTATCTTGATAGGTTTCGTGGCAAACCATGCCTTGGGTCATCAGACCGGCAAAGGGTTCCGAGACGTTCAGGTAGCCGCACTTCTGCATCGCCCTGGTGAAAAATCGTGAATAAAGCAAATGCAGAACCGCGTGTTCGATACCGCCGATATATTGATCAACCGGCATCCAGTAATCGACGGCCTTACGGTCCATGGCTTGGTCAGATTGAGGAGAACAAAATCTGGCAAAATACCAGGACGATTCGAAAAAAGTATCGAATGTATCGGTTTCCCGTTCCGCGTCACCTCCGCAATTTGGACATTTAACGTATTTCCAAGTTGGATGATGATCGAGCGGATTTCCCGGTTTGTCGAAAGAGACGTCCTCCGGAAGGGTGACCGGCAAGTCCTCTTCAGGTACGGGAACAGTGCCGCACCCATTGCATTTGACTACAGGTATTGGGCATCCCCAATATCGTTGACGGGAAACGCCCCAATCCCGTAAACGGTAATTTATTTCCCGGTCACCGGCTTTCAAAGATTCCAACTTATCGGCTACCGCCTCTTTGGCCTCGGGAACCGTCATACCGTCCATGAAATCCGAATTGATATGAAGGCCATCTTCGACGAAGGCCTCCTCGCCAATTTCGAAACTCTCCGCATCTGTTCCTTTTGGGGCAACCACCGGAGTGACCGATAGAGAATACTTTCGAGCGAATTCCAAATCTCTTTGATCGTGGGCGGGACACCCAAAAATGGCACCGGTGCCATATTCCATAAGAACAAAATTGGCAACGTAAACCGGTAATTCAATGGTCTCGTCCAACGGGTGGACGGCCCTTAACCCGGAATCGAATCCCTGCTTTTCGGCTTTTTCTATTACGGCTTCGCTGGTGCCCAAACGATTGCACTCTGCTACGAATTGAGCCAAAGAATCGTTTTCAGTAGCCAGTTTTTCAGCCAAGGGGTGGTTGGCAGAAACGGCGCAGAAGGAAGCGCCAAACAATGTGTCTGCCCTTGTGGTAAAGACCTCCAAATGATCCTCCTGGCCCTTCAGAGAAAACCTGACGCGCATGCCTTCGGAGCGGCCGATCCAGTTTTCCTGCATCAGGCGTACCCGGTCTGGCCATCGTTCCAATTCCTTCAAGGCTGACAGTAGATCATTCGAATATTCGGTAATTTTCAAAAACCACTGGGCCAGCTTTTTTTTCTCTACTAGAGCACCCGATCGCCATCCTCTGCCGTCGATCACCTGTTCATTTGCCAGAACGGTTTGCTCTTCCGGATCCCAGTTGACCCAGGATTCTTTACGGTAGGCCAACCCCGCTTCGATAAATTCCAGGAACATTTTTTGTTCGTGCTTAAAATAATCCGGTGTGCAGGTTGCGATTTCCCGGTTCCAGTCATAGGACAATCCCATCGACTTGAGTTGATCTCGCATGGTGGCAATATTTTGCTCGGTCCATTTGGCTGGGGGAACGTTGTTGGCGATGGCGGCATTTTCGGCCGGCAGACCGAACGCATCCCAGCCCATGGGGTGCAGAACATTATATCCTCTGGCTTTTTTGTATCGAGCTACCAAATCGCCAAGGGTATAATTCCTGACGTGGCCCATGTGGATGCGTCCAGACGGGTAGGGAAACATTTCGAGTACATAGTATTTAGGCCGGTCGGGATCCTCTGATACCGAGAAACTTTTTTCATCCCGCCAAATTTTTTGCCAGCGGGATTCGACCTCTTTGAAGTTATAGCGGGCCATAATGGGTCTTTGAACTCCTGTTGAGCCGATCAATAAATCACCGGCAATCACCCGCGCTTCATACTTTTTCTGGAAAACTTAGGCAAGCGTTACAGCGACACCTTGTCAGAACCGCTGAGAGTACCAATGACTATTGGGTAGTTTGGCTGCGGAACTGGCGGGCGCGCATCAGGATGGCATTTTCTAGCTTGGTTGCCGTTGCAGCCTGAACGGGAGCTGTTCCCCACTGATTGTTGGCTGCCAGTTTTTGCCGGAACACGGAAACCCTTACACCATCAGCCCGCAGCGCCCGGTCAAGGATAAAAACGTTCAATTTAAATCGTTCCGTAGGAGTCTGGGGTGGGGCGTACCAATCGGTAATTATCACCCCCCCAAACGGGTCTGCAGACGTTATCGGCCAGACCGACAAAGTATCCAATGTCGCCCGCCACAAAAAGGCGTTCACGCCGATTCCGGATGCCGGTGCCTGTTTGGGCTTATCATCGCCTCCCAGTCCAAAACCTTTGCTATCACCGAAAACGGTTTCTCTTTTGGTGGGATCGACGGTCTGATCGCCGTAGGTCTCCATTTCCGGGACAGTCGCACCCTCGCAGGCAGCGAGGGATAGCACTATAACGGGAATGAGCGCGAATCGGCGAAATATTTTTTCGGCGCCGCACAAAATTTCCAATATGTCGGTCAATTTTATTCCTCGATCAATTTTATTGATTTTTTCTGATATATTCCTTTTAACTAAATTTTCGGTTATTTTCCAGCATATTACGGCCAAATTTCGACGAATCGCATTTAACGGGTTGAAATTTGTTCAAAATGGTCAAATTTATCCAATAATTCTGATAATATTATCGTCACTGGGACTATTACAAAAAAAACACACATTATGAAAAGTTACTCCCAACGGCGCTAAAACCTTACAATTTTCAAATGTTGTAATTTTACAACGCTAGATGATTTAATACCACAATTAGGCCGATCTACAGTTGACCACAAACCGGGTTCGTGGCTTTATCCTACCCGATTGACTATTTCCAAGCCCGATTTCGGCAATTCCTGTCAAAGGGGTGTGGGAAAATTAGGAGGAGTAACATGAAAAAAGCACTTTATACATCCACGGCTTTGGCGGCCGCCGGTGTCTTGGCTTTCTCGGCCACGGATTCTCAGGCTGCAGCCAAAAAAATGTCGCTGAGCATCAGCGGCGGCTTTAAGTCCATGATCGCTTGGGCGACCCAGGACGACAGCTACGAATCAACCGCGAATTCAACCGCGCGGGTTCACTATGATGCCTTTAACCTTGTCAACGATTCTGAAATTCATTTCAAAGGCAGCTCTAAGCTCGACAACGGTATCCGCGTCGACGTTATCGTTCAGCTCGAAACCGATCAGGCTCTCGAGCAGGAACGGAACAACGGTAGCCGTTCAATCGACGAATCTTACATGAAGTTGACCGGCGCTTTCGGTGATATCCGTATTGGTACCACCAAAACCGCGAATACGGTCTTGTGGGCCAATGCACCGTTTGCCGGCGCGATTGCTCACTTCACTCCGGATGCCGACTGGTTCGTCATTCGTCCGGGCGCTATTGCTATGACCATGTGGGCGCCTGGCGTGAGCGACGGCGGCAATGATGATATGCGTATCGTCTACTACACGCCCAAGTTCAACGGCTTCCAGATTGGTGCGGCCTATACACCGACCTCTGCGGACGACCGGGTTCAGCCGGTTGTCGGTGGTACTTCCGGTACGGCTTCGCAGAAGTATGACGTGACCGCGTCCTATTCTAACAAGCTGGGCAGCGTCGACCTTAAATTGGCCGCTGGTTACGTTATTAACCAGAGCACCGCCGCTGCTTCGGACAAGAACTGGAATGTTTCCGGTCGGGTCGGTGTTGGCGGCTTCTCGGTCGGTGCCGGTTATAAAGACAGGGACGATACCGACACCACCAGCGCCGGTGCCGTTCAAAATTCCCGGGCGATGACCGTTTGGGATGCCGGTGTAACCTATGCTAGCGGACCCTTTAAAGTCGGCGTGACCTATTTGGGCGCCAATACGCCGCAGACCGCTGCGGTTCCGGGTGACGATTCCCACTCCAAATTGATGGTTGGTGGTAATTACACCATGGGTCCAGGCGTCACCTTGCTCGGTACGATTATGCGTGTCGACTGGGAAGACGAATCAACCAATGACGCCAACAACAACGATGGTTGGGCGGTTATCGGTGGTATCAGCGTTGCCTTCTAATTCAGAAGTTAACTTGATATAGAATTTGGGGAGCGGTTCGCCGCTCCCCTTTTTCATGTCCAATTGAGTTGAAATTATACTTAAGAAAAGAAGGCGACACATTAAAGCCGTCCCAACTATCAAATATTTCTTTTACTCAGTTAAAATGCGTAAGACACACATTCCTTGCAGATAGATTGGGCCACGTCGCCGGACAGATGCTGGCGCCTTAAATCTTGAAATTGCTCACTCGTCCAGGCCTCCAAAAACGGCACATCGTTGAGATTTCCCATGCGGAACCGTCCGTCGTGATCGAAACAACAGGCCGACAGGTGGCCGTCGAAGGAAACTCTGGCTTCGGTGAACAGGGACCAGCATGGCACTGCCGGCCGCATATTTCCCGCCCGGCCCGGATTTCCGCCCTTGATCGCCCAGCCTCGCCCTTTTTCATCGACGCTTACCAGATCGGCCTGGGAATAAAGGGGTAGGGCGTAGATTTCATCGAGATACGGCTCAAGCTCCGCAGCCCTTTCCTTCATTCGCTCACCCTGTTGACCGTCATAGTCGATATAGGACCCATAAACGCCGCATTGATAGCTACCCTCATCTCTGATTTTACGGGTTGATTTAACGTTTTCGATCATTTTGTGAAAGAGGGAGCCATTTACCTTGGCAATGTCGGTAAACTGTTCCTCATCGGCATAATTGAGCGAAAATTTCAGACTATCTAATCCCGCTTTCATGCAGGCCTCGACTTTTTGGGGCGTGCACAGCGAGCCGTTGGTGGTCAAAAATACGTATTCGAATCCTTCGTCTTTTGCAGCCTTAATGGCGTCGGGCAGCCAGGGAAGAATAAAGCTTTCCCCCAGATAAAACATGCCCACTTCCTCGACGCCGGACGATTTGAGGTCCTTGAGCAACTTAATGTAGAAATCCCAATCCATATCCCGTTTGTCGCGGAGTTTGTAACCGGTGGCGCAAAAAGAACAATTGAAATTACACCGCGCCGTCAATTCGATCTTGACGCTACGTGGACAGGGCGGTGCTGGTACGCGGCGGTCGTCGTTAATTCCCGTTATAGCGTCCACACGTTCAGTAATTTTACCGATTGCCATTTTAAATCTTCACTTATATCGAACTAAAGGGTCAAAAATCGTAATGAATATATGAGTAATATCCCAAATATGTTTAAATGTAATGAATCTCTCTATCCAGGCTAAGATGAATCCAAGGTTTCTTCAAAAGTATTCTGGATTCCGACTCTCCACTTTCAAACGGATATCCTCTCGTTTATGGTTTTTTTAAAGCCCTAATTTATAATCATCAAAATCGAAACAACCTATTTTGGGTCATCACGTGCCACCTGCTGAGCAAGCTTTTAATATCGCCATGGAGCATCTTGCCAACGGCCGTATTCGGGAAGCCGAACTCGGTTTTCAACAGGTAGTGGCGGTGGAACCCGGGCACTCCGACGCGCTGCACCTCTTAGGTTTGATAGCTTATCAGAGGGGGGATTTCAGCGGGTCTGTTGATTTCATAAAACGGGCACTAGCCATCAATCCTCAATTCGTCGACGCCCTCAATAATCTTGGTCTGGCACAAAAGCAATTGGGACGGATCGACGACGCCATTTCAAGTTTCCGAAAAATTCTCATTATCGATACCAACGATGTCGACGCTTACAACAATCTCGGGCTATTGCTCAGAGAGCAAGGCCAACAGGAGGAGGCAGAAAATAATTTTCGCCGGGCCATCAAAATTGCCCCTAATCATGCCAAGGCCCTCAACAATCTCGGTAACGTATTGCAGGATAATGAGCATTTTGAAGAAGCGAAAACCTGTTATCTAAAAGTTCTCACCATTGAGCCGGACTCAATTGATGCCCAAAATAACCTGGGCGCCGCTTACCTAAATTTGGGGAGCCTTGACGAAGCTGTCGATGCTTTCCGCAAGGTGCTGGCGATCGATCCAAACAATGCCGACGCCCAAAGTAATTTGGCTAATACTCTCCGGGACCAGGGGAAACTGGATGAGGCCTTCACCTGTCATCGCCAGGCTGTTTCTATGGACCCGGCAAACGAATTGTACTGGCTGGGCATGGCCGCGACGGTCGCACGGACATCCTTCTTATCCGCCGACGAACAACTTCTAACCGTCCTCCTGGATCTTCTGGATCAGCCGAAAATCAACCGGCCCCTTATTCTTCGGCCAATATTAAACGCCCTCGGTCATCATCCGGACATTGGCAAAATTCTTGAGAACACGGCGTCTTGGAAACCTGAATTGGTTTCATCCTATTCCGGTTATGCGGTTAAATTATCGTCAATTCCTCTTTTTTTAAGAGCATTGGAAGCAGGTCCTGTAAGCACGGCAATTTTTGAACGGATGCTTACATTGCTGCGGCGCGCCATGTTGGCCGAGTGTCTGGCAAATGTGCCGGACGAGGATGGTGCGGCATTTGCCGTAGCTTTGGCATTGCAGTGCTTCTCAAATGAATATGTATTTTATGAATCCGATGAAGAGTCGGGGAGCGTTGAAAAGCTTCAGCGGAATATTGAATCGCTGGCTAAAAAAGAAGAACCAATTCCGATTTCCTTTATTGCGGCTATGGGTGCATACCGACCACTACATGTCTTTCCGTGGGCTGAAAAGTTGAGCCATATCGAGCGGTCAGATCACGAAACCGAGCTGATTAGGCGGCAAGTTACGGAGCCCCTCGTGGAGTGGTCTCTCCGGGAAAAAATTCCACAATTGACGCCGGTGCAACACGAGGTCTCCCAACTCGTTCGTGAGCAGTATGAAGAGAATCCGTATCCCCGTTGGGACGGGCCCATATCACAGGAAAAAAGCGGATCGATTGCCGAAGTTTTAACGGCGCCGCCCCTTTACTTTGACCTAGGTGATTATATTTCCCCGGCAACGCCGGAAATTCTGATCGCCGGCTGCGGCACGGGCCAGCAAACTTTACATTCTGCATCCAGATTTTCTAACGCGCAGGTCTTGTCTGTGGACATCAGCCTGACCAGCATCGCCCATGCCATGAGGAAAACGGAAGAGCTGAACATCTCGAATATTGACTACGCCCAGGCAGATATTCTGGAGCTTGGCGATTTGGCCAGAAGCTTTGATCTTATCGAGTGCACCGGTGTGCTGCATCACCTTGACGATCCTATGGCCGGTTGGCGGGTATTGACTGATCTCCTTCGGTCCGGCGGTCTCATGAAAATTGGTCTCTACAGTGAACTGGGCCGCCAGGATGTTGTCCGCGCGCGGTCTATTGTCGCCGAAAAAGGGTATTCGGCGTCACCCGATGATATTCGGCAATTCAGGCAGGACATTATTTTGGAGGCGGATGAAGGTATTCAAAGGTCGCTGGAATTATGTAATTCGGTGGATTTTTATTGTCTAAGCGGCTGCCGGGACCTGTTGTTTCATGCCCAAGAACATCGGTTTGAGCTGCCGGAAATTGGCGATGCGTTGGATAGTCTCGGTTTGAAATTTCTAGGATTTGAAATGCGCGATCAAGCAACCATAAGAGAATTTGACAGTTACCAAACTGACCGATCCGCCCGCGCGTCCCTATCGGCTTGGCATCAATTCGAAGTTGAACATCCTCAGACATTTAGAAGCATGTATCTGTTTTGGTGTGTTAAAAATTAGACTGGACGCCGCGATTACCCGTTCACCAGACTGCACAAATATCCGGATATCAGTAACTCACCTTCCTTGCGGGGAACGATTTCTTCAATAGTCTCCACCATAAAATCCCACCGTTTAGCAAGTAAATTCAAATAGTTACGGTTATGAGCAAAACGACCCGACCGTTGAATTTCGTAACCCGGTTCCCCCTTATCACCCGCCAACTTTTCAATGGTAAATAAAAATCGGCCGTTCTTTTTCAAATGTTCCTTTGCCGATTTAAAGACCGGAATGAGATCACCGTAATAAACGAAAACGTCGCCGGCGACAATCAAGTCATATTTGGCATTGTTAAATGTCTCGGTCTCGAAACAGGCGGCAATGTCGCCGGCCATGGTGCGACGGTATATATTTTTGCTGACGGCCTGTTCGATCATTTTTGCTGACAGATCGATACCATCAATGTCGCCGCAAAGTTCACCTATTGCGGCGCCCACCAATCCTGTACCGCACCCTAAATCCATCACTTCTTGGTAACGGGCGCCGGGGTCGAGGACATCAAGTTTTTGCCTGATAAGATCGGGTACGGTGTAGTCGAGATCGTTCAACAGGCTTTCATCGAAGGTTTCCGCATAGTCGTCGAACAGCTCTTCGATATAGTCCTTGGGCGCTGCCGCCGATGTTTCGCCCACCAGTGCCGACAACAGATGGCGCGCCACGCCATGATTGGGGTCGCGCCGCAAACAATCTTCATAGCCCGCTTTCGCTTCGGCGAACTGACCCGCCATATCGTAGGAATAAGCCATTTCCCAATGGCCATAAAATTCCTCCGGGTCGACGCGTTGGGCTTTGCTGTAAAACTCGGCAGCTTCCTTATAGTCTTCCCTGAACCGCAAGACTTCGGCCATCCCAAAAAGGACGGCGAAATTTTCCGGTTCAATCGCCAAACCCTGATTGAAGTAATCGACGGACAGATCGTAGTCCTCCTGTTCCATGGCCGCTTCGCCCAACTTGACCAGATCGGCGATGCTTCTGCTCATTTGGCTTCACCGGCAAAATCACCCGAATAAAACTCAGCATCGATCCCGCTAATTCCGGCAATACCTATAGCGCCGGTGCCGAAGAGCCTGGATCCATTTTTTGCCGATAAACCACCCAGGGCATAAACCGGCAATGGACCGGACCGGACCCAGGCGGTGAATCGCGTGCTACCCAATGCTGTTCGGCTCGGATGGCTTTTGGTCGGAAAAACCGGGGACAGCAACGCCGCATCGGCGCCCAATTCACCGGCCTTTAAAAGTGAAAACCGGCTATGGGCGGCTGCGGTTACGAGTTTTCCCGGGTGTCGGCGCCATATCCGTGCAGTCAACGGCGGGTTTCGCACCATATAGTCCGGAAGATGAAGTCCGTCTGCATTAACTGTGAATGCCAGGTCTGCATCGCCGGCCAACAAAAACAACAGTCTATTACGTCGACAGATTGACGCAATTTCCTGCGCCAACTCAAGCCGATGGGGCGTCTCATAGTGTCGCAGTAAAACGCCCGTGCCCGGCGGCAGTGAATTCAATACCGGCAGGGGATCGGCAAGCCTGGTTTCGTCTGTCACCAATATCAATGGTGGCAACCATGGAGGCACGCCCGCCGTAAAATTGAGCCTTCTGGCAATCGATGATATGGTCACGCTTATTAACCGGTTATAATTGCAGGATTTCTCGCTACAGCTGATGTGATTTTAACAAATGAATTCTCAGGAAAAATCATCAACCGTGAATATCGCCAATAATCTCAAGACGGTCAAAGCTTCAATCGAAGGCGCTGCCGTTGCAGCAGGCCGCGCTGCGGATGCTGTGCGGCTCGTAGCCGTAACCAAAACCCACCCACCGGAAAAAATTGAAGCAGCCATTGAAGCCGGCCATCTTCTATTTGGTGAAAACCGGGTGCAGGAATCGGAATCCAAATGGCCGCTCCTCAAGGAAAAATACGCAGACGCCAAACTGCATTTGATTGGACCGCTGCAACGCAACAAATCGGCCCTGGCAGTCGGGCTGTTCGATGTGATTGAAACCGTAGACCGCCTGAAGCTGGCGCGAGCCTTGGCGCGGCACATGGACGAAATCGGCCGCCGTCCTGATTGTTTTATTCAAGTAAATACCGGCGCCGAGCCGCAAAAAGCTGGCGTTTTACCCAATGGGGCCGATAAATTTATCCGCCAATGTTTGGAAGAGTTCGAGCTCCCAATCCGGGGCTTGATGTGTATCCCGCCGGTGGATGAAGAGGCTTCCTTGCATTTTGCGCTGCTGCGCCAAATAGCCGAGCGCAACGGCCTGAAAGAACTCAGCATGGGCATGAGCGCCGACTACGAAATCGCCGTCCAATTTGGTGCAACTCTCGTCCGGGTGGGAACGGCAATCTTCGGGCCCAGAGGAAACTATCACCAGGAAGATTACCACAAGAAAGACAGTCAACTTCAGGACGGCTGAATTTCAATCAGGCTGTCTTTATCCAGACCAAGCGTAATTTCCAATAAGTCATCAACCTCCAGGGCGATACATCCCTCGGTCGGCTCCAATCCCGGCCGGGCCACATGCATGAAAATAGCACTTCCTTTGCCGGGCTGGACGGGATCATCGTTATAGGCGAGGATAATGATCAGATCATAAATATGATCTTCCCGCCAAAGCTTCTCGCAGTGGGCGGCATGTGGCAGGTGAACAAACCGGTTGTAATCGGGATGATCCGGCGCATCACACCATCCATTGTCCCGGTCGAGAGCGTATATCGGGAGGCCGCTCAACGGTTTTTCGATCCGGTCGGGTCGGTAAAGAATATGTCGTATCAAAAAACGGCCGGGGGGCGTAGCGCCATCGCCTTCCCTTTTTTCGACCGCGACGCCGCTTTTACCCAGGGCGCAATCAAAAGTTCGGTCCTGCCAGCGAACGTAACCACGCGATTCATTGGCAGGTGTAACAACAAGACAGTTCTCCGTCGTTTTTGTCAGCATGCTCACCCCGAACTGATTAATGGATCATCGGCAGTTCCGTATCCTCGCCGCTATCCTTGAGAGACGCGCCGTCAATGGCGCCGCCCTGATACTTATCCATGGCTTGAAGTATGGCTTGATAGACCCAGCCGTCGGATATTTCTTCGGACATCAGCTGGGCTTTTTCGTATGCCAGCCGGGCGCGCTGGCTAGCGGTGTCGGTGTTGGTCGGGTTCAAATTTGCAGGGGGTTTTTTGTCGCCCGCGTCCGGCTCGGTCGCGGAATATTTTGGCGTCAGGGGAACTGGCTTGTTGGAGGGCCTGCTGATATCTGCCAGCAGGCCTAAATCCGGTGCAGTTCGAGGGGTCAAGTTCCGGGGCCTTGCCTGCTTGGGCGCGTAGGCGGCGACGCGTTCGGCAAAAGTGTCCCTGGCAATGGGAATGGCAGTCATACCGGCGGGGTTTGATTGCCGAGCGCTTTCCAGAGTGTTTTCCCGGGCGCTTTCCTGGGCGATCAGGGCCAAAGGTGCTTGCGGCTCACGTGCCTGGCTTTGGACGACGGGACCGGCGGTTGGATTATTCGCCGCCGCAAATCCTTGCAGAGCCGCCACCTCAACCGGATCGGACGGAGAATTTGGCGTCGGTGTATTTTCTTCATTCTGCAGGAAAGCCATGGCATGTTCGCCGAGGTCCTTGCCCGTACTGTGAGAGACCGCCACGTCAATTACCGAAGAGGCGGCGCCTAAAGGTCCACCAAACAGGGCGCCGCCGGCAATCTTCGCCCCATGATCTATTTCGTCGCCGGTCAGAGACCGGTAGATGGTTGAGATCACAGGGATATGTTGCAGGGGATTGATGATGTCGACCAAATCCCAAAAGGAAAAACCATCCTTACCGAACAAATCAAAATCACCCGAATCCTGGATTTTACCGGATGAATCTCCAGATTGTGCAGGTTTTTCGGTCGGTGCCTGGTATGCCGGCGCATAGGCGAGTTGATCACCAGGAACGCCCATTTGAGGGGTGCTAATTTGCATTTTCTATTTTTCCCGTTCTATCGAATATCGTTTTTAAACCGGGTTTTTCTACCCAATTTCACTTTTTCGAACACATTTACTTGAACAGGATTTGCAAAAGGAGTGCCAAAGAATATCTAATAGAATCAATAGGGTTTTTAATTTTATGCGGAAAACAAAGCTTAAGAGGAAAATATTGCCGGGCAATAATGTGAAAAATCGATTATCGACGGTCCAAATATTCCCGCTTTCACCCCTAACCGGCGCCAGGCGATACTTGTCACCGTGTCGCTACCCGCTTTAAGATACCAATACGCAAGAATTAGAATGAAATGAATAGTTTAGCAGGCGAAAATTTAATGAAATTAGACAAAAATGGAGATAAAAATGACTGCTGGTAGGCGTGTACTTGTTGTAGACGACGATGAAGATCTTCGGCAAATGTTGTCGGAGCAACTGCAAATTCATGAAGAGTTTGTCACCGATGTCGCTGGTACCGGCAGCGAAGCCATTGAAGCCGCTAAAAACCAGTATTTTGATATTATTTTGCTGGATGTGGGCCTGCCTGACATGGATGGACGGGAAGTCTGCCGCGTTATGCGGCGAAATGGCGTGAAATCGCCCATTATCATGCTGACCGGCGCCGATACCGATGCCGACACCATCCTCGGCTTGGACGCCGGGGCCAATGATTATGTTACGAAGCCGTTTCGAATTGGGGTTCTGATGGCCCGATTACGGGCCCATGTTCGGGAACACGAGCAAAGTGAATATGCCGTCTTCACCATCGGTCCCTACAGTTTCCGGCCCGCGGCAAAATTATTGCTGGAAACCGATACCGAGAAGAAAATCCGTCTGACGGACAAAGAGACGGCGATCGTGAAGTTTCTATATCTGGCTGGCGAGCGGGTTGTCAGCCGTGACGTTTTATTGGGCGAGGTGTGGGGCTACAATGCCGGCGTTACCACTCATACGCTGGAAACTCATGTCTATCGCCTGCGTCAAAAAATAGAACGGGATCCGTCCAACGCCGAATTGCTTGTCACCGAACCGAATGGATACCGTCTGGTACCTTGATTGTTAAGGTAGTCCGTATTGGATCAATATTATTTCTAAGCCGGAATAAAAGGCGTCGAACATGATAGCGCAACTCTCTCACATGATGCGGTGCATATTATGGGGGGACGTCGAGCGTCCCGCTTTACCCGGCCGCGTGCGCAATAATATTCAAACCCAGCAACAGGACAGCGAAAAACTGATTGGCTGGATTCAGCTGGTGATCGTGCTGATCTTTGCCATTCTGTACGCCGTGGCGCCGAAAACCTTTATGCCGTCTGATGGTATCAGGCTGGTACCCTATATACTGGCCACTTATATTGCTTTTACCGTGTTGCGGCTGTTTCTGGTTTATCGCCTGGCGCTTCCCAGATGGTTTGTCGCCCTTTCCGTGGTCGCCGATATTGCACTGCTCCTGATTACGATTTGGTCGTTTCACCTGCAATATATGCAGCCGCCCTCCTTTTATCTCAAAGCGCCCACGCTCCTCTATATATTCATTTTTATCGCCCTCAGGGCGTTGCGCTTCGAGGCGCGGTTCGTCGTGCTGGCGGGTGCGGTATCGGCCATCGGCTGGCTTTTGATGTTCGTTTACGTCATCGTCGCCGAGCCCGGCAATCCCATGATAACCCGAAACTACGTAGAGTATCTGACCACCAACTCGGTTTTGATCGGCGGTGAGCTGGATAAAATCATTTCCATCGTCATGGTCACGGGCATTTTGGCTTTGGCCATATCCCGGGCGCGGGGATTGCTGGAACGGGCCGTTGCCGAGGGGGAAGCCGCCCGTACCTTGTCGCGCTTTTTTCCGGCCGCGGTGGTCGAACAGATGGCCGAGTCGGAATCCGAAGTATCGTTGGGACAGGGTGTGGAGCGGGACGCCGCCATCCTGATGATCGATTTGAGAGGGTTCACCCCCTTGACCGAAGACATGCAGCCGGATGAACTGGTGAGCCTGATTCTCGATTATCAATCACGTATGGTGCCGATCATTAGAAAATACAACGGTGTAGTCGACCGTTTCGAGGGTGATGGCATCGTCGCCTCGTTCGGTTCGGTGACGGAAAGCCAGAGCTATGGGGCCGAAGTGCTGGGGGCGGTGGAAGAGCTTATTGCTGCGGCCGATGCTTGGCGCGATGAACGGATGAGCAACGGGCTGCCGCCCATCGATATCGGCATGGCAGCGACGACGGGACGAATCGTATTCGGCATAATCGGTGACGAAGAACGGCTGGAATATACCATCCTCGGCGATTGCGTTAATCTGTCGGCTAAACTCGAAAAGCATACCAAGGCCGAAAAAGTACGCGCTCTGGCGACAGCCCAAGTTCTCACCACTGCCGAAAAGCAGAATTACACGCCCCCCCGGGAATTTCGGCGGCTGGAGAACCGGACGGTAGAGGGTGTCAGCCATCCGGTTACTCTGGTCGTTTTAGCGGAATAAGGGTTCGGTTGCCGATTTTTTGATGATGCCCAAAACAGGCGTCGACATCCCGTAGATTTTCCGGCTATTACTGAAGAAACAAAATACACAGAAAAGAGCCTCTTCTTATGACAAGCGGACATGTCGTTATCGTCGATGACGATAACGAAATTCGAAAGTTGCTGCGCGCAATTGTGGAGCATATGGGCCACCGGGTATCGGAGGCGACCAACGGCGAGGATTATTTAACGACCTTCAAGGACCAACAGGTCGATTTGGTGTTGCTGGATATATTGATGCCCAAGATGCACGGCGCTGAATTGCTGACTATCCTCGCCAAAGAAATTCGCAGCGAGAAAATAATAATTATTTCCAGCCAGGACGAAACAACCATCGGCACGTCCGTTTCTCTGGCCAAGAGTCGGGGATTGAAGGTCGCCGGTTTTGTGAAGAAACCGTTCGACCAAAATGATGTTCAACATGCGGTTAAGGAAGCCTTGGACGGATAGGCGGCTTTTCCTTTACAGGTCGAAATTCACCGTTACCGGCACGTGATCCGACGGCTTTTCCCAGCTGCGGGCATCACGCAGGATTTCGGCGCCCTTGATTTTTTTCCTGAGAGCCTCCGTTACCCAGACATGATCGAGACGCCGCCCCCGGTCATTAACGGTCCAATCCCGCGACCGGTAGCTCCACCAGGAATAAAGGCGTTCTTCCGGCGGAATAATTTCCCGGACGGCGTCGGTCCAGGGCCCGGCTTTTTGAAGTTTGTCCAGAAGATCGACCTCGACGGGCGTGTGTGACACCACCTTAAGAAGCTGTTTGTGGGACCAGACATCGGTTTCCAGGGGCGCCACATTGAAATCACCGACGACAATTCGCTTGGCCTTGACGTCCTGCCGGGCTTTGCACCACTTGGCGGCTTCTTTCAAAAATTTTAGCTTGTGAGCGAACTTATCGTTTTCCTTGGGATCCGGAATATCACCGCCGGACGGGATGTAAAAGTTATTCAGTTCGACATTTTTGGGCAATATAGCCGAAATATGCCGGCAGTCTTCTTTACCGCACCAATTCAAGGTTTGAATGTTTTTTAATGGCAATTTTGAGAGTATGGCTACGCCGTTGTAGCTTTTTTCGCCCCGGATGGCCTGATGAGGATAGCCCAATTTCTCTATGTCCTGCGCCGGAAACAGATCGTCCATCACTTTGGTCTCCTGCAGGCAGATAACATCGGGTTTAATCTCGGAGACCAGACGCTTGATGATAGGCAGGCGCAAGCGGACGCTATTGATGTTCCAGGTGGTGATTTTCATGATTCGTTTCGATCCCTGAATTTCTAACTAAATATCGTTAAATGAGCGTAATTATGTTGTTAAGGACTTGATTCACAAGAATGTGATGCGGGGCGGGCAACATCTTAGAATAAGGCGTAACAAATGGAAAAATCTAGTTTTATTTGACCACATGACCTCCTGGTCCAATTTCCCGACAATTTCACCAATCTTGACACCTAACACAATATGTAGTGGTCTGGTATCCTCTACCACCTAATTGTGGGTACTTAGCGTGACTTTAACTACCGAAGGATCAAGATATGCCTGGTTTTCTCGATAGTATAAAGCGGTTCCTAATTCAGTTTACCGAATTGGGACTCCTGATCATTGCACTCTTTGTCGTGTTACAAATCCTATTTGGCCCGCAGCCCGGGTTTTTGATCGGCGACGTCGTAAATAACCTGCTGGCGCTGATTAAATCTCTGGGTGACAGCGGTCTGGTTGGTCTTATTGCCATCGGCATCATACTTTGGCTGTTCTCCAAACGGCCGGCAGCTTAGGATAGACACGGTATAAATTTAAGAAAGTTACGCACGGGCGTCCCGTCAAACCGGCGTCCCTAAACTGGATCAGGCCGCTCCTAGAAATATAGGGCGGCCTTTCTCTGTCAGGTTCATTTTGAGATCAAAACAATAATATAAGTAAAAAAAAGCGCCCGACCAGGGGGGTGCCGGGCGCTTCAATTTGAGGATTGCGGGATAACCGGGGGAGTCTATCCCACACACCGCCGCCGTTGCGGCCACGGTATCTCCTTAATAGATTAAGTTGGTTCGGATTTGGCCAAATGCAATGGTAATCACACAATGTTGAATACGGGGTTGAATACAGGATTACCTTAATGTGCCATGCAACGACATTACTCCTGATTTTCCAGGCCGCGGAAAATAAACAGTTCCGGATCAAGGTGGTTGCCGGTTTGCAGACCGGTTAAGGTGACGGTCGTGTTCACACCTTGCGCGTCTGATACCACCCATTTTCGAAGCGCCAGGGGCTGGTCGGAAAAAACCAACGTAATTTCTCCCTCTTCGGGATCTTCCGTATCGGCGATCGTCGCCCGGAGAACACCGGGACCCCGCTCGAACTTGGTCAGCGTAATATCGCCTTTGAGAGCGATTTCTTCCCTTACCAGGACGCCCACGGGCGTTGAACTCAACAAAATATGAGTGACCTGCTCCAGCTCTTTGTCGACGTAAATGAGAAAGATACCGTCGGCGATCATCATAATGGGCGCCGGCGGATCGTATTCGAAACGCATTTTGCCGGGCCGGGACATGAACAACTTGCCGGTCGCCACGCCGCCGTTGGAAGCGATCTGCAAAAACCCCGCCTGCAAGGTCTTGAGATCGTTGAGGTAAGTTTCGATACGGCCGATATCGGACCTGTCCTGTTCTGAAAGATCGGCGGGAACGGCGTCGGCGGCGGCGGCGGTGCCTGGGATGTGGGTCGGCAGCAACGCATACATAGCCAGTGCCCCCATTAAGGCGGCGCTTCGACCTATTTTTTTCAGAGAGATCGGAATAGAAACCATGCTGTTATCATGCCGGTCCTCAACGGTAAGGCAAGGGCCATTTTAGAGGGCTTTGGTCGACCTCTAGTGGGCGCCCACCAGAACCTCCCGCCGGCCAACGCGGTCGGCTTTGCTGACCACGCCCTCCGCTTCCATTTTTTCGATGATGCGGGCGGCGCGGTTGTAGCCGATCTGGAGGTGGCGCTGAATGAAACTCGTCGACGCCTTGCCTTCGCGGGCAATAATGGCGACGGCCTCATCATAAAGTTCGTCGCCGTCGTCTTTACCGCCCATGCCGGGTGCGCTGAAACCACTGTCGTCGTCTTCCGTTACGGCATCCACATAAACCGGCTCACCCTGGCTTTTGAGGAACTTGACCACATGCTCGACCTCTTCGTCGCTGACGAAGGGTCCGTGAACCCGGGCGATCTGTCCTCCGCCCGCCATGTACAGCATGTCGCCCTGACCCAACAGCTGTTCGGCGCCCTGTTCGCCCAATATCGTGCGGCTGTCGATTTTGGACGTGACCTGGAAGCTGATGCGGGTCGGGAAATTGGCCTTGATGGTGCCGGTGATGACGTCCACCGATGGCCGCTGGGTGGCCATGATCAAATGAATGCCGGCCGCCCTTGCCATCTGGGCCAGGCGTTGAATGGCCGCCTCGATGTCTTTGCCGGCGACCATCATAAGGTCGGCCATTTCGTCCACGACCACAACGATCATGGGCAGGGGATCCATGCTCAGGGGCTGGTCTTCGTAGACCGGCTTGCCCGTTTCGTCAAAGCCCGTTTGGACCCGGCGGGTCAAGGTTTCACCTTTTTTGCGGGCCTCGGCCAGACGCGTATTGTAGCCGGTGATGTTACGCACCCCCATCTGGGACATCAGCCGGTAGCGGTCTTCCATTTCCCGCACCGCCCATTTCAGGGCGACTATCGCCTTGGAGGGATCGGTCACCACCGGTGCCAAAAGATTAGGAATGCCTTCATAGACGGACAATTCCAGCATCTTGGGATCGATCATAATGAATTTGCATTGATCCGGGCCCAACCGGTAGAGCAGGGACAGGATCATGGTATTGATGGCGACGGACTTGCCCGATCCGGTGGTGCCGGCAATCAGCAAATGGGGCATGCGGGCGAGATCGGCCACCAGGGGCGCGCCGCCGATATCCTTGCCCAGCACCAAAGTCAGATTGCTGCTGGATTTGTCGAAGACCTTGGAGGCCAGAAGTTCCCGGAAGAAAACCGTATCCCTTTTGGCGTTGGGCAGCTCGATACCGATAACGCTGCGGCCCGGCACAACGGCAATGCGGACCGACAGGGCGCTCATGGAGCGGGCAATATCGTCGGACAGGCCAACCACGCGGGAGGTTTTGGTGCCAGGCGCGGGTTCCAGCTCGTAGAGGGTAACGACGGGTCCGGGCCGGACCTTGACGATCTCGCCTTTGACGCCGAAATCCTCAAGAACTGATTCCAGCAATTGCGCATTCTGAGCCAGCGATTCCCTATCCGCTTTAAGATTGGTCGAAACCTCGGGCGGCTCTTCAAGAATTTCCAGGGGTGGCAGCTGATATTTATCCGTCGTGGAAAGTTTCAGGTTTCCCTGCTTGGCGGCACGGGCCCGCTTTCCCGCCGGCGCTTTCTTAACCTTATCGGCAACGACGGCTTTATTTTTGTGCTTCTGCAGGAGCTTCTCCTTCAGCTCCTTTTGGGCGGACCGTTCCAGCAAGGCCTGCTCCATGGGATTATCGGTCTCGTCTTCCTCGGGACGATCATCGGCGTTGCCAAAGGTCGGCTCGATCCGGGTCCGAATGCTTTTGGCCTGACGACCGACGAAGCGCGCTGTGATACCAACGGCGGAACCGGTACTTTTCATACCTTGCCAAAGCGCCCGCCATTCCGTCCGGTCGAGGCCGCCGGCAAAAATCAGGGACGGCACGCCCAATAAAACCGCCGGTACAGCGACCATTGCTTCCCGCCAACCGACCGCCAGCCCGGTGGTCAGGGGCGCCAGCGCATCCATCGTCAGGTTTAACAGAACGGCGCCGGTCACGCCGCCGAGTCCGGTCCTCAGGGGCCAGGATTCAGGGTTGGAAAAAACGGCCAGTGCAATGCCGATCGACGTGATGCCGGCCAGCAGCAACAATAGCCGTAGCCAGAGAATGCCGACGCCTTTTTTGGCGATCAGACACCACCCCCAGGCGGCGAAAATCAAAAACGGCAAAGCGCCGGCAGCGCCGAAAATCTGCAACAAAAGATCGGCGGTATAGGCGCCCGCCAGGCCCAGAAGGTTACGGGCCGGTTCGTTGGTGGCGCTATTGAGTGACGGGTCGGCATGATGGTAACTGAGAAGGGCCACCAGCCCTAATAAGGAGACGGCGAACAAAACCAGTCCCGATAACTCGACGGTCCGGCGTTTGATCTGATCGATCAATCCGGCCGGCAACAGCGCGGTGCGCGCTGGATGTAAAGCTGTACGTGCCATAGGACGATATTGCTTGGGCTTTCTTAACGGCCCGTTAACAAAACGTCTCAAACCTTAAGAAAACGCTACAACACCTTGAAAAAAAACACTTTCGCGCCGATTTATCCGAAATATTTAATGTTTCGATATGGTAATAAGCCCAGATACGCTCTTTTGGCCGACTTAAGCGCGCCAAAAGGGCTTATTGGCCTCGAACAGTGCATCCCGTTTTTTGATCCCGATATCCTGCAAAATGCGATCGTCCAATTCGGCCAAGGCGCGTCGCTGGCGGTGCCGTTGACGCCACAGAAACAAGACCACAAACAGCTTAAATACCGTAGCGGCGATAAGATCCAGAACGGTGCTCGACGCCTGCCGTTGCGAAACCGCACCCGTGCAGTCGGGGCTAACCGGTGAAATTGTATCGGTACAATATTGTCTATTTTGGGTCATATCCATGATATTGTCCTCTTTTTATCGAGACAATCGGTATAATCTTGACACATTCTAAAGTCAACGGTTATATTGTCACCATGACAATTTGGATGCCGAATATTGAGAACCGCCGGGGACCGCGCTACCTCGCCATCGCCGATGCCCTGGCCGACGATATTAAAACGGGCGCCGTGTTGCCGGGGGATCGGTTGCCGACCCATCGGGAACTGGCCTATCAGCTAGGTGTCACCGTCGGCACCGTCAGCCGGGCCTATCATGATGCTGAGCGCCGCGGGCTGACCCAGGGCGAAGTCGGACGTGGCACCTTTGTACGGGGACCGATACCGGAAGCGGCCGGCGAAGATGGTTTCTTTAAGATCGAGGGGGAACAAACCACAATTTCCGGCAGGGACCTATCCCAGGAGGGACCTTCTGTTGAGGGTCCCGAGATCATCGATTTTGGCCTCAATATGCCGGCCGCCGGCAACCGGGCCGAAATTTTCTCCCGGACCATAACCGAGATCGCCCGCAGCCCGGAACTCGACCAGCTGCTCGGCTATCAAACCGAAGGCGGCACCTATCGTCATCGGGCCGCCGGTGCGGCCTGGCTCAAAAGAAGCGGCCTGGCGGCGAGCGCCGACCGGATGATCATCTGTAACGGGGCGCAACATGCCTTGACGACGGTCTTGATGGCCCTGGCCGGACCGGGTGAGTCGATTGCGGCTGAGTATCTCACCTATCCCGCTATTCAGGGCCTGGCCCATCATCTGGGTCTTAAGTTGGAGGCCCTCGATATGGACGAGGAAGGGTTGATTCCTGACGCTTTCGAAAGGCTCTGCCGGTCTCAGCCGCCTAAATTACTTTATTGCCTGACGACCTTGCAAAATCCAACCACCGCCGTCATGCCCGAAGCGCGCCGTCAGGCCATTGCGGCCATCGCCGAAAAATACAACGTTACGATTATCGATGACGACGTCTACGGATATCTGCTGGAGGATGCGCCGCCGCCGTTATCGGTGTTCGCTCCGGACCAGTCCGTTTATATTACCGGCGCCGCTAAATTCATGGCGCCGGGATTACGGATCGGTTATGTGCTGGCGCCGGAAAATTTAGTTGACCGTTGCCGCAACACCCTCAATCTCACCAGTTGGATGGCGCCGCCCTTCATGGCGGAAGTTGCCAGCCGCTGGATCGAAAACGGCGCCGCCGAAGAATTCACCCTTTGGCACCGGCGAGAAGCATCGCGGCGCCAGGCGATCGTCAAAGAAATTCTGCCCGCCTCATTGGTGCAGACCCATCCGGCCAGTTATCATCTATGGTTGAGGCTGCCGGACAACTGGCGGGCCAACGACTTCGTCTCCCGCGCCAAAGAGGCCGGCGTCTCCGTTCTATCCTCGGCGAATTTCAGTATCGATGCGACGCCGTCGGTCGAAGCGGTGCGGGTTTGCCTGGGTCCGCCTGACGACGTGGAACAGGTCGAGAAAGGATTGGCGGTCCTGGCTGATCTGCTAAAAATAAACCACACGGTCTCGGCAGCGGTATTTTAGCCGGGATTCATTCCCCCCAGCGTTTCAGGTAAGCGTAGCGACTAGGCGGCTCAATGCTTCCGATATGAGTTCCGGGTCCTGGACCAGGGCAATCCGGATGTAAGGATCACCGGGATTGACGCCATCCCGTCCGGCCCTTGCCAGATAGGCGCCGGGAATCACCCGTACCCCGGCCCCCTGCCACAGGCGCGCCGCCGCATTCTCGCCGTCGCCCACATCAAGCCAGAGATAAAATCCGCCTTCGGGCCGGTAATAGCCGAACCGGCCGGCGAGCAATTGATCGGCCCGGTCAAATTTCTGCCGGTAAAGGGCCCGGTTGGCCGCCACATGGTGTTCGTCCCGCCACAGCGTCGCCGAGGCCGCCATGATTGGGCCCGGCAGCGAGGCGCCGCCGTAATTTCGCAAGGTTTTTAGTTTTTTGATCAGATCGGGGTCACCGGCGACAAAGCCGGACCGCAAGCCCGGCGCGTTGGACCGTTTGGAGAGGGAATGAAAAATAAGAACATTTTCAAAGCCGCCGCCCATATCTGCACAGGCTTCAAGCGCCCCCGGCGGCGGCGTCTGGTTGTAAATTTCAGCGTAACATTCGTCGATGGCAAGGACGAAATCGTATTTCCGGGCCAATTGGATGGCCTGTTTGAGATAATCCAGATCGGCGATGGCGCCCTGGGGATTGGCCGGGGTGCACAGATAGGCAAGGGCGGTGCGGCCCAGCGTTGGTTCATCGAGCGGGGTAAAATCAGGCAGAAACCCGGTTTCACGGGTGGCCGCCAGGTAGACAGGCTCCGCCCGGCTCATCACCGCCGCGCCGATATAGACCTGATAAAACGGGTTGGGAATCAGCACGGCCGGCTTGCCACCGTTTTTCCGGTCCGGTATGGCCAGCCCGCCCACCATGTAGAGGGCCTCACGTGTTCCCGAGACGGCAACAATATTTTCTGTTGGATCG
Source organism: uncultured Rhodospirillaceae bacterium (assembly GCA_964574215.1). Lineage (GTDB taxonomy): Bacteria > Pseudomonadota > Alphaproteobacteria > Rhodospirillales > UBA2165. The sequence continues at coordinate 13,830 of CAZNLR010000013.1, read as the reverse complement.
ATTGTGCCGTCGGACAATCCGTAGCGGCGGGTCAGCCATCCGCCAATAGATGCCAGCAAATCCACCGATCCTGCCACCGGCGGATATTTGCCCCAGAGATCCGAATTGGCGGCGACGGTTTCGGCCAAAAGAGCGGGCGGCGCATGCTGCGGCTCTCCCAGCGACATGATCAGGGGCTCTTTGTCTTCGGGCGGTGATAGGGGATTCAGCAAAGCCCGCAGCCGGTCGAAGGGATAGTCGGTCAGTTTATCGAGGTCGTTATTGTACATGCGGCGGATACTAACCATGCGCCTGTCCGCTCACAAGACCGCTAACAGGGCCGCCCGCAAGAATGTTTTGACCAAATATTTCTATTGCCGTTAAATTCCGACCAGTCTCGCACTCTAACCGATAAGGATCAGCCCCATGATCAAAACCCAGCCCCTGTTCAAGTTGAATGCCCACGTCGACGATCCGAAAATCACTAAAAAGGGCCCGGTGGGCGAAAGACGGTTTATTCCCGTTCTCGGCGGTGAATTCGAAGGGGAAAGGCTACGGGGCAAGCTCCAGGCCGGCGGATCGGATTGTCAGCTTATACGGGTCGACGGGGTTGCCGATCTTGATGTCCGCGTGACCCTCGAATGTGACGACGGCGAAATTATATTTATGAAGGGTCTCGGGATGCGGCACGGACCGGCCGAGGTGATGCAGCGCATGGCCGCCGGCGAGGATGTCGATCCGTCTCTATACTATTTTCGGGAAGCTCTGATGTTTGAGGCGTCACCCGGAAAATACGAGTGGCTGAACCGGGTCTTGGCCATCGGCTCCGGTCAGCGGACCCCCAACGCCGTCATTATTGACGCCTATGAGGTCCTGTAATAACCGACCGGGCGATGCCAGGATATAACTAAAACGCTTCCTTATAACGCCTCTTGGCCCCTTTCACCGGTGCGGATGCGGACGGCTTCTTGTAATTCAAGCACGAAGATTTTGCCGTCACCTATATTGTCCGAACCAGCGGTGCTTTGGATGCATTCAATCACCCCGTCGGCCATATCGTCACCGACCGCGATTTCGATTTTAGTCTTGGGCACGAAGCTGATGGCGTATTCGGCGCCCCGGTAAATTTCCGTATGCCCCTTTTGCCGCCCGAACCCGGAAACCTCGCTGGAGGTCAGACCCTGGATACCGATCTCGGTCAAAGCTTCTCTAACGGCGTCCAGTTTCGCCGGTTTGATTACCGCCACTATGTACTTCATGGCATTACTCCTTTTAACCCTGTCCTACAGATCGTAGCTGCGTTCGCCGTGGGACGTTATGTCCAGTCCCTCGGTTTCCTCGTCTGAATTCACCCTCAATCCCACCGTCGCTTGGACAATCTTGACGATGACGTAACCGGCCACACCGGCCCAGACGACGGTAACCACCGTTGCCAGCAATTGGCCCATGAACGCCGTGCCCATGGTCACACCTTCGGGCAGGCCCAAACCTCCGAGACTCTCATCGGCGAAAAAGGCCGTCAGCAGAATCCCCAATATACCGCCGACGCCGTGAACCGCGAAAACGTCCAGGGAATCGTCGATTTTCCATTTCACCTTCACCACGTTGATCATATAGAAGCAAATGATCCCGGCGAGGAAGCCGTAGACCAGACCACCGACAGGACCGACGAAACCGGAGCCCGGGGTGATGGTCGCCAGACCGGCAATGGCGCCCGTGGCGATACCCACCAAACTGGGCTTGCCGAACTTGATCCACTCAATGGTGATCCAGACCAGGCAGGCCGTAGAGGCGGAAATATGGGTGGCCGTGATGGCCATACCGGCGCCACCGTTGGCGGCCAGCGCCGACCCGCCGTTAAAGCCGAACCAGCCGACCCATAGCATGGCGGCCCCGATCATCACCAGCCCCGGATTGTGGGGCGGTCTGAGATCGTGAGGGAAGCCGGTCCGGCTGCCCAGCGCCTTGGCGATAATCAAGGCGGCGACACCGGCGTTGGCGTGAACCACCAAGCCGCCGGCGAAATCCATCGTCGCATAACCTTTGAGAGCTTCGCTGGCCCAGCCCAGATCGGCCAAGAGGCCGCCGCCCCAAATCCAATGGGTCGACGGCGCGTAAACCACTAACAGCCAAAGTCCGCTGAACAACATGACGGCGCTGAACTTGATGCGTTCCACATAGGCGCCGACGATCAGACCGGGCGTGATGATGGCGAAGGTCATCTGAAATATGAAAAAGACATTTTCGGGAATGGTTCCGCTGAGATTGTCGGTGCCGATACCGGCCAGGAAGGCCTTGCCCAAACCGCCCCACCAGGCATTGCCTTCGCCGAAGGCGATACTATAGGCGATTACCAGCCATAAGACCGAGGCCGCGCAACAGATGCCGAAACATTGCATGAGGACGGATAGGACATTTTTGGACCTAACCAGACCGCCGTAAAATAGTGCCAGACCGGGCATGGTCATAAACAGCACCAATGCCGTCGCTGCAATTATCCAGGCGGTATCGCCGCTGTTGAGTTTATCGTCAGCGGCCCAGACGGGCGTCGACGTCAGCGCCAAGGCGACTAAAGTAAATATAAATGTGCTGATTGGCTTTAAATGAACCCGCATCAGAATCCCTCCTCTTTCAGGCCAGTTCGATCATTAATTTCAATTTCCGTGCCGGTTTTGCACGGTTTCATATTTATCAAATGAAATCAGTTGGTTAACCTGGATTTAAGGAGATTCTCGGAGGGATACAGCCAAACCAATATTGTCTATAAATTAAGCAGAAAGGTGGTTTTGATTAATTTTTAGCCAAAAGAGGTCGAGGGCGCGGCGCTGTAATTCTATGGCAACCGAACTCCCTAAAAAACGACCATATTTTAAACGATTTCAAAACAGATGGTTGCGAAGGTGACCAAAGCACGCTTAATGTCTTTGCGGATATCAAAGGAAGGGATTTGACCCAAAAAAGAAAAGATATAACCCACCCAAATGCCGATATCCTGATTGTCGGCGGCGGTTTGGTGGGCGGCAGTCTGGCGATTGCCCTGGCCGACGTCGGGTTTAAGGTTCTTGTTGCGGATCATGTCGATCAGCGAACCCAGCTCGATACCGGTTTTGACGGACGCGCATCGGCCATCGCCTTGACGCCCAAGAAAATGCTGACTCAAATCGGCATGTGGCGGCACATTGGCGGGAACACCGCTCCCATCAATGATATCCGCGTGGCCGACGGCGAATCCCGTCTGTTTCTACACTACGACCATCAGGACATTGGCGAAGACGCCCTGGGGTTCATGGTGGAAAACAGGTTTTTGCGCCAGGCGATCTTCACCCGTATAGCAGAGCTTCCCAATATCACTTATCTGGCGCCGGTGAAGATCAAGGCCGTCGAATATAACTCTGCAACGGTGACGGCATGGCTCGATAGCGGAGAAGCTCTAACCGCCCCGTTGATCGTCGGTGCCGATGGACGGACGTCTCAAATTCGCGATCAGGCCGGTATTAACCTGATCCACTGGTCCTACCATCAGACCGGCATCGTCTTGACCGTCGCCCATGAACGGTCCCACCACAACGTCGCCCACGAACATTTCCTGCCCGCCGGACCATTCGCCATCCTGCCCCTGCCGGACGACAACGGACGCCACCGGTCTTCCATCGTCTGGACGGAACGGAATGATCTGATCGACGGGCTTCTGGGGTTGCCGGATGATTTGTTTCTTGCCGAGTTCACCAGCCGGTTTGGTGATTTTTTGGGCGAACTGTCACTCGTCGGTCCCCGCTGGAGTTATCCCTTGTCGCTGCAATATGCGGAAGCGAGCATCGCGGAGAGAATGGCGTTGGCCGGCGATTCGGCCCATGCCATGCATCCCATCGCGGGCCAGGGACTGAACATGGGACTACGGGACGTCGCGGCTTTGGCGGAGGTATTGACCGATGCCCGCCGGTTGGGCCTCGATATCGGGTCGGCGGACGTTCTGCAAAAGTACGAAACCTGGCGGCGGTTCGACAACACCTTGATGCTGGCGCTGACCGACGGATTAACGCGTCTGTTCTCCAATGACATTACGCCGGTCAGGCTGGCCCGCGATCTCGGATTGGCGGCGGTCCACCGCGCCGGTCCATTGAAAAAATTTTTCATGGGCCACGCCATGGGCCAGGCGGGCGATTTGCCCCGTCTGTTGAAAGGCGAAGCCCTTTAGCATGAGCCCTTTTCCCGATGCCGGCCGCGTCGCCGATATTATCCGTGACGTGGCCAAGACCGAAATCCTGCCGCGCTTTCAATCATTGGCCGACGCCGACATTGAAACCAAATCTTCGGGAGAGCCCGTCACCATCGCCGACAAGCAAAGCGAATACCGATTGACGGAACGGCTCCGGGAATTGCTTCCCGGTTCACTGGTAATCGGCGAAGAAGCGACTGAAAGAAAACCCCAATTGTTGGACGCTATTGACGGTGACGATCCCGTATGGATCATTGACCCCATCGACGGCACCAAGAACTACGCTGCCGGGCGGTCGCCTTTTGTGGTAATCGTAGCCCTCTGCCGGCGGGGCGAAACCGTCATGGGTTGGATCTACGAGCCGCTGGAAAATCGACTGGCCTTAACGGAAAAGAATGCCGGTGCGGAAATCGGCGGACCGGTCGACTTTCGCGCGGCGCGGCTGGCAAGGGAAAAGCCCCTCCAACAAATGCACGGGTATTGCGATGAATATCTGGTGCCCGCTGCCATGAACGGCGCGGTAGACAGTTTGCGGCGGGACTGCGCCGGTTTGTCCTATCACAATTGTTTGGGTTATGAATATCTGGAGCTGGCCAGTGGCCGGGGCGATTTTTCCGTGATCGGGCGGCTTGACCCCTGGGATCACGCGGCGGGAACGCTGATATTCAGGGAAGCCGGCGGCATTGCGAAATGTATCGACGGCAGGGCATACTCGCCACGAATCAGAAAGGGCGTCCTTTTGTTGGCGCCGGATGAAAGTACCTGGAACATTATCGAACACGCGTTAAATATCGGGGGAGGGGATCGTGAGGACAGCCCATGATGCATTCCAAAACCTTTGCCCTGACCCTTTTGGCCATCTGCGAGGTTGCGGTCTTCGCCTTGTGGTTTTCGGCGACGGCGGTGATACCGTCGCTGAGGGGTGAGTTCGATCTCAGCGCCACGCAGATTTCGCTTTTCAGCAGCGCCGTCCAGGGTGGGTTTGTCGCAGGCACATTGATCAGCGCCTTTCTCACCCTCGCCGACCGCATTGATCCCAGGCGGTTTTTTATGATGACCGCCCTGGTCGCCGCCGCCGCCAACGGGTTGATCCTGTTCACCGATCCGGCGGGAAACGCCATCATCGTTCTGCGCTTTATCACCGGCGCCTGCATGGCGGGCACCTATCCGGTGGGGTTGAAAATCGTCAATGGTTGGGCCAAAGGCGATCTCGGATTGCTGGCGGCGGTGCTGGTGGGAGCTTTGACTTTGGGAACGGCCTCGCCCCATTTTTTCAACGCCTTCGGCGGTCTCGACTGGCGTTTCACCATTGCCACCGCATCAACGGTCGCTCTCACGGCCGCCGTACTGGTCAATTTCGTGCAGCTCGGTCCCCGCCACATCAAATCGCCCGCCTTCGATCCCAAAGCTCTGTTAAAAGGGTACGGCACACCTTCCATCCGCTTGGCGAATTTCGGCTATCTCGGTCATATGTGGGAACTGTTCGCCATGTGGGCCTGGATCGGCGTCTTTCTCGACGCCAGTTTTCACGCCAGGACCGGCATGACGGACCCGGCCTTTTGGTCCCGCCTGGCCACCTTCGGTGTCATGGGGGTGGGCGGCGTCATCGGCTGCCTGCTGGGCGGGGTATTATCGGACAGGCACGGCCGCACCTGGCTGACCATGTGGGCCATGGGGATCAGCGGCGCCTGCGCCTTGGTGACGGGATTTTTGTTCGATGCATCGCCGTATTTATTGGTTGCCGTGTGCTTCGTCTGGGGGGTGACGGTAATCGCCGATTCGGCTCAATTTTCCGCCAGTGTCGCCGAACTGTCGCCGCCCGATCTGGTGGGTACCATGATCACGGTGCAAACCTGCAGCGGATTTCTGTTAACCCTGGTGTCGATCCATCTGATGCCGATAATTGTAGCCGAGTTGGGATGGGGGATCGCCTTTGCCTTGCTGGCGCCGGGGCCCGTATTCGGCGTTTATTCCATGGGCCGTTTGCGCCGGCATCCGGAAGCCGTCAAATTGGCGGGCGGCAAGGGATAGGGGATAAATAAAACCTACCCCTCCAGTTGCCTTGCCTCGTCCACCAGCATGATCGGGATACCGTCTCGGATGGGATAGGCCAATTTGGCCTGATCGCTGATCAGTTCCTGGGCCTCCTTATCATAGCGCAAGGGACCCTTGGTCAGAGGGCAAACCAGGATCTCAAGTAATTTCGGATCCACCTGATGGTCGGTCATGTCGTTTTCCTTATCGCTAATGTTCCGTAGTTATATCGCCACCGGTCTTAACTGTCATCTCCATTAGGGAAATCAGGATGGTCGCCATTTCCGCCAAATCGACGGCTTCCAGCAAGGCTTGCTTTTCCCGATAATCAAACGGGCACATCATACCGAGGGCGGCGATCAGCAACCGATCATCGATCTGTTCCAGCGCCTGAAAATCCGCCTGGATATTTTGTGATTCGAAATATTCCCGCACCAGAAGATTGACGCCCTTACGGTCGATGCCGATATCGACCATCCCCATATCGTTGCGGAAGGGCGTATAATCGGGTTCCACGCGCCGGTACTCGTCACGAGTATCGATTTCCTCGGATAAGCGAAACCGGCAAACACCCTGGAGGGAAATCAAAAGCCTGCCGTCATCGGTTTCAGAAAATCCGATAAGCCGCCCGGCGCAGCCAACCGGATACAACTCCGCATCTTCCGGCACCGGATCACCGATCATTTCAGTCGGCTGCACCATGCCGATCATTCGGGATTCCTTGAGACTGTCCATCACCATGCTCAGGTAGCGGGGCTCGAAAATATTCAAAGGCAATCGGCCACCCGGCAGAAGCAGGGCGCCGGGCAGGGGAAATAAGGGAAGATTGTCGGGGAGGTCCTCGAAAGCCAGGCCGAAAATGTCATCGGATCGATCGGTCATCACGAAAAGAGAATTGACGAAAGTTTCCGGCGCCCCTCGACGGCAAGGGGATCGTTAAAGCCCAAGGCTTCGAATATTTTTAACAATTGCTGTTTGGCGGCATCGTCATTCCAAGCCTGATTGCGCCGGATGATTTCCACCAGTTCGTCAATCGCCTGTTCACTGTTACCTCCACCGTACAAGGCGACGGCCAGATCGAACCTGGCCTGGTGATCGTCGGGACTGGCGTCGACCTTGGCCTGCAACTCCGATGTGTCGCCGCCCTGGTCCGCCATTTCATCCAGCTCCAGAGCGGTCTGAACAGCGGAAACTTCGTCGGATGACAACAGCTCCGGCGTCAATCCCGCCAGGTAAAGCCGGGCTTGTTCCGTCTCGCCAGCCGCCATCAGGCATTTAGCGACACCGGCATGGGCGGCGGCGTTTTCCCCATCGGCGGAAATGATCTGGTTGAAAATGGCGCTGGCCGTTGTCGGGTCGCCGCCGTCGAGCAGCGCCTTGGCCTGCTCCAATGCCTGATCGACGGGCGATCCGGCGTTACCGGTCAGCTTTTCGATAAAGGACCGCAGCTGACTTTCGGGCAGGGCGCCGGTGAAGGCGTCGGCGGGACGGCCGTCCTTGAAAGCGTAGACCATGGGTATGGATTGGACACGCAATTGCTGTGCCAGCGCCTGGTTTTCGTCTACGTTAATTTTAACCAGCCGGACCTTGCCGGCATATTCCTGCACCAGCTTTTCCAGTGCCGGTCCCAATTGTTTACAGGGTTCGCACCAGGGCGCCCAAAAATCGACGATCACCGGCACTTCCGTCGAGGCGTTGATCACGTCATCGCCGAATTGATCGGTGTTGGAATCTTTGATCAGATCGCCGCCGGCGGCGCCTTCCGGCGCGCCCTCCGCCGCCTCGCTTTCCGTTCCGTCCGCGTTCAGGATTGCCGTCATCGAATGTCCTTCATTTTCCTAATAATCACCTGGATACCGTCCCTTAGACCCATAATTGGCAGATGTTTTCCTGCTTGCAAGTCCAAATGGCCCAAATTTTGGTCCGATATCAACTTGGAATATCGATCAGCAATGGCGCATGGCCGCAATGGTGGAGAAAGGACAGCAGATCTTTCGAGGCAATGGCCGTTGTCGCCCCATTGTGCAGGGGGTGATAGTTGAGAATGTCACACGCCATCATGGCCCGGTCGAGCACGAATTGGACCTCCAGGGACGAAGCGTTGATGGCGACGAACGGCGTCACCGCTCCCGGTTCGACGCCCAGCTTTTCCACCATATATTCCGGCCGGGCGAAAGACAGACGCGCCGATCCGAGGATTTTTTGCAGTGCGTTCATGTTGACCCGCGTATCTTCCAGCGTGACCACCAGCCAGAATGCCGCTTTTTTATCTTTGAGAAATAGATTCTTGCAATGGCCGCCCGGCATGTGAGGCAGCGCGTCTCTGGCCGCCTGGCTCTGATCGACGGTATGCAAGGGTTCGTGACGGTGGGTTGTCGTCTCGATCTCAAGTGCACGGAAGCGCTCGAACAGTTCTTCTTCGGTGGCGGGGCGGTCAATGGTCATGGCAGTAGGTGTTCTCGACGGTAAAGGCGGTAGGCGGTTCGCCGGCCAGATGTATCTCCCACATATGCTGGAAGGCGCTTTCCAGTTCGGTAACATGCTGATCGTAATCGAGCAAACGCTCCGCCATCATCGGCCGCAATTGATTTCGGAGTTCGATAAGCCGCTCCCGATCCTTGGCCAAGGACAGGGCGGCGTCGACATAGGCATCGGGCGATCGGGCAATAAGATCGATAAGGTCCAGCTTGGTGAGGTAGTTGGCCGACTGCCTTCCCATGAAGGTGTCTCCTCTCATGGTCACCACCGGGACACCCATCCAAATGGCGTCGCAGCTGGTGGTGCCGCCATTGCAGGGGAAGGTATCGAGGGCGATGTCCACGCGGTGATAGGCCGCAAGGTGGTCGGCCCGCTTCGGAATGCTGGCCAGAAACTCGATACGCCCGAGATCGACCCCTTCTTTCTCAAACCTATCCCGCAAAGGATTCCAATCCCGGTCGTCGCCCAGGATGATGTTTTTGATCACCAGCCGCGCTTCCGGCAGCGCCCTCAAAACTGCCGCCCACAATGAAACGGCGTCCTGGGTGATCTTGCCCACATTGTTGAAGGTGCCGAAGGTCGGGTAGCCGTTCTGGATCGATGGCGGCGGCTGGACGTCGGGGCAATCTTCCGGCGGCTGATAACAATTGCGGTTGGTGAGGCGCACCAGTTTTTCCGTGTAAAACTGGTCGGCCGCTCCGGTGGGGTCGGTCAGATCTTCGGTGATCATGTAATCCATGGTGGGCAGGCCGGTGGTCGATACCAGATTGTGATAACAAACCTGGAGGGGCGCCGGTTTGTGGGCGAAGGGCAGCCGGTGCCGGGCCCGGTAGGATGAAACCAGCACCAGGATATCGACACCATCGTCATGGATGCGACTTGCGGCGGCGGCGGGGTCCAGATCACTGATATCCCGCCAGTGGTCGGCAAGTCCTTTCAGGCGATCCGTGGTCTGGTCCGTCTCTTCGTTGCCGGCGTATAGGTAGGTTTCGAAACTGGATTTATTCTGACGGCTGATGACCGGTTCGAAAAAATACGACGTCACGTGGGTGCCGAATTCATAGGACAGATAACCGATTTTTAGTCGGTCTTTTCTCTCCGGTTTGGCATGATCCCATTGTTGGGCGTCGGCCACGGTCCGATGTCCCCAGGCGCTGTTTTCCTCCTGCAGCCGTTGGGCGTCGTAGTCGGGGTGGAATGCCATATAAAAGAGATAGCTGGAAAAAACGGCGTCATTGAACGGGCTCAACTCATGGGATCTTTCAAACGCCTCCATGGCGCCGATGATGTCCGCCTGATTGAGCCGGCAATTGCCCAGCACGGCATGGGCTTCGGCAAAATCCGGTTTCAGGGCCAGGGCCTCCTCCAAAAGTTCACGCGTCCAGTCAAACCGGTTTTCATGGAAATGTAACGACCCCATTTCACACAAGGCTACCGCCAGGTTGATTTCGATCTGTTCATTACCGGGGGCCAAAGCGATGGCCTTCCGTTGCGCCGCCAGGGCGTCCTCCATTCTATCCAGTCCGGCCAGGGCATTGCCCAGATGGGTGAGGGCCTCCGGAAAATCGGGTTCGACCGCTACCGCCCGTTCGATAAGTTCGACCGCGGCGGCAAAATTCCGGCGCTCGGTTTCGATCACGCCCAACAGGTAGAGGGCGTTGGGTTCTTCGTCGTTGACGGCCAGAACGTCACGGTAGAGCGCCGCCGCCTCGTCAAGCCGGCCGGCCAGCTGATGATCCAGGGCGTGGCGCAGCAGGGTCGCGGTATCTTTTTGGACGCCGTCATTCATGGCCGCCACCATAGCAAGTGCCTCCATCGCCTCACAAGCCGCGGGATGGACCATGGATCGACCGTGGGTTCCGGTTCCGGCAAATGTATCAACATGACCCTTGCAAACCGGGCCGCGATGACTATTATGCGCCGTCTTCGGGGAACGAATTCTCGTTCTTCTCAGATAAGCGGGCGTAGCTCAGGGGTAGAGCGCAACCTTGCCAAGGTTGAAGTCGTGAGTTCAAATCTCATCGCCCGCTCCATTCTTTTCAATGACTTAGCTAGATGCCCGCTAGGTCATTTTTTGTTCTAGCAATCATATAGCAATCAATATGTCTGGCTTCAAAGCCATTTAGGTGTTTCCGGGATAAAGCGGGATGCAGTGGGATTATCACATCCGATATCGGAGAAATGGAAAAACTATCGGCAACGTGGCCAATAATCACCTACTAGATATTGTGGAAAAAAAATATCGACATGCCTCTTGTGGTGTGTCGAGAATCTGGCCATAATATTTTGGCGCGTAGCTTAATTGGATAAAGCCCTCGGTTTTCTGCGGTACCAGTGACGGCTGGGACCTCCGGGGAGATACAGGTTCGAGTCCTGTCGCGTAACCATCTACAAAAATAAACACTGGGCTGGCTTTGTGTCAGCCCTTTCTTTTTCTGGATCAAAGTATACAATAATGGAAATACATTGCAACAACAATGTGGATACATTGTTATATCATGGCGGGAAAAAACGATAGCGGCCAATTTTCAATCAGTCTACCTACAGAAGCAATTGAAATGATTGAACAAGGCCTAATACCGTTTGGGATTTATGGGAAGCGACGTGCCACAATTTGCCGGGCTCTGATACTAGACATGCTAAAACAACCATCTGTTCAAGAACACATTCGGATTGGGATAAATAAGAAAACCTAGGCAAATTAACCCCGCCCAAAGGCGGGGTTTGCAAAAATGATCTCACTCAGCTTTATGTAACAGGATCGTCTGCATCGCCAAACTCTATTTCCTCAATATCGCAGATGATGGATGCCATCCATTTTAGTATGCGATTGTCTACGAAACCATCCACATCGTATTCAATCATCATAGAAAGCAACGTCCGCAATTTAATAATTCCTTCCCGTAGGTTTGAACAATCAGAATCCAATATGGCTTTTTCGAGAGATTGGACAGTTACAACAGATTTGCGTCTTTCAAATTCAAGACAAGAAACTTGATCCTTATCCAACTTCGACGTTGGCACCTCGGCCATTGCCACTGCTTTTGATTTATTTACAAAGCGAGTTAACTCTTCATCTCGAGCGGCGGCCATCTCCGCAAATTCCAGATCGATAAAGTCATTGGCTTCACGCGATACTTGTTCCTCAAATTCTTCATTGGAAAATGTAAGAATTCTCGTATTAAGCAAATTATCCCAAATTTGCTCATTGGGATCCAAGCGTCTCAGTAATTTGACTACCTGAAGATCAATTTTAGATTGTTCCAATTGCTCGGAATTAACTTTAGCAGAAATTGTCGGGTCTATAGCGTTCATTGATAAATCTCCTGATTGGTTAATATTGTCAGAAGAAATTTTATCACGCCTACCTTCGTCACCTTGTCCGATATCTTTATCACACATAATTATTTTCCTCGTATCAGATTTTCAGACCACACCAGCGAAAAGCGCTGGCACCGGGAGTTGAAAACAGGTACGAGCCCTGCCGGCTTATTTCCCTTTCGGGTATCTTTGTATGTAACAGAATAGTAATCTATCGCCGCCGCCCAGCAATAAACGAAGCCGAGACTAAAACGATTAGATGATACGGAAAAATAGTGGTTTTGGTATGGGCGATTTCAGAACACTTCTATTCGTTTGAGCTCGACGTCTCTTGGGAATGTCTCCACAAGCTAAAACCCAAAAATAGAATACCGAGAATAAGTAGCGCAACCGCAATCCATCCACCACGCTCGTTTCCCTCAGAGAACATCCGATAAATTGCGTATGGTGCAAACAGCAAGACCAATAGGAACGCTAACTTATCCATTAGGGAATTACCAACTGTAGATTGTATCTCATTGGAAAAACCAGTGGTTTGGGTACAGCGAGAATTGACTAATTACTTTCTCCAATTTTGAAACCGTCTGGATAAGTTTTCAGAAGCATGACTATCGAAGTCTCCAACCTGGGTAAAAGACTCCTCTTTAATTTTATATATTGATCAATCAGACTCAAACAGACATCTTCCAGTCTGCCAGCGTTTTCAATTGATGACATTGTCCTATCGTCAATTGATTTGCGAACCGATTTAAAAATTGCGACGATTTCTGGAGTTTCAAGGGCAAATTTTGCATTCTGCAAAAAATTTAGTTTACCCAGTTCAGTGGGAAATCGATCCCTAATGGACGCAAACGTTGCCATGTAATCAACTTTTGCATTATTTGGATAATGATTTTGACATTTACCTTGGCGCAAGTGCTCTAAAGCAATGTTGTATGACAAGAGTTCACCTAATTGAGATAGCCACTGAGATCTAACGTCAGCACTTTGCGCTACCAAATTTTGGCTAAAAAGGATCGTTATTCCGGCAAAGACTACTATTCTGGACACCATAACCCTCCATACCGAAATCAACTGTTTTCCGTACCCCTCTGAACTATCACTCAAACCGCACACTTCCGCGACCCAAAACAGCCCGTTTCAAGGGGGTTTTCCGTACATGTGCTAATAAGTGTAGCGCACCCTACATTTACAGCCAAAGGGTAAATGCTGTAGTTTGGAGAAAATTGTTCTGAGAGATTTCAGTTAGAGTATTTTTTTAATGATATTTCGTAGGATTACATTACCCGTTATTTTTCTCACTGCGTCGGTTGTGAGCACCTTCTTATTTTCACATTTGAATTCATTGAATGCTCAAATTTACTCTGAGAATTTGTCTAAAGATATTTCAATTTATTTTCGAGATTTTTTGCCGCCGGATAGCCGATTTTCTAAATGGAAAGTTCCGATTACTGCAATAATTTTAGATTCAAATAGAAACCAAATTGATGCGATTGGTGAATTTCTAAATACGTTCCACACTATTTCAAATCATCAAATTTTTTTGACTAAAAAAATTAAAGAGGCAAATGTATTCGTAGTCGGCGTAGATAATATAAAACACGAATTAGAACGATTTCCGGCCCGTTATCGACAATTTTTCAAATCAGACCAGAATCAAAATCTATATACGAGTGGAATAAAAAAAGGCGAACGATGCTTATTTCGGATGGCCTATAGCAAACAAAGGGAAATTGGCGCAGCTTTTTACTCTCTACCGCCGCAGAGCAAGGTCTTGGAATAGCTTGTGGGCCGGTGGCATT
>CAZNLR010000012.1:81572-104203 GCA_964574215.1 uncultured Rhodospirillaceae bacterium | reverse complement strand
GGCGCCATGACCGCGTTCGGCTATGAACTTATTCATGTGCGGATCGACAAGCTGAGCCTTATCTTCGGCTACATTTTCTATATCGCCGCGGCCTTAAGCGTCCTATTCGCCTGGCACAGTAACGATCTGGTGGAACAGGCCTCGGCCCTCGTCTATGTGGGCGCCGCCATCGGCGCCACTTTTGCCGGCGACCTGGTTACTCTGTTCATCTATTGGGAGCTGACGGCAATTGCATCCGTCTTTATCATCTGGGCCGGACGCACCGATCATGCCTATGGGGCGGCCATGCGCTATCTGGTTATCCAGATTCTTTCGGGTGTGCTGTTGGCGGCGGGTGGGATCGTGCGCGCCGCGGAAACCGGCTCCATCGCCTTCGACAAAATCGGTCTGGACAGTCCGGGCGGCTACTTGATTTTGGCCGCCTTCGGCATCAAATGCGCCTTCCCATTTATGCACAACTGGCTTCAGGATGCTTATCCCGAAGCCACGCCCACCGGTACCGTCTTCCTGTCGGCCTTTACCACCAAGCTGGCAGTCTACGCCTTGTCGCGGGGCTATGCGGGCACCGAAGAACTGATCTGGATCGGCGCGGTTATGACGGCCTTCCCCATCTTCTACGCGGTGATCGAGAACGACTTGCGCCGGGTGCTGGCCTACAGCCTCAACAACCAGTTGGGCTTCATGGTCGCCGGTATCGGCATCGGCACATCCCTGGCCATCAACGGCGCGGTCAGCCATGCCTTCGCCCACATCCTCTATAAGGCGCTGCTGTTCATGTCCATGGGCGCTGTTCTTTACCGGACCGGTACAGCCAAGGGCTCCGAACTGGGCGGGCTTTACAAGACCATGCCCTATACCACCGGATTCTGCATGGTCGGCTCCGCCGCCATTTCCGGCTTTCCGTTATTCAGCGGGTTTGTCACCAAGTCCATGATCCTGACGGCGGCGGCCGAAGGCGGCTACCTGATACCCTTCCTGGTGTTGCTGTTTGCATCCGCCGGCGTCTTCCACCATTCGGGCATCAAGATTCCCTTTTTCGCTTTCTTCGCCCACGATTCCGGCAAGCGGCCCAAGGAAGCGCCCTTTAACATGCTCCTGGCCATGGGGCTAACCGCGTTCCTTTGCATCGGCATCGGCGTTTACCCTGATCCGCTCTACGCCTTGCTGCCCTACCCGGTCGACTACGTGCCCTACACCACCACCCATGTGGTGACCATGCTGCAGCTTTTGATGTTTTCGGCGCTTGCCTTCGCCGTCCTGCAACGGACCGGATTATATCCGCCGGAACTGAGGTCCACGGTCCTCGATTTCGACTTCAGTTATCGTTGGCTCGCCCCGCGGGTCCTGGGTTGGCTCATTGACCGGGGTGAGAACGCGGCGGAAACCGTGCGCGCCGACCTGTTAAAAATGGTGCGTAAAATCATTACCTTCACTTTCAGGCACCATGGGCCCGGCGGCATTCTGGCAAAGACCCAAACGGTCGGCCTGTCTGCGACCGTCATCGTCGTGCTGTTGGGAATTTTCCTGGTGGCCTTCTACGCCCAGTAACAAAAGCTAAAAAAGGGGACCGTCCCCTTTTTTTTCTACTTCTTCACCACCACCTTGCGGGGTGCCCAGGCTTTGACGGCGACTGCCTTGCCTTTGTGGGAGCGCATGATTTTGGGCTTCACCACTTTGTCGACGGCCGGCGTATCATGGGCGCGGGTGAAGTCTTCGCGCATTTCTTCCAGATAAATCTCCCCCCGCCGGCCGCGCCGGGCGGCGGATTGATAGCATGGGCTGCGCTGGCACATTTTCGCCAGATATTCCGCCGAATGATGACCGAAGCGCCGCCAAATACTGTCGGCGAAAATCCGCACTTCGTTGCTCAACTGGACCTCGCCTTCGAATACGGGACGACCCCGCACCCAGGCGCGATGAACCGATGGTTCTACCGGGCCGATATCGTCAGCAACGAAAATCGCCGGTACCAGTTTTTTGCCGTTATAGGCGACGGCGAAGTAGGCCTGAGACAGAAATAGCAAATATTGCAGCTTGATCGGCTGCAGATACTCGTTGTCGTTCAAAGCCCGGTCAGAGTACCAGAAAGCAAGTTCAAAAACTGATTCGACGGCGGCAGGCATGGTCCCTCTGTAATCTTTTCCAATTCGGTCCGAAGACCCTATTAATATATGGCTTTATTAATATTCGGTTCAAGCTTCTCATATTGTTATCAATGGTTCAGTAATTGTTATATTTCTTAGGATTGCTAGAGTTTACCGGGAATGCTATTTCTAACGAAATCAGAATAATGTGAGGCAAAGAATGGCGTACTCTATATCAATGACGGTAAACGGGAAGGCCGTCACCGGGGAAGTCGAGGGGCGGACGCTCCTGGTTCAGTTTTTACGGGAACATCTTGGTCTGACGGGCACCCATGTAGGGTGTGACACGTCCCAATGCGGCGCCTGCACGGTCCATATGAACGGCCGTGCCATCAAAAGCTGCTCGATCCTGGCGGCTCATGCGGATGGCGCCGAAGTCGCGACCATCGAAGGTCTGGCCGACGGCGACAAGCTGCATCCCATGCAGGAAGCCTTCCGGGAACACCACGCCCTGCAATGCGGTTTCTGCACACCCGGCATGGTGATGAGCGCCATCGGCATCGTCGAGGATAATCCGGACCCGACATCGGACGAAATCCGCCATGCGCTGGAAGGCAACATCTGCCGCTGCACCGGTTATCACAATATCGTCGAAGCCATCGGGGCGGCGGCCAAGACCATGCGGGAATAGAGGGAGAAGGCTATGTATGATTTCGAATATCAGCGCGCCGACTCCGTTGAAGACGCTTCCGCCAAGTATGCTGCTGCTGACGACGCCCGCTACCTGGCCGGGGGTATGACCCTGGTGCCGGTTTTGAAACAGCGGCTGGACCAACCGTCCGACATCGTCGATCTGGGATTTTTGGACGACCTCAGAGGCATTTCCGAGGAAGGCGGCGCCATCGTGGTCAAAGCCATGACCACCCACCATGACGTCAACACCTCAGACCTGGTCAAAGCGAAAATTCCCGCCCTGGCGGCTTTAGCAGGCACCATCGGTGATCAAATGGTCAGAAACCGGGGCACCATTGGCGGCAGCCTGGCCAATAACGATCCGGCGGCCAGCTATCCCAGTTCCGTTTTGGCCCTGGGCGCCACCATCAAAACCGACAAGCGGGAAATCGCCGCCGATGACTTTTTTCTAGGCATGTTCGATACGGCCCTGGAGGAAGGCGAGATGATCGTTTCCGTCTCTTTCCCCATTCCTGAACAGGCGGGTTACGAGCATTTTCCCAACCCGGCGTCCCGCTTTCCCATCGTCGGCGCCTTCGTCGCCAAAGGCGCGAACGGTGTCCGGGTGGCCATTACCGGGGCCGGTCCCTGCGCTTTCCGGCAGACCGATTTCGAAACGGCCATGCCCAGCGGGCTTGATGCCGACGCCATCAAGGAAATCAGCGTTTCTGACGACGGCTTGAATTCCGATATCCACGCCAGCGCCGAATACCGGGCTCACTTGATCAACGTGATGACCAGGCGCGCCATTGCCAAAGCGGTGGGATAGACTAACTATCAGTTTAGGTTGAACGACGGGAGAGAGGCGCAGCGATGACCGATACCACCGATGTGTTGGGACAGGCTGCCGACTGGCTATCCAAAGGCAAGAAGGTTGCACTGGCAACCGTAATCGGGACCTGGGGGTCCTCTCCCCGCCCCGTGGGCAGCCAATTGGCCGTCGATGACGCCGGTGCTTTCGTCGGATCGGTATCAGGCGGCTGCATTGAAGGCGCTGTGGTTGGCGAAGCTCTCAATACCATTGCCGATGGAGAAAACAGAAATCTGGAATTCGGTGTTACCAACGAACAGGCCTGGGAAGTCGGTCTCGCCTGCGGCGGTGATGTCCATGTGTTGGTAGAACCCGCCGATAACCTCGATACGTTGAAACGGCTGGAAGACGAAAAACCCATTGCCACGGTAACCGATTTGGCGACTGGTAAGAAAAGCTTCGTGACGCCGGCCGGTGTTTCCGGTGACCTCGATCTAAGCGAAGAAATGACCGGCAACGCCCGAAATGCCCTACGCGATGACCGCAGCCGAATTTTTGAAGACGACGACAATGCTTATTTTGTCAACATCTTCAATCCGCCCCTGCGTATGGCCATCATCGGCGCCGTGCATATTTCCCAGGCGCTGGTGCCCATGGCGGCCATGGCCGGGTTCGACGTTACGGTAATCGATCCCAGGGGCTCCTTCGCCACCGAAGCCCGCTTTCCGGATGTAACAATTTCAGAAGATTGGCCGGACGACGCCATGGTCGAATTTGCGCCGGATTCACGAACCGCCGTGGTGACCTTGACCCACGATCCGAAACTGGATGATCCCGCTCTCGAAGTCGCGTTGAAATCAGACGCTTTTTATATCGGCTGCCTCGGCAGCAAACGGACCCATGCATCGCGGTTGGAACGGCTGACGGAATTGGGTTTCGCGGAGGGAGATTTCGCGAGGATCAACGGCCCGGTTGGTTTGGATCTGGGCGCCACATCTCCGGCGGAAATCGCCATCTCAATTCTGGGCGAAATCGTCGCCGCAAAACACGGCAAACTGGCCGACTGATGAAGTTCGGTCCTGTCCCGGTAAAAGTGGCGGCGGGAACAATCTTGGCCCACTCGCGGCGCCTGTCGGAGCGGACCCTTAAAAAAGGCCACCTCCTGACGGATGAAGATATTGCCCTCCTCTCGAATGAAGGCGTCGGTGATGTCGTCGTGGCCCGCCTGGAAGCAGATGATATCAACGAAAACGAGGCTGCCGCCGCTGTTACCGAAGCCTTGGCCGGAACCAGTGTAGAACCAGGCAAAGCCTTTACCGGAAGATGCAATCTGATCGCCAAAGTGCACGGACTTTTGAGTTTCGATAAAGACCGGCTTGATGCGCTTAACCTGCTGGATGAACGGATCACCGTGGCGACCCTGCCGCCGGGTGAGATCGTGGTTCCGGGCCAATTGATTGCAACCATCAAAATCATCCCCTTTGCTGTCCCGAAACCGGTGTTGGACCAGGCTATAAATACTGCCGGTCAGACCCCGATGGTTTCAATCGCGCCGTTTAGGGCGAAAAAAATCGGCCTCATTCTCACCCGCCTGCCCGGTATGAAGGAAACCGTACTCGACAACACCTTTAAAACCGCCGCAAACCGGGTGGAAGCGTTCGGCAGCTCTATATCCCGGGAAATTCGCTGCGATCACCATCAACCGGATGTCGTGAAAGCTATCGGAGACCTGCAAAAGGAATGCAACCTGGTGTTTATATTCGGGGCGTCCGCGGTCGTCGACCGTGAAGACGTGTTGCCGGCCGCCGTGGTTGAAGCGGGAGGCGAGGTCGAGCATTTCGGCATGCCGGTCGATCCCGGAAACCTGCTGTTCATCGGAAATATCACCGATATTCCGGTGGTCGGCATGCCCGGCTGTGCCCGGTCACCCAAGTTGAATGGCTTCGATTGGGTTCTGTGGCGCCTGCTCGCCGATCAGGCAGTGACGGCGCGGGATATCATGTTGATGGGCTCGGGCGGCCTGCTCAAGGAGATATCGGAGCGCGGACAGTTGCGCCAAGGCAGCATCGAAGCCGGCGAAAAGGCCAAGGCGGACGCTCCAAATATCGCCGCCCTATTACTGGCCGCAGGCTCATCACGCCGAATGGGAAAGAAAAACAAGCTGCTGGCCGATATCGATGGCAAAGCGATGATTGTGAAAGTAACGCGGGAAATCCTCAAATCCGACATTTCTTCGTTGATCGTCGTTACCGGACATGAACAACAGGGCATCGAACACGCCCTGTCGGAACTGGACGTCCGATTTGTCCACAATTCCGATCATTTGGAAGGACTTAGTTCCTCGCTGCGGACGGGATTGGCCTCATTACCCGAAAATATCGACGGCGTCGTCGTCTGTCTGGGAGATATGCCGCTGGTCAGATTCGAGCACATCAACCAGTTGATCAATGCCTTCGATCCTTTGGAGGGAAGAGCGATCTGCATGCCCGTTCACGGACGAAAACGGGGAAATCCGGTTCTTTGGGGCCAGCAGTTCCTGGCCGAAATGTCTGCCCTCTCCGGCGATATCGGCGCCCGCCATCTGTTGGAGGAATACAGCGATCAAATTTGCGAAGTCGCTATCGATGAAGACGGTATTCTGTTCGACATCGATACGCCGGAGAAGCTGGAACAGTTTACCAACCGGAATTAAAAAAACCCGGCAAATGCCGGGCGGAAAAATGCGGTATGAAATCCAATTACAGGATCATACTTAAATTTTCGCCCCGGGGCGGTAGTTGATCGTAAATGACTTGCGCGGTCAGCTCATAATTACCAATGCCCCGTGAAACCGTGGTTGTCGCTGCCTCCTTAGTGCCCACTGGTGATTCACCGGTGGCTTGGGTGAAGGCTTCAGCGAAACTCTGACTGGTGCCGGAAATCATACCTGTATTGATACGCCGAGGCGGATGCCGTTCCAAAAATCTTTGATCGGTCGTGCGCCTGCGGTCGCCGGCAAATTGCTCGTAGCGGAAACCCGCACCGTCATTGACCAGAGCGTTGTACTGGCTCACTTCCGACAACGGAGAGGATTCAGCAGGCGCAGCAACAGCCGCCGCAGGAACCCGTCCTGCAGATGGAATCATACTCGCACTAGCAATTTTCGGCGTTAAGGCCATTTCACGCACCTACACCTTCGTTCAACATTAATATAACACAAAATGCTGAAAAGTCAATCAGTTATCAGGTTTTTTGGCCGTTTCCTTAAGAAACGAAACGATATGTTTCGTAACTCCATAATCGAAAATATCGTTATGCCCGGCATATTTAAGCGGCAAAAGGCGTTTTGGCTCGTTGGCCGTTTCATACAGCCGCCGGCCCAATTCAAACGGTACGATGGTGTCTTTCTCCCCGTGAATTATCAGCAGTGGCGCAGTGAAATTTGTTATTTTCGATGCCGATTCGTACCGGTCTTTGAGTAATTTCCGGACCGGCATAAAAGGATAATGCCGGGCCGCCGTATCGGTCATTGAGGTATACGGTGCTTCCAATATCATGCCGGCAAACTTTCGGTTTTGGGCGATTTCCACCGCCACGCCGGTGCCCAAGGACTCGCCATACAATACAATGTTTTCGACAGTCACATTTTGGCGCTGCAAGTAACCGAGGGCGGCTTTGGCGTCCAAGTAAAGGTTCTGTTCCGTCGGTTTTCCCGGGTTTGATCCGAACCCACGGTAACTCAGCAACAGCAACCCATACCCCGCATTCAACAGGGGTTTTACCTTCCAGGAGCGGTAACCGATGTGTCCGGCATTGCCGTGTAGAAATAGTATGGTGGGGAGCTTGTTTTCCGCCTGTTTGTACCAGGACTGCAGGATCAACCCGTCATCAGTGGCCAGTTCAATCACCGACATCTCGGGCAAATCGAAGC
This sequence comes from uncultured Rhodospirillaceae bacterium, assembly GCA_964574215.1. Lineage (GTDB taxonomy): Bacteria > Pseudomonadota > Alphaproteobacteria > Rhodospirillales > UBA2165. Next base: position 96,726 of record CAZNLR010000012.1, on the reverse strand, counting down.
GTTTCGGATCGAGGTGGGCGTCCGAGGGGTGGTACATAAGACTGCGCTGGAAAAAGAACAACAGGGCGACGAAACCGGCGTACACCAGAACCGCCGCTAATACGTAATTTATCACCCGTTTCATACCATCCAGATTAAGGCCAGCCGCCCCTGCCGGAAAGATTTAGACCTATTTACGTTCGAGTCTCGTATTAGGCCCTGGCGTCGATCAGCCAAGAACCGCCTTGAACCTTGCAGGCCCTACCTTTTCCATGGCCGACGCCTTCTTTCTTGGCGGCGATCGAGGCGTCGAAATCACGGCAATAATATCCATCGCGCGTTTGGTATGATTTTACCGGCGTAATGGTGCCGGCAACGCCGGTTTCGGGATTGCTCCAGTTCATCAACTGGCCGTCTTCCATTTTCTCCATGGCTAATTTGGTCGAGTTTTCAAACTGCGTCCGGTCGGAGGGGATAAGCGTGTTTCCAAATGAATAACCAGCCGCGGCACCGACCGCCGTGCCGGCGACAATGAACAGAATATTGGCCGCCCCGCCGCCGAAGTGACTGCCGACATAGCCGCCTAGAAAGCCGCCGCCGACCGTGCCGATCATCTGCCCGTTGGTCATCGTCCGGTCGCCCGAACATGCCGCAAACAATAGTGCCGCCGCAACCACCAAAACTTTTTTCATGCCTAAAACCCTCCGGGATCAGCAACGTCTCATAGAACAATATGGCCCGAATTTAGCCATTGTCTATAACACTATGAAAAAATTAAAGAAGTGCTACCGCGCACCAATATTTTTCGCCGCAGCTTATTTTGGTTTTTTACCCGGCGCCAAACAGTAAAATTCCGCCAAAGCCGGGGCTGTAAGGGAGCATTCCAGCGGTATGTGCTTTTTGAAAAGCGCCCGTTTACCAAACCTGGCGCATTCAACTTCTGCCATGGATCTAATTTTCGCCGGGGTTGTTGTTTTTTTGTTGTAACAGATCTGAACCATACTGCGGTCTTTGATCTCCTTGGCGAAATTTGGCGATTCCCGGTTGAACTCGTCGGCGTTGTAGATGTACGGCTCCTTCACGGCGCAGGCGCCGAGAATAACCAGCGCACCAGATACCATCGCCAAATTTTTCAGTCCGATTTTCCTCATATGCTTTCTATACCGCCAATCGGCGGAGTGAACAATCCATCCCTGCCGCAATACGTGAAATTTGCTCTTTCGTTAGGCTTTGAAAAGATCGGCATTGCCGCCAACCGCCGCGGTATTCACGGATAAGGCGCGTTCGACGGAAAAACGATGGAGATAGTTCGGCCCTCCCGCTTTGGGACCGGTTCCGGACAATCCTTCGCCACCGAACGGTTGGACCCCGACCACGGCGCCGATCATATTCCGGTTGACGTAAGTATTGCCAATTTTCAGACGGCGGTGAAGATCATTGGCAAACTTCGACACCCGACTGTGAATTCCGACGGTCAGGCCGAAGCCGGCCGAGTTGATGGCTTCGATCACCTTTTCGATCCGGTCGGCGTCGTAGCGGATGATATGCAGGACCGGGCCAAATACTTCGCCGGTCAATTGTTTCATCTCATTGATCTTAAAGATCGTCGACGGAAAAAAGTTTCCGGTGCCGCAGTTTTCGGGCAGCGGCGCCCGGTATATCAGCTGCGCCTCCCGCTCCATAGCCGATGCGTGCGAATTCAGGCGATCTACCGCTTCACGGTCGATGATCGGGCCTACATCCGTGGACAGAAGCCCAGGATCTCCGATTTGCAGCTCGTCGGCTTTGCCTTTCAGCAGGTGGATAAGGTGGGGCGCGACGTCGTCTTGGATAAACAACACCCGTAGGGCGGAACAACGCTGCCCGGCGCTTCTAAAGGCGGATTCGATGACATCGTCGGCCACCTGCTCGGGAAGGGAGGATGAATCGACGATCATGGCATTGATGCCGCCCGTTTCGGCGATCAGCGGTGCAATGGCGCCATCCCGGTCGGCAAGCACCCGATTGATGTTTCGCGCCGTTTGAAATGAACCGGTAAAGGCGACGCCTGAAATTTCCGGATGGGCAACCAGTTTCGCGCCGATATTCCCCGCTCCCGGCAAAAGATGAAGGACATTGGCGGGAACCCCGGCCTCGTGCATGATCCTTACCGCCAGGGCGGCAATCAAAGGCGTCTGCTCAGCCGGTTTGGCAATGACGGCGTTGCCGGCAACCAGCGCCGCCGCAATCTGGCCGGTAAAAATTGCCAAGGGAAAATTCCAGGGACTGATGCAAGTGAACACCCCCCGCCCATGGAGCGATACCCGATTGAGTTCTCCGGTGGGGCCCGGCATTTCTACCGGCACCGCCATATTTTGACGGGCCTGATACGCATAATAGCGGCAGAAGTCCGCCGCCTCTCTGATTTCCGCTACGGCGTCGGCAATGGTCTTCCCGGCTTCCCGGATGCACAACCCGATCAACTCTTCCCGGCGTTGCTCATAACTATCGGCAATTTGATCGAGAATGGTCGCTCTCTGCGTTGCCGAAACACCATCCCAGTCGTCGGCGGCATCTAGTGATATTTGCACCGCTTCATCGATTTGATCCGGGTTGGCACTATTGACGGCGCCGACGATTTCGCTGGAATCAGCAGGATTGTACACGTCTATGACCGAACCCGATGAAACATCGCTTCCACCAACAATCGGCCCAGCCTGCCAAGGACCCAAATCGCTGAGGGCGTCATTGAGATCACTCAGTTCGAACGGATCGCTTAGATCCAAACCTCCCGAATTAACCCAACCATCACCATAAATTTTTGCCGGCAGTGGTATCGCAGATTCCAGAGCACTGTGTTTGGATTTAATTTTTTCAATCGGATCGGCGATTACTCTCTCCACCGGCAACTCGTTGTCCGCCAATCTGTTCACGAAAGACGTATTGGCGCCGTTTTCCAGCAACCGGCGCACTAGATAGGCCAGCAGATCCTCGTGCCCGCCGACCGGCGCATACACCCGGCATTGGTAGCCGTATCCAAACTCATCGAGCAGCCCTTCGTAGAGCTCCTGGCCCATGCCGTGTAGCCTTTGAAACTCAAAATCCCTTGATTCGCCTGCATACTCGATAACCGAGGCAACCGTATGGGCATTGTGGGTTGCGAACTGCGGATAAAAATATTGTGGGGCGGCCAGGAGCTTCCGGGCGCAAACCAAATAGGACAGATCGGTATGTTCTTTGCGCGTAAAAACGGGATAGTCGACATACCCGCCCACTTGCGACCATTTGATCTCACTGTCCCAGTAAGCGCCTTTGACCAGCCGAATCATCAACCGGCGCCCGGTCCTCTGCGCCAATATTTCCAGCCAATCGATCAAATCGACGGCCCTCTTTTGATAGGCTTGCACCGCCAAGCCAAAACCGTTCCATCCCTCCAACGCCTGATCCGACAATACCTGCTCGATGATTTCCAGGGACAGGTCCAGGCGGCTCGCCTCCTCGGCGTCGATGCATAGGCTGATATTGTTTTGCCGGGCCAAACCAGTCAGTTCGATCAGGCGGGGAACCATTTCAGCAAGCACGCGTGCCCGCTGACTGTATTCGTATCTCGGGTGAAGGGCAGATAATTTTACGGATATTCCATTCCGATCGTACAAATCCCGTTTCTTGTCGCCTTCGCCGACAGCGGCAATTGCCTCACCATACGCGGCGAAATACTGTGCAGCGGCATCTTCCGTTCGCGCCGCCTCTCCCAGCACATCAAATGAGAAACGATAGTTTCGGCTGCCTTCCTCGCTAGCCCGTTCCAAAGCCTCGGATATTGTCTCTCCCATGACAAATTGATTGCCGATAATGTGCATGGCCTGGGTCATCGCCTGCCTGATGATGGGTTCACTGCTTTTCGCCAACAACTTAGATAAGAAGTTATCGACGTTGAGCTCGTCACCTTCATCAAAACGGATGACCCTACCCGTCAGCATTAACGCCCAGGTAGAAGCATTCACAAATACCGAGTCCGAATGCCCTAAATGTTTTTGCCAATCGCCGCCGCCGATTTTGTCTCTAATCAATGCATCCGCCGTCATCGGGTCGGGCACCCGCAACAAGGCCTCGGCAAGGCACATCAATGCGACGCCCTCTTCCGTCGATAGATCATATTCATGGAGGAGGTTTTCCAAACCGCCGGATTTCTTCTGACGCGCCCGGACATATTCGACCAATTGGCAAGCGAATTTGAAAATCCGATTTTTTTCTTTGGCGGATAACGTTGCGGATTTCATCAAACGTTTAATCGACTTAGATTCACCAACCCGGTAGGCCGCCCTGAAAGCATGCTTGGCTTCATTTAACTCAGGCACTGGTGAATCAAATATCATTTAATCGCACCGCTTGAACAGAAAGCTCTATGTTAGCCGATGGTCGATATACCCTTATACCTTAAGTTGGCCCTTCCGATCGGTTTCGCAACTTTGCTACGTCGACAGCTTAGTTTCCGGGGCTGGATTTATTGCGAAAAAAAAGCCATGCTGCACGTATTCGGCTTGGTTAGAGGACAGTGAAATGGCCTATTTGGAAAGGGATTCCGACGGTAATATTGTCGCTATCGTACGCGAGACAGATGCTGAAAAAAAGGAATTGGTCGACCCGACGTCGAAAGAAGTGGTCGAGTTCCTCTACGGCGATTCGGGCGTGGAAAATATTCAAGACAGTTGGATCGCCGCCGATCTATCCCTGGCCCGGGTGGTCGAAGACCTGGTCGATATTATGATCAAGAAAGATATGCTCAAGATCACGGATTTTCCCATCACCGCCCAGCAAAAATTGATTTCCCGCCGCGGTAAACGAATGGATTACGGTTACTTGACGGAATTGTTTCCCGAAGACGAAGAAGACGAATTGATTGCCTAACATGTCCGGACCCCGGTTTGAACGCCGCCGCTTCGGTCTTGCGCGATGAAACAATTTGATCCAGACAGCGCTACGACCATCGCCCTTCTGGCCGTACGGTTTATATTTGCGCAGGATAATTTGAGAGAGGGTTTTCTCAACCTTTCGGGGGTTTCGCCCTCTTCCTTGCAGGAACGGATCGAAAATCCGGAGTTTCTTCTCGGTGTTCTCGACTTTCTTCTTCAACGGGAGGAAGCGTTAATTCAATTTTGCGAAGAAAACGATCTAGATCCAACCGCGCCAAGCCGGGCACAATTGGCGCTGTCGTCGATCTAGGCCAAAACTTTCAGGGCTCTTTGTATTTCCTGGCCGAGTTGATTGACATCATACGGTTTGGCGACAAAGGAAAATTCTTCCGCGCCGGCCAGACGATTTGTATCAAAGTATCCCGATGCCAATAGTATTTTCGTATCCGGGTAGCGGTCTCGGACGATGCGGGCCAAATGAATGCCGTCGATACCGCCCGGCATGACGACATCGCTGAATATCATGTCGAACCCGCCTGCGTTTTTCAATTGATGAAGGGCGTCCGATGCATCCTTGGCCAAAGTTACGCTATAGCCCAGCGATTCAATCATATCCGCCGCAATCATCCTGACGGCATAATCATCATCAATGACCAGAATTTCCTCGCCATCACCCAATTTGACGACATTTTCGGTTTCAAAAATATCGGTTTTAGACTCCGTGACTTCGGTTGCCGGAATCATCAACGTTACTTGCGTTCCCTCCCCCAACACACTCTCAATGACGACCAAACCATCGGTCTGACGGGCGAAGCCGTAAACCAGGCTTAACCCGACGCCTCGACCTTTGGCGTCGTCCTTGGTGGTAAAAAAAGGCTCAAAGGCGCGCTCCTTGACACGGGACGCCATACCAACGCCCGAATCCGAAACCACCAGCCTGACAAATTCACGGCCAATATCAGTGTCGGTGGGTCGTTCATTTGGGATAAAAACTTTAGAGGCATCAATGTCAATTACACCCTTCTCCAAGGTCGCTTCCAGAGCATTTTCGACAAGACTTCGCACCGAATATTCGAAGTGTTTCTGATCGACCCGCAATTGCGGCAAATCGGACGGAATAGAAATGTTGATTTTGATGCTTTTGTTGTCCCCTTTTGCCACGTCGTCCAGAATACGATTGACGGCGTCGGCGACATCGATATTGCGACGGCGGGCGGGACGCCGCCGGCCCAGGAACAACAATTTCTCCGTAAACTCCGATCCACGCTCGGTGGCGTCCATGGCCGCCCGCATCCACCGTGTCGATTTTTCATTGCTCTCGACCACCGTTTCCAATAGCTCCAGATTTCCCTGGATGATGGTCAGCAGATTGTTGACATCGTGGCCAATTTTTCCAGAAAGTTCTGCAATGCTCTGCATCCTTTCCCGATGGGCGTTGCGCATGAACAAATCGCGGGACTTGGAAACGTCCGATATCAGGGCAAGTAAATTGCCGTTCGTCATAGCCCGTAGCGACCAGCGGATAGACCTTTCATCCTCCGTTCGAAAAAACAGGTCGGCCGGCGGCAGGCTGAAAACCTTCCATATTTCGTCACTTGTGGCCGTAATGGTAGCCTCAAACACCGGTACCAATTTCATCGCTAACAAGCCATCGTAGACGTCTTCCAATACCGCGCCGGGACTCAGGCGTTCCGAAAAACCCGGCAACACCCTTTCGCAGCCGGCCCCGATATCGGTTAGACAATGACGTTCGTCGAACAATAAAACGCCGTCTTCAATGTCATTTAAGTCGATGGTACTCATTATGAAATTAGAAATATCACATAGGGTGATAAAAAATAGGGCAACTTTGTGCCTTTATGTTACATTTGGTAAAATAAACGGGGAGAAATGAGGCAACTCCGGCATTAAGTTGATTTGAAATTCCTTGATATACCTGGGTAAAGTATAGGAATATCGCATATAAAAGGTCGGGTATATTTTCCCTTTGCGAAGTCGTGGGAAAATAACAATCCCGCCATATATCGACTTGGCCGGACTATATTAAGATGGTTGAAAACGCAGTAAAAATATTAGTTGTCGATGACGAGGAGGAAATCTGCAATTTCCTCAAGGACTATTTAGAGGTCAACGGATTCGAAGCCTTTACGGCAAACGATGGCGATCAAATGCGTGACGTTATGGCCAAAGAAGATATCAATTTGGTCATTCTCGACCTCGTCATGCCGGGGGAAGACGGCCTCACCCTCACCCGCTATCTCCGTGAAACCTCCGATGTCGCAATCATTATTTTAACGGGAAAAGACGAGGAGGTTGATCGCATCATTGGCCTCGAAATGGGCGCCGACGATTATGTGGCGAAACCCTTTAGCTCCCGGGAACTGTTGGCCCGCGTGAAGACGATCCTACGCCGGGCGGGCGATGGTCAGGAAAAAATCAAGCCGGTGACGCCAGTACAACGACTTTTGCCGGGTGGAATTTCGACAAAGTAGGCCGCCGCTTGACGTCGCCGGAAGGAAGCGATGTGCCGTTGACGACCATGGAATTTAATTTGCTGACCGCCTTCACGGATAACCCCAACCGGGTGCTCGATCGGGACAGATTGCTCGACCTTCTGCAAAACAGGAACTGGGAACCCTATGACCGAAGCATCGATGTGCTGGTCGGGCGACTACGCAGCAAAATAGAACACAACCCAAAGAAGCCCGAACTCATCAAAACCGTTCGCGGCACCGGCTACGTTCTGGCCACGACGGTCGAACACGTATAGCCGATTATTCTTCCATCGATTTCAGCCATTCCGCAGGATCATCCGGCGCATCTGAAAGCGGGTACAATCCGACATGCAACGGCTCAGTGCCGTTACTTTGGCTGAACTCAAGCACGGAGCGCGGTTTTTTGATCCCATAGCTGGACGAAACCCAGCCGTCACGGAGCGCAACCCGCCAATTGGCGCTAGGTGCATAGACGAGACCAAATTCGATACCGTCCTTTAAAATCCGCCACTCTTCATCCCCGATTTTTTCAAGTTCGCAACCGGCTGCGAAATGGAAGGGCACCGCTATATCATGCCCGAGCTTCGCCTCGAACCGGTCAAAAACGGCTAACCGATGGGCGTTTTTATCCAGTTTTATGCTCCGGACCGGCGTTACCGGATCATTCAAACGACAATAACCTTTGTGCGAGCCGACAAACACGTCTTGCTCACCGTCGCTTCGCCAGACCCGCAGCTCGGGTGTCGCGTCATATTGAAGTGAAAACAACTCTGCCTCTGAAACGAACCGGTTTTGTTCTTCGCCGTCGATCATCGGCGTATTGTGACTGCCGGTTGCCCGGAAACGGTTGCGCCATTCATAAGACGCTGAATAAACATAGCTGCCGCTGTCGCAGAGCAAATTAACGCCCCTAAGCGCGGCTTCGAATGACAGGCAGTCGTTGTGACCATGCCCGCCCCGGCCGCCGTATCCGACCGGACCGCAATCGATAAAGACATGGTCGCCCTGCCCGCCCATGATGAAAATTCCGGCCTGGTCAAAGGATTTCGATTTGACCGATGGCCTGTCCCCTGCTCCATCGACCTCGCCATATGTCCAAAATACTTCTGCTCGCGCTTCGGTTGACGAAAAGCCGGATTCTTTGCGACCCGATAATTTCTCGACCACATCCGGCACATAGGTGTGATCGTTGATGTCCTGCCCACCAAATGGCAACACCCGGCCGTTATCATTGTCCCCCCACAAAGGCGCCGTGCCGTCGGGTTTGGTATAGCTTTTGACGAAACCCGCCATCAGTTCCAGCCGGGAGGCATAGTCGTTCTGAACTTCGAGACCGGCAGCACGGCGGTAAAGGGCCGGCCACAGGAATAGTTCGGCGACAAACCGGTGATAGGCGGTGGAACCTTCGAAATCCACACCGTCGTTCAAGACCTGCAAGGGTAATTCCCGGTTTAGAATTCGCCATCCCTCCTCCGACCAACGAGCCGCTTCCTTACCCTTGCCAAAGAATAATCCGGCGAAAACCATTGCCGCCGCATCGGCTGAGCAGTGATTACCGTTAACGCCATAATCCTCCATGTAGCGCCGGCAAAAGACGGCATGTTCGAATAGCGATTTCAAGAACTTGCTGCGGAATTCGTAGCTGTCCCAGGCATCCGATCCTTTGAAGACATGGAAGAACCACGTCCAGGTGAAAATGCGCATGGCCGCTTCCATGGCCACCGTCCAATTAACACCACGCCCATAAGGGTTTTGTTCGATCCAATCGATCAGGATATTGCGGACCAGCGCCGCATCTTCTTCATTCCCGCAGATCAAATAGTTTTGCCCCGCCGGTATCAGCCATTGCAGACGCGACAGTTCCCAGGGAATTTTTACATCGCTTTCCCGCGATGGGTTGAGGATATCAATATCCCGGAAAAATTTATCCGGCCAATCTTGTTCGGTTTTGAAGTCGGTATCCCACAGGATCGAATTGCTCAATTGTTCGGGACCGGCGCCAAGAAAACTTACCCGCCCGTCATGCAACGCCTGCACTTCATTTTTGATCCGCTCGACTTCGCCGGAACAAGAGCTTTCCAGATCGTCAGGCGAAACGTTGCCGGTAAACGACGGATAAGGCCGCGCCGATAGCTGTTGCCATAACTCTTCGATATTGCCGCATCCAAACTGCCCGGCAAACCGTCCGTCGTCGAGCGCCCAGGCCGGCGCCACCCGATAGCGGTCCAGCATCGCCCGCCCCTCCTGCACGATCCGGCGGCGCAATTCGTCGGGCGAACGCTTCATTCCCCGTTTGAACCGGTTTAACCAAAGCTCGATCATGTCTTCCCTTATTAAGGAAAATCAAAGCCGACACAATAATCTATTTTAGAGAGGATTGGGCTAGTCGAAGCTGGGCGGTTGCAAACCGCTGGCCGCCAATTGGGCCGTGAGGGTCTGTTTAAGCCGGTCCAGACCATCGGCAGTATCGGATTCACAGCGGGCCACCAGAACCGCCTGGGTATTTGACGCCCGGAGCAGCCACCAGCCGTCTTCGTTTTCGACCCGCACGCCATCCATATCATGCACCGTGGCGTCCGCCGCCTCAGACAATCGTTCCTTGACCTCGTCGATGACGGCGAATTTACGGTCCTCGGGACAGTCAAAACGCAGTTCCGGCGTATTCATCATCTGCGGCAAGGCGTCTCTCATTTCAGCCAGCGTTTGCGATGATTGACCGAGAATAGACATAAGACGGACCGCCGAATAAATGGCGTCATCGAACCCGTAGTATTTATCGGCGAAAAAGATGTGACCGCTCATTTCCCCGGCAAAAGGCGCTTTGGTCTCCGCCATCTTGGCCTTGATCAACGAGTGCCCTGCTTTCCACATGATTGGCTCACCGCCCGCCTTGGTGATTTCGTCGAACAGGACTTTGCTGGCCTTGACCTCAGAGATTATCGGTGCGCCGGGACAATTGGCCAAAACGTCCCGAGCGAACAGAACCATCAATTGATCACCCCAAAGCACCCGTCCCTGGGCATCCACCACGCCGATCCGGTCACCGTCGCCGTCGAAACCAATTCCCAGATCGCAGCCGTTGTCGGCCACCACTTTTTTCAATTGAACCAGGTTTTTCTCGACTGTGGGGTCGGGATGGTGATTGGGAAAATTACCGTCAATATCTTCGTTGATGAGATGGTGCGTACCCGGGAGACGACCAACCAGCCTTCTGACGATCTCCCCACTGGCGCCGTTACCCGGATCCCAGGCGATGGTCAAATCCTTGTCCGATTCGAGATCGGCCAGCATTCGGTTGATATAGTCGTCCTGTAAATCAACGGAGGTGGCGTCACCTTCGCCGTGGGCAAAATCTCTCTCTGCTATGCGCTGCCCCAGAGCCAATATGTCGTCGCCGTAAAACGACTTTCCGTCGAGCATCATTTTGACGCCATTGTATTCGGGAGGATTGTGGGAACCGGTGATCATCATGCCTCCGGCGGCATCAAATTCATGGGTGGCGTAGTACAACATGGGTGTCGGCCCTAGTCCCACGCGGCGAACCGAAATGCCGCAGGCGCACAATCCCTCGACCAGGGCGGCTTCCAAATCCGGTGAACTCAGCCGTCCGTCATAGCCGACGGCCACGACAGGTGCTTGCCCCCCAGCCCCGAAATTTTCCATGATGACCGACCCGAATCCGCGCCCAATAGCGCGCACTTGATCGGGACCGAGATTTTCCGAAACGAGTCCACGAATATCGTATTCGCGCAAAATCGTCGGATCGAGTTTGAGGCCGCTGTTCATAATTTTCTCTTGCTTCAGTTGCTTTCGGCTTAGATGGGCGGCCTGCCGATGCAGCTATAGGCGAAACCCGCTTCTGCCATTTCATCGGGATTATAAATATTTCTGAGATCGACCATGGTCGGTGTGTTCATCAGAGTTTTAATTTTGTCCAAATCGAGGCCCCGGAACTCGTTCCACTCGGTAATGATGGCCAGGACATCGGCGCCGGTTACGGCGTCATAGGCGCTGTCGCACCAGACGACGCCATCCAGCAACTGGGCGGCCTCTTCCATCCCCTGAGGATCGTAGGCTTTTACTGTCGCGCCTTGATTGATCAATGCCGGGACGATATCCAGACTCGGCGAATCCCTCATATCGTCGGTATTCGGTTTAAAGGTCACACCGAGTACCGCGATGGTTTTACCGTCGGCGCCCCCACCACAGGCGGCAGCGATTTTTTCCGCCATTTTCTTTTTCCGCTGATCGTTCACGGTGACAACGGATTCGACAATTTTTATCGGACTGCCGGCATCCTGGGCGGTGCGTACCAGGGCCAAGGTATCTTTGGGAAAGCATGAACCGCCATAACCCGGGCCCGCATGGAGGAACTTGCCGCCGATCCGCCCATCCAAGCCGATACCTTTGGATACATCCTGCACATCTGCGCCGACCGATTCACAAAGGTCGGCGATTTCGTTGATAAAGGTAATCTTGGTGGCCAGAAACGTATTGGCGGCATACTTGATCAATTCCGCGGTGCGGCGGGCGGTAAATATGATTGGAGTCTCGATCAGAAACAAAGGCCGGTAAAGGTGGCGCATTACTTCCTGGGCCCGTTCGCTGGTGGAGCCGATGACCACCCGGTCAGGCCGCATGAAATCGTTGATGGCCGATCCCTCCCGCAGAAATTCCGGATTGGAGGCAACATCGAACTCCGCGTCGGGCCGGGCTTCGCGGATGATGGTCTCCACCTCGTCACCGGTGCCGACCGGTACGGTGGATTTGGTCACGATCACCGTATAGCCATTCAAGGCCTCGGCGATTTCACGGGCGGCGTCATAGACGTAACTGAGGTCGGCATGTCCGTCACCCCGGCGGCTCGGCGTGCCGACGGCGATAAAAACGGCGTCAGCACCTTTTACCGCCGATGATAAGTCGGTGGTAAAGGTGAGCCGGTCCGCCCGTACATTGTTTTCGACCAGGTGGTCCAATTCCGGCTCGTAGATGGGAATTTCTCCCCGGTTCAAACGTTCGATTTTTTCTTCGTCCTTATCGACACAGACGACCTCGACACCGAACTCCGAGAAACAAGCACCAGAGACGAGCCCGACGTAACCGGTTCCGATCATTGCTATTCGCATTTAAATTTCCTAATTCCTCTTGGAGCCGTTGGCCTCAATAAAAAAATTGAAGGTCAGTCGCTCCCAAACTGATTAATGATTTCCTGCAAACGGTCCTTCATATCCTCGCGGTCGAGGCCAAAAGCGATATTGGCTTCGATAAAGCCGAGACGATTGCCGCAATCATAGCGTTCGCCATCGAACCGCAGGCCACGGAAAGGTATATCATCGATCGTCCTGGCCATCGCATCGGTTAACTGTATCTCCCCTCCAGCGCCTTTTTCCTGCCGGTCTAACTGCTGAAAAACTTCGGGTTGCAGAATATAGCGGCCGATAATGGACAACGTGGAAGGCGCTTCATCCGGTTTCGGCTTTTCGACCAAGCCCTTGGCCCGCGCAATTCTGCCATCGTCCTCAACGACATCCATAATGCCGTAGCGGTCGGTATGTTCGCGGGGCACGTCTTCGACGGCCACCAGATTACCGCCGGTTTCCCGATAGGTATCCATCATCTGCTTGAGGCAACCTGGCCGGGCCAGGATCAAATCGTCGGCCAGCAAAACGGCGAACGGCTCGTCGGTAATATGGTAGCGGGCGCACCATACGGCATGCCCCAGGCCCAGCGGGCTTTGCTGGCGCGTATAGGAAATTTGACCGGGCTCGGGCAACCAGTCCTGCACCAGGCTGAGAGCTTCGGTTTTACCCCGCTCCTCCAGCGACTTCTCCAGCTCATAGCTGTGATCGAAATGGTCCTCGATGGCTGATTTAGCCCGTCCGGTGACAAAAATAAATTCTTCGATACCGGCTTCACGCGCCTCGTCGACGGCATACTGAATTAACGGCCGATCAACAATGGGCAGCATTTCCTTCGGCATGGCCTTCGTGGCCGGCAGGAAGCGCGTTCCTTGACCGGCAACGGGAAATACGGCTTTTCGTACAGGCTTAATCTTCGACACGTTAATCAATTTCCCCGGAGATTCGTAACTAGGCATGATAATGCCATTGCCCCAATTTTCGGCACCGGCTTTGTGCCACAGGCAGCCTTTTGCCGCAAGCCGCAGAGACGCGATTTCAAGATATTACTTTGATCAAATAGTCTCGTCAGCGACGGTTTTTTCGTTTGGCGGTCAATTCATCCCGCCAAGCAATAATCATTTTTTGCGCTCTCGGGCATAATTTCAAATAGCCCGACCCCTTCATCACCGACGGGGGACCGCCGACGGCCTTAACCGTTCTGATTTCATTTTCCGTCGCTTCGCATTCAAAAGCGATATCCTGGATACGGCCGGTCGCCGTCTTAATACCTTTGTACCAACGCGTCATATAGTCGGTTAGATAGTTAATTCTCTTTTTCAACCGGGCGGCCTCGGGAGAATTTCCTTTCCCACTTTTTTGAAGCCGGTCCAGTTCCGCCCTCATTCTGGGAACCTGTCGCCGGCCCTTTTGCGCAATCTGGTCCTGAGCCGCGTGAGTGCCTTCATGGATAAAGGTTTGCAGAAAAAACAGCGGCGATGAATACAGCACTTTCCGCCGAACGAACATCATACGATGACCTTCGGTACTTAGATTCTTGACGTAGAACGCCGCTTTGGCGTCGATGGTGCCGCTCCGGATAAAATGCTTGGAAGCCGGGTTGTAATGAATTTCGTCAATGATATCGAGGTAGCGCATTAAATTCTTGGGCAACCGTTTCGACATTTCAAAAGCCTGGCGCATGGTCTTGAAAAAATTGCCGTTTCGGATGTCCGGATAAACCGATCCGAAAATCTTCTTCCCCTTGTAGGGCCGCATAATTGGATCGGCGAATTTGGAATCGGGCAGTTTATTATAGACCCGTCTCTTCACGGCCAAGGTAACGGCCCTGGCGAAGTGGTCCGGCTGGTGATCGAAAAAACTGCTGGCTGAAACCTGCAAGACGTTACCCGGAGTGTTACGCCATCCCACGTAGCGGTCGTATCGCGATCCGTTGTAAAAGAAAATGCGGTCGATGACCGACATATATACCCAGGACGAAGAATCGTTTTTGTAGGCAACTTTGAAAATGTTCGGCAATTGCTCCTGAATTTTACTCTTGGTTTCCTGAGGAATATATTTGGAGAGAGAAACGTTGTAATTGGCTCCTCCTTTGCCGGCATTTGCACCACCACAGGACAACCGCTTCGCCTTCCAACCGGCGAGCCGGTCGTTCAATCTCTGCCTATCCTTCTGGTTCAGTTTAACGCGTATATCCGAGGAAAGCCTTTTTCCTTGGGAATCACCGCCCCTAAAGGAAAGCTCCGCCCAGAAGGCCGCTTCCTGGATCGATGCCGGTACGCCGTGGCCATTTTGATACAGCACCGCCAGCCTCCTCTGAGCCGGGCCAAACCCCGCCTCTGCCAGCGGCGACCAACGCGTCAAAGCCTTGCTGTAATTTTTCTTTCCGTACAGGAAAATGCCCGATTGATACCCCTTAATCAGCTCCCCCATGCGGCAGGCAGCCGCCTCCGCGCCAGAGCCGGGCGCAGCGAAATACAGGCCCACCGAGGCTCCTATAGCCAGAGCACTCGTTTTTAGCGGACGAGCGAGATTTGAATAAACTGCTCTATGTTTGACCAAGTAGAACATCCTTCGCCTGGTTTATTTTAGTCGCCAAATAAGTTGAACCGCCATGATCCGGATGGATTTTACTCATCAGCCGGTGGTG
>CAZNLR010000012.1:0-81562 GCA_964574215.1 uncultured Rhodospirillaceae bacterium | reverse complement strand
TTACCCCTGGCTCCAGTCCGAGTATTTCCAATGCTTCTTCCTCGCCCATCTGGCTGTTGCCGGCGGCGCCGTTGCCGGCCGATGCTTTTTCCCGCCATTCGTCGCCGTGATAGCGGTCCAGATAGGCGCTTATAACCTGAACCGACTGCTCATCGGCGGCACATTCGACAAGTAATTTCAGCAGCTCGTCAAGCGATAAATTCTTAAAGGATTTTCCCGCAAATTGTCCCTTGAGTACTTCTCCGTCCATCTCCCCCGAACCGTGATCGAGAAAAACCCGCAAAAACTGCGTTTCCACTTCCGAACTTTGTCCCGGCTGGCCACCTTGACCCGACGCGGCGCCGGTCATGCGCGACCAGTTTTTGGCGGCCCGCGCCAGCGACCGGGCTCGCATAATCCACGGCAACAGTGCCGGCAAGGCAAACAATGCCCAACTGATTCGCCCGGTGAAAGCAAAGAAGGTGGCGATGGCAACGATGGCGATAATGGTTGTCCATTTGAGCGCTTTCACGATGGTTGACGGCTCGGCATTGATGAACCAGCGGGCTGCCAACAGAGCGCCGATAAGTATGGCTATCCCAAGTATAAAATAAGGCATTCAGGCTCTACCCGCTTTTGATTTGGTGGGCTATCTGTAACACAGCGCCCCCTTCCTTTTTGGCGTAGTTTTCCAATGCCCGGCGGCCACCGGCCGCGTATACGGCCACGGCTCGAAGCAGTTCCCGAAGCGTCTGAGCGCTGGCGGAATCGAATCGGCAGTAAGCGCCATTGGTAAGCTTGGCAATCTGTTTAAAGGCAAATTCGGCAATTGGATCGTTGCCTTCATGAAACAGGAACGCCGGAACACCCAGCAAACCCAACTCGCCCGCCACGGCACCCAAAGCGTCAACGTCTTCTTCGACACAGTCGCCGATAAACACCAGCGCATTCACCGAATTTTTCTTAGTCTCGTTGACGGCATGGCGCAGCACTTTCTTGATTTGAGTCTCCCCGGCCAGGCAAAAAACGCCGGTCATCTGCTTTAACAGAGCCTGGGAATCCGTCATCCATTTACTGGCCTTGAATTCCCCAAACCCCCGGTAAAATGCCAGTTGAATCTGCAAACCGCCGAGGGAAGCCGTTTCCAGGAACATTTCGCCTTGCAAATGACAGGCGCGGTCCCAGCTCGGCTCCCGGCTGGCCGTGGCATCCATGGCGAATATCAGTCTCCCGCTTTCACCCACGGTATGCCGGACCGGCGTCGCCGCGACCTTATTGAGGAAATCTTGAACGTCGGTACCGCTCGATTTGGTCGGAAGCTTATCGCTCGCCATTTTTCTTAGCCTATCCTACGCGCCTGTATCCCAGAAAACCGAGTCTAACCCTGCCCTGGTAGCAAAACAACTCACGCTCAAGAAAATTTGTCTTGTTGCGGTGATGATCAAGTAGAGCCATTTTATTGATTCTGGTTTAAATTCAACGCTAAAGTACTCATTGGAATATAGTTCGGGGGACAATCTTTGCCATGACCAGTATGACAATGGGCCTGCATCGGGCAGTCCAACAACGCCCCCAATCTATCGCCACTATATTCGGTTCACGCAAGAAATCCTGGGCCGAAATCGAAAACCGGGTCGCCCGTTTTGCCGGGTCGCTTAGGCAATTGGGCGTAAAACGCGACGACCGGATCGCCGTTCTGGCTTTAAACTCGGATATCTATTTCGAGTTCTACCTGGCGGCACCTTGGGCGGGCGCCACGGTTGTGCCGTTCAACACAAGATGGACCGTACCCGAGTTAGCCTATGGGATTAATGACTCGGACTGCCGTTTATTGCTGGTCGACGACGTTTTTGCCGAAACAGGATCAGAATTGCTCGATCTGTGTCCCAACCTTCAATCGTGTCTATTCATTGGGGACGAAAATCCTCCTGAGGGCATGGCCGATCTCAGAGAAGTCATGAAAAACGCCTCCGCTTTGGAAGAGGACCGGCGTGTCGGCGACGATCTTTTCGGCATATTCTATACCAGCGGCACCACGGCGGAACCCAAGGGGGTTATGCTCAGCCATCAAAACATGTGGGCGAGCGCGGTATCCGTTGCGGATAAGTTAAGATATGTCCCGGACGATATTTATCTCCATTGCGCCCCGATGTTTCATCTGGCCGACGGCGCCAACGGATTCGGCGCCCTGGTTTCATTAGTCACCCATGCCTTTGTCGCGACTTTCGATACCGACAATTTGATCGATGTAATCGAACGGGACAGGGTCACGCACACCCTGATGGTGCCCTCAATGATCGGAACTCTTCTGACCAATCCCCGCATTCAATCCGCAGATGTTTCCAGTCTAAGGCTCATTCAATATGGCGCCGCACCGATGTCGCAGGACCTGCTCCGCCGCTTGATGGAAACGCTGCCGACCGTCGGTGTCTGCCAGGGATACGGTCAAACGGAGTTGGCCCCGGTTATCTCTATACTCGGCGAGGAGGACCACGTTCTGGAAGGACCAAACCTTCACCGGACCCGATCGGCCGGCAAGGCACTGCTCTGCGTTCAAGTGAAAATTGCCGACGACGACGGCACCGAAATGGCGCGTGACGAGCAAGGCGAAATTTGGGTTCGTGGCCCTAACGTCATGCAAGGCTACGTCAACAAGCCCGAGGAAACCGCCAAGGTCCTTGTCGATGGATGGATTCGCACCGGCGACGTCGGCTACATGGATGAAGACGGCTACATTTACATCGTCGACCGCATTAAGGAGATGATCATCAGCGGCGGTGAAAATATTGCCAGTATTGAAGTGGAGAACGCCATCAGCACCCATCCGGCGGTGGCCGCCTGCGCCGTCATCGGCTTGCCAGACGAAAAATGGGGGGAGCGGGTTCATGCGGTCGTCATTCCGGTGCCTGATGCAAAAATCACGGAAGATGAAATCTTCGCCCACTGCAAAAAAAATCTAGCCGGATATAAGTGCCCACGCAGCCTGGATATCCGCACCGAACCGCTGCCGTTGTCGGGGGCGGGAAAGATCCTGAAACGGGAACTCAGAAACAATTGAGTCACGTAAATGAATTTCAGAACCGTAAAACGCTACCCACCACGCGTGTCGGCGTATTTTCTATCCCATTGATATTAAATAATTAAATCTAAATCCGACGGTAAAATTACTAATTTGAATAAAAATAACTTGCGTCCCCATCGGGTAATCCCAATATTTATAAGTACAAACCATAAACTCGATAACAATTTGTCAACTTTAACCAATCCTGGAGGCGGATCACGGATTTCCGAATATTAATATGACTAGCTTGGGACATGCGATTGCAGAAAACAAAAAACTTATTATTTCGGATAAAGTTGGCCAGGTTTATTTCAATAATCTCCTAAATTATGTCATCGAAACGTTACGCGCGGATATCGCAATTGTCGGTTATTTAGACGAGGTTCGCCGCGACCGGATTCAGACCCTATCGGTCGTCAAGGACGGTGAAATTCAAGAGAATTTCGAGTACTTACTGAAAGGTGCGCCTTGCGAAAACGTGATAGAGGGTGCCCCTTGTTTTTACGCAACCAAGGTGCAGCAAGAATTTCCTGATGATAAATTTCTACAGGAAAAAGGCATCGATTCTTATGTCGGCATCCCACTGATTGACGCCGGTAATGAATCAATCGGGCTTCTCCTGGCCTTAAGCCGGCAGCCATTTCCGGATAGAGAATTCGCACTGAACATAATGAATTTTTTTGCCAACCGTGCGGCCGCAGAACTGGAGCGCCGACTTAGCGAACTGGAACTCGAAAATAAAATTGACCTGCAAACGGAGAATCTCCGCCTTGAAATAGCTGATCGTGAAAGAACCCAATACGCTTTAAAGGACATGATGCACCGCTTCCGTGACGTTGCAACCATATCCTCTGATTGGATTTGGGAAACAGACGAAAATCTCCGATTCACCTATTTTTCCGATCGCATCAACGAAGTCTATGGGTGGGAACCCGGCACCGGCATCGGATTAACCCGCATGGAAATATTAGAGGCGGGTCATTGGGAATTGGATGCGGCAATATTGCACCAGCAGGAACAGGCGATGATGGAGCACGAAACATTCCGGAATTGCGAAAGTCGGGTAACCATTCCAGGGCGAGGCGACTTTTATATTTCGACAAGCGGTGCCGCTTACTTTGACGAACACGGAAATTTTAGAGGTTATCGCGGAACCTGTTCGGATATTACTGATCGTAAACTTTCGGAGATAGCCCTCCAACAAAGCGAAACCCGATTCAAAAAACTTTACAATGAAACACCGGTCATGATGCATTCGATTGATCGAAACGGCGTCATCCACGAAGTCAGCGATTACTGGCTGGAGATTATGGGCTATGACCGTTCCGAAATTATTGGTAAGTCCGGGCTGGATCTAATGACCGAGGAGTCTCGAACTCGCGCCTTAGAAGAAAATATCCCCAATTTTTTCCAGACGGGACACTGCGTCGACGTGCCCTATCAGTTGATAAAAAAATCAGGTGAAATCATAGATGTTTTGCTGTCCGCCCACGGGGAATGTGACAGCGAGGGCAAGGTCGTTAAATCCGAAGCCCGTATGGTGGACGTCACCGAGCGCTTTCGCTACGAAAGCTTGCTACGACGCAAAGAACAATTACTCAGTGAATCTTCGGAAAAGTTCAGAGTACTGCTGGACAGCGCCGCCGACGCAATTTTTGTTATGGACATTTCAGACAGTTTTACCGGACGAATTGTCAGCGCAAATAAAGCCGCTTGTGACAGCCTCGGTTATACGAACGCTGAGTTGATGAAAATGTCGGTGCCGGACTTCGAGGTGGGATTATCACAACATCAGCGGGATAATAACTACAACCGGTTAGGAAACGGCAGGTTTTCCACATTGCATGGCGTTCACCAGCGAAAAGACGGCTCACAATTTCCGGTGTCGATCCGCAGCAGTATAGTTGAGGTTAATGGCCGCCGACTGGCTATGGCCATCGCCCGAGACGAAACCGTAAGAACCAACTACGAGAAAAAATTAAAGCGGGCCAAAAACAACGCCGAAAAGGCAAAAATGGACGCGGTCAAAGCCAACAAAGCGAAATCAGAATTTCTTGCAAACATGAGTCACGAGCTTCGAACTCCCTTGAACGCAATTATCGGATTTTCCGACGTCATGCTGCATGGTGAGACCAGCAAAAATCTTAGCCAAGACCAGCAAACTGAGTATTTAAATCATATCCATGAATCCGGATTGCATCTGCTAAATCTAATATCCGACATGTTGGATTGTTCCTCCATCGAAGCCGGTAAACTGGCGTTGAGGCCGGATTTATCTAACATTCGCGAACTGATCAATGGGGCTTTTTCTCTGGTTCATAGACAGTTCAAGTCAAAAAGAATTGGCGTTAAAATCAAAATGGCCGACGAACTTCCCTTCATCACCATTGATGCACTCCGCATCAAGCAGGTGTTGATCAATCTTTTGAATAACGCCGCGAAATACACGCCCTTCGGCGGTGAAGTGAAGGTTCACGTCAGCCTCTCTACCGCCGACAAGATAGAAATTTCGATCCAAGATTCCGGCCCCGGCATGAGCGACGAAGAGATTGATATTGCTTTGCAACGCTTTGGCCGCACATCATGCTCCGCCAGCACGGAAGGCACAGGATTGGGATTACCGTTAGCTAAGGAATTAATTTTGGCTCATGGCGGATCAATGAACATCATCAGCGAAATCGGCGTCGGCACAAAAGTCACTATTGAACTGCCGGTAGACGGCGGGATTATGCGAGAATAATCAAAACCCGCTCACTATCGCTATTCGACGTGATGTAGCCTCCCCTCCGGCCTGAAGGCGTGGAAGACGAAGGCGAAGGTCACATCGTGGACCTCGTCCATCAATCCTTTGTCGGTTTTCCGCTGGACGATCACATTGCCCACATCGCGGCCCTTGGAAATATCCTGTGAATCGAGAGCGGAGTTTTGTCCGGGCTCCCAGGTAAGGACCAGATTACCCGCTTCGGTCTTTTTGTTCTTGCGCAAAAGCTCAAGGCTCCATGCCTCTTTACCCACGGCCACGACCCTGGCCATGGCGGAAATGCCTTTAGGCAGAGGTCCGCGATAGAGAAATGGCGACGCCAGAGAATCATATCCTGCGTAAAAATTCAAACCGAACTCGCCCATGCGTTTGTCGACGGGCAGCAAAATCTTACCGTTGGGATGGGCTTTCTTGAAGCGGGCGATGGATTCGATACGGGACGGCAGCATTTTAAGCCTTTTACCGGTCATGGAGCCGACAATGGCCTCTCCGAGAAACTGCTGCCACCAGCTTTCGGTCTGGCGGTCGTACATAACCAGATCCGATTTCCGTAATTTACCGGTGGTGCCGAAATCCAAAACCTTACCGTCCAACCTGGCATCGAAAACGATCGCCGCGTTGCACAGGGGGCAAAAAGTCACCGCTACCGGCACCCCGCCCACACGGTCATTGACGATTTCGTGGCGCATCAGGATTCCCAAGGGATAGGCCTTCGATTCGCCGTTCATGGTGAAACTGATCACCGGTAGTTTGGGCTCTACCCCTTTGACTTCTGATATCGGCCTAAAGCGCGGTGAATCGATGGCGGGAATGCCGTCCTTGGGCGGCCCGCCCGACATAATTTCACTATAGCTGACCGTTTTTTTGGTGAAATCCGTTTTCGGCCATTCACCTTTCCAAAAACTGGGATTAGCCGATACTTTCCCCGCCGTTAGAGTAAATCCGGCTACCACTGCGAATGCCGCCAGGAGGCCCGTTACGAGTGTCCATTGCGGCGATGTCCGAAGACTCGAGATTTTTTTCATGGGTCTAAAGTGGCAGTATCGGCTTTCCACCGCAATTCAACTCGGATCACTTCTTGGTGACGAACAAATGTGATAGAAGCGTCTCCATACGATTATTCCCGATGAAAGAAATTTTCCTTAAATGAGTACAGCCGAAAAAATTGAATGCGCCGTGATCGGCGCCGGTGTCATCGGACTGGCGGTCGCCCGCGCCCTCGCCTTGCAGGGCCGCGACGTTATTATTCTGGAGTCCGAGGATGCCATAGGTACCGGTACGAGTTCCCGCAACAGCGAGGTCATTCATGCCGGTATCTACTATGATCTGGGGAGTCTCAAGGCGAAACTTTGCGTGTCTGGTAAGCATATGCTGTACCGTTATTGCGAAGATCACGGCGTCTCCTTCCGCCGGGCGGGGAAGATGATCGTCGCCACCAATGAAAACCAAATCGGCTTTTTGGAAAATTTGCAACAGAAGGCAGCCGATAATGGCGTCGATGATATGGTCTGGCAGGACAAAAAAACGACCCTGGCCATGGAGCCGGCCTTGAATGCCGTGGCCTCGCTGCTGTCGCCGTCGACGGGCCTAATCGACACCCACGGACTTATGCTGGCCTATCAGGGAGACGCCGAGGCGGCAGGCGCCGTGATCGCTTTTAAAGCGCCTGTGCTGGGCGGCATAATTACCGACGACGGCATAGAACTACAAATCGGCGGCAAGGGTGCGATGAATCTGCAGTGCCAAACGGTCGTCAATAGCGGCGGCTTGCATGCCCAGAAAGTCGCCGGATCGATCGCAGGCTTTCCGGCGGCGCACGTGCCGGGAACCTATTACGCCAAGGGAAACTATTTTTCTCTCACCGGCAAGTGCCCGTTTACGCATTTGATTTATCCAGTGCCTGAGGAAGCGGGACTGGGCGTTCATTTAACGCTGGATCTTGCCGGACAGGCGCGTTTCGGGCCGGACGTGGAATGGGTAGATAAAATTGACTACGAGGTCGACCCGCGGCGCGGCGATGTATTTTACGATGCGGTCCGGCGGTACTGGCCCGATCTGGAGGACGGCGCCCTGGCGCCCGCCTATTCAGGCATACGACCCAAGATGCAGGGGCCGGGAAACCCACCGCTGGACTTTGTCATCAGCGGGCCGCAAACCCACGGCGTGCAAGGTATGGTTAATCTTTTTGGTATAGAATCTCCTGGATTAACGGCATCCTTAGCCATCGCCGACGAGGTCCTCGCGCAACTGGCTTAGACGTAGATGCGGGACGTGTTAGAATCTGATCTATGACAACGCGGTATATGAAAAATCTAAATGCGGATACGAATTTGAAATCGCTCAATCTGTTCCTCGCGATGGCGCTGGTACTCTCGCTTGCATATGTTCCATCGGCATATGCACAGCAACAAGGCACCGTGCGGCAGCAGGGTCAGGATGTGGATTTGGGTACCGACGGCGCTGGTGGCGATGATGGCGGCGGTGGCGGTGGTGAAGATATCAAGGAACCCCGTCAGGAAATGAGGAAGTTAATCCGCGATATCAGCAGCTATTCCCGCAAATTTAAACGTGATTTCGTTATCATTATCCAAGGTGGATTGGATCTCCTGGAGAAAATCGACGCTGTCGACAGCACCCGCCGGTCGCCGTCCAACACGTTTATCCGCTCCCTGGATGGCATCGTGGTCCGCGGTCTTAATTACCGCCCGCCCCTGCCCGGTAAAACGGAAACGGTGACGGATCGCAAAATACGGGAACCAATGGTTCGTTTGACCGATCTCGGCAAAAGCCGGGGGTTGAAAATCTGGGTGACCGATTACGCCGAAAACGTTAAAGCGGCAGAGGAATCGATCAAGGTTAACCGCACCAAAGGCTACGTGCCTTTCCCGGCTTTTGGGCCCGGATATCTCTTCGATACGATACCGAATTTTCCCAAACGGCCGGTTGATGAAAACCCTGGCAATATAATCGGTGTCAAAACGGTGAAGAATTTTCTCTATATGACCGATTCCTCAAGATACGACCGGCAGGAGAATTTCGTCCGGGCACTCAGCAATACCAATTTTGATGCCGTCATCGTCGATGTTTTTCACCGCGGCCGCCAGCCTTTCAATAAAGACAGCATACGCGGCATGAAATTCAAAAAACTCGGAGCCCGGCGTCTGGTTCTGGCCTATATGAATATCGGCCAGGCTGATAGTTTTCGCTATTATTGGAAAGACAATTGGAAGGAAGGCACTCCGGCTTTTGTCTCGTCACCGGCGTTGGGAAATCCTGACAGATATTACGTGAAATATTGGCACCAAGCCTGGCGGGACCTGATGACCGGCAACCCCAATTCCTATATATACGGAATTCTAGCCCAAGGCTTCGATGGCGTCGTGATCGACGGCACGGACGCCTTCAAATTTTTTGAAGGCGGAACCTGACAATTCAAGGTTCGCGAACTTAATGTTCACATAGAATCATACATTCTACGACAAACCCCTCTTCCGGCGGATAGCGTTTCAGAATGGTGCTGAGCGCTTCGGTTTCATTGGCGGCTTCAACATCCTGAATCTGATTGTCAGCCCAATGATCGCCGTAGATAAGGTGACTTTTATTGTCCTTTACGGCGCTGCGCACGTCACGGTTATAGAGGGTAACTTCAAAAGCCTTCCGGCCTGAACTCGAATGCTGCAACATGTTCCTGACCCTTATATCTTCGATTTCACAAATCAGCCAATGAACTCATAAAATTGAATTACGGCCAATTTGGGAAGATTCTAAGGCGGAAATGCTTAACAAAGGGTTGAGTCGGTATTGCCCCCTTTTACGATGCTTGGGCTGACTTTCCCGTTGTACCAGGGCCTTTGATGAACATGACGACGAGACGGCTGTCGTCATCGGTGCGGATGCCGTGGGGTGTGCCGGCCGGAACGAAAATATGACTGCCCTGGACGACTTCAATTTCGTGATCCTCGAAGGCTATGGCCCCGGTTCCTTCGATGATATAGAAAACTTCGTCCTGTTTTGGATGTTGGTGGATAACGGTGGATTGTCTTGGCTCGCAACAGACGAATTCGGAAACGATTAGATTTGATTGAACGAGTTTTTTACGCACTCGTCTTTCGGCGGAAAATTCCGTCAGTTCCGCTGCTTCCGATTTATCTATTGTATTGGCTAAGGACTTGCCGATCCCTCGAACTGACTAAAATTGCACTTTTGTGACGCTTTCAACGACGTATCCTTGATTTGCCGGATACTTTCTTAACACTTGCCGACTGGCGTCATTTTCGTCCCTGGCCTCGACCTCAATATAATGAACTTCCGCCCAATCATCGGATAGATCCCGATGCCGTTTTCCCGCCCGGACTCTTTCTCTAACTTCATCATTGTAAATTGCGACTTCGAATTCTGGCACTTGGTTCTCCCCCTACCAATCAAACGCATACATCTATCAGTCCTTAGCGCGTTTCTCGAAAACCATTTCCAAACCGGACAACAATTGATCGCCCACGGGACCGCCATTACCTTTTAGTTCCTGGCTGATAACTGCCTGCAACGCATTGACATGAAGTTCGATGACTTCCACGTCTGCTTCCCCGGCCGACCCTTCCAGTTTCTCGATATAACGGCACAATTGATTGCCGATAATGGTCATCAAGTCGTATTCGAAACTACCGCCTTGACCTTTGATGTCATGCGCCAACTGAAAAACGGCTTCCAGGTTTTCCGTCGTATCACCGTCGTTGGATTTCAACTTGGAAAAAGCGGATTGCAGTTTTGACAAATCCTCTCGAGCCCAATTCAAATAATCGACCGCCATATTTTCAATGACTTGTTCGGCGCGCTCCAATGCCGCCGCATCGACGGCACCGGGCCCGCCGACAGTGACTTTTGCATTCAACGTCGTCGGGGGCTTAATCATTTTTGCTTGATCATCATTGCTCATGTGATGTCTCTTTTTAATTTCCTTTGTCCAAGGTTCACGCCAATTTATCGGGCGTCGCCTAGAAAAATGCAAGTAACCTAAATATAGGGAATCTATCCACCCAGCAGCGCTTCGACCTCGTCCTGCGACAATTCGGCGTCAGATTCTTCCAAATTTTCTTTTCTTCTTTCCGCACCCGACCATTTGCTTTCACTGCGCCGTCGGTCAGGACCGAAATAGTATTTCGCTTTGATAAATTCCCGCGGTCTTTCAATGATCGTTCTTATCCTGGAATAGAGTGATCTTGCCGAAATCGGTTTGGCAAGAAATTCATGCACACCCGAATCCCGGGCTTCCAGGACTTTCGCCATTTCGGTGTGGCCGGTCAGCATGATAATCGGGACGAATGGATTGGGGCTATCGCCGCCGGTGCGCACTAATTTTACGAAATCCAAGCCGTCCAACGGCGACATATTCCAGTCACATATGATGATATCGGCCGGAAAATGACGCAATTCCTTAAACGCATCGGCGCCGTCTCCCGCCTCGTGGCAATTCTTACTGCCGAGGGCGTGAAGAATCGTTTTGACCAACGCGCGCATATGCTTGTTGTCGTCGACAATCAAGAAATTCAAACGTTCTAAATTATAATTGTCTTTGGCCAATTCCGACTCCGCAATGACCGGAACTATGTCATAGCGCTAATTATATATCAAACGACTTCAATGCCGCCATGGATACAGCGCAAACTTTCATGACGACTTATTTCTGTACTCAGAGAAATCGTCCCATAAATATAGGTACGAACCGGCACATTTTGACCATAAATATTTAAAAATATTACTTTAAATGCCGGCCGGAATATTATTGGGCAAGGCTCCGCTCTTCAAAGGAGCCCCAAATCCTTCAATTCTGCAGCCATTTCCGGCGGTAAATCGGCGCTTTCCGCCTGAGATTTATCCAGGTCCGGCGGCGCATCCTCAACCCGAAGATAGCGCCAGCCCTGAAAGGCCCGTTGACGCTGAGGCTCCACCTGAATGTGCTGGGTATCCAGTTCAATGGCGCAATAGTCCCTGCCCTCGGCATTGGTTTTCTGATGTAGGCCGAGGATCGGCTGGCGCACCCGTATTAATCGCTTAACCACCCAATAGATAGAGCCGCCGTCGACCAATTCCCCTGACCGACGGGGAATATTGCGGGTATAGGTAAACAGCGGGCCGTCGCCTCCATTATTTTCGGCTTGAACCCGTTCCGTCTGAATTTCCTTGAGGTGCGCAATGCTTTCGATACGGACCGCCATACGCAGCAAATGAACCGTCATTATTAAAAAATATCCCACTGTTGAAACAGGGTTTAGAACCTATATCGGCAACGGGATTGAGATATCACTTAAGCAGAAGCGAGTCGAATGATTAGAAGAAAATCAGGCTAATCTCGGGCTGATTTTCGCGTGGGCGCTCTGTATTCGTATTCCGATTGCCGGCGGTCACTGTCTTCGACTTCTAATTGATTACGGCGGCGGTCGGGTCCGAAAAAGCGGTCGGCCTCCACAAATGGCCTCGGGTTTTCGATAATCGATCTCAGACGGTAGTAAACCAGCTTCCCGGATATGGGTTTGGCGAGATATTCCGATACGCCGCTATCCCGTGCGGCCAGTATTTCTTTGACTTCCGTGTAGGCGGAAACCATGACAATCGGGACGAAACGGTCCACCGGCGTATCACCATGCCGAATGGCATCGATTAGTTGGAGCCCGTTGATGGGTTCCATCATATAATCGGTGAAAATTACGTCCGGCTGGAGATATGCCAACTCATCAATGGCATCCTGACCGTCGATCGCCTCAACCACCCGGCCAATCCCGAACTCTTTCAGGATACCCCGCAATATCGTGCGCATGGGCGCGTAATCGTCGACGACGAGAGCAGACAGGTTTCTTAGGTTGTACGCCGAGGCCATAAATATTTCACCTAATACGATCACTAATCTCACCAATAATATACGATTAAGGCAAGAAAAGATTAAAATATTATTCTATTTTTATACTATTAGGCGCGATTTTAGAGTCGGATTAATCCGGTGACCAGTTGGGCGGGCGTTTCTCCAAAAAAGCTGAAAATCCCTCGACACCTTCGGTCGTTGTCCTTCCTGACGCGCTTTTTTCCGCCATTTTCCCGGCTAAAGCGTCATCGTAGTCTTGGTGGGCAACGTCGAAAATCAGACTTTTCGTATCACTGATGGCGCCGGGAGCGCCTTTCAGCAGTTCCCCGATCACCGGTTCGGCGGCATTGTCCAATTCACCCACCGGGCAAATTTGATGTACGAAGCCGATACGATGGGCCTCTTGAGCATCAAACCGTTCACCCGTCAAAGTATACCGCCGCGCCTGGCGCATTCCGATGGCATCGACAATCAGCGGCATAATCGGCGCCGGCGTAATGCCCATACGAATCTCGGAAATGGCAAAACGGGCATCTTCCGACGCGATGACGATATCGCAAGCGGCGACAAATCCGGTGGCGCCGCCAAAGCAGGCATTTTGGACCAGAGCAATGGTCGGTATCGGCAACTTATTGAGCCGCCGCATGGTATCGGCACCAAGCCGTGCCGCCCGCAGTTGATCTTCCTTTGACGCCGTGGAAAGTTCCTTAAACCAGTTGATATCGGCACCGGCAGAAAAATGTTTTCCCTCGCCGCGCACCACCACAACTCTGACCGAGGGATCGTCTTCAGCCGCCGCCAATTCTTCACTGAAAGCGGACATCAGATCTTCGTTGTAACTATTTAGCTTATCGGGGCGATTGAAAGACAAAGTCAAAACACCTTTATCTTTTTTTTCTTTTAAAACAATATGTTCTGACACTATATTAATCCTATATATAAATATTTAGTTGGTATTACCACCCACCGCTTTCGAGCCATTGATCAATCATCTCCAAGCGATCGTTCCCCCAAAACGGTTCGCCATCGACAAAGAAAAAGGGCGACCCGCAGACATTGCGGTCCATGGCTTCTGTAGTCACGTCTTTCAAACGCTGCTTGTAGGTCTCGTCATTAATGGCTCCAAGGCAGGAATCGTGGCCCAATCCCATTTCAGCGGCAATTCCCGCGACCGTTTCCTTGGGCATGATGTTGACTCCATCGGCAAAATAAGCGCCGTAAACTTTTTTGGCGAATTCCCTCGCCTGGGCTTCGTCCCGGTCTTCGATCCAATAGTAGCTACGTCCCGCCGCCTGGGTGGCCACGGGAAAGGGATCAGGTAGTTGCCAAGGTATATCGAACCGTCGGGCGCAGCGCGTAAAATCGTGGCTGGAATATTCGGCCTTGAACTGTTGCGCCACCAGCGGTTTTTGGCCGTTGGCCTGAAACACGGCCCCCAGGAGAAATGGCCGCCAAGTTACCCGACGGCCGTGCTTGGCGGCTATCCCATCGATGCGGTGAGACGCCAAATAGCCGTAGGGCGATGAAAAATCGAAATAGTACTCAATAGCTTCCGGCACCCTCGCCTCCCTAATCTCTTTACGGCTACCAACCTATGGGAGAGCCATCATAGTTGATAAATCGGCCGCTGTCCTTGATGCCAAGCGTTTCAATGATCCCGCGGATTGACCGGACGCTTTCCTCCGGATCGACGGGAGCGCTGGAACCTCCCATGCTGGTGCGCGCCCAGCCGGGGTGGAAGACCACGGACGCGACGCCCCGAGTTTTTAGATCGTTGCACCATGACATGTGAACGGCATTCAACGCCGCCTTGCTGGACCGGTAGATATAGTGGCCCCCTTCGGCATTGTCCGCCATGCTACCCAGTTTACTCGAAAGAGATACAATCAATTTGCGATCGGAGGCCGCCACATTGCCAACAAAGCTTTCCACCATTTTCATGGGCGCCAAAGTGTTGACGCGAAAAGTCTCCAGCCAGCCGTCGTAGTCCATTTCACCAAAGGAATGGTTGCCCGGCCCGATCACCCCGGCATTGTTCAAAAGAACATCGATCGGCATCCCGGATAATTTTGTCGCTAAGGCCGCGATTGCATCAAGGTCCAATACATTGAGGGGATAAACTTCAATGTCACCCGTTACAGCCTTTAAATCATTGGCGGAATCGGGGTCACGGCAGGTGGCGATCACGCGCCACCCGTCCGCCGCATACTGGCTGGTAAATTGAAGGCCGAGACCACGATTGGCTCCCGTAATTAGGACCGTCGGCATGATATTACCGGCTTAATTCAGTCGCTCGATGGCAACTGCGGTACCTTCACCACCACCGATGCACAAGCTGGCGACACCTTTCCTCAGGTCATATTTTTCCAAGGCGTTCATCAAGGTAACGATGATTCGCGCACCGGAAGCGCCAATGGGATGGCCGAGGGCGCAAGCACCGCCGTGAACGTTGACTTTGTCGTGGGCGAGGCCGAGGTCATGCATGGCCGCCATGGTCACCACGGCGAAGGCTTCGTTGACCTCGAACAGATCGACGTCGTCTTTGCTCCACCCGGCTTTATCCAACACTTTCTCGATGGCCCCGACCGGGGCGGTGGTGAACCACTCGGGTTCATGGGCGTTGGTGGTGTGGGCCTTGATCTCCGCAATGGGTGTCAGGCCGCGCTTTTCGGCTTCCGACCGTTTCATCAGGACCAAGGCCGCCGCGCCGTCCGATATGGAGCTTGAATTGGCCGCCGTGACCGAGCCATCCGGCGCAAAAGCAGGTTTCAATTGGGGAATTTTTTCGGGCCTCGCATTCCCAGGCTGCTCATCCGTATCGACAACCGTCTCCCCTTTGCGGTGTTTAACGGTCACCGGCACGATTTCCTTAGCGAAAGTGCCATCTTCAATGGCTTTATTGGCGCGTTCCAGCGACGTAATGGCGAATTCGTCCTGGGATTCGCGGGTGAATTGGTACTTTTGCGCCGTATTTTCGGCGAAGGACCCCATCAAGCGGCCCTTGTCATAGGCATCTTCCAGACCGTCCAGGAACATATGGTCCACAACCTTGCCGTGGCCGAGCCGCATGCCGGCCCGGGCATTGGGCAAAAGGTAGGGTGCGTTGGTCATGCTCTCCATACCGCCGGCAACCATGACATCGTGGGACCCGGCCAGGATATTGTCATGGGCAAACATCGCCGCCTTCATACCTGAACCGCACATTTTGTTAATGGTCGTCGCCCCCCTTTCTTTGGGAATACCGGCGCCAAGGGCCGCCTGGCGCGCCGGCGCCTGACCCAGTCCGGCAGGCAGACACAGGCCCATTACCACATCATCAATGTCTTCGGGCTTAAGTCCGGCCCGGCTGACGGCTTCCGTGATGGCGGCGGCGCCGATCTCCGGCGCGGCCATGTCGCTCAACACGCCGCTCATACCGCCCATCGGGGTCCTGGCTGCGCCCACGATTACAATAGGATCTGAACTCATCATTCTCTCTTTTCGTTATGTGACCATGAATGGTGTAATTGTAGCCAAGAATCCGTTCGGCACCAGAACATTTTGCACCGCAAAACTAAAATACGTGAAATCCCTCGGCAATTTCATAGATCAGCGCCGCGGCACTGATAACCAGAATGGCGCGCGCGGCATAAGCCCAAGGCCACCAGTTTACCTGAAAGGCACAGCGCCAGACGATAACCGCGGTGTAGGCGGCATAAAAAAGCAGTGCAATGACGCCTGCCAAGGGCGGCACTGCGGCAAAGACCACGATATTGCTGACAATAGTGGTGACCAGCCAGCCCCCCAAAACGCCAAACAACCAATAGGCTATCCACAGCCTTTCATCGCCCCGCCAAAGACGCAGCAGGATATGCGGGCGGCTCTGCCGGTCTTCTTCCACCTAACCGAGCTTCGACACCAAATTGTCGACCTGATGTGACCAGGACCAGCTTTCCATTGATACCGCCCCTTTTTTGCCAATTTCCTGCGATTTTTCCCGGTTCTGATAGATTTCTTCCAGGGTTTCCACCAATTCTTCGACGGACGATTGGCCCCACCCGTCCGTACCCGGGAATTTTTCGGTGGGCGCGCACGGATTTTGGTCCGTTAAAACGTAACAGTTGCCGTCGCCGATAAGGTCCATATGTCCCGTATTGGCGGACAAGACAGTGGGCGTGCCACAGGCCAGACTTTCCATGGCCGACAGGTTGGTTCCCCCCTCGCACCGGCTGGTGAACAGGGCGGTGTCGCATTCCCGGATCAATGGCGGCAGGTCTTTGTTGGGAATAAGGCCGCAATCGACATAACTATCGGGCGCCAATCCGCAATCGTCCAACCAGGCCCCGATATCGAGTCCCTTGCCTTTACCCAGCTTCTTGGGCTCCACCTCTACCAAACCGGCGCTCGATATTTCGACCCCGATATCCGGAACCATGTTCTGCCAGTTGACGAAAAGGACCGAATCACTGTGCCGCTGGTGGAAAGCCTTGAAGGCTTCGACAACGATATCCTGCCCTTTCCGGTATTCCAGCTTGCCGCCACTGTAGATGACAAAGCGGTCAGAAAATAGATTTCGGCGCGGGGCGGGATGAAATAGCGAAAGATCGACGCCCTGACGGGCCAGCCGGACGTCATTCACACCTTTTGCCTCCAGAACGTCTTGGTTCCATTGGGACCCGGCCAGTACGCAAGCGAATTCATTCGCCCGATCGATGCCGGCGGAAGAAAATTCCGAATTTTCGAAAAAAATGAAACAGACGTCGGCGCTTCCCTGAACACCGGTGGAGCCGAACAAGTCGAAATCGAACGTCGCCGGGTGGATAATGGTCGCGTCGATCTTCGCTTTGGCTCCCGCGTTCTTTTTCAGCTGCCGCTCCAGGTTCCTGGCATCTTCGATCCGGGACGACAGCAATAGCCGGCTGGCGATATCGATATCAAGGGAGGCAGGTTCTTGTAATAGAACAACGGGAATTTCACCTTTGCGAACCAGTTCGAGGGCCAGATTGAGACCGAAAATCCCCCAACCGTAAAAACTACCGATTCGCCAATTTATACCAACGCCGTTTAATGCCATCGGAGAAAAATTCTATCTTGTTTCGCATTTGAGCGGATAAGCATCTTAGAGAAATGACATCGAAATGACGACTGCGCCACAATTATTTATATCGCCACCAACTATGAATTCGGAAAAATAGACTTACTCTCGTCATCGGGCGAACCTATTTCCGATAATCCCGCCTTGGCGAATAACTCGATTTCATAGTCTCCAGGTATTCCCAACCACTCTTTGGCTGATTTTAAATCGGTAAAGGGTGAGCGCTCGACCAGATCATGGGAGAATCGCCGGGTGGTTATAAATTGATGGATGATGCGGTAGTCCCGGCCGCTCGTGGTAAACCACGCGAGGCGGCATTTCCCGAGTTTCTGATCGAATTTGCCAAGACGCTTTTGTGATTTCTCTTTAAAGAATTTAAAACCGTACTCGCCCGGTTGGGTCGTTTCGGTTATGGCCCGCAACATATTCATACCGGGCCGATGACGGCTGTCCGATACAATATCTTGAAATGAATTCGGCACGTCATCAATGCCGAATTCGCCGAAATGACGTACGAAGACGCAATTTACATCCTCGTCAATTTCGTATTCATAGGCCACTGTATCCCTCTAGTATTATTGTTTCTTTAAATAACGGGTAATTATTTTTATCTTCTTTAAGTTGATTCCAAGTTAATCTTTAAATTTGATCTATCAATAGAAATAATCGCTCATGCCATTTTTAGATTTCTTCTTATGTCCCATTCCATTTTTCCCATCGTCCCTGTGTAGACGGTGGGCTATAAAGAATTTATGAACGATACGCCTTCCGGCCCAGAATCTGATTTCGCCCCTTTAAAATGGCGCCAAACGCCGCTCGCCAAGGTTTTGTTGGCGCAGTTTCTGGCCTTCGTCATCGCCTTCGGCGGGTCTCTTTCCGCGACCGCCCTTACGGGCGAAATCATCCCGGGTTTCATCGTATTGGTCGTTCAAGGGCTGATTGCCGCCTGGTTCGGTCACCGGTTCGGATTGGCCGGCTGGTGGTTGCCGGTGCAAATCGGCCTGCCGCCCGCCGCCGCCCTGGCTGCCTCCCTCAACGTACCGTCCTGGATATATCTGGCGTTGTTCGGAGCCCTCCTCCTGGTTTATTGGAACAGCGCCCGCAACCGGGTGCCCCTCTACCTCACCAACCGGACCACCTGGGCGGCGTTGACGCAATTACTGGCGGAAGACGAAAAATTGGAATTTCTGGATATCGGCAGCGGCATCGGCGGCGCTCTTTTTTATATGGCCCGGCACCGTCCCGATATTAATTTCACCGGCATCGAATCAGCGCCCCTACCGTTCGTCCTATCTTGGCTACGTTGCAAGCTAAACGGATTGAAAAACGTTAGCTTGGTCTATGGGGATTTCTGGAAAGAAAATCTGGAGACCTTTGATGTCATCTACGCATTTTTGTCACCGGAACCCATGCCCGGACTTTACAAGAAAGCGCGGACCGAAATGCGAAACGGCACGCTTCTGATTAGCAACTCATTTGTCGTTCCGGAGCATCCCGCCGACGAAACCCTCACCGTCAACGATGGCCGACAGAGCCAACTGCACCTTTGGCGGATGGGCGATTTAGAGCAGCAGGACCGAAGCAAGCCCGAGGAAGACATAGAAGCCGACAACGTCGGTGATGGAGGTGAGGAAAGCGCTTGATGCCACCGCTGGGTCGTATCCCATCTTCTGCAATAAAACCGGCAATGCGCTGCCGGTCATTCCGGCGACCACGAGATTGATAATGATCGCCAGACCGATCACGCCACCAAGCGCCGGGCTGCCGAACCAAGCCCAAGCCACCAGTCCGATCAACACCGCAAAAATCAAACCGTTCAAAACGCCGACCGCAATTTCCTTGCCGATGGTCCGCATGGCGTTTGCGGGTGATAGTTCCTTCATAGCGATGGCGCGGACGGCAACGGTAAGCGTTTGCACGCTGGCCGTTCCCCCCATGGTCGCTACGATGGGCATCAGAATAGCCAGGGCTACCAGCTGTTCGATGGTGCCGGCGAAAAAACTAATAACGTACGCCGCCAGAATGGCCGCAAACAGGTGAATCAAAAGCCAAGTAAAACGGGATTTGGTGGTATCGATGATGGCGGCGTAAAGATCATCCTCTTCGCCGACACCGGCCAGGCGCATAATATCTTCTTCGTGCTCCTCGTGAATAACGTCAACGATATCGTCAACCGTGATAACACCCACGAGCCTGCCGCTGCCATCAATCACCGGCGCCGAAATCAAATCCCGTTGGCGAAACAGAAAGGCGACTTCTTCCTGGTCCATATCGACCGGAATTATTTTCATTTCCAAACTCATTACCGCATTGAGAGAAACGTGACGCTGGGTCCGCATCACCCGGCTCAACGCCACCGATCCGACCGGCCGGTGGCGCGGGTCGACCAGGAACAGATCGAAAAAATCTTTCGGCAGGTCTTCGCTGTCACGCATAAAGTCGATAGCCTGACCCACCGTCCAATGGGACGGCACGGCGGCCACGCCCCGCTGCATCAAGCGGCCGGCACTGTCCTCCGGGTAGGATAACCCTTCTTCGATCAGTATCCGTTCGCCGATGGGGAGCGCGTCCAGAACTTCCTTTTGCTCGTGGGCATCGAGTTCTTCGACAACCTCGACGGCGTCATCGGTTTCCAGTTCGGCAACGGCTTCGGCGATCTGTGTCAAACCCAGCTGGTCAATGACACGCTCGCGGACATTGTCGTCCAGTTCGGCCAGGATATTGGGGTCGAATTCGCTGCGAAGGGCGTTCACCAGACCTTCCCGGTGATCGTGTTTCAGCCCTTCCAGCAGATCGGCCAAATCGGCGTAGTGCAGTGAATCCGCCAATATTTTGGCCTGGCCAGTTTCGCCTTCCTCCAGCGCCTGAAAGACGGACGCCATCAGTTCCGGCGAGAGACCGGAAATGTCGTCTGACTTTTCCGTATCAAAACTTTCCTGACCGTTCTGGGGCGCTTGACCGGTCACAGCGGCAGCTTCCCTTCCGTTTCCGTCTGGGCTTCGACCACGGCCAGAGCTGTCATATCGACGATACCCCGGGCTGTTACCGTCTCCTGCAGAATATGAACCGGTAAATTCATGCCCAAAAGCATCGGCCCTACCGCATGAGCGTCGGCCAAAATGCGTACCATGTTGTAGGAAATGTTGGCCGCGTCCAAAGACGGCATGACGAGAAGGTTGGCCGATCCACTCAACACTGAATCGGAGACCAATATTTCTCTGGCTTCGGCATCAAGGGCAGCATCGGCATGCATTTCTCCGTCAACTTCCAGACTCGAATCCCGCTCCCGGATAATTTCCACCGCCTTGCGCATTTTCCTCGCCACGTCCCGGCGGGAACTGCCAAAATTTGAATGAGACAGCAGCGCGATTTTCGGCTCGATGCCGAAACGGCGAACTTCCTCGGCCGCCAGGATCGTATAGTCCGCCACTTGCTCGGCGGTCGGACCTGGATTGACGAAGGGATCACACAGAAAAAACGTACCCTTGGGCATAATCAGCATGCCGAGCGCCGCCGCTCGTTCGACGCCTTCCTTGAGGCCGATGATCTGAAACAAGTGGGGCAAATGTTCAATATAACGTCCGGTGGCGCCGCAGATCATGGCATCCGCCTCCCCCCGCCGCACCATCAAAGACGCGATCACCGTTGTATTGGTGCGCACCACATAGCGGGCTTCATTGATGGAGACCCCTTCCCGCGAGGTCAGGGAGTGATAGAGTTCCCAATATTCCCGGTAACGGTCGTCCTTTTCCGGATCGACCAATTCGAAATCCTCATCGATCTTCAGCCGCAAACCGAGTTGCTCGATACGCATGGCCACGACATTGCGCCGTCCCACCAGGACCGGATCAGCGATATTTTCATCGACACAGCTTTGAACCGCCCGGAGCACGCGCCTTGATTCACCTTCGGCATAAACCACACGCCGGGGATTCAGCTTGGCTTGATCGAAGACCGGTTTCATCACGATTCCCGAACGGAAAACGAATTCCGACAGTTCCTGGCGATAGTGGTTGAAGTCTTCGATAGGTCGGGTGGCGACGCCACTATCCATGGCTGCCCGGGCAACGGCTTCGGCCAGTTTCACCAGCAATCTTGGGTCGAACGGTTTGGGGATCAGATAGTCGGCGCCGAAGCTCAATTCCAGCCCGCCATAGGCCTGGATCACGGTCTCGTCGGATTCGGCCTGTGCCAAATCCGCCAGGGCGTTCACACAGGCCATTTTCATTTCGTCGTTGATGGCCGTCGCGCCCACGTCCAAGGCCCCGCGGAACAGGTAGGGAAAGCAGAGGACATTGTTAACCTGGTTGGGATAGTCCGTCCGCCCGGTGGCCAGCACGGCATCGGGCCTGACCTTCTTGGCCGCCTCGGGGCGGATTTCGGGTTCCGGATTGGCCAGCGCCATAATCAGCGGTCTATCCGCCATCTTTTTGACCATTTCCGGCTTCAAAACGCCGGGCGCCGAGACGCCTAAAAACACGTCCGCATCGGGAATGATATCGGCCAACTTACGGGCGTCGGTTTTCTGGGCATAGCGCGCATTGTACTCATTGGTCTCTTCGGTCCGGCCTTCATAAATAACCCCCGCGATATCAGAGACGAAAATGTTCTTCTTTTTAAGCCCCAACTTGACCAACAAATCCAGACAGGCCAGCGCCGCCGACCCGGCCCCCGAACACACCAGTTTAACTTTTTTGATGTCTTTCCCGACTACCTTGAGCCCGTTCAAAACCGCCGCCGCAACGATGATCGCGGTGCCGTGCTGGTCGTCGTGCATGACCGGGATGTTCATACGCTCTTTCAGGTCGGCCTCAATTTTAAAACATTCCGGCGCCTTGATATCCTCCAGATTGATACCGCCGAAGGTAGGCTCAAGGGCGCGCACAATCTTGACGAATTCTTCCGGGTCGGTCTCGTCCACCTCAATGTCGAATACATCAATACCGGCGAACTTTTTAAACAGCCCCGCCTTTCCCTCCATCACCGGCTTCGACGCCAAAGCGCCAATATTTCCGAGGCCGAGGACCGCCGTGCCGTTGGACACCACAGCCACCAGATTGCCCCGCGCCGTCATGTTGGCGGCTTCTGCCGGGTCGTTGGCGATCAGGGTACTGGCCGCCGCCACGCCGGGTGAATAAGCCAGCGACAGATCGTGCTGATTTTCCAAAGGCTTGGTGGCGACGATGGCGACTTTGCCAGGGGACGGACTCCGGTGATATTCGAGCGCCTCTTCGGCAAGTTTATCGGTCTCCGGGGGTTTTTTAGTCACAGGCCGTATCCCTTATATTATGAGCCGTTTTCGGAAGCCCGGATTATGCCCCAAGAAGATCAACCCAAGCCAGACTTCTCTTGGTCCAGAATGGAAAAAAACGCCTAAAACAGCGGGCCCTTGTTCACCATGCCGCCGTCGACGGTGACGATGGTGCCGCTCGTGTAGGCAGAAAGGGGCGAGGCCAGAAACACCGCCATGGCGGCGATTTCTTCGGGCGTCGCCACCCGGTCGAAGGCAAAGGGCTGATAAAATTCGCGATAGCGGCTTTTGTCGTCCCATTTGTCCACCGCCGCCTTTTTCATCATGGTTACCAGTTTCTCCGTTGAAACCGGGCCGGGATTGAGACCTACCACACGAATACCATCCTTGGGGCTGTCTCCGCCAAGCGCCCGGGTGAAAGCCATCAGGGCGGCGTTGCCCGTACTGCCGGCGATATAGTCTGAGACCGGCTTCTCCCCGCCGTTACCGATGATATTGATGACAACGCCATCTCCCCGGTCCTTCATGGCGCCGTAAAACTCCCGGCATAAATTGATGTAGCCGAAAACTTTCAAATCCCAAACTTCGCGCCATTGGGCTTCGTCGATTTCGTGAATTTTACCTTTGGGAATGGCCCCGGCATTGTTGACCAATATGTCGGCGTCTTTGGTCTGCCGGGCGAGTTCCATCTGGTCGGCGCTAATGCTTAGGTCCAGAGGATAGATTTCTACCGTCACGCCGTGTTCTTTTTCGCAGGCCGCCTTGACCTCCTCGAGCTTGTTCTCGCTCCTGGCCGAAAGGTGCAGGTTGATCCCTTCCTGGGCGAACTGAAAGGCGATGGCCCGGCCGATGCCTTCCGAGGCCCCGCTGATCACCGCGCTTTTCCCTTGCAGATGCAGTTCCAATGCCATTTTCGGTTCCCCCTGTTTTAGAGTTCGATGAAGGTCAGGCGAAGGCGGCTGACGCCTCCATACCGACTATTCCCTCGTGCGTCACCGCCCATAGATCGCAGGACTTGCCGTCGGCGCCAAGCTCACCCATCAATCTGATCGGCTGATTGGCGAATATCGGCGCTTTGGCCTGCATGTTGAAAGAGGTCATGGTCGCGCCCGGCAAATTGTCCCGCACCAGTTCCTGCAACAACGTCGCTGTCAAAGGACCGTGAACGACCAATCCCGGGTAACCTTCGGTATCGGTGGTGTAGGGATGATCGTAATGGATGCGGTGGGGATTCCAGGTTACCGCCGAATATCGGAACAACATCGTACTGCCGACGGTTATTTCCTTTTCCCATGGGGAACTTTCCGGACCCGGCTGGCCCGGCGGCTGGCGGCTGCCGTTCCCCCCGCTAACCTTGTCTTCTTCGAGAAACACGATGTCCCATTCGTCCTCGGTGGCGGTCCCTTCGGCGGTTGAAATGGTGTGCAGATAGGTGGCGAACACCAGCTTCCCCGTCCGGCCCGACTTGGGCGTAAATGAAGTTAATTCGGTAACCCGCGTCGCCTCGTCCCCGATCCGCAAGGGCCGGTGATAGGCCGACCGGCTGCCGGCAAACATACGCAACGGCAGGGGATCCTCGGGTCCGTTGTCCATCTCGGGCACCATGCCGTCCCGACCCAGTTCGTTGGTCAGCGGAAATCTCGGAAAGAAGAGATGATGCCAGCCGGGTGGAATGGGGTCGCCGGCCCGGGGCTTCGGCGCGGACCGGTTAAGCGTGGCATTCATCTTCTGCACCTGGGACGCCGTGATCAGATCCTCACTGACCATCTGCCGGCCGATATATTGGCCCAAATCTCCATTGTCGTCAGTCATGGATTTCCCCCTCCTTACTCCGCCATTGATTTGAGTTTTTACCGTAACACGGTGAATTCGACGAGACACGCTTCAAAAAAACCGCTTCCCTCGCGGAGAATTGAAGCGTGTTCCGGGGATGAGCGGTTAATATCGGGCCATGGTATTCAGTCTGAATATATTTTGGTTATTGCTGATCTTGGTCGGCGTGTTTTCCGTACTGCTTGGCCGCTACATTCATTGGGACAATCTGCCCGAAAGCAAATTGGCGACCCTTGATCCCGACCAATTGGCACACGACCTGCTGCACGACCGAAGCCTGACCGAAGAAGAACGCGACTATATGAAAGAAGTCGCCGTACTTGATCTTACCCGTCGCCACTTGATCTGCTGAATTACTTCTCACGTAACTGTGACGCGGTCAAAAAAAAGGGCCGCGGCCTGCCGTAACACCATAGTGTTGAGCTTGCCCTGGATTCCCACCCGACGTAAACTTTCAGCATGCCCTGCAACATGTACATTGATCCTGATCTCAACTGCGTATTCTACAAACACTACGGTACATTTGCTTTTGGCGAAATCGCTGAAACAGCCGAAAGCAGGATCGACCATCCGGCATTTCAAGTTGGTATGAACATCTTGCACGATGTTCGAAAACTCATTTTCCCGCCAGACCATTCCTACAAACATATCTCGGAAGGCGCGCGAAGCATGATGGCGACTTATGATCCAAAGGTCGGCAAGTGCCGGTCGGCGATGGTTGTCGGCGATGGCCGTGCATACGCCAAAGTTCATCAGTTCATCGTTGCCGGGAGGTTCACCGATACACCCGTCGAACGGGCGGTGTTCCGGGAAATGGGAAAAGCCAAGGAGTGGCTTGGGATACCGGAGGGATACGATATCAATTTCCCGTCACCGGAGGCGGCAAAATGATGGTGATTCTAGGGACGTGGGTGGGCTGCCCGCAACCGGAAACGACTCCTTGAGATATAAAACGCAGAAATTTCACCTTACTCCGGGTCCCAATTGCTTTTATTTGTGGGACGGTTAGTCTAATTGAATGGCGTACCGCTGCTATGTTGATCGATCAGTAAACTGCGTTTTCGTGCAGCACTATGGCACTTACGTGGTTCGAGAAGGCGAAAATCAGGCGGCTGAAACTGCCTTGAATCCGGACTACGAGAAGGGCATGAACTATCTTCGCGATGTTTCTCAAACCGTCCTTCCACCGGAATATTGTCTCGAATGGCTAAGAGAACATGCCGAAAAAGCCCTTCCCCCTCTGGAAAGGAAGTTAGGTACGGACAGAAAAGTAGCCTGGGTACTTGGCAATCCCCACGACTTCAAAATTATCCACCAGTGGTCGGCCGTCAACCGTCTCAACCGATACGTTGACGAACGGCGGCCTTTTCGCAGTGTCGAAAGTGCGATGAGATGGCTTGGGATGCCCAAAGACTATGTAATCAATTATCCTGAGGAACCGGAAAATCCGAGGTGAAATGGTGCGGACGAGAAGACTCGAACTTCCACCCTCTTGCGAGGACAGCGACCTCAACGCTGCGCGTCTACCAGTTCCGCCACGTCCGCACTGAGGGAGGGGGATACCAAATCGCCGGGTGCTAATCAAGTGTCCCGGAATTTTCCAAGAGCCGAATGGAAGGGTTGAATCGGGCGCGGATTGGCAATAAAGAAAAGTCTCATGAAAGAGAGAGTTATGAAGCGCCCCATCGAATGGCGGACCAGCGACGGTCTGGTGGATTATGAGGAGGCCCTGGCCGCCATGGAGGCGCGGGTAGCCGCGATCCGCGACGGTTCCGAACCGGAACTCATCTGGTTTCTCGAGCACCCGCCCCTGTACACCGCCGGCACCAGCGCCAATGACGACGAATTGCTGGAAGGCAACCGCTTTCCGGTTTACCAGGTCGGGCGCGGCGGTCGGTATACCTATCACGGACCCGGCCAACGGGTGGCGTATCTGATGCTCGATCTCCACAAATGGGGCCCTAAAAACCAGGGCGACGTCCGGGGTTTCGTCCGTAATCTGGAAGCCTGGGTGATCGATACGCTTTCTCAGTTCGGCGTCACCGGCGAGCGGCGCGACGGCAGGGTCGGCATCTGGGTAGAGCGATCCGACGGACTCGGCCAGGGATCTCGAGAGGAGAAAATCGCCGCCATCGGCATCCGGGTGCGACATTGGATTTCCTTTCACGGCATATCCCTCAACGTCGATCCGGACCTCAGCCATTTCGACGGCATCGTCCCGTGCGGTATCGCCGAACACGGGGTCACTTCCCTCGCCGAATTGGGTGTCGATTGCACCATGGCCGACGTGGACACCGCCTTGAAAACCTCATTCGAGAAAGTTTTTTCTTTATAAACAGACGGTTAGACGGTTAATATTCGGCCTAACTGCTAACCTGGGAAGGAAAATTAAAAGTGGCCGACTACGACAGATCGCCGGAACAGCTGCGCATGGAACTGGGCCGCCTTGAATCGGCGGTGTCCGGCGAGATCGAATGGCTAAAAAATTGGCACCTGAATGTCCTTGGCGCGGCCGTCAGCGGAAGCGATCTCGATCTCACTTCCATCGAAGAAAAATCCCCCTTTCGTGTCTGGTACGACGGTGCTCCCCGTGACATATTCGGCGATAGCTCGGCCTTTGTGGCCTTGGGCCTCAGTCTGGAAACCGTGCAAACCCTGGCGCGGAGCGTCGCCCAAACCGTCAAATACACGGGTAAGTTTCCCCCTGATGAATATAAAGCGTTCATGGATGCGGTAGGCCTGTTTAATGAATTGGTCTTCAAACTGCAGCGGGAATCCCTCTTTCAGGTCGCCCACATTGACGATCTGACCGGCGCCGGCGATGAAGTCGCCATGCGCGACGAAATCATTGCCGAACGGGAACGGGTGAAACGCATGGACCAGGAGGCCTGCATCGCCGTGGCCGAAATCGGTTCGTTCACGGCGGAGGACGGTTTGGAGGAACATGTCAGCCGGTCGGAGGTTTTGCTGGAATTCGCCGTGACCCTGGCGGAACAATTGCGTCCCTATGACCGCCTTTACCGCATTGATAACGATAGGTTCCTGGTTTGCCTGCCCTACACCGATGTCGACGTCGCCAAGATCGTCATGGACCGGCTGCACGGCAAAATCACCGGCGGTTCACTGGCGTTGGAAGATGGTACGCGCATTACACTGGAGGCCCATATCGGAATCGCGCCGGTGGGCGGCGATGAAGACGTAGACACCATTCTCGCTCATGCCGAAGAAGCGTTGGAAACGGCCAGAAGCAACGCACTCACAAACGTTTTTATGTGGGAGCGGAAAGACCGGTTTTAACCCGGCCTTTCCCGCGGG
Source organism: uncultured Rhodospirillaceae bacterium (assembly GCA_964574215.1). GTDB lineage: Bacteria > Pseudomonadota > Alphaproteobacteria > Rhodospirillales > UBA2165. The sequence goes on along the minus strand of CAZNLR010000012.1, from coordinate 53,435 downwards.
AGACACCTCAGAGCACTTCGTTCAACTCGGCGACCATCGTCCGAATGGTTACCGGTTTCATGAATATTCGGGATACACCGGCGCATACCGCTTCTGAACAATCCTGCAGATGGAAACTGGGAGAAATAATAATTACCGGTATGTCTGATTTGGCGCCGGTTTTGCCGGCGCGGACCAATTGGGTCAACTCAAGCCCGTTGACCGGTTCCATATTGTAGTCGGTGATAATCAGATCGGGAATAAAGTTCTCAGACAGGTCGACGGCGTGCTGTCCGTTTTCCGCCAATTCCACTTCCGAGAAACCGAGAAAATTCAAAATGTCCGGGATAAGTTTGCGCATGATGGAGTTCCCATGCGCAATCAATATTTTTTCTTTTTTTGAACAGGAGCTTTTGATCATTTTTGTAACTTCTTCTTTTCGTGATGTTGCTGAATTAAAACGGGATGGAGATTTGAAAAACAAGGCCACCGCCAAACCGTTTCAGGTAACGTTATAAATGTCGCTCGTTACAGAAGGATCAAATCCGTATGTCGACGATGTAAACGGATGTAAAAAGTTGGGCCGGTTCAGAAAAATGAGATTACCGGGTGGGCAGCGTCTGAAAGCTTCGTTCGACAGGCGGGTCGGTATCTTCGGTCTCGATTTCCAGGACTTTGGCTAGCGGTGGACCTTCATGGCAAACTTTTATCATTGCCTCGACCTGGATTCTGGGTCCCGCGAATACCGCCTCGACAGTGCCGTCCCTGCGGTTCCTCACCCAGCCCGTTAAATTGAGTTTTAGCGCCTCCTGCTGTGTCCAGGCGCGATACCAGACACCCTGAACCCTGCCGTGAATCCGAACGAGAAGAGCAATGTCATCCGAGCCGTTCATGGCGCCGGGTTACTCGAACTCCAGGATAACCTGTCCGACGTCCAGGCTGTCGCCGGGATCAAGATGAATCTTCGAGACCACGCCGTCCCGCTCGGCCATAAGTTGATTTTCCATTTTCATGGCCTCCACCACCGCCAGAGCCTCGCCCGATTTTACTTCCTGGCCTTCTTCGACTTCAACGGAAACCAGCAGGCCCGGCATCGGTGAAATCAGTTTCTTGGTCATGTCGGCCTTTTGCTTCGGCGGCATGCGGCTGAGAAGATCTGCCGCCTCGGGCGATAATATTCTGACATCGGCGCGCAAACCCAGATGCCTCAGCTGATATCCGCCGCCATTGCGGTCAACCTGCAGGCAGACATCCTCGCCATTGACCGTCCCTTTGAACAGATCCTTGCTCGGCGTCCAGTCGGTGGTAATGACGAAATTCCGATCATCGGCGCGGACTTCAATTTCGCCGTTGGCGGGCGGCACATGAACGGGATGATTTTCGCCGTTAATCACCACGACCCAGTTCTGGCCGTGTTTCAATTCGCCGCGCGGCAATGGCGTGTTTTCCATACTCCGCCCGGTCAGCTGAATATCGCGCTCCAGGGACCGGCAATGGATGGCGCCGGCCAAGGCGGCCAGCATGCCGAAATCTTCATGTATGGTTTCTTCCGGTTTGAAATGTTCGCCGAATTCCTCGGCGATGAAGTTGGTCGTCATTTCGCCGGCGACAAATCTGGGATGCATCATCACCGCCGCCAGGAAGCCGATATTATTGCCGATCCCCCGCACATAATATTCATCCAGCGCCAAGCGCATGTGCTTGATGGCTTCTTCGCGGGTGTCACCGTGGGTGATCAGCTTGGAAACCATGGGGTCGTAGAAACGGGTAATTTCGTCCCCTTCGTTTACGCCGCCGTCCACCCGGACAAATTTGTGGGTGCCGAATACACCTGTAACCGGTTCACGGTAGCGGACCAGACGGCCGATCGCCGGCAGAAAACCCCGCGTCGGATCTTCGGCGTACAAGCGGGATTCCATGGACCAGCCGTCAATCTTTACGTCCTCCTGGCTGAAGCTGAGTTCCTCGCCGGCGGCAACGCGGATCATTTGTTCCACCAGATCGACGTTGGTGATGAATTCGGTGACCGGGTGCTCCACCTGCAACCGTGTATTCATTTCGAGAAAGTAAAAATTCTTGTCGCTATCGACGATGAATTCGACGGTGCCGGCCGAAACATAGTCGACGGCTTTGGCCAAAGCGACAGCCTGCGCCCCCATTTCAGCCCGCATCGCTTCGTCGACGAAGGGACTGGGCGCTTCTTCAATTACCTTTTGGTGGCGGCGTTGAATGGAACATTCGCGTTCGCCCAAATGAACGACGTTGCCGTGACCGTCCGCCAGCACCTGAATTTCTATGTGACGGGGATCGGTAATAAATTTTTCGACGAAAACGCGTCCGTCGCCGAAACTGGATTCGGCCTCCGCGGTCGAGGCCCGCAGCCCCTCTTCGATTTGCGATTCTTCTTCAACCAGGCGCATCCCTTTGCCGCCACCGCCGGCGGAAGCTTTGAGGATGACCGGATACCCAATTTGTTTGGCGACGGCTTTGGCGTCGGCCACGTTGGTGACCGGTTCGGCGTGTCCCGGAACTGTTGGAACTGCGGCCTCCTCAGCCAGCTTCTTTGATCTTATCTTGTCGCCCATCATGCGAATGGCATTCGGTTGAGGACCGATGAAGGTCACGCCTTCTTCGGCCAACCTTTCGGCAAATTCGGCGTTCTCGGATAGAAATCCATAACCCGGATGCACCGCATCGGCGCCGGATTCTTCAATCGCCGCCATAATCGATTCTACGTTGAGATAGCTTTCCGTCGCCGGTGCCGGACCGATATAAACGGCATCACTCGCCATATCCACATGAAGGGCATCGCGATCGGCGTCAGAATAAACGGCAACGGTTTTAATTCCCAGCAGACGGGCTGTTCGAATAATGCGGCAGGCGATTTCGCCCCGGTTGGCAATTAGTATCGTATTGAACATAGGTTATCCGCGCACCGCGCAATTAGTTTAATAAATTCAGGCCGCTCTTAACAAAAATCAGCCACCCCTCATTTTAAAACCTATGATTCAAAATGCTATTTTTTTGTTAATTACTTGTTTTTATTAAATTATTTTAGGGTAGCGTAATAAAAGAGCTTAAGTTCGGTGATAATATTATCGAGCTTGCAATACAAGTGCTAATTTGTCGGCAAACAAACAAATTCTTTGCTGACACTTTGTCAGCATTTCATCAAATGTCTGCCATATTCGGTAAAAAATCAAAATTCGTTGTCATACAATTGCCTGCGGCGTTGCAAATTTCGCTCCCCGATGTCGCATCCGGGCTCGTATATATAGTTTGTTGGCAAAAGATATTGAGAATTACCTACATACGAAGTTGATGGAGTGTCTTGCAGGGCAATTTCAAATATCAATTTGCGCCGAATCGCTCTGGCAAAGTCTTTAAAATTGTGGGCGACAACCAACAAAGCGCCCGGACCACCGATTACACAGGCGGCATAATATTTGTCGAGGTCTTTAATCTGGCGCCGACCCGAAGGTTGGAGACGATCATTTAGAATGGGCAGTCCGTTGATGGTCACTCCCTGGGCAACGGCCCGGTCCCGTGCCGAGGTAACCAGTTCACCCATATTGTTAGGGCCGTCACCCGATATATCGATGACCCGGCGATTTCCCCGGTAGCCGTTTTTCTTAAACAAGGGCAGCGCGTAATTGATGACGCTGCTGATCGAGGTCCAGGGCCCCGTCTCCATCGGCACCTCCGATAGCGCCAGCGCAAATTTTGCAGCGGTTCGTTCGCTGTCTATCAACGTCCAATCCAAAAGTGTTGTGTGAATGCCGTCGCCTGCCCATTCAATGTAGGTAACGGCAATTTTTTTGTGAAAGCCCGACTGAATAGCGGTGACCAGTTCTTTGCTTTTCAGAGCCTCGACGTAACCTTTGCGCTGCAATTCGGCTTCCTGCCAGTCGACGCTTCCCGAAACATCGACCGCCAAAACCAATTCCAGGTCGACAGCCACTTCTTCAGCCCAGGCGGATTTCGTCAAAATCAGGCCAGCTGCAATCAAGCAATACACCATCGTCTTGGCCAATTTAGAAAGTTTTCTTTGCACCCAATAACCCATAAATGAATTACAACGCGAACAGCTATTTGAAACAAGAGAAAGCGGCAGTTACCGGGTCACAAAATCGAGACGGGTCTGGCGAAATTGGATGGATTAACGGTCCATTTTATTTCAATGGGTCATCCAAATCGCCGTCGAGGCCCGGATTTATATTCATCTGACCGTTGATCCGCCCATTGGATATTTCTGATTGCCGGCGCTGGCGGTAAAGGCTTCGCATGGCGCCGTAGAAGTCGATGGACGTATCCCGTAGATTGTCGATCTGATCGACCAAAGAGGCGTAGGTAACGATGCCGTTGACGCCGGTCAGGGCATAGGAAACATACTCGCGGTCGGTGTTGTCCAGATAATACCCCAAGGGATCGAAATATCCATCGACCACCATTTTTCCGATCGCGTCTCTCGGATTGGAGGGACCGAACACCGGCAGCACAAGATAGAAACCTTCACCAATTCCCCACACCGCCAGAGTCTGGCCGAAGTCTTCGTTGTGTTTTTCGAACCCGAATTTATCAGCCACATCGATAAATCCGACGATACCCAGGGTCGAGTTAATGACCAGCCGCATGGAAACATCGAACCCGCGCTTCCACTCCGCCTGCAACAAATCGTTGGCAAGGACGACCGGCTCTTTCAGATTATCAAGGAAATTCTTGAAAGCCGTACGCGCCTCCAGGGGCAGAATGGCGTTGTAGCCTCTAGCCACCGGCCCCAGCAAGTATTTCGCCAACAGTTCGTTAAACTCAAAAAATGCCCGATTGACCGGTTCCAGCGGATCGTTGACATTTTCCTCGGCCATTTCGTCAGGTTGTAAATCCAGATCATCCATATCCGGCGATGACGGCGACGAGCCGGGAGTTCCCTGTCCTGGGGACACCGATTTGGCGGGAGCCTGCGGCGCCGGGCCTGGCTGTTGTCCCCTCGCCGAATTGGAAAAAGGGTGAGGTTCCTGAAGAAACCGATCCATATTGTAAATGGTCGACGCGGCATCGGCCTGGGCTGAGATCAGAAACAGAAATACGAACGGATAAACCGCCAATCTAACCACCGGCCAATTCCGTACTTTGGCATCGGTGAGACGGCGGGCGACAGAATTTTCCCTGGAGATGGCCTGAATATTATTCATTTTGACGCCGGATTTCCTATGCCTGCGCCAAAACCATAGCAATTTCTACGATTCAGGCAAGGGAGATAGAGACCGGCTCCACCGGCGCGGACATCATTATCACGCTTGATTCCGAAGCCTCAAAGAAAGTTTTGGGGAATGTTTTAGGGCATTTTTTGGGCGGCACCTAATGGCTTATCTGTGTTCCGCCCGCCAATTGGGACAGGCTCTCCCAATTTTCACCCGCCGCCATGAAACAAGCGCGCCCGGTCGGCAAGGTAATAATCATCGTCCAAGAGCCGCTGCCCGAGGCAAATACTTCAATCACACCGCCACCTTGGGTCAAGCCTGTCGCCACCGGCTTTTCGGCGTAACGATTGTTCAGCGTATCGATAATTTCGCTACGCATGCCGCAGGGAGAATTGATCTGAGCCAGGGCGCTGCCCTGAAGAATAAGCACGGCCAAGGATACGAATAAAACCGCCCCGACAATACGGGAGGCCCATTTCAGACCGCCAAAAGTGGTGCGCGAACCTAGATCGGCGCCAGAGAAATCAGACATCCTGCCCCCCTATGGGCATTCTCCCTGGCACACTCGGGATTACAAAATATTGTGTTTTATTAGAATAATTACACTATATATTGTAAACCTTGTCAAGTTGCCGTGTTTTTTGGATAAAGGCTTCGGTTCGTAAAAGAGATATTGAATAATAGAGGGCCTGACATTCCAGGGGAATCCAATGGCAAACACCATTCGCGACATTATAGCAACAGGAGAAGCCGACGCAGTCGCCGTCGCGGCGCCGGGCAGGCGAGCATTGTCCTATCGGGCTCTGGCGGATCAGGTTGAACAAACGGTATACGGCATGAATGCCCGGGGGATCGGCCGCAATGACCGAGTCGCCATCGTCCTTCCCAACGGTCCGGAAATGGCCACCGCTTTTTTGGCCATTGCCGCCGGCGCCACAACGGCACCGTTGAATCCGGGTTACCGGGAGGACGAATATGATTTCTATTTATCGGATTTGAACGCCAAGACCCTGGTGGTGGAAAAAGGCAGCGAGTCGCCGGCTTTGGCCGTCGCGAAACGGCAACAAATTCCCGTATTGGAAATCGATTGGTCCGACGATGAACCCGCGGGAACGTTTCGGTTTTGCGGCAAGACCGCCAAGGACACCGCCGTTGGCGGAGGCTTCGCCGAGGCGCAGGACGGTGGCTTGGTATTGCACACCTCCGGCACAACGTCGCGGCCCAAGATCGTACCATTGTCACAGGCCAATATCTGCGCCTCCGCCGAACACATCAAAAATACCCTGAACCTGCTGCCGGCAGACCACTGTCTCAATATTATGCCGCTTTTTCATATCCATGGGCTGATCGCCGCCGTGCTGTCGTCGATCCGGGCCGGTGCATCGATTTTCTGTACGCCCGGCTTCAACGCATTGAAATTCTTCTCCTGGATCGAAGAGGCCGGTCCCACCTGGTACACGGCCGTACCAACCATGCATCAGGCCATTTTGACCCGCGCCGGCCGCAATGCGGTAATTATCGAAAATTCCAAATTAAGGCTCATTCGGTCCTCGTCGGCGTCTTTACCGCCGCAAGTCATGGCGGAACTGGAGGAAACCTTCGGCTGCCCGGTTATCGAAGCCTATGGCATGACCGAAGCCGCCCACCAGATGGCCAGCAACCCCCTGCCCGACGCCCCCCGCAAACCCGGCAGCGTGGGCCTGGCGGCCGGACCCGAAGTCGCCATCATGGACAATGACGGTAAATTACTGAAATCCGGAGGCGTGGGTGAAATCGTGATCAAAGGTCCCAATGTCTTTGCCGGCTACGAGGCCAATCCGGAAGCCAACAAAGAGGCTTTTTCCGGCGATTGGTTCCGCACCGGCGACCAAGGCGTGATTGATGAAGGCGGCTACATCAGTTTAACCGGACGGCTTAAGGAGATCATCAACCGCGGCGGCGAAAAAATTTCTCCCCGGGAAGTCGATGAAGTACTGATGGATCACGAAGCGGTTCAGCAAGTGGTCACCTTCGCCTTACCCCACGATAAACTGGGGGAAGAAGTTGCCGCTGTTGTCGTCCTAAAGGAAGGCGCGGCCGCAGAGGAAAAAGACCTCCGGGAATTCGCCGCGGGACGCCTGGCCGATTTCAAAGTGCCGCGCACCATACTGTTCATGGACGATATCCCCAAGGGCGCGACCGGCAAACTTCAACGCATCGGCTTAGCGGAAAAACTGGGACTGGTTTAAACCTACCGCACCAGCGCGCTCAGTTCCTTGAATTCCGCTGTCCCGGCAACGCGGAGCCATTCGAAAACCACCATTTCGGTAGTTACGATGGTGGCGCCTGCTTCTTTCATCCGGTCGAGGGCGGTCTGGCGGTTCACCGGCGCCCGCGACGTCACCGCATCGGCCACTACGTATGTGTCATGCCCTTTTTCGATTAAATCAAACGCCGTCTGCAACACGCAGACATGGGTTTCGATGCCCGCAATCACCGCCTGGCTCCGCCCCAGTTCATCGAAACGCTGGGCATAGGTTTCCTCGCCCATGCAGGAAAAGGACAACTTTTCGATAGCCTCGTTCTGCCCGGTAATACTGATCAAATCGGGTAGCGTATGGCCTAGCCCCTTGGGATACTGTTCGCTGATCAACACCGGCACGGACATCCTGGCGGCGGCCTTCATCAGGATGGTGCAATTGTCTTCAACCTTGGGGGCCATCGGTAACCGGCAGTAATTTTTCCTGCATATCGACCATAAGCAGGCACGAATCGTCTGATCGCAAAAGCATTTTTCACCTTAAAATTCTCAATTTCGTCCCTATTTAGAAACTACAGAATGCAGGACGCTTCGCCAAGCAGGTAAGTCCCCAAGGAGGGCACGAGCAAGTCCCTGTTTGACAAGCGCCTTAATTTCGCCTATTTCGCGCCACATATTGTATGATTATGAGACATTTTCCCCTGAATAAACTCAGCTTGGATAGCATTATATGAGTTTCACCGACCTCGGATTAAGCGAGGAGGTTCTGAAGGCTGTTAGCGACGCCGGATATACGGAACCCACCCCGATCCAGGAAAAAGCCATTCCCACGGTTCTAATGGGCCGTGACATTCTCGGTTGCGCCCAGACCGGCACCGGCAAAACCGCCTCCTTCACCCTGCCCATGATCGACATATTGGCGGCGGGACGGGCGCGGGCGCGCATGCCCCGGACCCTGATCTTGGAACCGACGCGCGAACTGGCCGCCCAGGTCGCCGAGAATTTCGATACCTATGGCAAGTACAACAAACTGACCAAGGCGCTGATAATCGGCGGCTCATCCATGGCCGACCAAACCAAGCTTCTGGACCGTGGCGTTGACGTTTTAATCGCCACGCCGGGCCGCCTCCTGGACTTGTTCGACCGGGGGGGATTGCTGCTGAGCGATGTCAAGGTGCTGGTGATCGACGAAGCCGACCGGATGCTCGATATGGGCTTCATTCCGGACGTGGAAAAAATCGTCAGTCTGCTGCCGAAAATCCGCCAGACGCTTTTCTTTTCAGCCACCATGCCGCCGGAAATCAAGCGTCTCGCCGACGCCTTTTTGATGAATCCCAAGGAAATATCCGTGGCGCCGCCTGCCACCACCGGCGAAAACATCATTCAGGGCCTGTTGATGATTGATCATCGTTCCAAGCGGGACCTCAGCGGGCTGCAAAAGAAAAAGCGGGACGCCCTTCGGCGATTGATCCGCCAGGAAAAAGTCAAAAACGCACTGGTGTTCTGCAATCGCAAGCGGGATGTGGACGTCGTTCACAAATCCTGTCAAAAACATGGTTTAAATTCGGGCACTCTGCACGGTGATATGGTGCAATCGGCCCGCATGGCCATGATGGAACGTTTCAAGGCGGGCGACGTCGAGATTCTGGTGTGCAGCGATGTGGCGGCCCGTGGACTCGACATCAACGACCTGAGCCATGTCTTCAATTTCGATGTTCCCATGCATCCGGACGACTATGTCCACCGCATCGGCCGTACCGGGCGCGCCGGCAAGGAAGGCCACGCTTTTACCATCGCCTGGCGAGACGACCAGAAATACATCGATGCCATTGAAAGTCTGACAAAAAAGAAAATTCCGATCATCGAAGTGGAAGGGTTTGCCGTCGCGAATGATGACGCCGCACCGGAAGAAAATAAAACCAAGCGGAAATCCCGCAAAAAAACAGCGGCCAAGCGGAGCGCTTCCCAAAAGCCGGCCGAAAAAACTCCGGCTAAAACGCCTTCCTCACGCAAAGAAAACAAAATCCACGATGATTCGCCCATCGTCGGAATGGGCGCCTTTCTCGCCCGACCGGTAAAGTAGGCGATAACCCTACAGCTTCGCCCCATAAGTATTTACCCCATCTAATAATAGTTGGCCGGAATATTCACGTATTCTAGTGGGGGCAATACTTCCGCGCTGTTTTACAATGAACCTACTAGAATTAACCGGTTTGCTTTATCAAGGAATATTCCGTGTTATTCGGCGCCTAAAGCCGATTGGCCTGGCGGTTTTCTTAACGCTATGCTCGACCGGACCGGGACAGGCACTCGAATTGGGATTAACGCCCAGTCATGTTTACGGGCTTTGGCTCAATATCAATTCGGTTTTTTATGAAATCCAGCGACAGTCTACACCGCAAGACGACCTCCTAAATAATATCAACGCTGTGCGTCCCGTAACCTTCAAAGATAAAAAACCAGCCAACGTGTTCGTGCGGGCAAGAGCAATTCAGGCGCGCCTTATCAAATTGTATGGTTTAAGCCCCCCTCCTCCGACACCCAGCTGGATCGAGGATTATCAAGTGTTGGAAGGTAAAACCGTGGGAGGTGAAATTACACCCAGTCAGGTATTTTTGCTTTCCACTCAAATCTTGAATGCCTTAGTTGAAAAGTATGTCGACCTCACGGATGGCGGTCTACCCGTGAGCCAATTTTACCGGGACAAGCAAATTTCCGGCAAAGTGCCGAGCGATGTGTTCGGATTGGTCGATTTACTTGGCCGCCGTCTCGAGCTGATCGACAAGTACCAAAAGCCAACCCCGACGTCGGGTAAGAAAGAGCAGTAGCGATGGCGCCTACTCTCCGGATAACGACTTTTGGCTGGATTGTCGCTTTGGTGCTTTTGTTGGCCGTTGCGCTTACTGCCGCCTTGTCTACCGTATCGGTGCGGAATGCTGAAAAGGTCGGCGTGACTTGGGCGCAATTTGAGAAAATAGCCGCGCAAAAAGCGCTCCTTCTCAGTCAGGTGCGCGGCCTACTCGGCTACGACGGAATCATTCATCATTTTAAAAATTTCATCCTACGTCCGGATCGATCAAAAATCGTGATCGTTCATAAAAAACTGCTGCAACTTTCCATCGCTTTAACCGCCTATGACACTCGGGGCCTTGACCGGGAAGAAAAAAAAGCCCTCTCCGCCCTTCTCGCCACCGTGAACGAGTACAAGAAAATGATCGCTCGCGCAGAATCCATGGCCGAGGCGGGGCGATTGCCGGCTGATATCGACAAAGCTGTTAAAGTAAACGATGGTCCTGCCGTAGAAGCGCTCGGTGTCCTGGATCAACACCTCACGGAACTTCACCGGGCGAACGCCGAAGAGGTAAGAGAATCGGTCAGCAATATCACCTTTTTTTCCAAAATATCCGGTATCGGCCTTGTCATCGCTTTGCTCGTCCTGACCCTGCTCACCATATGGTTTGCCTACTGGCGGCTGATCCGGCCTCTGAGTTCCCTAGTCGACGCGTTCGAAAACATAAATCCACGCGATCCGGGTTCGGCACGGTTGCCGACGGAGCAACTGCCGGACAAGACCGAACTTGGTATGCTGGCGCGAACAGGAAACGCTTTTTTGGATGCCGTCCACGACTACTCAGTCCTGCGCGAAAATGCGGAAACCGAACTCCGGGATCGCGAAGAGCATTTGACCACGGTGGTCGAAAACGCCGTCGATGCGATTGTCACCGTCGATAGCCATGGAATGATAAAATCTTTTAATACCTCGGCATCGGCCATATTCGGCTATGGCGTCGATGAGGTTATAAACGCCAATGTTTCAATCCTTATGCCAGAGCCGCACCGGTCCGAACATGACCATTATATTAATCGGTATCTCGAAACGGGGCATGCCAAGGTCATCGGCATCGGCCGCGAACTGGAGGGTAGGCGAAAAAACGGCAGTATTTTTCCTTTGTGGCTCGGACTCAGCGAAACACGCACGTCCGATGGCATAGGTTTTACCGGCATCATCCGTGATCTGTCGGCGGAAAAAGAATCGGAACTGCGGCTCAGATTGGCAAAAGAAGCGGCGGAAAAAGCCAACCAAGCGAAATCGGAATTTCTCGCCAGTATGAGCCACGAACTTAGGACGCCCATGAACGCCATTCTCGGCTTTACCCAACTTATGCAAAATAACCCGGCAGAGCCACCCAGTAAAAATCAAAGCGAATATCTGGGATTGGTCGTCAAAAGTGGGAATCATCTTTTGAGCCTCATGAACCAAGTTCTGGAGCTCAGCAAGATCGAAGTCGGCCACCTTGAAGTATCCTTGGAGGACACGAACGTCGGACCTATTATCGAAGAATGCCTGGATGGCGTAACCGTCCTGGCCGAGGAAAAAGAAGTTACTCTGATCAATGGCAACGACGCCGAAACCCTGCCGCAAATCCATACGGACACCAATCGCCTCCGCCAGGTTCTTCTCAACCTGTTGTCAAATGCAGTAAAATACAATAACCCTGGCGGACAGGTTTTCGTCGGCGGCAAGCAAATTTCGGAAGACACCTTGCGCGTATACGTTCAGGATACCGGTCAAGGCATTCCCCGTGAAAAGCAAGAAAATATTTTCGTCCCATTCAATCGCCTTGGCCGTGAGGCGGGCGAGATCGAAGGTTCAGGAATCGGACTTACCATTACTCAGCGTATCGTTGAGGCGATCGGCGGGAAGATTGGTTTTCAATCGGAAGAAGGTAACGGCAGCGAATTTTGGGTCGACCTGCCGATCACGAAATGAAAGTCTCCGAGATCGCTTCCAGGTTATTTAAAAAAGTGAAATTTCAGAAATGAATTCCGAGATCGCGCACCTGTTGCATTAGAGCTTCGGCGCGCACCGTTCCCGCTGCGTCGATATTGAAACCGGCTGCATCAAGGGCGCGGGCGGTCCAGGTGTTACATGTGTTGAAAAGATGAAAACTTCCCTTGGCCCAATAGAAGCGGCTGAACGGATAGAGCCCCGGCCCGGTCGTCAGCGCTCGAACCTCCCCGGACCGTTCGAAACTGGCATCGACGAAATCGATGAGACGACGGAAACTATCATCATTGACGGGTAAGGTAAGAACTTCGGCTTCCGGGAAAGTCCGCGCCGGATCGGCTCGCATACCGGCCACATGCATCACAGCGGGCGTCGGCACGAAGGCGGCGTTTAACGTCAACCCCAGGGTCGCCTCCTTGGCCCGATAAAACGCCGCATCTCCCCAGCCGAACTCAAAAAACCGCGCCTTGAGAAAATCAGCCGTTTCGGGAAGCCGGCCGGTGGGAATATCCTCTTTGGCGACAACGATCCCCGTGTGCCAGCCATTGCTGGTGACGAAAATTGTCCTTTTCGTTTCACTGGCGTTCCGGGATTGAGCAACGGCAAACGGGCCGCAACATATCGACAAAATCAGCGCCGTGGCTATCCAAAGTGCACAACAGTGCCCCGGAAATATCCCTTGCCGCCGTTCAAAATATGTCATGCGGACCATCTTATATCCGTATTGACCGATTTTGATAGAGGAAGCGTCGCAACGCCGGTTATCTTCACGTTGTCTCCCCTGGAGCCCCGGTAAAATTTGTGTATGATATCTCTCAAATCAGGGAGGGTTAAATGCAGACCATTTTTATTCAGGTTAAGTGCGATCTCGGGAAAGTCTACAAAGTTGCGGAACAGGCCATAGAGAACGTGGAGCAGGTTTCGGAAATCCATTCCATCTCGGGCCAGTTCGACTTGTTGATCAAGTGCTATCTTGAAGATAGCGACGACATCGGTCACTTCATTAGCGAAAAAATACAAACCATTCCCGGCATCAAGGATACCTATACGCTGATAACCTTTAAGGCTTTCTCTTAGGTGCTCTCAAGTAGATGTCTTTAGGGCAAGGACGGAAAGAACAAAATAAGCGGGGAGGCAGCCGATGATCATCGATATTTACACCCATATTTTTCCCGAGAAATTTTATAAGAAATGGGGTGAGGCGGCGCCCGATATCGGCGATATCGCCATGCGTATGCGGGAAATCAACGACGTCCACAATTTAGACTCCCGTTTTAAGTCGATGGATAAAGGGGGAGACGGCTACCGCCAGATTATTTCGCTGCCTAACCCGCCGCTGGAGGCCATCACCACACCCGAAGTCGGCACGGAACTGGCCCGCATCGGCAACGACACCATGGCCGAATGCGTTGAACAATATCCGGATCGTTTCCCGGCCTTCGTCGCTTCCGTCGCCATGCATAATTTCGACGGTGCCATGGCGGAAGCCAAGCGGGCGGTTGACGATCTGGGTGCCCGTGGCGTGCAGATTTTCACCAATGTTAAGGGCCGCCCCCTCGACGATCCGGAGTTCGATCCCATCTTCGCCCTGATGGCCGACTACGATCTGCCCATCTGGCTCCATCCCGGGCGCCCGGCCATGGTCAAGGATTACGCGGCTGAAGAGGTTTCCCGCTATGAGATGTGGTGGGCGCTGGGCTGGCCTTACGATACCAGCGTGGCCATGTCGCGGATGGTGTTAACCGGCCTGTTCGACCGCTATCCGGCCCTTAAGATCGTCACCCACCATTGCGGCGGCATGATCCCCTTCTTCGAAGGGCGGTTGGACACCGGCATGAACAAATTAGGCTCCCGCACCAGCAACGAAGACTATTCCCACGTACTGCCATCCCTTAAAAAACCCCACGGCGATTATTTCAAAATGTTCTACGCCGATACGGCCATGTTCGGGGCCTCTATCGGCACTAAATGCGCCCTCGAATATTTCGGCGCCGACAACATTGTTTTTGCCACCGACGCCCCCTTTGCCGATATCCCCGAAGGCATCGCCATGATCGATCAGTTGGATTTGACCGAAGCCGACCGGGAGAAAGTCTGTGTCGGCAACGCGGAACGGCTGATGAATATGAGCTTCCATTGATCGGCGCCTGCCCCCGATGAGTGGAGAGAGTCAAACATGACGGTTGCCATCAATTTCGACGGCCATCAGATGGAAGAAGACAGTCCGGTCGGCATCGGCGTGGCAACGGAGGAATTCCTCCGTGCCCTGTTCCGATTTAGCAGTCAGGAGCGTTTTCCCGTCGTCTGCCCCGATGATGCAGCCTTAGGGGTCTTCCGTGAATTCGCCAAGGAAGCCGGTGTCGATCCGTCTCGCTGTATATCCGTCAACCAAAACGATGCTGCGTCATTGGAAGAAATCGGCGCTCTCTTCCGTTATGACCCGGGCTTCGTCAAACATGTCTGGGCGCGGCGCTATCACGGACAGCGGCGCTACAGCGTGGCCGGCATCGCTCACACCAGTTCGACGGATTCCGTTATGGATATGGTGGGGCAGTATGTCACGGCGCCGACCCAGGCCTGGGATGCGCTCATCTGCCCGTCGAAGGCGATCAGATCGGCCATTCAGAATGTTGTAGAAGGCTGGCAGGACTATATGGGTGAACGGCTGAAAGCCGACCGGCCCTGCCCCATGGAGTTTCCGGTCATCCCCCTGGGTGCCGACATCAGCAAATTCAAAAAACTGACCGGCGATGGATTGCGCGCCCGTCAACGGGAAAACCTCGGCATCGGACCCATTGACGAGGACGTGGTGATTCTTTTCGTTGGTCGTCTCAATTTTGTCGCCAAGGCCAATCCGCTGCCGTTGATGATCGGACTGGAAAGAGCAGCGGCGGAAACAGAGACGCCTTTGAAGCTGGTTTTTAACGGCTATTTCAATGACCAGCCCAGCGAAGAGGGTTTCATGGAGGCCGCGGCAAAAGTTTGCGACAAAGCCGACGTGGTTTTTATCCGCCATGGTGATGCCAATTATCCTGACGGCCTCTGGGCCGGGGCCGATATTTTTTGCTCACTGGTCGACAATGTTCAGGAAAGTTTCGGGCTGACGCCCATCGAAGCCATGGCGGCGAATCTGCCGGTTGTCGTTTCCGACTGGGACGGCTACCGGGATACGGTGCGGGACGGCGTTGACGGTTTTTTGATTCCAACCGTCATGCCCGCTTCCGGTTTCGGTATGGACCTGGCCTATGATTACTTCGCCAGGCCCGGCCATTACGGCGATTATTTAGGCGGCACCCAGCAGTCCACGGCCGTCGACCTGGATGAGTTGGTCGAAGCCTTAAAGAAGCTGATTGGCAATCCTGGTTTGCGTCGGACCATGGGCGATTCGGGCCGGGAACGGGCCGTTCATAAATATAATTGGTCGGTCATCATCGCAGCCTACGAAGATCTTTGGAAGGAACTTGCCGAGAAACGAATGTCGGCTGACGAAATCGCGCCGCGCCGTCAAGCAAGCCCTTTCCACCCTTCTCATCCCGACCCGTTTGCCATGTTCGAGGGGTTTGCCACCTACAATCTGTCGGGCGATGGAAAGATAGAACTGGTGTCCTCCGACTGGGCGGAAGCCATGAAATTGATCGGCTTGAAAGCGGGCCTTGTCTACGGCGATTCTTTGATGGATTTGGAGGACCTGCCCTTTGTCATCGGCCAGTTGGAAAACGGGAAAGAAACCAAGGTCGCGGACATCATACGGCTAATTCCACAAATTGATCCGGCGAAAATTGTCCGCACCTTGGCCTGGTTGATTAAACTTGGTATATGCCGCTACCGGCCTTAAAGGTCACGGGCCAACCCGATTAGCCACACTGACCATAGGGTCATTAACCATTCCGCCCTGGAAAAACCTGAAATGGCGGCCTAAATTAGGGTTAGATGAATTGAGCGCCCGTCGATCTCATTAGCGTGGACGACCGGCCGGTTTTCAACGGAGATAAAGTATGTTTATTCAGACCGAGGCGATGCCCGACCCCCACCGTATGAAGTTTTTTCCGGGTGATACTGTCCTCACGGCCGGATCGGCGGAATTCGTGAACGTCGAGGCCGCCGCAAAATCACCTCTGGCGGCCAAGTTATTCGACGTCGATGGCGTTAGCGGTGTCATGCTCTATGAAGAGTTCATCACCGTTTCCAAAGATGGAAGCTATGACTGGCAAACCATGAAACCGATGATCCTGGGCGCCATCATGGATCACTACGCATCCGGCCAGCCGATCATGGTCGAAATTGGTGTGGGCGGCGGTGAAGAGGAATTCTCCTTTGAAGACCGGGAGGAAGACCAGGAAATTATCGATCAGATTAAAGATATCATGGAAAGCCGGGTTCGCCCCGCCGCCGAGCAGATGGGGGGCGATGTCCTATACAAAGGATACAAAGACGGCGTCTTTTATGCCGAGTTCGTCGGTCCAACCTTGGCGCTGGTCGGCGGCATGAACCAGGTGATCAGCCACTATGTACCGGAAGTGACAGCGGTTAAGGATTTCCGCGACGCCATCCCCAAACCGGGCATGGATACACCGGAGGCTCAAGCGATCCTTCAAGTCCTCGATGAGCGTATCAATCCAGCCATTGCCGGTCACGGCGGCCACATTTCTCTGATCGATGTAAAAGATGATACGGCTTTTGTCCGTCTGGAAGGCGGCTGCCAGGGTTGCGGCATGGCGGATGTTACCCTGAAACAGGGCGTCGAAGGCGAGATCAAAAGCGTCGCACCCAGCATTCTTCAGGTGCTGGATGTAACCGACCATGCTGGCGGCACCAATCCCTATTACGCTCCCGGCAAGGGCGGCCCACCGGCTTAATTATTCTAAATTCAAAATTGTGGTTTAGGTGAACGTACTCCTTCTTTCCACTTACGATCTAGGACATCAGCCCCTCGGACTGGCGTCGCCGGCGGCATGGCTGCGGGAGGCCGGCGCTCGGGTGACCTGCAACGATATTTCCCTCGACGATTTGAACGAAGACGCCGCCAAGAGCGCCGGAATGATCGCCATTTTTCTGCCCATGCATACGGCGACCCGTCTGGCCATCGCGGCGCTGCCCAAGTTAAAAACCCTCAATCCGGACGCCCGGATTTGTTTTTTCGGTCTTTATGCGCCGTTGAATGCGGACTATTTGAAATCCCTCGGCGGCAGCGGCTTTATCGGTGGCGAGTACGAAAGCGAACTGGTCAATATTTACCGGCAGCAGGAGACTAATGCCAACAGCACCAAACAAACCGTGATCAACTTGGACAAGCAGGATTTTCTGGTGCCGGACCGGTCCGGCCTTCCTACCCTCGACCGTTACGCCTATCTGGACCCGGGCGATGGTAGTCAACGGATCGTCGGCTACACCGAGGCCAGCCGGGGCTGCAAGCATGTATGCCGCCATTGTCCCGTGGTGCCGATCTATAACGGTCAGTTTCGAATTGTCCAAAAAGATGTGGTGCTGGCCGATATTTCCGGGCAGATCGATGCCGGCGCCCAACATATCAGTTTCGGTGATCCTGATTTCTTTAACGGCCCCAAACACGGTATCGGCGTCGTCACGGCGCTGCACGAAACCTATCCGGACATCACCTATGACGTGACCATCAAGGTCGAACATTTGCTGAAACATGCCGAATATTTGACGGATTTGAAATCAACCGGCTGCCTGTTTGTCACCAGTGCTGTCGAATCCGTGGAAGACAATGTTCTCCGTTACCTCGATAAGGGTCATAGTCACCGAGATTTTTTCAAAGCAGTCGAATTGACCCGGCAGGCGGAGTTGACCATCGCACCGACCTTCGTTCCCTTTACGCCCTGGACCACCCTTCAGGGATTCCGCGATCTACTGAAAACCATCGCCGATCTTGAACTGGTGGAGAACGTGGCGCCCATCCAGTTGGCGATCCGGCTGCTGCTTCCAAATGGATCGCCATTGCTGCAATTGCCGGAAATGTCAGATTGCTTGGGCAGTTTCGATCAAGAAGCGCTGAGTTACGTATGGCAAAACCCCGATCCGCGGGTCGAAGAGCTTTGCCGGAACGTTCAGCAGATTGTCGAAGACGGTTCGAGAGAAGAAAAGCTGCGCCCAGATATATTTTCTGAAATTTGGCAGGCGGCTCACGACATCGATCAAACGGCGATCGATGCCATATCGTTTGTTTCCGGCCAAAGCAGCGCATCCATGCCCAGCATGAGCGAGCCTTGGTTTTGTTGCGCCGAACCGACCAGCGAACAACTTTCACGGTTGTGATAAAATACGAGCATGTCCCGGCTCCTTCTGCTTATTCCATCCACCTCTTACCGTGTCAGTGATTTTTTGGCGGCGGCAAACCGTATTGGCGTCGATGTAACAGTCGGTTCCGACGAGAAACAGGTGCTTGAGGAATTCTCCCATGGCGGCACCGTCACCGTTGATTTCAAGGACATTACCCAAGGCGTTCAACAAGTCATCGATTTCAGTCGAGACTACCCTCTGGCCGCTATTATTGCTGTAGATGACGTCACCGGCGTCTTGGCGGCCAAGGCGTCCGATCATTTGGCGTTACCCCACAACGACTGGCAGACGATTGCCGTCGCCGGCAACAAACTGGATATGCGAACTAAACTATCCGACGCAGGATTGCCCTCGCCGAAATTCCAGTTTGTCTCCCTCGACGAGGATCCCAAGAAATTTGCCGGCAGGGTGGATTTCCCCTGCGTGCTCAAGCCGTTAAATCTGTCGGCCAGCCGCGGTGTCATCCGCGCCGATAACGCGGAAGAATTTGCGCATGCTTATAACCGCATCAAACACCTATTGGCCGAGATCGGCGATATCGCCGCGCCCGGTATTCTGATCGAGGATTTTATCGAAGGTGAGGAAGTGGCGCTGGAAGGATTGCTGGAGGACGGTAAACTAACCACACTCGCCCTATTCGACAAACCGGACCCATTGGACGGACCTTATTTCGAAGAAACCCTCTACGTTACACCGTCACGCTATTCTCCTGAAACGCAAGAGATCCTGCGCGCCATGACCGAACGGGCGGCGGCGGCCATCGGCCTCACCGAAGGCCCCATTCACGCCGAGTTGCGGGTGCTGGAAACCGACCGGTTCGCCAATGAAAAAGGACCGTGGATTGTTGAACTGGCGGCGCGATCCATCGGCGGCCTCTGTTCCCGCAGCCTGACCTTCGGAGACGATTTATCGTTGGAGGAGATCATATTGCGCCATGCGCTCGGCAAGCCCATTGCCAGCAAGGAACGGGAGTCGATCGCATCGGGCGTGATGATGATCCCAATCCCGGAAGCGGGAGTCTTAAAACAGGTAAGCGGCCTCGAGCAGGCTCGAGCCATTGAAGGCGTCACCGACGTTACCGTCAGCATCGCGCTAGGCCGCACGGTGATCCCGATCCCCGAAGGCGATCAATATTTGGGGTTCATATTTGCCAAAGCCGAAACACCTGAAAACGTCGAGAGCGCTCTCAGGAAAGCCCATGACCTCTTAAGCTTTGACATCGAGCCCTTATCCGGCGGCGGCTAAATGCTCCATCAAGAAAACGCCTTCGAAATCCCGATGCTCATCGATTTCCTCGGTTGAAAAATCGGAAAAATACGTATCGAGAACGGTTTCCCGCTCATGCTTTAACGGCGTGGCGCAAAAGCAGATTTCCGACCAGCGCGTCAGCCCGTCTTCACCGATGCGCGCCCGCGCCATGGCGTCGACCATTTCCGCACCATCCGGCTTCTGAGCGGCAATAGAACCGTCGGACAGACGCCCGAGAAACTCGGCGGCCTTTTCCTCTTTCAGTTTGGCGGATACGGCATAGATCATCCTTTACCCGATCTTTCACCCCCAATAGAGACTAATTGTAGCACAAATTTATAGTCAGGTGTTTTGGATGATGCGCCCCATGGTATCGGCGGCTTCTTCCACCCCTGCCCGGTCCACATCAAGGTGGGTCACCGCACGGATTTGATGCTTGTTCATGGATCCGACACGGATGCCGAACGACATCAATTGTTCCGCGATTTGCGGGGCGGTCATACCGGTATTTTCGACACTGAAAATCACAATATTGGTTTCCACCGAGGATATATCGATTGAAACTCCAGGAATGTTACTGATGCTTTTGGCAAAAAGTTTCGCGTTGGCATGATCTTCCGCCATTCTCAAAACGTTGTTTTCAAGAGCGAAAATTCCGGCGGCGGCGAGAACGCCCGATTGCCGCAATGCACCGCCCAACCGCTGTTTCCACTGCCAGGCTTCGGCTATGAATTCTTCCGACCCGGCCAATACCGCCCCGACCGGACAACCCAACCCTTTCGACAGATCGATCCAAATGGTATCCACTGTCGCGCCATAGTCCTTGGCTGAAATACCCGAGGCGACGACGGCATTGATCAGCCGGGCGCCGTCCATATGCATGATCAGGCCGTTTTCGTGGGCTAGGGCGGACAGTCCGTGCAGCACTTCAAGGGGCCAGATACCGCCACCGCCCATATTGGCGGTCTGCTCCACCGCGATCATGCGGCTGTTGGGCATGTGGCGCATTTCCGGGCGCAGGGCGCTACGCGCCTGATCGACGGAGAACTGTCCCCGCTCGCCATCGATGGAATTGATCATCGCCCGGGCCAACACCGCCGCGCCGCCGGTTTCAAAATTTATAATATGGGAAGAGCGCTCGGCGATGATCTCGTCACCGGGCCGGCAATGAACCGCAAGAGCAATTTGATTGCACATGGTGCCGGACGGCAAAAACAAGGCGGCATTTTTACCCAGAAGCTCACAGACTTTTTCGCACAGGGCCAGGGTTGTGGGGTCCTCACCGGCCTGCTCATCACCGGTCTCCGCACTTATCATAGCCTTTAGCATCGCTTCGCTGGGCCGGGATTTGGTGTCGCTGAAGAGTTCGATTCTCGGTTTGTCTATTTTTGCAGCCATTTTTCGGCGCTCAAAGTATGTTCCCTGATGGATATAAAATCGCATCACTTTACAGCCTCTGCAAGCATCCCGTATTAATGAGGCATCATGTCTCTAACCGGAAATACATTCACCAGGACACTTATCGTCGGATTTGCCGCACTATTGATCGTGGGCGCCCTTATCATCCGTGATCGCGATGCCGCTTTCCTCGCCTATAAAAACGGTGATTACGGTCTGGCCCTCGAGGAGTTCAAAAAAGATGCTGCAACTGGCGATCCCGTGGCCACGTATTTTGTCGGCCGGTTATACTTCGACCCGATATCGCCGAACCGCAATTACCAAACAGCCGCCCAGTGGTTCTGGAAAAGCGCCAAGCTCGGGCAATTGGACAGCGCTGTATGGTATTTAGCTGCCGCCAGACGTAGTCCGGAAATTGAGATCGGCTGCGGCGTGTATATGGAGCTTCTGGAATTTGCTGCCCATACCGGGCATGTGATGAGCATGTTGCAGCTGGGCGATGTATTGGAATCAAAAGCTTGCGGGGTAAAGGATTATCCCCAAGCCGCATTTTACTATTTATGGGCAAGTGAATTGAAAAGAAGTGTCGGTAGTAAGTTTGAGGCACATAAAAGCAGAATGAACAAAACGGAAATAGCAGCGTTTGAATTAATAAAAGCCAAACGGCCGCCGCTAATCTCCCGTGAAGAATTTTTTAAGCGGTTTTTCACCCGGCTGAAAGCGCCTGTCGCATCGTTAAATTAAATTACCGAAGCTTCTTTTTGTTCCGCTCCACCTCACCTATGTGATGCCATAGCAGCCGGGCGGCTACGCTGCGCCAGGGCCGCCAGGCCTCGCCCAATTCGATCATCTGTTCACGGTCGGGCCGTTCGGCCAATCCTTTTAAATCCGTCAGCCCCTTCACGACGCCGAGATCGTCCACCGGCCATAGGTCGGGACGGCGGAGGGCAAACAACAGGTAGACTTCGGCGGTCCACCGTCCGACGCCCTTCAAGCTGGTCAGCGCTTCGATGGCGTCCTCGTCGCCCATCCGGGCAACGCGGCGGAAATTGAACCCATCCTCGACCACGGCCTCGGCGATGGCGCGGCCATACCCGGCCTTTTGGCGGCTAAGTCCTATTTCCCTAATTTGTTTTTCTGTCAGTTGCAAAAAGGTTTCCGGCCGCATGGGATTCTCGACGGCGTCGAGCCGCCCGTTGATGGCTTTCGCCGCCGCCACCGACACTTGCTGCGAATTGATAATTTTGAGAATAGTCCCGTAACCGGTGGACCGCGACCGCAAACCCGGCAGTCCGGAGATTTCGTAAAGGCGTTTAAAATCCTTGTCCCGCCGCGCCAATTCCTCAGCGCCTTGTCGAAATGTTTGCTTTGTTATCCGAAGAGACATCCGTCTGAAATTCTCCAACCGACAAGTATTGTCAAGCCTTGCAGTGAAAATAATTTATTCTATGTTGGATAGAACCATTGGTTGAACAAGAATAAATCATCTAAAATTTATTCAATAAAAATATTATTTTACAAGGAGTTAGATCGTCATGGTTCCCGGAATTTCTGAATTTTCAGTGTTCGCGATTCTTATCTTTGTCCTCGCCGTTCTCTTCGTTCTAATGGGCATTAAAACGGTGCCGCAAGGTCTGGAATTTACGCTCGAACGATTTGGACGATATTCAAGAACGCTAAAGCCAGGTCTACATTTCATCATTCCGATTATCGACCGGGTCGGCAATAAAATGAACATGATGGAACAGGTTCTCGATGTTCCGACCCAGGAAGTCATCACCAAGGACAATGCCATGGTATCCGTCGATGGCGTTGTTTTTTTTCAAGTGCTGGATGCGGCAAAGGCCGCCTATGAAGTCAACGATCTGTTCAATGCCATGCTGAATCTTAGCATGACCAATTTACGTACAGTTATGGGTTCCATGGATCTTGACGAACTTTTGTCTCAAAGGGACGCCATCAATTCCAGACTGCTAACTGTGATAGATGGCGCCACCAACCCCTGGGGCATCAAAGTGACACGCGTGGAAATCAAAGACATCGCGCCACCCCGTGATCTGGTCGATTCGATGGCTCGTCAAATGAAGGCAGAACGGGAAAAACGGGCCCTGATACTGGAAGCGGAAGGAGAGCGCCAGGCGCAGATACTAAAAGCCGAAGGCGAAAAACAGGCCGCCATTTTGGAAGCTGAAGGATTAAAGGAAGCAGCCTTCCGAGAAGCCGAAGCCAGGGAACGTGCTGCTGAAGCTGAAGCCAAGGCGACGACATCTGTCTCCGATGCTATAGCCGACGGTAACGTTCAGGCAATCAACTATTTCGTTGCCTTGAAATACACCGAAGCCTTGGAAAAAGTCGCTTCGGCGCGAAATCAGAAAGTTATTATGATGCCTCTTGAAGCTTCCAGCCTGATCGGTGCGGTCGGCGGTATCGCTGAACTCGCCAAGGAAGCGGTTGGCGGCGGAGGGGCCGTGAAAACGCCAGGAGGCAGTGTTCCGTCATCAGAATCTTGATGTCAAATTAGATCGCGGATGATAAAAATTAATGATGGAATATCTTGACCAACTGATTTTCTGGCACTGGCTCATTCTGGGCGTTGTCCTGATCGCGCTGGAAATCCTGGTCCCCGGCTTCATCGCCATGTGGATTGGGATTGCCGCCATCCTCACCGGGGGTCTTCTGTTCCTTGCGCCGAATATCACCTGGGAATACCAGCTCCTGATTTTCGCTGTTTTGTCTGCCATTAGTCTCTATGTCGGACGACAAATCATTGCCCGTAAACCACAGGATACGGATCATCCCGCCCTCAATCGACGTGGAGAAGGATATGTCGGGAAAAGCTTTGTCCTTTCTGAATCAATTCAAAACGGTGTCGGAAAGCTGGTTATCGATGACACAAGCTGGAGGACTTCTGGCGCTGATATGCCAAAAGGAACGCTGGTTAAAGTCGTCCGTATGGATGGGTCCACATTGGTTGTCGAAAAAGATACCAGCGCTTAAAGTATCGAATTCAAAAATATAAGGGGAGAACAACGTGCTCGTCGAACAAGTCTGGACCGGGAACGATTACCGGAATTTTAATTACCTGATTGCCTGCCCCGAAACGGGCGAAGCCGTGGCCATTGATCCGCTGGAATATCAAATGTGCCTCGATGCGGCCAAAGAGAGGGGCTGGCAGATCACTCAAATCCTCAACACCCATCATCATGGCGATCACATTGCCGGCAATCCGGGCATGGTAAAGGCGACCGGCGCGAAAATTCTCGCCCACGAAAACGCAAAGGATAAAATTCCCGATGTGGACATCGGGCTCAACGCTGGCGATACGGTGAAGGTAGGAAAGTCGGTGGAATTAGAAGTCATGGACACGCCGGGCCATACCATGAGCCATGTCTGCCTGTTGTCCCATACGGACACCCCCGCCCTTTTCGCCGGTGATACGCTGTTCAATGCCGGGGCCGGCAATTGCCACAACGGAGGCCATCCCGAAGCCCTCTACACCACCTTTGTCGAACAATTGACGAAGCTGCCCGATGAGACATTGATTTATCCCGGGCATGATTACATCAAAAATAATCTGGAGTTCACCCTGGATCGGGAGCCGGACAATGTGTTCGCCAGCGAACTTCTCTCCCGCGTCAAAGACCAGGACCCCGCCAACGCCATGGTCACCAATCTGGGCGGCGAAAAGGAATTCAACGCCTTTTTCCGCCTCAGAAGCCCGTCGGTTATCGCCAGGATTAAAGAGGCATTTCCGGACCTGCCCGACCAGCCGGATGAAATGACCGTGTTTCTGAAGCTGCGGGAACTAAGGAACGACTGGTAGCGGTTATTCCGCAGCCTGATCCGCTGTTTGATTGGCGGTATGCGGCCGCGCCAGGTGGGCGGCAGCCAAGGCCGTGACGATGACGACCACCATGAATACGCCGGAGCCGATATAGAGACCGGGAATGTATCCTGAATCCATCACCCAGCCGAAAACCAGTGGGCCGGCGATAGCGCCGTAACCGAACCCGGAATTCACAAAACCAAAAGCCTTGCCCGAAGACCCTTTGGGCGCCACCGCCCGCACCAGCAAATCCCGGGACGGCATGACGATCCCGCTCATAAAGCCGGTGGTAAATATGACCAGAACAATGGCGATAGCGGGCATTCTTACGAACGCCACCATCAGAACCATGATGATGGCGATCAGATAAGCCAGTGTCGCCACCAGTTCGAGCCGGCTGGTTTTTTCCGCCAAAACACCGCCGGCCAGCACCCCGAGCGCGATGCCCAGGCCGAACCCCAGCAAAGCCCTACTGGCCCAGGTTTCGTCGATGCCGTACATGATGGGCAGAGCCGACGGGGTAAATTGCTGAATACCGTTACCGGCAAGAGCCGTCGAGATATAGAACGCAAACAACATCAGAATAACCGGCGAACGCAAAAAGGCGATGGCGCCCATTTGCGGCCCTTCTCCGGTCTCATGCTCTCCGCTTTCGGCATCATTTGGTTTGGTAGTTTCGCCGATCAAAAGGCGCTGGTTCATCAGCAGGAGGATCGCCATTACCAGCCCCATGGCCCCGGCCACAATCGCCGCCGTGTGCCAATCCCAATTGCTGCGCAGCGGATCGATGATTACCGGCGCGGCGGCGAATCCGGCGAAACCCATGAAGGCGTGAACGGCATAGGCCCGTCCAAGACGTTCCTGTCTGATAGAGGCGGTGATAACGATAAAGTCGGTCGGGTGAAAAACGCTGTCTCCCAAACCGGCTAACAAGGCCAACGCCACCAGGGGCCAATAGGAATGGCTTAACCCCATCAAAATGAAGGCGCAGGATACGATGACCATCCCGCCAATCATAAACCAGCGTGGTCCAAACCGATCGGCGTAAACACCCATGGGGTATTGGCCGATGGCCGATCCCACTCCGTAGAGGGCGGTGATCAATCCCAGTTCCTTAAAGCTGACGCCGTACTCCGATTTGATGGCCAGGAACAAAAGCGGCAAAGTCAAAATAAAGAAGTGACTGAAAAAATGGGCGGTGGAAACCAGCCCCAGAACCAGCCTTTCCTGCCTGACGAGATGAGTATCCTGCATTTCTGTCTACTCGGCCGCCTGAGCAGCCATCTGACGCCGGGCAAAATACCCTGCCGTCAAAGCCGCCCCCGTCACCAGAATCATAAACAGGCCCGAAGTAAAATAAACACCGGAAACAAATCCCGCATCCATGATCCAGCCGAACAGGATGGGGCCGAAAAACCAGCCGTAGCTAAAACCGGAATTGACGAAACCGAAGGCCTTCCCCGAGGATCCTTTCGGCGTGACGGACCGGACCAACATATCCCGGGATGGAAATACCAATCCCGTCATAAACCCGGCAATGGCAAGGGCCCCAATAACCATAATAAACGGCATCACCACGAAGGCGACGGCCGTAACCATGAGAAATGCGACGAAATACCCCACCGTCGCCACCAGTTCCACCTTGCTGGTTTTGTCGGCGACGTAGCCGCCAACCAGGATGCCGACGGCAATGCCGGAAACAAAAAAGAACAGCGCCCGCGCCGCCAATGCTTCATCGACGCCATATAGTAAAGGCAACGCCGATGGCGAAAACTGCTGAATGCCGACGCCCCCCAGAGCCGCCGCCACATAAAATAAAAACAGGGTCAAGATCGGCAGGGATTTAAGAAATTGAAAGGCGCTGACCTGATCCTCGGTTTCGGTTTTGCCGCCGGCCACACTTTTTTCGCTTTCGACGGCCAGCCGATTGTTATTCAAGATCAAAATCACCACCAAAATCATGCCCGCAATACCGATGGTGAGCGCGGCGGAGCGCCAATCCCATTGGGACCTGAGAAAGCCGACGATCAACGGCGCCGCGGCAAAGCCGACAAATCCGAGAAAGGTATGAAAGGCGAAGGACCGGCCCATTCTTTTTTGCTCGACCGTGTCCGTGATGATGGCCAAATCGCAGGGATGAAATACGCTATCGCCGATACCGGCAATAAGAGCCAACAATAACAACTGCCAATAGGATTGGCAGAACCCCATGAGAATAAACGACCCGCATATCATCGTCAGACCGCCGATAAGAAACCAGCGGGGGCCGATCCGGTCGGCATAGACCCCGACAGGATATTGGCCGAGGCCCGACGCGATTGCGTAAATGGCGGTGATGACCCCGAGTTCGGTAAAGCTGACGCCGAAATCCGCCTTGATCGCCAAAAACATCATGGGCAGCGACAGCAGATAGAAATGACTGAAGAAATGGGCCGAGCCCACCAGTCCCAGGACAGTCCGTTCGCGGCGAATTATCTGTTTTTCCTGCACTATCCTATTTCCGCTATTCCGCCGGCACCGGACGCCGGGCTTTGCCGACCACCGAGGCGACCAAGGCGACCGCCAATGCTCCCAGCAACATTACCGACCCTGCCAGCAATACGTTTTCGGCGCGGCTGTAATCGAGCACCCAACCGAATATGATCGGCCCCAGAAATCCCCCGACACCAAAACCCATGGATACGAAACCGAAGGCCTGCCCGATACGTTCCGGCGGAGCAACCGACCGCACCATCATGTCGCGCGACGGAGAAATGACACCGATCATAAAGCCGCCGAACAAATAAACGTAGGGCACGGCGAATGCCGAAAAGAGCTTGTATCCGACCAGTCCAATGGCCGCCGCACCGGCGATGTACCCGATACTCGCCACCAGATCGAAACGTCTGAACTTGTCCGCCACCACACCGCCCAAAAGAACGCCCACCATGGTGCCGCCGAACCACATGGTCAGAGCATAGTTGGAGGCAAGGTCGCTCATGCCGTAGAGCTGCGGCATAATAACCGGCGTAAAGCCGCGCAATCCCGAATTCGCCATGGACGAAGTGGCGTAAAATACAAAAAGTAAAACCATCGGCAACGATACCATCAAAGCCCACATACTGACTTTGGTGCCCGCATCATTTTCCGTTTTCTTTTCGCTTTTGCCTCCCTCGGCACTCAATTGACTGCGGTTGAAGAAAAGGACAACAGCCATCCCGATACCGAGCAGCCCGGCGACAATTACCGCCCCACGCCAACCGTATAATCCCGCCAGAAAAACCATGCTAAGGGGCATGGCAAACCAGCCCACATAACCGGAAAAATTATGGGCTGCATAGGCTTTACCGAGATTTTGTTCCCTGATGCGGGCGCTCATGATCTTGTAGCCGGACGGATGGAAAACGGAATCGCCCATGCCCGCCAGAAAAGACAAAATGACAATGGGCCAATAAGAGCCGCTGACTCCCATCAATACGACGCAGATCGAGGTGAAAGTCAGGCCTCCCAAAAGAAACCATTTGGGCCCGTATCGATCCACCAGCATGCCGGTGGGCACCTGAAAGATAAAGGACGCCAGGGCATAGGCCGACAGGAAAACACCCAACTCGATGTAAGAGACCTTCAACTCGACGGCGATGATCGCAAATAACGGCGCCAGTACGACGTAATAGGCATGCGAAAAAAAATGACCGCCGGTCAAGATGGCGATCAGTGAAAATTCACGCCGGCGTAATTCTTTGTCCGTAGACATATAATATCCTAATGGGGCGGGTTTTGCTGGCGCCACAATATAGCTCAAGCTCAGCGAGGACAAACCTATTGGCTAAGTTGGCCGATACCCCAACGGAAAAACTTTTCGAACTCGGGCACCGCGGCCGGATCGTCGAAAAGAGTTCCCCGTTTTTCCGCTATTGACCTTTCCATCCGCTCCCTGAACGCCGAATCGGTTCCTAGTTTTAATGCTATTTCGACATAAGACTCCAAATTTTCGGCGACGCATTCCGTTAATCCCATTTGCCGGTACATGCCGGCCGTCACCCGCCCGCGCATAAATTTGCTATCCATTGTCACCACCGGCTTGCCTAGGGCGAAGGCTTCGAACGAGGTATTACCGCCGCTGAAATGAGGCGTGTCGAGGATGACGTCGGCGGCGGCCTGGAGGGCGATAAAATCCTCGGGCGACATGCGCGGGACGACTTTAAGTCGCCCAATGTCGTCACCCAACGTTTTTTCCACCCGCGACAACGCCTGCTCTGTCCAAGCGCCGACGGCGCCATCGACGATGACAATTACCGCCTCCGAATCGCCCGCCAAAACGCCCGCAAACACGCCGTCGATATCGGGATGCAATTTGATGGCGCTTTGGGGACAAAGATAAAGGGTCACGTTTTCACCGATTCCGAAATCCTCCCGGCTTTTCGGCTCGTCCGGAATTTCCGGCATCGGGTATTTGGTCGGCAGGCTATTTAGCCGGTAGAGTTTTTCGCTGTACTCCCTATCGGCATTCTCCGGTTCGATCAGGTCACTGGAAACAAAATAGTCCAGATTGGGAATGCCGGTGGTATCGGGATGCCCCCAGGTTACGCATTGCACCGGCGCCAAACGGGCAAAGGCCAGAAAATACGACCGGACATCCATACCAATATCGGCATAAAAAAGAATATCCAGTTCCTGTTCGGCGATGGCTTGGCGGGCTTCAGCCAAATCGGGGGGCAACATCAAAACATGATCGGCGCAATCGTTTATCTTTCGGGCGATGGCGTCCCGCGGTCCCGGTTGAGTTATAACCGTCACCTCAAATTCGTCGCGGGAAATTTCGGCGATGACGGCCTGCATGAGCCTGCCGATGGAATGACGACGGAAATAAGCAGAAAGAAATCCCAATTTGATCTTGCCGGTCGGCGGTTTCGGCGTGCGGCAGTGAGGGGCGATAAATTCCAAGTCGGGATTTGACTTCAAATGCACTTTGGCCGCCAACTCCTGAAGCTGCCGGTCGGGCAATCCGTGATAGGCCAGGAAGAAATTCGTCGTTGACGTCTCCAGCAACGGATCGGTCACGCTCAAATCGTCCTTCAACAGACGACTCAACCTTTCCTCAAATCCGGCCCGCACCTCTTCGATATGATCCCGGGAGCGGCAAACCACCGGCAGCGTCGTCGCCTGTTTAATCCGCAATCCGTCATGGAAGATGATTTCCAACGCCCGGTCATAGGACTCGATGGCTTTCTGGTCCTCGCCCAACCGCCGATAGCTGTTTCCCATATTGATAAAGGGGCGACCGATTTTGGGGTTGTTCTCCGCCGCCTTTTCAAAACAGTGCAGCGATTCCTCGACCCGATTGTGATCGAACAGAATATTTCCCATGTTGATCATGGCATCGGACCGCTTTGGATCGATCGACAAAACCTGCTCGTAAGCCAGTAAAGCCGCCTCCGGCAGTTCCATCTGCTTGAACAGTTTCGCGAGATTGTAATAGGCGTCGGCAAACCGCTTATCTATTTTGATGGCCCGCTCGTAGGCTGCCTGCGCTTGATCGAAACGGCCCAAATCCTGGAGGATTACCCCGAGATTGACATGATACGGCGCCCTTTTGGGCTGAATTTGAATGGCCCGTTGCAGATATTCAACCGCTTTACCCGGCTGCCCCTGTTGCGCCAGCACCGCGCCGAGCAAATTGAGCGCATCGGCGTTGCGCGGGTCTTCCCGCAGTATCTCAATATAAATTTCCCGCGCTTCGCTCAGACGTCTGGCTTGATGGTGGTTTTGGGCTTTGGCAAGCCGCTCCTGGAGGGTGGGAATGGCGTCACCCTCCCTGGGTTAGATCAATCCGGCCAGGGGTGACGACGGATCGGCGTATTTTTTCCGCGGCATGCGTCCCGCCTGGTAGGCGAGCCGACCCGATTCGACGGCCAATTTCATGGCCCGGGCCATTTTTATCGGATCCTTGGCCTCGGCAATGGCCGTATTCATCAATATGCCGTCACAGCCCAGTTCCATGGCGATGGTGGCATCCGACGCCGTGCCCACCCCGGCATCCACCAGAACCGGCACCGACGACTGCTCGACGATCAACCTTACGCCGACCGGATTTTGCACCCCCAGTCCCGACCCGATGGGCGCCGCCAGGGGCATGATGGCGTGGCAGCCCATGTCCTCCAGCCGCTTGGCCAAAATCGGATCGTCGCTGCAATAGACCATGACTTTAAAATCTTCATTCAACAGAACTTCGGCCGCCGCCAGGGTTTCCGTCATATCGGGATACAAGGTTTTTTGATCGCCCAGAACCTCCAGCTTCACCAGATCCCAACCGCCGGCCTCCCGCGCCAGCCGCAATGTCCTGACCGCGTCGTCGGCGGTAAAACATCCGGCCGTATTGGGCAGATAGGTGAATTTTTTGGGATCGACGAAATCGACCAGCATGGGTTCGTCGGGATTGGTAATGTTGACCCGCCGAACCGCAACGGTGACGATTTCCGCACCTGAGGCCTCAATCGCCAAAGCGGTTTCTTCGAAATCCTTATACTTTCCGGTGCCGACCAGCAGCCTGGATTTGAAAACCCGGCCGGCCACCTCGAACGTATCGTCCGCAGATGCGGGTGCCGCCCCTTCCGGCGCCCCGCCACCGATAAAATGCACAATTTCCAGCTTGTCGCCATCGGCAACGGCTATTTCGCCGTAAACCGATTTGGGAACGATCTCCAAATTTCTTTCGACCGCGACTTTACGCGTATCGAGACCCAAGGTACCGAGCAGTTGTTCCACGGTCATTGGCGCGTCGAAACTGCGCTCTTCACCGTTTATCTTAATATCCATTAATTCCGTCACTTCGTTTGGTAAATCAATTTTCAATTTGGCGCAGTATGTGCCGCTTAATCCAGCCTTTCAACCAGATTAATAGTTCCTTCACCGCTGCTCTTTAGGGTTTGGAAAAGTTGATGTACATTTTCACCCTGTCTGAAATATAGCGTTTCGGCAGGCTGACGAGGATGAGGAAGCATGACACAGTCGGTGTTGATCTTAAACGGCCCAAATCTGAACATGCTGGGAACCCGTGAACCGGACGTTTATGGCAAGGAAACCCTTGAGGACATCGAGAAACTTTGTCTGGCGCGGGCGGCCGAACTGGGTCTGAATATCGATTTTCGGCAAAGCAACAGCGAAGGCGAACTGGTCGATTGGATTCAATCCGCCGCCACTGGCCATGCTGCCATTATATTAAATGCCGGGGCTTACACCCATACCTCCATCGCCGTCGCCGACGCCCTTAGGGCCTGCGGTTGTCCGGTAATCGAGGTACATTTATCGAATATTTTCCAACGGGAGGAATACCGGCACAAATCCTACATTTCGGAAGTGGCCCAGGGCGTTATTTGCGGATTCGGCGGTAAGGGATACGAGATCTCCCTTGAGGCGGCCAAAAAACTTATCGGATAGCCGAAATATCCGCGTCCGGGTTTGATTTTCACAAAAATATACCAATTTGTTTTGTAGGGACTTTATAGCGGGAAAAACATGAGCGGTTCTGACAGCTTGTCAGCCGAACAAGTAAAGCTGACACCGGAAATAGTGTTGCGTGCCTATGCTGCGGGTATATTTCCCATGGCCGAAAGCTGTGATGACCCGGACATTTTCTGGGTCGACCCGGACATGCGGGGCATTTTGCCTCTGGACGGGTTGCATATATCAAAAAGCCTAAAGAAAAAAATACGCCAGAATAAATTCGAGATTCGCTG
The DNA here is from genome assembly GCA_964574215.1 of uncultured Rhodospirillaceae bacterium. Lineage (GTDB taxonomy): Bacteria > Pseudomonadota > Alphaproteobacteria > Rhodospirillales > UBA2165. The sequence goes on along the minus strand of CAZNLR010000012.1, from coordinate 20,740 downwards.
CAATACGAGTTTCGACACCGTTGTCCGGAAATGTGCCGAATTCAGTGAAGACCGGCATGAAACCTGGATCAATAGCGAAATCATCCGTCTTTACAGTAAACTTTTTTATAAAGGCCACGTTCATACGGTGGAATGCTGGCGGGACGGCAAATTGGTCGGAGGACTGTACGGCGTCGCATTAAAGGGGGCGTTTTTCGGCGAAAGCATGTTTTCCCGTGAACCCGACGCCAGCAAAGTCGCCTTGGTGCATTTGGTCGCCCGTCTGAAATACGCCGGATATGTTTTGCTCGACACCCAATTCGTCACCGACCACTTGATCAGCCTCGGCGCCATCGAAGTGCCCCGAACCGAATACCACACCCTTTTGGATAAGGCATTGGATTTGGATATTCGTTTTCCGGAAATTATTGAGAAATCGGAAGAAGAATTAATAATGACATCTATTATGAAAAATTAGTTTCTTTCAATATGTTACGAATCTTTTCTAATTTTATTATTTAATAATATCATTTAGTTCCTCAAATCTCGATGCTAAGACTTATCCGCCGGAATCAGGCATCTGGCTGGTTTTACAATCCAAAACCCATACGTCATATACCGGATGCTCCATGGCGGAAAGCGCCGGACTGGATGCAAACATCCAGCCGCGGTAGACGCTGACGGTGGGCTCTCCTGGACGGGCTTCCGATACATCCAAAAAAGCAGCGCTTTCGGGCGTCTCTTCCGGCGGGCGCTTGTCGCAGACGCGGGCGATGATTTCGAGGGTGCCGAACCGCACCGTGACGCCAATGGGCGCGCTGAAGGTCGAAACCCTGGCGGTCACTTTATCCAGCCCCTGCAACACCGCCGTATCGAACTTTTCCGCCCTGGCCGAAACCGCGGCCAGAAGCATGATCGCGCCTGCCAGTAAAAAGCTTTTACCCATTGGTGCCATCATTCGATTTTACCGCCTTAAACCTTAACCGGACGTAATCGACGACCCAGACACCATCGTCGCGGCGAAGGTCGTCTTTAAGGCTTTCTGCTATATCCGATTTTAAGCTGTCGCGGTCACCGGCGGGTACGGCATTCAGAAAATTTTGGGCAAACAGTTCAAGCCAATCACCGAGCGGACCTGGCAACGGCGTAGGTCGGTCTATCAGTTCGATACCTTCCACCATGAATCCGACCGTCTGGAGGCGCCGGCGATAGTCTTCCGTGGACGGAAAATACCAGGGAATCAGGGGTTCAGGGTCTACCCCCCGGTTTTTCAATGCTTCTTTCACCCCAATTATGACTGTTTCGACATTACCTTCACCGCCGAATTCGCCAACAAATCTGCCCGCCGGCTCAAGAGCCCGCCATACGCCCGCGATGACTGCGTCAGGGTTCAGAATCCAATGCAATGCCGCATTGCTGAAAACGGCGTCGAATTCTTCCACGAAGGTAATGGATTCGCCACTGGCATGCCGTGCATCTAGTCCTTTGGCTCGCGCCGCCGCAACCTGGTCCGGACTGGAATCGATGCCGATTACCCGGGCGCCGATAGCAGCGATCTTTTCCGTAAGAACGCCGTCACCGCAGCCGAGATCGAGAATCCGTTCATCGGGTTGGGGATTCAGCAAATCCAGGACGGGCAATCCCAGTTCTGCGACAAATCCAGCATTTTTACTGTAGGTCCCCGGGTCCCATGATTGAGTGGACGGGTTCGACGAAGCGTCGCCGCCGTCCTTATTTCGAGTCACCACCCTTATCCGTCGCCAAGAAGATGATTTCACCGACCTGCTCTTCCAGGGATTTAAAATCCTCGGTTTTGTCGATCGTACCTCCGACCTTTAAATGGTCCTTCGATCTGCCGGGCCGAAGCCTGATATATTTGCCGCCGATCATTCCGGCGCTGGCAATGGTGGCCATGGTATCTGCCGGCAGCTTAACATCCGGTTTGATGGTCATGTTGACGACGGCGTCGAATGTTTCCGGATCAAGCCGATGCCCCGTCACTGTGCCGACATTGATGCCGCTGACCCTGACGTCACTACCCTTCTGCAGGCCGCCGATTTTCAAAAATTTGGCGCTGATATCGTATCCCTGGACCGCCTGAATCTGGGCAGTGGTGGCGAAAAAATAGAGAAAAACCATGGCCACCGCCAATACGACACCGCCCATAACCGTTTCTGCAAGATTTCTACCCATAGTTCACCTAACCTGTTTATTCAGGATCCTGTTATTTACTCATATTCCGTTTGGCCCGATTTGATTTTGCCTCTCCGATAATCTGATCCAACAAATCCTGCACCACCACGGAATCCTGCGTGACTTCGAATTTGTCTCCGGTTTTGAAGTAATCCTCGGACCCGCCAGGATCGAGCATGACATGTTTTGAGCCGAACAAGCCGTCGGTCAGAATTTTTGCCGCCGTGTCTTCGGGAATTTGGATAGCCGCATCAATCCTCAGATCGACGACTGCCGTGAAATTACCGCCCAAGGATAATTTCGTTACTTCACCGATTTTAATGCCGCTCATGCGCACTTCGTTCCCGACGGTCAATCCGTCGATCTGGGAAAATTCGGCGATGATGGTGACTCCCGTGGGCGCCTCGATTTTACTGCTGGAGAAAGAAAGGCCGGCGGCGAACACCAGAACGACCAGCGTGACCATGCCGACGAGGATGTTCCTGACTTCTTCCTTCATGCGCCCTGTTCTTTCAGCCGTTAAGACCTTCGGTTCAGTGATCTATTCCGGCGTCCAAGCCTCGTAGTCGCCGGTGGCCTCTGCCCGCTTGCCGCCTTGATATTCATGCCCAGCCGGACGGTACGCGTGCTTGGTACCTGTAAGATTCGGCACGTGAGCCTGTTGCCACGGCATGGCTTTAGCGGCCTCTTCCGTCAAAGGTTCGTCAACGGTGTGGTGCAGCCAGGCGTGCCACTCGGGCGGCACTTTCGAAGCTTCGACCCGGCCTTTGTAAACCACCCAGCGCCTTTCCCGGCCGTGCAGTTTCTTGCCTTTGCCGCGGTAATATTTGTTGCCGAACTCGTCTTTGCCAACCAGATCGCCATTGATCAAGGTGTAAATCCAGGTGCCTACGTGCATGTTAACGATCTTTCCGTAATCGAATATCAATTCCAGGTGCTTTATCGCATGCAAGCGCGTAACCGTCCAGTCTGTCTCTTGCAAACCCTGCCTGGTCAAGACTACAGTGCGCTCTGCCATGACGAAATCCCCCGAATCCTTATTTGAGACCGCCCAAGCGATGGAAAGGCGGGAAGATTGGTCCGGCGCCGAAGAGGCCTACCGTCAGGCGATTGAAGCGAATCCATCCTTATTCCAAGCCCACCACAACCGGGCCGGGGTTTTGCGCCAGCTGGGCCGCGCGGAGGATGCTTTGGACGCCGCCCAGAAGGCCGCCGACCAGGCGCCTGACCATCCGACGGTTCAATTTTCCCTCGGACTATCGCAGGAACAGGCCGGCAATATCGACCAGGCGATCGATTGCTACCGGCAGACGTTAAAACTGAAGCCCGATCATGTGGCGGCGCTTAACAATCTCGGTCGCTTGCTGGAATCCTTGAATTTGACGCCGGAAGCCACCAATAGCCTGGAAAAAGCTCATAATCTGGCGCCTCAGGATCCGGGCATTTTAGCGAATCTCGCCAATAGCCGTTTACAAGGCGGCCAACCAAAGTCCGCTATTGGTCTGTTGGACCGGGCTATCGAAGCCGACCCCAATCTAGCAGTAGCCTTCAATTCGCGCGGTATCGCCAGACATGTCCTGGATCAAAACAAGGAATCGGTCGACAATTTTCGCCAGGCGATCTCCCTACAGCCGGAATTCGCCGAGGCCCATGAAAATCTTGCTCAAGTGCTGCTCTATGTTGGACAGTACGAGGAAGCCTGGCGGGAATACGAATGGCGCTGGAAAAATCCCTCAAATGTCCAGACCAAACGGCTTTTGGATATCGAACCCTGGGACGGCGCGCCACTTGGGGGGAATACTTTGCTGGTACATGCCGAGCAGGGTTTCGGCGACTGCATTCAATTTTCCCGTTTTATCAAAATGATGGCTAAGGACGCGGGCAAGGTAATCTTTGCCTGCCATAAAAGCCTGTTCCGCCTCATGGAAACCATATCGGAAATAGACGAACTGTCGGACATCGATGAAGCGTTTCCCAGCTTTGACTTTCATGTTCCTTTGATCAGTCTGCCTAGGATTTTTGCCGTCACCACCGAAAACCTTTCCCAAGAGGCGCCCTACTTGAAGGTGAATAAGGCCGTTGGCGACATTCCATCCCTGCCCGACAAGGATTCCAAAGTGAAAAAAATCGGTATCGCGTGGGCGGGTCGGCCACGGCACGAATTTGACCCCTATCGCAACCGATCCTGCCCTCCAAAGGCCTTTGAATCGCTGCTATATGTGCCGAATATTCAATTCTACAGCCTGCAAACGGGTGATAAAGCCTCCGAAATTGCCGAAATCGGGAAAAACTATGCAAATTTAACCGATTTGAGTGACTTAATCGATGATTTTGCCGACACTGCGGCACTGGTGAGCCAATTAGATTTGGTAATTACCGTCGATACAGCCCTTGCCCATCTGGCCGGCGCCCTGGCGATCCCCTGCTGGGTGCTTCTGGCGAATTCATCCGATTGGCGTTGGCAACCCCACAACGGCAAACCGCCCATTTGGTATCCGACAATGCGCTATTTCAGACAGGAAGAGCCCGGTGATTGGCATCATGTCATAAATCTGGTCGCCGCCGAACTCCGCTAAATATAAAGTGTACCAGGAATAATTTCGCGGATAATCCAAAAAGTATTCCTGGTACACTTTTTAATTTTATGATGATTCTCAAAAAATCACTTAGTCGGCTTTTGACAATGAAAACAATTCGCAAATTCGGCAGTTCATGTGAAGCTGTGGATAATCATCCATAGACGATTGATAATTAAGCATAAAGTTATCCACAGGCTGTTTTCTTTACATATATTATCGGGTTTGCCCCGTAAACGGCTGATTTATATCCCAAAACACTAAATCTTGTAATTTAGTTTCAAGAAAAATACCAAATCTTGAGAAATAATACTTGCGCTCAAAATCAGGCTTAGCTAGATTTGGCACTTAGAGGCCATGACCACACAATATGTAGTGGCGCGGGAGATTTAAACCAAAACCGGCCTGGGGGACTGAAAGGGACCATGTGAAGGTCCACAGTCAGGTATTGCCGGGAGAATATCGTCGGGGGACGCATGAAAATAGAACGTTTTTTCACCACAATTGACTCTGGAGCTTATGGTGACACTGAGTTTCAGACCACATCAAGCGAAATTAGAAATCCAGACGGAACAGTTGTTTTTCAACACGATGCTATTGAAGTGCCGGCCAGCTGGTCGCAGGTCGCCTGCGACGTTTTAGCACAGAAATATTTCCGCAAAGCAGGCGTTCCCGAGAAACTGAAAAAGTTTGAGGAAAACGACGTACCATCCTGGTTGTGGCGCAGCATCCCCGATGAAGAGGCGTTGGCCGGTTTGCCGGAAGACCAGCGTTACCGCGGCGAAAATTCGGCCAAAGAAGTTTTTAACCGTCTGGCGGGAACTTGGACCTATTGGGGCTGGAAAGGCGGCTATTTCGATTCCGAAGAGGACGCCTCCGCCTACTACGACGAAATGTGCCACATGTTGTGTCTGCAAATGTGCGCGCCCAATTCGCCGCAATGGTTCAACACCGGTCTCAATTGGGCCTACGGCATCGACGGACCCGCCCAGGGCCATCATTATGTGGACTACCAAACCGGCGAACTGACGGCATCGCAATCTTCCTACGAACACCCGCAACCCCACGCCTGCTTCATCCAAAGCATCGGCGATGATTTGGTCAATGAAGGCGGCATCATGGATCTTTGGGTGCGGGAAGCCAGATTGTTTAAGTACGGCTCCGGCACGGGCACCAATTTTTCCGCGCTCCGGGGCGAAAACGAACCCCTTTCGGGTGGCGGTAAGTCCTCCGGGGTAATGAGCTTCCTCAAAATCGGCGACCGGGCGGCCGGCGCCATCAAATCCGGCGGCACGACCCGCCGTGCTGCCAAAATGGTTATTTTGGACGCCGACCATCCCGATATCGAGAATTTCATCAATTGGAAAGTCAAAGAGGAGCAAAAAGTCGCCGCCTTGGTGGCCGGCTCGAAATTGACCGAAACCAATCTCAATCAAGTCCTGGCGGCCTGCCAGGAGGGGGATGATGAGTCCCGATTCGATCCCCGCAAAAACAAAACTCTGAAAAAGGCCGTGATCGCCGCCCGCCGGGCGATGCTCCCGGAGAATTATATTCAGCGCACCATCGACTACGCCAAGCAGGGCTATACGTCGATGGAATTCCAGACCTACGACACGGATTGGGATTCGGAAGCCTATTTGACCGTATCGGGCCAGAATTCCAATAACACGGTGCGGGTCACCGACGAATTTCTACGCGCCGTTCAAGAAGGCGACGACTGGAATCTGATTCAGCGGGTGGACGGTGAAATCGCCAAAACCATCCCCGCCCGTGATCTTTGGGAACAGATCGGCGAAGCCGCCTGGTCCTGCGCCGATCCCGGCATTCAGTACGACACCACCATCAACGATTGGCACACCTGCCCCAACAGCGGGCGCATCCAGGGGTCCAATCCGTGCTCCGAATACATGTTCCTCGACAATACGGCCTGTAATCTGGCCTCGCTTAATCTTAAGGCGTTCCAGCATGACGACGGGTCCTTCGACCACGAAGCATTCAGCTACGCCGTCAGGCTCTGGACCATCAATCTCGAAATTGCCGTCTTGATGGCGCAGTTTCCGTCGGCTGAGATCGCTCAGCTATCCTATGAGTTCAGAACGTTGGGCCTGGGTTACGCCAATATCGGCGGTCTTTTGATGTCCATGGGCATTCCCTATGACAGCGAGGAAGGCCGCACCATTTGCGCCGCCATCACTGCCCTGATGACCGGTCAATCCTATCGGACATCGGCGGAAATGGCCTCTCTACTGGGTGCCTTCCCCGGATACGAAGACAATATGGAGCCCATGCTGAAGGTTATGCGCAACCATCGGCAGGCGGCCTATGGGGAGTCCAAAAAATATGAGGAACTTTCGGTCCTTCCCGTTCCCCTCCGGGATATGAGCGCATACGGCGCCCAAACCATCATCGACAACGCCAGGCGGGTTTGGGATGAAGCCCTGGTAATGGGTGAAGCCCACGGTTACCGCAACGCCCAGGTATCGGTGATCGCACCCACGGGCACCATCGGCCTGGTCATGGATTGCGATACCACCGGAATCGAACCGGATTTCGCCCTGGTGAAATTCAAAAAACTCGCCGGCGGCGGCTATTTCAAGATCATCAACCGCACCGTCCCCGAGGCCTTACGGGTTCTGGGATATGGCGACGGGGAAATTGAAGACATCATCAAATACGCCGTCGGACACGGTACCCTGGCCGACGCACCCGGCATCAATCACCAGTCATTGGCCGAGAAAGGCTTTGATGACGACACCATCCTCGCCGTCGAGAACGCCTTGGGCGATGCCTTCGATATCAAGTTCGTCTTCAACAAATGGACACTGGGAACCGAGTTCTGCGTGGAAACCCTCGGTTTTGAAGAAGCGCAATTGGACGACATGTCGTTTGATATGCTGGCGGAACTGGGTTTCACGAAGGATGATGTTGCGGCCGCCAATATATATGTCTGCGGCGCCATGACCCTGGAAGGCGCCCCCCATCTCCAGGACGAACACCTGCCCGTTTTCGATTGCGCCAATCCGTGCGGCCGCGACGGCAAGCGTTCATTGTCCGTGGACAGTCACATCCGCATGCTGGCGGCCGCTCAGCCGTTCATTTCCGGCAGTATTTCCAAGACCATCAACATGGCCAATTCGGCCACGGTCGAGGACTGCAAAGACGCCTATATGCTGTCCTGGAAACTGGGGCTTAAAGCCAACGCCCTTTACCGGGACGGTTCCAAGCTTTCTCAACCCCTCAATGCGCAGCTGCTTGAAGACGATGAAGAAGTCGAGACCATGGCCGAAGCCATCGCCGAGAAACCAGCGACGGTGCGTGCCGAAATCATCGCCGAACGGGTGGTCGAACGATACATGTCCAAGCGCCTGCGCCTGCCGGACCGGCGCAAAGGCTACACCCAAAAAGCCACCGTCGGCGGACACAAGGTCTACCTCCGCACCGGCGAATACGAAGACGGCCGGGTCGGAGAAATGTTTATCGATATGCACAAGGAAGGCGCCGCTTTCCGCAGCTTGATGAACAATTTCGCTATCGCCGTTTCCATCGCCCTTCAATACGGCGTCCCGCTGGAAGAATTCGTCGAAGCCTTCACCTTCACTCGGTTCGAACCGTCCGGCATGGTGGAAGGCAACGATTCCATCAAAATGGCGACATCGATCCTGGATTATTTGTTCCGCGAACTGGCCGTCTCCTATCTGGGCCGCGACGACCTCGCCCATGTTCAGCCGGAGGATTTGACGCCGGATACGGTGGGCCGCGGCACCGAAGGCGACGATGTCATCTCGGCCACCCAGGAGGCTGTCGACCGTTTGGCGAGCCAGGGTTATATGCGCTCGAGCCTGCTGGTTCTAAACGGCGGCAAAGGTGCTGGGCAGAAGGGTAACGGGTCCGGCGGCGATGTCGCGGTGGCCACTGCGGCGGAAGTAACGACAGCCGTAGCGGCGACGGCTGAAACCGCAGCTGCTGACGGCGGCGTGGCTTTGGCCGAACACCAGACAGTTCAGACGGAAACCGTTTCGATTGAAGCCTCGCTGACGACGGAAGTCGACAGCCAATTAGACATGATGCGCGAAGCGAAAATGAAAGGTTACGAAGGCGACGCCTGCGGCGAATGCGGCAATTTCACCTTGGTCCGCAACGGTACCTGCATGAAATGCGTCACTTGCGGCGCCACGAGCGGGTGCTCCTAAGGGGCTGCTCGTAACGGAGAAGATAGAGAATTTATGACGAATATAACCAAAGAGAGAAACATGTCTTTCCTCCCTGGTGAACTTGGGGGTTCGGCGCGGTGTGGAGCTGCTACACACTCCTCCCACCCTTCGAGCCCCATCTTTTTTACCAGGAAAAATCAATTGGAAAGACGCGAGTTCCTCCCTGGTGAACTTGGGGTGCTGATCGGTTTCCCTTCCAGCCAGTCTATGAAACCTAGGCACCCCAATTTTTTTTCCTGTTTTTGACTTCCCTTTCTATATCACCGCAAAAAGTGTTAATTAATCGACTGTCGATTAATTAAGAAAGTTGTGAACACGTGTGAATTTATCGACAGTCGATTAATTAACTATTGAGGGAACGCCGACATGGCTGGCTACATTGAAACGAGATTGAAAGAGTTGGGGATTGAACTGCCTGAGGCGGCGGCGCCGGTGGCCAATTATGTCCCCTACACCATCACCGGCAATTTGGCCTTCGTCTCCGGTCAGATCACCTTCGTCGGCGGCGAGCTGCAATATCCCGGCCGTTTGGGCGAGAACGTTGCGGTGGAAGACGGCCAGAAAGCCGCCCGGCTCTGCGCCCTCAACCTCGTTGCCCAACTGAAAGCGGCCTGCGGCGGCGACCTGGACAAAGTAACCCAAGTGATCAAGCTGGGTGGCTTCGTCAATTCGACGCCCGACTTCACCGACCAGGCTCTGGTCATTAACGGCGCTTCGGACCTCATGTATGAAATATTCGAAGACAAGGGCAAACACGCCAGGGCCGCGGTCGGCTGTTCCGTCCTGCCCCTGGGTTCGTCCGTTGAAGTGGACGGCATTTTCGAAATTAACTGAGGATAGAAATTAACTGAGGATAATTGCAGATGGTTGAATTCAGACGCATTGACCACGTGGCCGTCAACGCCAGCGATTTGGAAAAGTCCAAAGCGTTTTACGAAAACCATTTCGGTTTTCAGACCTATTACGAACACGGCACCCCCATGGGAATCAACATCTCGTACCTTCGCCTCAACGACACGGTGCTCGAACTGGTGGGGCGGGGCTCACCCGTTGACGGCTTTCACTTCTGCCTGGAAACGGACGATTTCGATGGCGCCGTGCAACAATTGTCGGATGCCGGCGTAGAGATCGCTCAAGCCCCTCACGACACCGACGCACGGGAAGAGCGAGAGAAAGGATGGCGACGGGTGGTGTTCAAAGGCCCCGACGGAGAAATGATCGAAATCAGGGGATAGCCGCGCAATAATTTTTCGCTCTCTTTAAATTTATCCCAAGAAACCCCCTAGCCCCTTGCTCTTGCTTTATTATCCCCGTATCACTTAAGTCATGCCCGATGGCCGAGAAGAGATTTCCGTTCAGGTCGTAACCCGGATCGCCGATGTTTCCGCTGCCGACTGGGACGCTTGTGCGGGAGGCGAAAATCCCTTCGTCAGCCATGCTTTTCTCCATGCCCTGGAAAGCAGCGGTTCGGTGACATCCGAGACCGGCTGGCTGCCGCAACATCTTGTCGCCGCCGATGAGGCCGGACGGGTAGCAGCCTGTATGCCCATCTATCTGAAGAATCATTCCTACGGCGAGTATATTTTCGACTGGGGCTGGGCCGAGGCCTTCGAGCGCGCCGGCGGGAACTATTATCCCAAACTTCAATCAGCGGTGCCGTTCACGCCCGCCATGGGTCCCCGCCTTCTGGTCCGGCCTGATGCAGATGAAAAATATTTTGACGTCCTGACCGCCGGCATGATCCAATTGGCCCGGCAACACAACGTGTCCTCGCTCCACGTCACCTTCCCCACCAAGGACCAATGGGATCGCTTGGGTAATACTGGGTTTTTGCAACGTACCAGCAAACAGTTTCATTGGGAGAACCGGGGGTACGAAAATTTCGATGAATTTCTGGCGTCGCTCAACTCGCGTAAACGAAAAGCCATCAAAAAAGAGCGGCGCCAAGTCGAAGAGCAAGGCGTCACGTTACACCGCCTGACCGGTGACGATCTTACCGAGGACCACTGGGATATATTCTACGGCTATTACGTCAATACCATCGACCGCAAATGGGGCCGCCCGTATCTCACCCGCGAATTCTTTTCCATGCTGGGGGAAACTTTGGCCGATTTGGCGGTGCTGGTGATCGCCGAACATGACGGTAAGCCGGTGGCGGGCGCTCTCAACCTCGTCGGTTCTGATACCATTTTCGGCCGCAACTGGGGATGTTCGGAGCATTTCAAGTTTTTGCATTTTGAAGCCTGTTACTATCAGGCCATCGACTATGCCATCGAAAACAAGTTGCAATGGGTGGAAGCGGGCGCCCAAGGACCTCACAAAATCCAACGCGGTTACCTCCCCCGCGAAGTCTACAGCGCCCACTGGATCGAGGACCCCAACTTCCGCAGTGCCGTCTCCCGCTTCATCGATCAAGAACGGCGCGACGTCGACTATGAAATCAACGGTCTGATGGACTATTCCCCCTACCGCAAAACCGATAACGAATGAGGGATTAAATTGTTCCGGCAGGTGGTACAACTGCCTGATGCCTATAGCTTTCTGCGTCCAGGTGCGCTATTGATTCCTTAATAATTGAGGGGAATTAATCGGAGGCACAAATGGAACTCGAATTTTTTCTAATGTCGACATTCGCAGGTATCATGGCGACCTACGGGCTGTTGTCCATGGCCAACTGGGCCGATAGTTTAGGCTTGCCGCGCCTTGATTTCAGCCGCGCCATGGCCAATCTCACCTACAGCCGGACCTTCGAAGAGGATGCGCCCCCCGGGGCGACAGGCGGCGGACCGAACACGCCTTACTGGCCCGGGATGATTGTTATCTATTTTAATGGTGTCTTTTTCGCATTGCTCTATTCTTCGGTTGTAGCAAAATACATCCCCCTCGACCCCCCGATCTTAAAAGGGGCGGCCTATGGCGTGATCCTGTGGTTCGTCTCCGGCGTTTTTTACGTGCCGGTCTACCTCAAAGAAGGTTTCATGCTTAACCACATTCACAAAAACGCCTGGATTACCAGCTTGATGGTGCACGGCACGTTTGGTCTGTTCTGCGGTTGGATTGCGCCGATCGCCAGCTGATATTTCTCTAAATTAAAAAAAGCGCAGTCGATGTCGGCTGCGCTTTTTTTGTTTTCTATATACTTCGTCACATCAATTGGAATTGAAGGAGATAGGTACTGAGCGCCGGATAATTGATCAGCACGATCAGAACCAGCAACATGGTCACGGCGAACGGAAACGCACCGGAGAAAATATCGAACAACGAAATTTCCGGATCGTTGATGGTACTCTTAATGACGAAACACGAGATGCCCAAGGGCGGCGTCAGCAGTCCGATTTCCGCCCCCACCACAGTGACGATGCCGAACCAGACCAGATCGACGCCGTAGGCATCCAAGGCGGTCAGGAACAGCGGCACCACTATCAGAATGATCGAAGCCGTATCGAGGATAGTGCCCAACAGGAGCAGCAGCACGACGTAGATTGCCATGATGGCGCCCAAACTCAAATCCATACCCTGCAGCCATTCTCCGAACAAGGTCGGCAATGCCGCCACACCGAGCATCCGGTTGTACATGGTGGCGGCGATGATCAGGAACAGAATGGCCGCCGTGATATGGCCCGTTTCCACCAATACCTCCCACAGGTCCGCCCACGATAATTTCCGCTTCACCAAAGCAATAATCAGCGCCGCCAGAGAACCCATGGCGCCTGCCTCGACCGGCGTGACAACGCCGCCATAAATACCGCCGAGCACGACGAACACCAGCAGCACCACGGGGAAAATTTTGACGAGCAGATCCCAGGCGGTCATATGAGCCCAGTCTTCAGTGGCGACGTCTTTTGATTCCATACCGCCGACCCAGTTGGGCGTCACATAGGCGAGGATGAGGATAAGAATGGAATAGGCAATGGACAACAATATGCCGGGAATGATGCCGGCGACGAACATCTGGCCAATGGATTGCTCGGTAACGATGGCATAAATGATAAGCATGGCGCTGGGCGGTATCAGCATGCCCAGGACCGATGAACCGGCGACCACGCCGACCGTAAAGCGCGACTTAAATCCGAACCGTTTCATTTCGGGCACGGCAACGCGCGTGAACACCGAGGCCGAAGCGATGGAGGAACCCGTAATGGAGGCAAAGATCGCATTGGCCGCCACGGTGGCGATTCCGAGCCCGCCCTTAATACGATAAAACAGAAAATTGGCGACCTCGTAGACATCCTTACCGAGCCCGGCCTTGCTGACGATCAACCCCATCAAGGCGAACAACGGCACCGTCGCAAACACGAATTCGGTCACGGCGTCGGCGATAGCTTCCGATAGCAACGCAACGGCCATATCCACATTGTTGCGAATAATCCAAACACCCAGAAAGGAGACCAATCCCAGCGCCACCGGAATATACATTCCCATATAGATGAGGAAGATTATCAAGACGACTGAGACGACGCCGATTTCAATACCAGACATAAAGACTCACATTAATCAACGGGAACGACAGGTTCTTCCTGCCCGTTCTTATTGGCCAAAAGATAGCGCCAGCCGGCGCGGACGAAATGCAATAAAGTGATGACGCATCCGAGCACGATAACCACCTTGATCGGCCACTCCGGCGCCGTGAACAATCCTTCTTCGCCGACGAAATAGTCATTCACCCAGGCATCGATCATATCGGGGATGGCGCCGAACAAAACGATGACGAAAAATACGACGCCCGTAAAATCGAAAATTGCTCCCATATAGTTTCCCACCTTGGGCTTTCTCGATTTCATAATATTGAAAAAGCCATCCGAGCGCGTCAAACGTCCCCGCCGGGTTGCGTCGCCCAACTGCATGAAGACGATACCCACAATGGACAATTCAACCAGTTCGGTAACACCATGAAAGGGATGGTTGAAGAGCGTCCGGCTGAAGGCATCAACGCAGATCATTATCATCAGCAGGAAGACCCAAACCGACCCGATCGTATTCATGCCGGTTAAAGATCCGTCTAACAGAGAATTAAGGGCGCCGCCTTTCGGCGGCGCCCCATGTTGATTGTCTGACACTAGATTACCCTTATCAGCAATAGCGTATGACGACTATTCTTTGTCCCACTGACGGATAATCGGCTGTTTCGCGGCCCGCATGGCGTCCATGTAGGAAGCGAGAACGGCCTTGCCCGGAATGCCTTTCTTTTCGAGAGAAGCAGCCCAGCCTTTGGCTACGTTCGGCATGGTCTTCGCCCATTTCACCCGTTCAGCCTGGGACATATTGTGGATCTTGCCGCCCTTGGCTGCATATTGGGCGTTTTTGGTCGCCGCCACTTCCAGAGCGAATTTTGTGGTGTGTTCGCGATAAGCGATGGCCGCACTCTGGATCACTTTTTTAACTTCACCGGGCATGCGTTTCCAGGAGTTGACATTCATGGTGATCGCTTTGGAGTTCACCGTACCAAGGTCGGCTTTCAGCATGAAAGGTGCGACTTCATACATTTTCCGATTTACCACCGATTCAGACCACAGCATGATGGCATCGACGACGCCGCGGCTCAGCCAGTTATGGTATTTTACCAAGCTGCCGCCGACACCGGCCGCGCCGAAATTCTGCAGCCAACGGAGGTTCATGCCCGCGCTGCCAACTTTAACGCCTTTAAAATCAGCCAGAGCTTTGATCGGTTTTTTACTGTAAATCTGATAGGAATCGAGGACCGCCAGATTGGTCAGATAAACCTGATTAAATTTGGCGAATGCCTTTCCGTAAGCGTCATATTTTTTTGCCAGACCATCGACGGTGCGGGATACGAGCACCGGATTGGTGGTCACAAATGGTGTCGCATAGGCAACCATCTGAAGCGGAACCTTATCACCATGGAAAACCGTGGTTACGACGCCGATATCACCCAGGCCTTTTTGCATGCCGCCCATGACGCCCTTGGGTTTCACGATTTGACCGCCCCAAGCCTGATTCCATTTGATTTTGTAGTTGCCGGTTTTCGCCAAACCTTTGTTGATTTCCGGAATATAGAAATTGATGAATTCCTTGACCCACATTGATTTCGGCGAATAACCGTCAATGGCGGTTAGGTTGATCATTTCTGCGGCTTTGACCGAAGAGCCGGACCCAAGCCCCAGAATCATAGCACCCGCTAATGCCGTTCCCGTGGCGAGTTTTAATTTATTTATAGCCATTTTTCTGTTAATGTCGAACTACCGACGTTTTAAGCCAATTAGTCTACCCATTGGCCTCAAAGTAATAGCTTTAGAGTCTTTTATAAGACCGGTGTATGTCATTTGAAAATAAGCTACTTTCCACGTTTATGTCAATGAGGGATCGAAGACGAATATTAGCAAGGCTTTCACACGTTTGTGAATTAATTTTCTCATAATTCTATTGTGCATTTGTTGCATTCGATGGTCTAAAGCGACTATCTAAAATAATTGCATATCTGTTTACTGAAGCTAGCGGTCCGATTTCGCGGACTTCGGGGAATAATGAAAAATTTATAACGCGTACTGTCGCATTAAAAGAACGGAGCAAAGTTAATGTCAGAGCAAAAACCGAAAATGGTTTACAACAACGAGCATTTCGTCGCTAAGGCCTATGATTGGGATGTATTTGGAGGCCCGTCGGCGGGAGAACAGTTTAAGGATTCAACGCTCATCGATCTCGACAGTGGTGAGCCCGTAAAGCTTTCCGATTTTCAGGGAAAATGGGTCGTGCTCGAAACCGGGTCCTCGACCTGCTCTATGTACACCAAGAATATTCCGGATATGAAAGGCATCGAGGCGGATTACCCTGATGTCGAATTTCTGGTGATCTATGTACGTGAAGCGCATCCCGGCGAACGCCTTCACCAGCACCGTGACTTTGAAGAAAAACTGGCGGCGGCCCGCCTTCTCAAACCGCGCTATGGCGAACATCGGCGGGTGTTGGTGGATTCTCACAATGGGGATTTCCATCGGATGTACGGCATGATGCCGAACATTCTTTATGTCATTCGTCCCGACGGCACGATCCACTATAGATGCAACTGGGCAACAGCCGAAAAGTTGAGAGAGGCCCTGGCAGATCGTGAAAACTACCACACCTACGAGAATGCCGACGTCAAAGAATTGAAGGCCGCCCGGGGGCTGTACACGACGATCCGGACCATGTGGACCGGCGGCTTTGTCGCCCTTTACGATTTCGTCAAAGCCGGCCCCGGCATGGCCATCCGCCACCAGAAGGTCGATGCCTTTTATCGCGAACACGGCAAGTTCAATAAAACGCCTGGCCTCTTTTCCGAAGGCTCCACCGGCTTGCAGGAATATGAAGAAGCGCAAAAAGAAGGTGGGCAGCAGGCGCAGCAACCTGGCGAATAATTTTCAGAATTTGGCTTCAGCAAATGGGGCGCATGTAACATGCGTCCCACTTTTTTTTAAGGCAAAGGTATTGAAATGAACGACGTAAATCAAAAAACCATGAATACGGTCTCCATGAGCGCCACCTGCCCGTCTCACGCCCGGACCGATCTCTCGACCCGCGACGTCGAGATGGTGGTCGATGAACCGATCGCCCGGGGCGGCACCAATCTCGGTTTTACACCAACGGAAACTTTCATCGCCTCGCTGATCGCCTGTACAAACGTTATCGCCAACCGGTGCGCAAAAAAAATTGGTGTTCATTTTGACGAAATGAGTATTGATGCGGAATATGATTTCATCATGTCGGGGGCTCAATTGAAGGAGGAAGTTGACCTGCCGTTCCCTGAAATTCGGCTGACGATTCAGGTCAAAACCGACGCCAGCGCTGATCAGATTAGACAGGTTCAAGAGGACTTGGGGAAATATTGTCCGGTCGCCAAAATGTTCCGCCAGGCCGGGTGTAATGTTGTTGAAAACTGGAACGTCAGCGGTTCAGTATAAGAGACCAACGCTGGTTTGATGATAGGTGTAAAAGGTGGGCGATAAACGGCGACAGGCGCCAATCAGGTACTCGTTACATGTTCCTTGCTATTGGATATCGCGTCCGCCGAACTATGCCATCATTTCACTCCATGTGCCTCGATTCTCCGTTTGGAAGCAATCTCGCGGATGATAAGGAAAATACCGGTGCTCAGTCCTCCAACGTCGATCCAAAAACCAATCGTTACCAGATCAGCTGGTATGAGAAGCGCGAATCCCACCAAAGCAAAAAGTAACCGGGTGATTGTATCCAGCGCTCTGGAGAAATAGCCAATGATGGCGATGGTCAGCATCCAGATGCCGCCTATTGCCATGACAGTCGCCCAAATGATATCGAAATTGCTGCCTTTCATAAGAAAACTGGAAGACAATACAAATAGAAACGGTACAACATAAGCAGGCCAACCGAAACGAATGGCCGAAAGACAGGTTTTAATGGCGTCGGCTTTGGCAATGGCGGCCCCGGCATAAGCTGCAATCGCAACAGGAGGTGTAATCATCGACATCATACCGAAGTACAGCACGAATAGATGAGCCGCAATGGGATCAACGCCGACTTCCGATAGTGCGGGTGCAACCAATGACGCAAGCAATACATAAACGCCGATGGTCGGCATACCCATGCCCAGTACGATCGATATTCCGGCGGCCAACGCCAGTAATAACGCCAGGTTCCCGCCTCCCAATTTTACCAGCGCCAAAGTCAGCGCAAAGCCGAGACCGCTGATATTCAGAATAGCAATAATGAAACTTGCCGCAGCCGCAATGATGACAATTTCAATGACGACGAATCCCGTTGAAGAAATCGCTTTGCCTAATATTTCAAAATTGACCCGTTTTCCGTGATAGCCAAATATAGCGCCGAAAAAACCAGTGACCCGGCACCATATAAGGCTGCCAATTCCGGCGGCTGGTTGAGCGAGAAAATGCAAAAGATCAAAATTATAAACGGAATGGGGAAATGCCATCCGGCTTTAAGGACCTTTTTCATAGGGGGGATCAGGCTTCTATCAACTTTGGAAAGTCCGCTTCTGGCGGCTTCCAGGTCCACCTGAATAAACAGAGCCACATAATATAGGATGGCCGGAATTAGTGCGGCGGTGACAACCGTCGCATAGCTGATCTCCGAGAATTCCGCCATTAGGAATGCCGAGGCGCCCATTATCGGCGGCATCAACTGTCCACCGGTTGAAGCAACAGCTTCGATGGCTCCGGCGTGCTGCGCTTTGTAGCCACCCTCTTTCATCATCGGGATCGTAATGACTCCGGTAGACGCCACATTTGCGACGGCGCTTCCCGAGATGGAACCGAAAAGAGCCGAAGCTGTTACCGCGATTTTCGCCGAGCCGCCCCGGTAGTTACCCATCAAGGCAAGAGATATATCAGTAAAAAAATTTGAGCCGCCCGAGCGAAAAAGAAGCGATCCGAATAATATGAATGTCAAAACCACCGTTAGTGCGATTTCGACAACCGCTCCAACCAAACCGTGGGTATCCATGGTCGCGTAGAGAATTAGATCAGCAATATTTCCGGGCCTGCCTTGCAGATCTCCCGGGACATATTCACCAAACACTCCGTAAACGAAGAAAAACACCACAACGGCCAGCAATACATTGCCGGCTACACGCCTCAATCCTTCAAGTATCAAAACGGTCAGAATAGACGCGATAATAATGCCTTCGGTTGTTTGGAACGGGATGTCCATAAAAAGGCGTTCATAATTAACACCGACATATAAGCCGGCGACGAATCCAAAGATCGCGGCTATCGCATCGTACCAGGGTAGTTCACGACGTGAGCCGCGATTTGCCGGTACGTGTAAAAAGACCAGGGCTATGGATATTCCGATGAGGACCGCAATAAACTGTTGGGGAAACAGCAACAAACCGAACACTTTGCGATAAATATCCGCTGCCCACAAAATGGCGCCAAAGGATAACAGGACCGACAATGTAATGGTCAGGCGCTGCACCAAAATTGAAGCAGTTGGCGCAGCGCCCGAGGAGGTGTTTTCTGACATGGTTCTTCCGCTACTTGGCCATGGTCAGACCTTTGGCCTTGAACCAATTTACGGCTTCTGGGTGGGGCGGCACATCTGTTTTGCGCCACATCTTGTCGGGACTGTATCGTTTCCAACGCGGGTAGGCTTTTCCGAGTACTGCTTTTGACGAGTACAGGGTATCCAGGAATTTATGGATGATTTCTTTTGAGACATGTTTGCCGCCAAAGAGAACGAAGGTCTCGGTAATCATGGGCGTTGGGCCAACGATACCTGGGGCGCTTTTGCGCGGTTGCGCGATCTCAATATAGGCCGCCGGAGCATATTTCCGCATGCGCTCTAATGCTTCCGGTGTTGTTTCCGCCGGTAGGTAGCGAATGCCGCCGACTTGGGCTGCCATTTCCTTAACCTTGCCCGCGCCGACCGCGAAATAGGTCGCATCCAATTTTCCTTGAACAAATTCTTTGGCGGCGGCAACGACATTGGCCACGGGAACACCATCAAAATCATCTTCGGTGAGGCCGGCCGTACTGATACCCGCCAGGAACAGACGGTGGGCGATCTTCTGGTTCGAATATTTTATGGGAACCCGTTTGCCCTTTAGATCGCCAATTCTTTTAACCGGTGAGTCCTTTTGAACGATCATCGCAGTTTGAAATGAATAGAGTGAGGCAATAACTCGAAGGATTTTTTAGCGCCCGACCTTTAAAGGTTACCTTGCCGTCATAAGCGAGCTGAACATCGGTGCCTCCGGTGATGGCAAACTCCATACGTCCGGAGTTGATCATGGGGCCATACTGTTCCAGGCTGCCCATGGGAACAACGCGAACCTTGAGGCCTTGCTTTTCACTCACGACCTTGCCGAGAGCAGAGCTTAAGGCATTGTTCGAAGTGCCCTGAGCGCTTGAGCCAAAGGACACGGTTTGCGCCGATGCTGACCCGGCGATTAAAGCGGCAGTCAAAGTCGCTGTCACAAATTGAAATTTCATTTTCTCTTCCTCTGAAAAAAAAAGTTGAAACAGAATAAATTTAGGTTTGGTGGTTGCCCAAAATTCGAAATGCTTGCTCTAGTCTTTTTGACTTCTTTGTGAGCACAGATATGTTTATCCCAAAAACTTACATACAGTCAAGTATGTTTGTTTATGTTGCAGATGGGGAAAAATTAATTTATAAGCGAGAGTGTTCATAAATGATCATCGGAAGAGAAATGAATAAAATTGATCCTAATCGCAAAACTCGCCGCAGTCAGGAGGAGCGAAGTTCTGAAACTCGAAAACTCCTTATAAAAACTGCAGTGGAGTGTATATGCGAGTTTGGCTGTTCCGGCGCGACGACGGACGTCATTGCGAAGCGAGCCAAAGTTAGCCGCGGTGCAATTAATCACCATTTCAAATCGCGCAACGAATTCATGGGTACGGTCATCGTTAGACTTACCGAAGAACTTATGCGCGAAGGATCAATTTATGAGGATATGTCCTTATCCGTACCCGAAAAAATAAATAGATTGGTGAATCACCACTGGAAAGTATTTTCGGGCCCGACTTTTATGGCGATCCTGCATTTGTGGCTCGGCTCTCAACATGACGAGGAATTCAGCGAACATCTTTTTCAAGTTATGTCCGGAATACAATCGGCTCGATTGAAATTGTG
Organism: uncultured Rhodospirillaceae bacterium; assembly: GCA_964574215.1. Taxonomy (GTDB): domain Bacteria; phylum Pseudomonadota; class Alphaproteobacteria; order Rhodospirillales; family UBA2165. The sequence continues at coordinate 198 of CAZNLR010000012.1, read as the reverse complement.
GCTAAAGGTTTTCGCAGACAGCGGTGCTTCCAAAACCCAAATCGAAGTGGCGCGGAACTTGGGGTTGGCGGCGCTTCGCGGTTTAGCAATTCAAAATATGTTTAATCGGAAAAACCTGCGTTACAAAAGTGAATTAGAGGAATTGAAGGCGACCTTAGAAAGTATCTTGAGACCGTAAATTACTTCCCGGCGTCGGAC
>CAZNLR010000011.1:0-104841 GCA_964574215.1 uncultured Rhodospirillaceae bacterium | reverse complement strand
TAAGCATGCCGCCAGCGTTCGCTCTGAGCCAGGATCAAACTCTCAAGTTGAATTTCCGATCCATTCTTTCCCAAAATAAATTAGGTCAGAAAAGGTCAGAATAAACAAGAGGTTTGCCTGTCTCTCAAACAAACTGACGTTTGTAAATTAACGCACAAACTTGAAATACGTAAACACAAACAGTCAGTCTATAACAAAGACAGGTAATCTCTTCGCTACCGCGACCAACCGCCGTCTACGCATCCCTTTCCATATCAACAATGTCAAAGAGCAGTGTCCGCAAAAAAAGTGACAGAGGCTGCCAACCCGAAACTCGGGTTGAAATCATCTGCCGGTTTTCATTGGACGTCCAACACGGTTGCCCGCGCTGGTGAGGAGGGGTTTTAGGCCCACCACCTCGCCATGTCAAACGACAAATTGCGTTTTTTTCAAAAAAAATTCACACCGCGGCAGGATAATTAAAGAAAGCCCTGGTTTCCGCCGTTTTTAGGTGCGCAATTCTTTTATATTTCAGTAAGATTTATACCATATTATAGGCGGTGATTGAATATTTTTTATGAGTTGAGGGAATCCTTATGTCTATCCGTCCAAAATTGGCGGGATTTGTTGCCGTTTTCGCGTTGGCGGGACTGACCGCGTGCGCCCAGAATTTCGGCTCCAACCTGGCCGGCGTTTCCATGTCGCCCAGCGCAACCAATACCTCAGAGGACGGACAGCCTCAGCCGCTGCAACCCTCTTTCGCCCAGTTTCAGGACATTCCGATTCCGGGCGGGGCCAAGATGAACATGGACCGCACCCTGGTCTTGGGCGCTCACGAAGCCTGGATCGGCCGCCTGGTCATCGATAGTTCGGTCTCCCAGGCGCAGATGTTCGATTTCTTCAAGCAGCGTACCGGCGAATTCGGCTGGCGCGAAATCACCTCCGTCCGCTCGGCCACCAGCGTCCTTACCTATAGCCGCGACCAACGCATCATGACCATCCAGATCCTGACCCGCCCGCTTTTGGGCACCCAGGTGGATATCACCATGTCGCCCTCCGGCAACAATCAGTCGCCGGTGACCAACGCCGTGGCGCCGGGGTCGGCAGCGCTGCAGCCGGTGCAGACGATTCGGTAGGATTCGGCTATCCAAAAAAAATATTTCTGGAATAGTTTATGGCAGGAGAAGGTTTTCATATCTTCGAAGTTGCCGGCGCGAACAGACCGGAAATAGTGAGGTAAGGTTCATTAAAAAGATAAATCTTACAATGTTTGTAGATAATATTGTATGGGCGCTGACCAGCAGTGACTGGACCAAGTCTGATTTTTATCCCCCAATGTCGATTTTCGGGCTCGCAAGCAGCATTATATTTGTCGGTATTTCGGTAGCTGTGTTTTGGTTATTACCGAGTAATCTCGGAGTCCTAAATATTCCAATTTTCGTTCTACTGGTTGTTGTTTATCTTTCAATAATGGTGCGAACTTCAATTGTTCAAAATCGAATTGACCATAATTTGCTCGAAAGACCTGCCTGGGTCATAAGGTATAAACAAAGAATTCACTTTTGCTACCATGTCTTATTTGCCGGCTCGGTCGCAATAATAATTGCTTCACTTTTCTCAGTTTGCAACCACTGTTTTTAGTTAACCTTTACCCGTAGTCCAAATAAATTGTACCTGGTACAATTTAATTAACCTATTCCCGGTACCTTATTCACACCCCTTCACATCTTTCTTAATTCGGCTCCAGGAACCGAATTAAGAATTCCCACAATATGAGATTCGATTTGACTTGCTACCGCGGGCAAACTACATAAGAATGATACTAATTCTCTTGTAGCAGTGGGGTCGCGATGAACGCCGCAATCAGTCCGAAAGATAAAATCCGCCGGTTTCACCATGTTGCCTTGGAAGTGTCCGATATGGCGGCGTCCATCAAGTTTTACTGCGACGTGTTCGGCTATCAACTGACCGAGCGGCATGAAGCCGCCGAGGTGCCAGCCATTCCTGTAGAATTGGCATTTCTCCGGCTGGGCGAGAATCATCACGACATGGTGCTCTCCACCGATCCCAACAAGAACTACCGCGCCCGCGACGACCGGGACGACCGTGAAGGCCCCGTTGCCATCCACCATGTGGCCTGGCAATGCGAAAGCCGAGAAAGCTGGCTGGAAATGATGGAGCATGTCAAAAACCTGGGTATCGAAATCGTCCGGGGTCCCGTGGTGCACAGCGCCTGGCAGCAAGGCGGCGAAGGGTCCTGGGGCGAGAACGAAAGCTTCTATGTCCTCGACCCGGACGGCCACAAGGTCGAGTTGTTCTGCGACATGGCCACCATCGCCGACGACGGCGTTTTCGTCTCCCACACCGGCGAACGCATCGAGGAAGCAAAAGCTATAGAATATTAGGGGCCCTTGAATATTAGACCATAGGGTTTACCCTTCCCTGAGAATTGGGCGCATCAAATTTCATAAATTTATTTGAGGAATTATTTTCATGACCGAAGTGGTAATCATCGACGGCGTACGCACGCCGATCGGCAAAATGGGCGGGGCGTTGTCATCGGTTCGGCCTGACGATCTCCTGGCGGAAACCTACAAGGCGCTGGTTGAACGTACGGGCATCGACCCAACGCTCTTGACCGAAGTGGTCGCCGGATGCGGCAATCAGGGCGGCGAGGATAACCGCGATGTCGCCCGCATGTCGGTTCTGCTGGCGGGCCTGCCCCAGGAAGTGCCCGGCATCACCGTCAACCGCAATTGCTCCTCGGCCCTGGAAGCGGTCAACTTCGCCGCCAAGACCATTGTCGCCGGCGAAGGCGGTTTGACCATCGGCTCCGGCGTCGAATGTATGAGCCGGGCGCCCTGGTCCATGATGAAACCGGATCGGGTCCCCACCACCCAACCGCCCAGGATGTGGGACACCACCGTCGGCTGGCGTTTCAACAATCCCAAGATGGACGAGATGTATCCCATCATCAGTCTGGGTGAAGGGGCCGAACTGATGGCCGAGGAAATGCAGATCAGCCGGGAGGATCAGGACGCCTTCGCCCTCGAAAGCCACCGCCGGGCCGTCGCCGCCATCAATGACAACAAGTTCACCGACGAGATCACGCCCGTCGCCGTTCCCCAACGAAGGGGCGATCCCATTCAAGTCGACACCGACGAGCACCCCCGCTACGAAAAAACCGACGGCTCCTATGAGTTGGCCATCGACGACGCCAGCCTCGCCAAGCTACGTCCCGCCTTCACCAAAGACGGCACGGTCACGGCGGGCAATTCCAGCGGCATCAATGACGGGGCGGCGGCGCTCCTTTTGGCCAGCCGTGAGAAAGCCGACGAGTTGGGTTTGAACCCCCTCCTCCGCTGGGTCGGCTCCGCCAGCGCCGGCACCGAGCCCGGCCACTTTGCCTATGGTCCCATCCCGGCCACGGAAAAACTGCTCAAGCGTTTCGATCTGAAAATAGAAGATATCGGCCTGGTTGAACTCAACGAAGCTTTCGCTTCGCAAGCCATCGGCTGCATGCGGCAGCTGGGCATGGATCCGGAAAAGACCAACGTCAACGGCGGCGCCATTGCGCTTGGCCATCCGACAGGCTGTTCCGGCGCCCGCATTCTGGTGACCCTGATGCACGAGATGAAGCGGCGGGCCAAAGACATGCCGCGGCCGTTTTATGGGCTGGCGACCTTATGTGTGGGCGTCGGTATGGGCTCGGCCACTTTGGTCGAGTGGATCGGCGACTGACAATGGACCGTCCCCAATCGGGCATACGTCCTTTGGCGGGCATCCGGGTCATCGGGCTCGAACAATATATGGCGGGGCCTTATTGCACGCTTTTGTTGGCTGATGCCGGCGCCGAAGTCATCAAGATCGAACGACCCAAGCGGGGCGACCCCAGGCGCGCCATGCCGCCCTTCGTGGAGAAAGACGGCGTCAAAAAGGCGGCCGGTTTCATGGGCTATAACCGCAACAAAAAAAGCCTGGCGCTGGACCTGCAGAAGCCCGAGGGTCAGGAAGTTTTCAAGGACCTGGCCGCCACGGCCGATGTGGTGGTGGAAAATCTGCGCCCGGGTGCCATGAACAAAATCGGGCTTTCACACGACGCTCTCAAGGAATTAAATCCGGGCCTCATCTGGGCGCTGATCTCGGGCTTCGGGCAACTGGAAGGATATCGTGGCCCCTACAGCGACCGTCCCGCCTTTGATATCGTCGCCGAGGCCATGAGCGGCGTCATGCATCAGGTGGGCTTCAAGGACAAGCCGCCGTCATGGACCCTGTACGGTATGGCGGACATCTATTCGGGCATGGTGACGGCCTTCGGCATCATGCAGGCTTTATTCATGCGGGAGCGAACCGGCCAGGGGCAGCTGGTGGACTCGGCCATGTTCGACAATATGCTGTCCTTGAACGAAGCCATGGTCACGCTGTTTTCCACCGCCGGACAATCGCCGTCCCGGGGGGTGCCCAAGAATTTGTTCCCCCGGGGCGCGTTTCAGACCAAGGACGGCTATATCGCCCTCAACGTCCCCGACAATATTATCTGGAGCCGTCTCTGCGCAGCCATCGGGCGGGAGGAATTGATCGAGGATGATCGCTGTAAATCGGGAACGGAACGGGCCGCCAATGCCGACTTCATTCAGCCCATCATCGAAGAATGTCTGTCGAACCTGACCCGCGAGCAGGCGGTCGATCAACTAAATCAAGCGGGCGTACCCACGGGGCCGGTCAACCGGGCCGAAGACATTTTCGAAGACCCCCAGATCAAGGCCCGTGGCATGTTGATGCCCATCGACGATCCCGACATCGGCGAATATGAATTTGCCCGCTCTCCCCTCCACCTGTCCGCCGCCCCCGAATTGCCCAAGAACCCGGCGCCCAATTTAGGAGCCGATACGGCTTGGGTGCTGAGCGAAATCCTCGGCTACGATGACAAGCGTATTAAGGAATTGATGGATCGAGGGATTATTGAGATCAATTAATTTCCTTCTCCCCTTGCGGGGGAAGGTTAGGATGGGGGGACAAATTAAAAAAGGGACTTAAAAAAAAAGCCCCCCCACCTTAATCCTCCCCCGCCAGGGGGGGAGGAGAATACATCAATACTACCCGGCACTCATAAAGGCCGGTTCGCAGAACTGGCGACGGCGTTTGAGCTGTTTGCAGATGCGGGCGGCTTCGGCCTGGCTTTTCAGAGGACCGGCATTCAAGCGGTAAAAGACGCCTTTGCCCCGGCCCAAATTAACCCGGCTGATTTCCGATTTCAGTTTACCCAGTAGTGACCGGTGGGCGCGGCGCAATTGCGCCCAGCCCCGGGTTGCCGCCTGGCGCGACCGGAAGGAGGCGATATGAACGGCAGGCTTCGGGCCACTAAGGGCCGCCGGTTTAGCTGCTTCCTTTTTCACCATTGGTTTCTGCTTGGCCGCAGGCGGCGGCGCCAGGGTTTTTTCGATGGCCGCCCGTTCCTTGGCGTATTCGTCCTGACTGATCAGGCCTTTGTCCCGCAGCCCTTCCAGACCACGAACCCGCTCGGCGGCCTGCATCAGGCCCTTGGGCGGCGTCCCTTGATTGCCACGAGTCTTGGGCTTGGCGGGCATCAACCCGTCAATAATCATGGTCCGTTCGGCGCCGTGCTGACGGATGGTGATGGCCCGCAATTCGAGCGCCCGTCCGATGGCCCGAAGACGCTGGGTAATTTGTTCCGTCGACGGCACCGGACGTTGCAGGCCGGCGGCCGGTGGCGGCGCTGTCATTTTCAATAGCGCCCCACGGTTTACGTTGCGGCGGACAGTGTATTCGTCGGGTGTGATCAATCCCTGATCCCTGAGTACTTTTAAGGTTTCAAAACGGGCAATAACGTTTTTATCGCTGGCACTGATCATTTGTGGCGCCGGCATAGGCTTGCGCATGGCCGGTTGTCCGAATTGTTGGCCTGACGGTTGCGCGGGAGTAACGGCGGGCGCGCGTCTCGGTATCTGCCCCTGGGGTCCGACCAGTCCCTGCTGGGGGACCTGCTGTTGAGTTTGCCCCTGCACTTGGCCCCGTTGCCCTCCGAATGCGGACGGCACGCCCTGGCTTTGCAGCAACGCCAAATTGACGCTGGCCAGTTCACCGACGCTGTAGGGTCTGAGATTGTTCATCACCATCAGCTTTTTGTCGGGTCCGGGCCGCAAGGACAGAACCGCTTCGAAGGCCTGGCGCGCCAACCCCAACTGGCCGGTCTGTTGGTAGACGATGCCTTTGCCCAAAAGGGCGTGGACGTCGCGGGGATTAGCCCGTAGAGCCTGATCGAATAAAGCCTGAGCCTTGAGGAATTCGCCTTTGGCTAAACGGCCAAGGCCTTGTTCCGAGAGAGGCGTGCTGTCTTCGGGTTTTGGCTGACGCTTGAAGTTACCGAGGAAATCGGCCCGTTCCAGGAAATCGCAGCCGCTTACCGCCACAAGCGCACAAAAAACAATGCTGACCCGCATTAAGGTGCGTGAAACGCTACCCATTACCATATCGCCTACCCCCGTAAGGCCCACTCGTTCGTTTATATAACGTTGTACTATATATTGTATAACAATTATGAACAATACACTAATATTCGCTATTCATACTACATTTTGTGATAGTTGAGTATCGGTTCGAATGAACAAATTTATTGCCAGTTCGGCCTCGGATGGGAATTATTGGCTCAAATCCGATTCTGGACCGGAAAAACCGAGGGGAGAGGCAAATTATGCCATTGATCGATACCGCCAATGAAGACGTAAAAAAATTTCAGGGCCTTCACCTGTATCACGGCGGGCTGTCCAGTTGCGCTCAGCGGGTGCGGATTACATTGGCGGAGAAAAACCTCGACTGGGTTCCCCATGTCGTCGACTTACGTAGTAACGAACACTGCACCGAGGAATATCAATCCATCAATCCCAAAGGGCTGATCCCCACCCTGGTCCACGACGGCCAGGTGATCATCGAATCCGTCGATATCATCGCCTATCTGGACGCACATTTTCCCGGCGCGCCACTGGTGCCCCAATCGGCCAGCGGACAGGAAGAGGTCCGGGTCTGGACAGAAAAAGCCGACCGCAGCCAGAAGTCGCTTAAACTGATGTCCCATGAATTCCTGTTCAAACCGGACCGGCGCATGTCCCCGTCGGAGTTGGACGAATTCGTCTCCACCCACAAGAACAAGGATTTACAGGAATTCATGCGTAAATTCTCATCCGACGATGGATTTTCCCAGGCCGAGATCGACGATGCTGTCCAGACCCATCACGACGCTTTCCGCGAGTTGGACCGGGCTCTGAAAGATCAGGAATGGTTGGTTGAAAATCAATTCTCCCTGGCCGATATCGCCTGGGCGCCCAATGTCCATAGGGTCGATTTGATGCTGTATCCGCTGGATCGTCATCCCAATTTGAACGCCTGGTATGAACGGTTGTCGGCGCGGCCCAGCTACCGCATTGGGCTGGTCGAGCATGAGCCGGATAAAGCAGCGCCGGCCTTCGCCGCCTATACCAAAGAGCGCCGAGCCGAAGGCACCGATGTCACCTGTTACGGCCCTTTGAGAGACAGGTAAAATGGAAGGCGCAAAGGTTTTACACAAAAATTCGTTGGTTCTTCTTGATCGCGCTCAAGACATTGCCTACAACAGTCTTCTATAAGAGCAAAAGCCTACTTGACACCGAGGGGAAGAAATACATGTCCTTTGCGACCACCAAGCGCCTCACCAATGCAGGCGCGAAAAAAATGATGGCGGCAGCCATCGCCAAAGCCGAAGAGATCGGCATTCCGGCTACCGTCGCCATCGTCGATGCCGGCGGCCACATGTTGCTGCTGGAGCGGATGGAGGGCGGACGCTTCCATACCGTCCATTCGTCAACTACCAAAGCCGTTACCTCGGCATCAAACCGCCGGCCCACCACGACCAGGGGCGCTCAGGGCCAGGACCTGGATACTTTGCATGCGATTGGTTTATCATTGGCGGCAGGGCCGGAAAGATGGACCGCCATGGAAGGCGGCTTTCCCATCTTCGTCGACGGCGAATGTTTGGGCGGCATCGGCGTCAGCGGCGGTGACTGGCAACAGGATCAGGATATCGCGCAGGCCGCTGTCGATGCGGTGGGCGCCAGCTACGAGGGATAGATAATTTATATTCGGTAATTGCAATTTAACAAAGAGACCAACACTAGGGAGAAGACAATGAAAAATCTTAATTACGCGATTATGGGAACGGCAGCGGCTGCTTTGTTTGTGGCTGGCCAAGCCAAGGCCGAATGGCCGGAAAAATCCATCGAATTCGTCATTCCGTTCGGTGCCGGCGGCGGCGCCGATATCGAAGGACGCCTGGTGGCCAAGGAAATGAGCAAAGTGCTCGGCAAGCCGGTGGTTCCGATTAATAAACCGGGCGGCGGCGGCGCCATTACGTACACCTACGTCAAGAACGCCAAGCCCGACGGCTATACGGTGGCCTGGAACTCCACGTCGATCCTGACCACCACCAATATCGGCAACGTACCTTTCGACTATAAGGCCCTCGATCATATCGGACAGGTCGAGCATCAACCTGTCCCCTTCGTGGTCAAGAAAAGCGCCCGTTGGAACAGTCTCAAGGAATTCATGGACGAATGTAAGGCCAAGCCGAAAACCTTGAAAATCGCTTTTGCCGGTTTCGGCAGCGCCACTCATCTGATGAGCGTCGCCCTGACCAACCAAGCCGGTTGCCAGGCCATCATGCTGCCGGTCAAAGGCCCCCAGCGTATTGGTAAGGTCCTGAGCGGCGAAGCCGATGCCACCGTGCATATTTTCATTGCGCCTTTGAAATTGGTTAAAGCCGGTAAAATGAAAATGTTGGCCCTCTCCAGTGGCACCCGCAATAAAGCAGTGCCGAATGTGCCGACCGCTAAAGAACTGGGCTACAAAATGGAATTCGACCTGTTCCGTGGCCTGTCTGTCCCCAAAGGCACACCGGCTGCCGTCAAGGCAAAGCTGGAATCCGCTATGATCGCAGCGGCCAACTCTGCGTCGTTCAAAAAGCGCGCCGCCAAGCTTAAATTTACCCTGGCCCCGATGGGCGCCAAGGAATTTGATGCCAAGCTGGCAAAGTCCAACGCCAACATCGTGGCTATTATGAAAAGCGCCGGCCTCTATCAGTCCAAAGCGAAAAAGTAACCGGCACCAAGTAACAGTAAGACGGGTGTCCCGCCTTTGATCGAGGCGGGACATCTGATTTAAGAGGGAAGCGCCAAAATATCATGGGCAGTATGCGAACCCGCAATCTCATTGCCGCGATAATTTTGCTCGCAATCTGCGCCGGTTACGGCTATTTGACGGCCAATCTGCCCTCCAGAGCCATAGAGAACTCGACCCAACCTTCCTTCTTTCCGTGGATCGTAACCATTATTTTATCGGTTCTGTCGCTGTCACTGCTGGTGCAGGCTTTCCTGCCCATGGCCGATAACGGTGCTACGGAAAAATCGAAAATCCCGCCTCGCCGAGGCCTGATCGGCCTGGTCATATTTGTGGTCTATTTGGTAGCGTTGCCCTATGCCGGTTTCGTAATCGCCAATATCCCCCTCTTTGCCGCCTTGATGATGCTTTACGGGGAACGAAGACCGGTTTGGATCACCGGCGGCTCGACCATTATCTCCTTGGCCATCTTTTTTCTATTCCGTGAAATTTTTCAAATCCGGCTGCCCGCTGGAATTCTGGATGGGATAATCTGATGAACCCGGACATCATCGACGGCTTCTATCAGGCAACCCAGTTGCAGACCATCCTGGCGACATCGGCAGGGTGCTTTACCGGGTTGGTGGTCGGTATGATACCGGGCCTAACCATCTCCACCGGTATCATCATCGTTCTGCCCCTGACCTTCGTATTGCCGCCTGACATCTCAATCGCTCTTTTGCTGGGGCTTTATGTCAGCGGCATGACGGGCGGCAGTTTTTCGGCCATTCTGTTGAATATCCCCGGCACTCCATCGGCTTCTGCGACCGCCCTGGACGGCCACCCTCTGGCGGCATCCGGCGATGCGGGACGGGCGCTCGGCATCGCCATTACGGCTAGTTTCCTGGGCGGTCTGTTTAGTTTTCTCTGTCTTTATTTTATCGCCCCGGTCCTGGCTGATATTGCGCTGAAGTTCCAATCTCCTGATCTGTTCAGCCTGGTCTTTTTCGGCCTCACCATCATCTGCAGTTTTGCGGCTAAGTCCCTGGTCAAGGGTCTTATGTCGGCGGCCATCGGCCTATTGATCGTTACCATCGGACAAGACCCCATGGTCGGCACCGCCCGCTTTACCTTCGGGCAAATTAACCTGATCTCGGGCATTCATTTTCTGACCGCCTTGATCGGCCTGTTCGCCATCCCGCAACTGGTGGACAACTTTGCCGACAAGATGAAGAAAAAATCGGCAACAGGAACCACCAAAAACATTACCAGGGTATTGCCGAGACTGTCCGATCTCAAGGCTATTAAGCTTCCGGTTTCCATCGGTGCGCCCATCGGATCGTTCCTGGGAATTCTACCCGGCGCCGGCGGTCCTATCGCCGCTTTTATCAGCTACGACTACGCTAAGAAGTTCAGCCGCAAGCCGGAAGAATTCGGCAAAGGCGCCCCCCAAGGCATCGCCGCCCCCGAAGCCGCCAACAACGCCGTGACGGGCGGCGCTCTGGTCCCCATGATGACATTGGGCATTCCGGGCGATCCGGTCACGGCCATTCTGATCGGCGCTTTATTGATTCATGGGTTGGCGCCCGGCCCCTTACTTTTTATCGAGCGGGGCGATTTCGCCTACGGCATTATTTTTTCGTTCTTCTGGGCCAACATTTTCAACATCATCATCGCCCTGATCGGCCTTCGCTATTTGGTGAAAGTTCTGTCAATTCCCAGAACACTGTTGATGCCGACCATCGCTATCCTCTGCGTCATCGGCAGCTATGCCCTGCGCAACAATTTTTTCGACGTCTATGTGATGTTCGGTTTCGGGCTATTGGGGTTGATCATGCGGTGGCTCGATATGCCGGTGGTGCCTTTGTTACTGGCCCTGGTGTTGGGCCGCCAGTTGGAGGAGCATCTCAGAGTATCCCTGATCAGTTCACAAAACGACGTCACCATATTTTTCACCTCGCCTTTCAGTCTTTTCTTTCTGTGCCTGGCCGCCGCATCAGTGGTCTGGTCCTTCTATGCTGAAAAGAAACCAAGAAACAAAGAAAAACAAACGGAGACTAAACCATGAGCAACGATCCCGTACGCGTCGCATCCCTGGGTATGGGTTGGTGGTCGGATGTCCTGGCGGAAGCCGTCGGACGCGCCGACGGCATAGAGATCGCCGCCTGCTTTACCCGCTCGGAAGACAAGCGCAACGCCTTTGCCGAGAAATTCGGCTGCCGGCCCGCCACCAGCTACGAAGAAATTTTAGCCGACGATTCCATCCAAGGCATTATCAACACAACGCCCAACAACATTCACCTGGAAACCACACGCCAGGCGGCGGAAGCGGGTAAGCATGTCTTCCTGGATAAACCCATCGCCAACACGGTGCATGAAGGCCAGGAGATCACCAAAATCTGCCGCGATGCGGGCGTCAAGCTGGCCATTGGATTCCAGCGCCGCCGGGAACTTCATTTCCGCTGGGTGAAGGAACAGATCGACAAGGGCGAGTTCGGCAAGCTGGTCCAAGCGGAGGCCAACATCAGCCGCGACCGGCTGGGCAAGTTTGACGCAGGACATTGGCGCTATACGGCCGAAGGCATGCCGGGCGGCGTCATGCTGCAAATCGGCACCCACTATGTGGACGTGCTGGAAATGTGCCTGGGACGGGTTGAAAGCGTTTCGGCCATGCTGTCTCAGCTGGTGCTGCCGGGCGACAATCCGGATGTGGCCGGTCTGGTGATGAAGCATGAAAACGGTGCCGTCTCGACGCTGAACGCCGGTTATGCCTCGGCGGGCGAAAATTACGTAATGAACATTTACGGCAAGGAAGCCTCGGCCCTTTACACCCTCCATACCGGCATGTGGTATCTGAAACGGGGTGAAGACAAGCCGACCCATATGCCGTTCGAAACCAATGATACAATTGCCGAGGAAATGGCGGAATTCGGAGAGTGCATCCGCACCGGCAACGATCCCGAAGTCACCGGCGAATGGGCCACCCGCTCCCTCGCCGTCATCCGGGCAGGGTTGATTTCCGCCGATGAAGGCCGGGTCGTGACCATCCAGGAAATTTTGGAATCGGGCGGGAAGTAGTCGGGTTCGGGTAAAATGATTCGGCCGGATACGTCAGAATTTGCCCCAATTTGACAGGAAAAATATATTTTATACCTAAAATAACAACTTTTCGGTTGTCATAAGGGGATCGAGTCGGTTTTATCGCGACCATGACTGAAACCGACGGGAAAATATCGGGCAATATGTTCGATACGCAACCGCTCAAGGGCCAGCATGCGCTGGTCACCGGCGGATCACGCGGCATCGGTGCCGCCATCTCCAACGATCTGGCGCGTCTCGGCGCCGACATCAGCCTGCTGGCGCGAAATGCGGAAACGCTGAATACCCAGGCCGATCATTTGAAATCAGAATTCGGCGTCAAAGTCGCTGTTGCCAGCGCAGACATGTCCAAGGAAGCAGATGTCCAGACCGCCTTCGCCGCCGTGACCGGCGAATTGGGGCCGGTCTCCATTTTAATCAACAACGCCGGCATCGCCCCCAGCGCGCCGTTCCACAGGATGGAGATGGAGTTGTGGGAAAACACCATTGGTCTTAATCTGACGGGCGTATTTCTGTGCTGTAAAGAGGTTTTCGGCTCCATGCGCGACGCGGGTTACGGGCGAATCGTCAACATCGCTTCTACGGTCGGCCTCACCTCTTACCCTTACATCGCCGCTTATACGGCATCCAAGCATGGCGTTATCGGTCTTACCAGAGCGATGGCCATGGAAGGCGCAAGAAAAGGCATCACCGTAAATGCGGTCTGTCCTGGCTATACGGATACGGATTTGGTGTCCGGCGCCGTCGACAACATTGTCGGCAAAACCGGCATGGACGCAGGCGATGTTAAAAACGAACTGGCGTCGCATAATCCGATGGGCCGTCTGGTGACGCCTGAGGAAGTCGCCGAAACTACCGCCTGGCTATGCCTGCCGTCGTCCGCTTCGATCACCGGTCAGTCCATCGTGGTCGCCGGCGGCGCGGTTATGAATTAAGATATTCTTTTGAGGGATTTAAATAGATGCCGGATACGACATTTTTAGACTGGCCGTTTTTGGAAGATTCGCACCGCACCATGGCGCGGGAACTGTGGGACTGGTCGGTCGCCGAAATCGCGCCTTTGGCCCATGAGGAACCCGAGGACGACGAAACACTGGATGCCTTGGCCGGACAGTTTGTCAGTAAATTAGGCGACGCAGGCTGGCTGCAATATTGCGTACCGGCGGCCTATGGCGGCAAGCTCGAAAAGCTGGACGTGCGCAGTCTGGCCATCGCCCGATCGACCCTCTCATATCACTCCGGCCTGGCCGATTTCTGCTTTGCCATGCAAGGCCTGGGTAGTGCATCCATTACCATCGCGGGTTCGGAAGAATTGAAACAAAAATACTTGCCGGAGGTCGGCGCGGGCAAACGGGTCGCCGCCTTTGCCCTGTCGGAACCCAGCGGCGGCTCCGATGTGGCTGCTTTACAGACCGAAGCGACCCAGGATGGCAGTGACTATATATTGAACGGCGAGAAAACCTGGATATCCAACGCCGGTCTCGCCCATCAATATGTGGTGTTCGCCCGCACCGGCGAAGCGCCGGGCGCCCGGGGTTTATCCGCTTTTGTCGTCGATGCGGACGCACCGGGTCTGACGGTCAGCGAACGTATCCCCTTGATTGCGCCCCACCCGCTGGGCTCACTGAAATTCGAAGACTGCCGGGTGCCAGCCAGCCAGATGCTGGGCGAACCGGGCGAAGGCTTCAAAGTGGCCATGGCGACACTTGATATATTCCGGACGACGGTGGCGTCGGCCGCCCTCGGATTTGCCCGGCGCGCCCTCGATGAAGCGGTGGCCAGGTCAAAAGAGCGGCAAGCGTTCGGTCAGTACATTTCCGAGTTTCAACTGATCCAGCAGAAGATCGCCGACATGGCGGTCAGGATCGACAATTCGGCCCTGCTGATTTTCCGTTCGGCCTGGGTCAAGGATACCCAGGATGTGCGGGTGACACGGGAATCTTCGATGGCCAAGCTCTACGCCACCGATTCGGCACAGGAAGTCATTGACGAAGCAGTGCAGATATTCGGTGGCCGCGGCGTTGTCCGGGGCGTACCCGTGGAAGAACTCTACCGCGAAATCCGCGCCCTCAGAATCTACGAAGGCACCAGCGAAGTGCAAAAACTAGTCATCGCCAGCCAAGTCCTCAACGACTCATAAATTGTACCTGGTACAATTAACGCTAAATTGTACCAGGTACAATTTTTCACTTGTTTTAATTCCGAACGGCGTGGGACTGGGGTTTGTTGGCGGCCAGCAGTTCGGCCTGCCGTTCGTTGTCCTGCTCCGCCAGCCGGAAGGCCTGGTCTTTTCCCCGGAGATACTGTTTCGGCCAGGCCTGGTCGTCATAACCGTATAGAGCCGAGGCATGCAGGGTGAAAAACGGGTCCGCCAGGTGCGGCCGGGCCAGGGCCACCAGATCGGCGCGACCGGCCGCCAGGATGGTGTTAACCTGATCGGCGGAGGTTATGTTGCCGACTGAGATGGTCGGCACCCCAGCTTCAAGCCGCACTTGCTCACTGAGCGAAACCTGGAACATGCGGCCATAAACGGGTTGGGCGTCGGGTGTGGTCTGACCGGCTGATACGTTGATGATATCGGCGCCGGCCTCGGAAAACATCTTGGCGATGGACACCGCATCGTCGCCGGTGATGCCTTCCTCCCCCACCCAGTCGGTGGCGGATATTCGAACCGAGATGGGTTTCTCCACGGGCCAGGCTTCTCGGACGGCTTTCATAACCTCCAACGGAAAACGCATCCGGTTATCGAGAGAGCCGCCATATTCATCGGTGCGCACGTTGCTGACCGGTGAAATAAACGAGGACAGAAGATAGCCATGGGCGGCGTGGAGTTCGATCATATCGAAACCGGCTTCAAGAGCCATTTCGGCCGCCCGGACGAAATCGTCCCGTACCTTATCCATGTCGGAGCGGTCCATTTCCTTCGGCACGGGAGACCTTTGGTCGAACGGCAGCGGTGACGGCGCCAACACCTGCCAGGCGTCCTGTTCAAGCGGTGCACCGCCGTCATCCCAGGCAAGTTTACAGGACCCTTTGCGACCGGCATGGGCCAGTTGCACACAGATTTTCGCCGGGCCATTGGCGTGAACGAAGTCGACGATCCGTTTCCAGGCCGGCACATGATCCGGCTTGTACATTCCCGCGCAAGCGTGAGAAATGCGGCCTTCGGGGGAGACATCGGTCATCTCGGTAAAGATCAGACCCGCCCCTCCTTTGGCATAGCCTCCCAGATGAACCAAATGCCAATCGGTCGGCATGCCGTCATCCGCCGAATATTGGCACATGGGGGCGACCACGACGCGATTATCCACCACCATGTTACCGATGGGAAACGGCGTAAACATGGGCGGCGGCGGATTGTCCTCCGGCACATCGAACCCGTGCTCTTTATTCACCAGCCTCGTGAACCATTGATCCACATCAGTGCCGTATTCAGAATCGCGCAAAGCCAAATTCTCGTAAGTGACGGACTTGCTGCGGCTGAGGAAATTGAACACATATTGAGGCGGTTCGAAAACATTGTAGCGGCGGGCGTTCTCGTACCAGCCAAGACTGGTCAAAGCCGTATATTGCAGGCGCGACACCTCGTCCATCCGCTTGGCCTCATAGTCGAGAAAAGCGGCTTCAATGCTGTCGGCCGATGTCAGGGAATCACCCAAGGAATCGCTGAGAGCAATGGCGTCTTCCATGGCAATCTTTGTGCCGGAGCCGATGGAAAACTGGGCCGTGTGCACGGCGTCCCCCAAAAGGACGACATTTTCGTGATGCCAACTCTCCGCCGTCACCACCGGAAAATTCCGCCAGACTGACTTATTGGATAGCAACTTGTGTCCGTCCAACTCCTCTTCGTACAGCTCCTCGAAATAGGCCAGGGTTTCAGCTTCCGACGCCCGGTCGAGACCCGCCCGCCGCCAGGTATCCTCGTGGGTCTCCAAAATCCAGGTGGACGCCGCTTTACCCACCCCCTGACCGTACTGGTAGGCATGGTTATAAAACCAGCCGTGTTCATTTTCCTTGAAGATAAACGTAAAAGCGTCGAACCGTTGCGTGGTGCCCAGCCAGACGAATTTGGTTTTGCGGTAATCGATGTGGGGATTGAGATGATCCTTCAGGCTCTCCCGGACAATGCTGTTGACCCCGTCCGCCCCCAGCACCAGATCGGCGTCGCGGAATTCGTCCAGATCATCCACCACGGTTTCGAACTGAAACTTTACGCCCAGTTCCCGGCAGCGCTTCTGAAATATCTCCAGGAGCGTCATCCGGGCCATACCGGCGAAACCGTGGCCGCCCGACCTTATACGAGCCCCCTTGTAGCGGACCTCGATCTGGTTCCAATAGGCGAATTGATCGGTGATTTCCCGGTAAGTCTCCGTATCCTGGCCCATGAAATTTTCCAGGGTCTCATCGGAGAACACCACGCCGAAGCCGAAAGTATCGTCGGCGCGGTTCTGTTCGTAGACGGTGATGTCGTGATTTGGGTCCGTCTTTTTCATCAGCAGCGCGAAATAGAGGCCACCGGGACCGGCGCCGATGACGTTAATTTTCAAAGGATTATTCAATACTCTCTCCGAATTACGCTTTACACATTACTATTATTAAAATATTTAGCACACGACCAACACTAATTCATACAATTCCTAATGCCATAAAGTCTCGGCAAATTTCTGAAAATGGAGCCTCGAATTTGGAACAGAACATCGCCAAACGTCCGATGCAGACATTCCTTAACCCTGCATCTCAATCGCCCTACCCACCTGTCATTCGCATTTGCACGAACGACAAGGACGAAATGGGCGGTCCGGTGTGCGGCAAAAGAGGCGGCGCAGAAATTAAGGATGAACTGGAAAAAGGAATTTCCGACCGGGGAATCGACATCACCATCAGCACCATTGCCTGTATGGGATATTGCAGCCGTGGCCCGGCTTTGATGCTCGATCCCGGGACCTCTTTTATTTTTCATGCCGGACCTGAAGACGTGCCGGAAATACTGAATATCGCCGAAAAATTGGCCGCCGACGCCAAAGCGTTGAATGACCAATAACCTTCATTGAAATTTAAAGTAGTATATTATTCACACCTCGCTATTATCGGTGTGCCCGATATTTGTGTGACATCTGAAAAATAAAATTCAGGAGGCGTCAACATGGGGCAGGTATTTGCCGGGATTCTCGATTTCAGCATGGCATTGGGCGCCTGTGCCGCAATATTTAGCGGCGTCCTTCAGGGCTATTCTGGGTTTGGCGGCGGTCTCATCATTGTTCCCGTATTGGCCATCCTTTTCGGTCCCCTGGAGGGTATAGCAGTAGCTTCCATTGCCGGCTTCGTCGGATTGATCCATTTACTTCCCCAAGCGGCAAAGAAGGCCTACTGGCCGGAGGTCACACCCCTCGCTATTGCCATCGCTGTAGCCACGCCGTTGGGCATCTTGTTTCTTGTTTCCGCCGATCCTCTTTTGGTGCGGCGGGCCATGGGCATATTCATTATCATTTCTGCCGCCGTAATGATGACCGGATGGTCCTATCGGGGTTCGCGGGGTCTGTTGGCCAGTGCGACAACCGGTGCTTTAGCGGGCGGCGTGACTGGCGCCTTTGGAATTCCCGGCGGTCCATTTCTTGTTTTATACTTTTTAGCAAGCCCAAACGACGCCCCGACACAACGCGCAAATATCGTGATCGGTATAATCCTGGTCGTGGCATTCCTGGTTGTCGGATTGGCGTTCGAAAGAAAATATACAGCTGAAACACTGGCCCGTGCAGTTGTCATTGCGCCAATATTTATCGTCGGGTCGGCCATTGGCGCCAAACTATTCAAAATTGCGCCCGCCGCCTGGTTTAAGAAAGTTGCGCTGGGAATACTGTTGGCGACGGGCGTTATCGCACTCGTGATATAGAACTACAGCGAGGCAATGATATCGAGGCCTTCCCCTTCGCCAAACGCCTTCAATGTCGTGGTTTTGGCATTGCCCGCCATACCGATGGATAGAGCGAATTTCGCCGCCGCCGCGTCGTCCGGCATATCCAAAATCGCCACCCGGTCAAATCCGCCCAGTGTCAGATAGCCGCCGACAACGGAGCCGCCCAGATCGCTGGCCAGTTTTTCGGCTGCTTCTTTGCGTTTGGGGGCGTCTTTGATGTTTTTGATACCTTGTTCGGTAAAATTAAAGAGCATGATGTAGGTCGACATGAATTCCTCCCTTTACATTGTCCTTAATTGAGAAAAATACCGGTTCATCCGATTTCAACCGTCAATAGTTGCGAATTAGAATTGACGTTAACAACATCATACCACCTTTAAATGATGTCGTGTCGGTTAAATCTATCGTTTGATTATCACGCGGTCCGCTATTTTTGGTGGATGACGCCATCCGGCCTGAAGGCCTTGAAAGCGAATGCAAAGGTGACGTCATAGGGGAAATCGGTACCACCTTTTTTAACAATGACATTACCCACATCGCGGCCCTTTGAAATGCGCCGCCGATCATGGATCGAGTTCTGTCCGGGCACCCAGTGGAGGGACAGTTCTCCTGAGATAATTTTTACCTTTTGCCGGAGGATTTTGAGAGGCCAGGCTTGATCGCCAATGACCACCAGCCGGTCCATGGTCTTGATCCCCGCCGGCAAAGGATAGCGCCGGAACGCCCGGGGGGAAGATCGTCCCATACCGACGTAAGGGGTCGATCCATAAGGGCGGGCACCCTTGTCGTTGGGCACCAGTAATTTTCCACTTGGCGCCCGCTCGATGAATTTTGCCAGGGATTCGAGCCGCGCCGGCAACAGCTTCATCCTTTTTCCCGTCAAATCACCGATGATGGCTTCGCCCAGAAACTGCTGCCACCAGCTCTCCGTCTGCTGATCGTACATCACCATATCGAAGTGGCGGATGCGGCCGGTGTTTCCGAAACTCAGCACCTTGCCGCCGACCCGCCGGTCGAAAACGACACCGGAATTACACAAGGGGCAATAGGAGATCAGCACCGGCACACCGCCAATCACATCGTTGACGATCTCGTGCCACAAAAGAATCCGTAAGGGATAAGCCCTGGCGTCTCCATTTATAACGACGCTCAACACAGGCTCTAGCGGGCCGACATTCTTGACAGGTGCCGCATCGACATAACGCGGATCATGGATGGGCGGGATTTGATCCCGCTTGGGTCCGTCGGTGATGATTTCCTTGAAACGGATTGATGCTTTGGAGAAATCGGTCGCCGGGAATTCCCGCAGCCAAGCCCGTTCGGGCTTTTGGCTAAATGAATTCTGCGCCGCCACCGAAAAAACCGGTAAAGTAAGAAACGCCGCGGTCATCCAAAGTAATGCAGATCGGAAATAAGTCCTCATGCGCCTTATTTCCGCCTATTTCCGACTGTATATCAAATCACCTTGGTTCAATTTACGGTGATATATTTGCGGCACCTCCACCTGAAAGTTACAAACCAAATTTGCGATTCGCGGCTGGCATTGATAATATTTGTGGTACTTAACGCAAAAGAAATTATTTCCGGCTATTTTCGGATAATCGTGAATGTATATGTGGGGAGTATCAGAGACTGTGTGGCAAAAATTGGGTCAAAAAAGAAAAGTCTTTGTAGCGGTCCTGGTATTGGGCCTCTATGGCGGCGCAGCCCAGGCGACAACCCCGGAAGGCGCCTCCAAGTTCATCGACAATTTGAGTTCTAAGGCGTTCAAGACACTAAGCGCCGATGGAACGTCATTGGAATCAAAAGAGAAAGGTGTACGAAATCTATTATCGGATAATTTCGATCTGCCGTTAATAGGGCGATATGTGCTTGGGTCCGCCTGGCGAAAAGCCACCCCGGATCAGCGCAGCACTTATCAGTCGCTATTCAAGGAGTATATTTTAAGATCTTATTCGCGCCGGTTCGGCGGCTATTCCGGTCAGAAGTTTTCGGTAACCGGCGCCAAACCAATCGGCAAGAAGGATATTTTGGTATCGACCCAAATATCCCGTCCCAGCGGACCGCCAATTTTAGCAGGTTGGCGCGTGCGCGCTAAGGGCGCAAGTCATAGAATTCTGGATGTTGTCGTATCCGGCGTAAGCATGGTGGTAACGCAGCGTTCGGAATTCAGAGCCGTAATCCGCAAACAGGGGGTGGATGGACTCATCGAAACTTTGCGTCTTCAAGTAACTAAATTTTCGGCTCAAGGAAAATAGGAGTCGGTATCATGTGCTTCTTTATGGGAAATGAGGGAATGAAACATCCGTTGCAGGATAAAATTAGATTGATAAAGCGGGTCAATGTTATTGGCATTGTATCGGGCGTCCTGATCGCCGCCGCTCTGGCTATCGGTCCGCAGCCGGCCATGGCCAGCTTTGAAGATGGCTGGCGCGCCTATCAGAAAGGCGATTTCGCCACCGCCTTAAACGAGTGGCGCAAACTTGCCGAACAGGGTGACGCCAAGGCGCAGTTCAATCTGGGCGTCATGTATGACGAAGGCCGAGGCGTTAAAGAAGACCGGAAAACGGCTATCGGCTGGTGGACCAAAGCCGCGCAAGGCCGCAGTAAGGAAGCTCAGCACAATTTGGGCATGACCTTCCTGTTTGGCAGTGGTGTCGACATTAATTACCCCGAGGCCGTCAACTGGCTCAGGAAGGCGTCGCTTCAGGGTTCGGCAAGGTCACAATATTCTCTGGGCAAGATGTACAGTCTTGGGCTAGGCGTCAACAAGGATAATTCGGAAGCCTTCAACTGGATTAAGATGGCGGCTGAATCCGGTATCTACCAGGCTCAGTACAATCTCGGAAAGATTTACAGAGACGGCAGAGGCGTTGATAAAAACATCGAAAACGCCGCGAAATGGTTCCTGGCAGCGGCCAGGCAGGGCTACGCCAAGGCTCAAAACCATATCGGCATCCGCCTGGCACGGGGTGAAGGTATCGATAAAAACGGTGTCGAAGCGTTCAAATGGTTAACCCTGGCGGCAAATGCAGGACACAAACTGGCCAATCAGAACAGAAAAGCTCTGATGGAAATATTGTCGCCTGAAGTACGCGCCGAAGGTGAAAAACGAGCCCGCGATTTCAAACCGGAAAAATGGAAGTAGGACCTAAAACAGTCTAGTTCAGCAGCATTCGAAATTAAGCGAAAAAGCTTTCCATATACCATTCGATGTCATCCTCCGAGAGGGGATAACCGCCGTCGGCGCCGGCTTCCAGCACTTTGTCCGGTTTAATCCGGCCGATTGTTTTTTGCAGATTGACGGCCATTTCCATCGTTAATCCGGCTTTCCAGGCCAAAGCCGTAACCGATTTCGGGCTGCTCGTATTCAGCATTCTCGAAACCGTATCATGGGGCAGCTTGGACATGAACGACAGGGCATAACGGACATAGGCATTGTCGTTCTCATCAAGCGCTTCCGCAATTTTATTCTCGTCCAATTTTCCTTCTTTGAAATCTTCTTCGGCACGCTTAATCGCCGGTTGGTGTCCCTCTTCCTCGATTTCCAAATCGCCTTTTTCAATTCTCTGACGTACGGTTTTCCTAAGGTCTTCAACCAAATCCTTTTGTTGGGTATTGCGATCGATAAGGGCTTCCATCAATGCCGCACTAACGAACGAGGCAATGCGCTTAATGGTTCGGACCGGCAGGTCATCCCGGTAGACCATGGCATTGTGCCATTCCTTATTCATTTCCGCTTTATCGGCGATATCATCGAATGTCTTATCATCGATATCAGCTGAATCGTTCTCTAAAACCGATTTAACGGCCTCCTTGTCTTCGGTGGCGACTACCGCCCCGACGACGGAATCCGACAGCGAACGCCGTTTGGCAACCGCAACCAGAGCGCGGCTTTTCATGCCTCGGGCAACGAGCTCCAACAAATCGTTCTCGC
This sequence comes from uncultured Rhodospirillaceae bacterium, assembly GCA_964574215.1. Lineage (GTDB taxonomy): Bacteria > Pseudomonadota > Alphaproteobacteria > Rhodospirillales > UBA2165. Next base: position 82,768 of record CAZNLR010000011.1, on the reverse strand, counting down.
TCAAAAGCGGTGAATATTCCAAAACCGGAACAGAAACGATTTCCTCCAAATCCTCCGCCAGATGCCTGACGATCTTACTGGGGACGTTTGAGGCGCTTTTTAGTTCTTCTGAAATGATGGCACGGACACGCGGCAGTTCGTCATTTGCCAGCACTTCCAACACTTCCAAAGCCATTTCCGTCAGTTTTTCGCTTTCGTCCGGTCCCAGTTCAGGCACCAGACGGCTGATTTTCATGGCCAGTTCGCAACGGACTTCTTCGTCGGGATCCCGGGAGAGAATAATATCCGCCTGCAACGGTGTTCCCAGATTCTCGGCGACCTCGCGGCGCACCTCCGGCGATTTATCGCTGGCGAAATAGTAAAGAATCTCGGGCTCCAGGTCTTCATGACCGGCCAGATGTTTCCGCTCTGTGACGGAGCCTTTTTCCGCTATTGACCTGGCTTTTTCATAGCTGGGCTTGGCGCCAATTCCAGGCTTCTTTTTGCGTTTACTTTTTTTTCCGAAAACCCAATTTAACATATCTGACTACAGTTGTTGCTTTCTGGCCATCATTTCAACCGGCAATTGCCTGAATCACGTTTATTTTGGACCAGGATCAAATTGCCCTGGTTTGCAAATGCAAAAATATGCGAAGATAACTATACTATTTGATAAAATGATCCCTTGAAATACAACAAATAATTATCAAATTAAAAGAGCATTCTCGGGATTTATTTGATTGTTTAGGCAATGAAAATAGTGACAAGTCGTTTTTAGGCATGGGGGGTTAGTTGGAATCGCAAAAAACCGTTCTGGCAGTTGACGACGATCCGGAGATTCTGGATATCGTTAGCGATTGCCTGAATATGGGCGGATACGATGTTTTGACCAGCGGCGACGGAACCCAGGCACTTCAAGTCTTGGATAAAAACGACGTCGACTTGATCATCGTCGACCTCGGCCTCCCGGATATGGACGGTTTGGAATTGACCCGGGCCATGAAAGCAAAGTCCTCTGCAGGAATCGTTATTTTGAGCGGGCGCACGGATACCATGGAAAAAGTCGTCGGCCTGGAAATTGGCGCCGACGATTATTTAACCAAACCCTTCGAGCCGAGGGAACTTCTTGCCCGAGTAAGGAGTGTCCTGAGACGAAGTACGGCAGGTTCAAGCAACGCTGCTGACGCTTCCATGGCCTACGAGTTCGACGGCTGGAATTTCGACATCGGGAAAAGGGAATTTTCTACTCCTGCCGGCGAGTTGATCAGTTTGACGAGCGGTGAGTTTGAATTGATGAAAGCTTTTGTCGAACACCCCAACCGGGTCCTGTCCCGGGATCAAATTCTAGAGTACGCTTACAACAACGATAGTCCGGCTTTTGACCGAAGCGTCGATATCCGTATCGCTCGTTTGCGTAAAAAAATTGAAAAAGACCCTAAAGCGCCTCAATGGATTAAGACCGTCAGAAATGCGGGTTATATTTTTGCCGCCTCTGTAACCAGTGTCGGTTAATTTACGGACGAGCCGCTAATACTTGGCTGATTGACTGTTTCATTTCTTCGATCAACCACGGCTTCATTACCAAATCTGAGAATCCGAATTCCCGAAAATTATTTACCGTTATTTTTGTACTGTAGCCGGTCACCAAGATCACCGGTACGCTGGCCTTAACTTTGTGCACAGCCTTGGCCAAGTCATCTCCCATCATTCCCGGCATAACCTGATCGGTAATAATCAGATCAAATTTATCCGGCGAATCGCGGAATATTTGAAAAGCATCCTTGGCATTGGCGACAGCCGTAACCTGATACCCTAAATTTTCCAAATTTTCTTTTGCGATAAGAGCGTTTTCCTCGACATCGTCGACAAACATTATTCTTTTTTTAGGCTTGGTCATCATACTGCTTCTGCAATTTTCCCCGATACATATCTGGAAGCGTATAATCCGTTTTGACGGACGATCGGCTAGGTTCGCTATCAAAACAAACTGTATGGAGTTTATGTTAGGTTTGATCTGTTGAACTGCAATGAATATTAGGTTTCAAAATATTTCAGGGTGGGTAATCCGACAATGCCATCTGCGATTAGTCGGCTTGGACTGCGTTCATCAGGTGGAATTTGACCAAATTATTGACTTCATCCGGATGGGTGATGGGCGACAAATGCCCGCCGCCGGGAATCGAGTGTACCGGCGCCCACGTCCACGCCTGGGATAATATTTCGGTAATGCGTTTGGTCGAAGACGGCGTTTGCGATCCGCGAATGATCGTCGTCGGCAACTTTATCTGGTCGAGCGGTAGAATGGTGTTTCCGGAATTATAGATAGCGGCAAATTCCAAATATACTTTTTTTGCGGTCGCCAGGACATACTCCCGCAAAGATCCCTCGGTATTATTCCAGGCGCCTTCGCCGCTCCAATAATCATAGTAAGGTCTGACGGCCGCCGACGTGTCACCGCTATCAAGTTGTCCGTGAAACTCGTCTCTTATGCCCCTTAGCTCTAAATAAGGGCCGAGATCGTCGTCATTTTCCATGAGCCACGCTGCAATCGGCTCAATCAGCACCAGGCTTCTGAGAAGCGTACGATTCTCCATCGCCAATCGCAGGGAAACGACACCTCCGAATGAATGGCCAACCAAATGCACCGGCTTTCCAATATGTTCAATGAGGCCGCGAACCAGCTTGGCCTCTTCGGCGATCAACGTATCGTTGCCGCCCGGCCATAAATCGGTGTCACCGTATCCATAAAGATCCGGCGCCCAAACCTGAAAATTGCTTTCAATTAGTTTCCAGAGGTCACGCCATTGCCGGTGAGTGCTTGACGAACAATGCAGCAACACGACCGGCTCCCCCGAACCCGATACATGGTAGTTAACCTTTACGTTTTCGATTTCGAGCGTAGGCATTCAGAATAAGTGCTGAAAATTTATTCCAACGGTTGAGTTGGGCAAAAAAAACTGGCCCGACAGCCTTAACAGTATCGGGCCTACTTTTAAAAATGCGGGATTTTATTATTCGACGATGCTGAGGTTGGATGCTGCGAGTTTCCCATTGCGGCCCGGCACCAACTCGTATTCGACTTTTTGACCTTCATCCAGGCTTACCAATCCGGATTGTTCAACGGCGGAAATGTGGACAAAGGCATCGTCCGACCCGTCTTCCGGCATGATAAAGCCATACCCCTTTTGAAGGTTAAACCATTTTACTGTGCCTGTAGGCATTTTGTGTTCTCCCTAGAGATAAACGTTAATCAACTTCCGGCCGAAACCGGCAAATTTAATCAATCCAACAATTCAAACGAAACGGCTATATATCGGAAATAAAAGCGGCGCCCGCGGAAATACCGGATAAGATTGGTATTGATTTACATCGGATTGCAGAAAAGTACAACAAAGAAAGAAATTTCTTTTCTGCATAAGTAAAGCGGATTTTTTACCAATAGTAACCGTTTACTCACCAAAAATTATTTCTGATTACTAGTTATTCATGGTCAAGCCGTCGTCGCGCAACCAAATGTAGATTGCTGGAATAACCAGCAGCGTCAGCACCGTTGAAGAGGCCAAACCAAACAGCATTGAAATTGCTAATCCCTGAAATATCGGATCCAGGAGGATAAAGGCGGCGCCGACCATGGCCGTAACAGCGGTTAGAAATATGGGGCGAAACCGAATGGCGCCGGCTTCCAAAAGGCTCGCCCGCAACACCATTCCCTCTGCCTGCCGGCTGCGGATAAAATCGACCAGCAGGATGGAGTTGCGCACCATAATTCCGGCCAAAGCAATAAATCCGATCATGGAAGTCGCCGTAAATGGCGCAGAAAACAGCCAGTGACCGATGATTATGCCGATCAACGTCAACGGCACCGGCACCATGATAACCAAAGGCAGACGAAAACTTCCAAATTGGCCAACCACCAAAAGATAAATACCCAGTAGCGCGACGCCGAATGCCAATCCCATATCCCGAAAAGTCGTATAGGTGATTTCCCATTCGCCATCCCACAACATGGAAGGACGGGATTCATCCTCGGGCTGGTCGCGGTATCTGATTTCAACAGCCTCACCGCTTTTCTCAATTTCTTTCAGCGCCTCCTCGACGGCCAGCATGCCATAGATCGGCGCTTCGAAACGCCCGGCTAATTCCGCCATGATCATTTCAGCAAATCGTCCATCGCGGCGGAATATGGGAAATGATGCTTTTTCGAGGCTCAGTTGCACCAGATCGCCAAGTTCCACCACGCCATTCTTCGCCGGCACCGGCGTCGATAAAAACCGCTCGCTGGGGAAAAGACCCTTTTTGGGTAGTTTTACGGCAATTTCAATGGGATTGGCGCCCCGACCGCGGTGCGAATATCCGACGCTTATACCGTCCACCAAGGCGTCTATGGTATCGTAGACGTCTGCCTCTTCGACGCCGTGGAATTCCAAGTTCTCATTGTCGATTTTGATCCTCAGTCGGTTGGCTGGCGTGCCTATGGAATCGTCGACATCGACAACAAAGTCCACTTTTTTGAAAGCTTCTTTCACTTTTTCGGCAGTGCGGCGGCGGCTTTCACCATCCGGCCCGTATACTTCCGCCAGTAAAGTCGCCAGAACGGGCGGACCCGGCGGCACTTCCACGACCTTGACCGTTGTTCCCTCGGGCAAAGATAGGGATTTTAGTTTTTCCCTGATATCGAGAGCGATGGCATGGCTTTGCCGCTCCCGCTGATCTTTGGGCAGGAAATTAACCTGAAGATCACCCTGTTCGGGCCGGTTTCGCAGATAGGAATGGCGGACCAATCCGTTGAAACCGAACGGCGAAGCGGTTCCCGCGTACAATTGAATGTCCGCCAGCTCCGGCACGGTTTTTAGGTTTTGGGCCGCCGCGAATAGGACCCGCTCGGTGTCTTCCAAAGTGCTTCCTTCCGGTAGATCGACGACGACCTGCAATTCCGATTTATCGTCAAACGGCAACAGTTTGACGGTGACGTCCTTACCGGCAATCAACCCGAACGACGCCAGCGTGGTAAATCCGACAACCAGAAGAAAAATGATTGACCGCCGGCGCCCCTGAAGCAGCGGCACGGCGGCGGCGAGATAAATTTTACCCAATATGCCGCCGTGATCGATATCCCCTTCCCGGGCTTCATCCTGATACCGCTCGCTTCCCTTCAGTTTCACCAAAAGCCAGGGGGTTATCATCACGGCAACGAAAAAGGAAAACAGCATGGCGGCCGAGGCATTGGCAGGAATAGGGCTCATATACGGTCCCATCAAGCCGGAAACAAACATCATCGGCAGCAAAGCGGCGACGATGGTCAAGGTAGCGATAATTGTCGGATTTCCCACTTCGGCAACGGCTTCGATCGCCGTTTGAATACGGTCCCGTCCCCCTTTCATGCGCCAATGGCGGACGATGTTTTCAACCACGACGATGGCGTCATCCACCAGAATTCCGATGGAGAAAATCAGGGCAAACAAACTCACCCGGTTGATGGTGAATCCCATTAGCCAGGACATGAAAAATGTGAACAGAATGGTGGCCGGAATCACCACCAGAACGACGATACCTTCACGCCATCCGATAAAGAGAGCGATGATCAGCACTATGGTGACAGTGGCGCTGATCAAATGCAGCAATAACTCATTTGCTTTGTCGCTGGCGGTTTCACCATAATTTCTGGTGACGTTGACATCGATGTTTTCGGGCAACAGTTGGCCCCGAATGGCCGCCAGTCGGTTCAATAGGTTATCGGCAACGGCGACGGCATTGGCGCCCTGGCGTTTGGCAAAAGCGATACTGACGGCGGAGCGAATTTGGGGATCGTCTTTTTTGCCGCTCCTTTCGTCCCAGGCGTATTGCCATACCCGGCTATTTTCATCACGTGCGCCGACAACGATATCGGCAACGTCTTTGACATAAACCGGCCGGCCGTCGTGGGTGGTAATCAGCAATTGGCCGATATCGGCCACGCCTTGCAAAGTTTGTCCGGCGGCCACAGGCAGATTCCGGCCCGCACGGTTAAACTGCCCGGCTAAAAGCGACCGGTTGGCTTCTTTTACCTTGGTGACCAATTGGTTCAGGGTCACACCGAACAGGGTCAGCTTCTCCGGATTTGGCTCCACCCGGATTTGATCGGGACTACCGCCGACAATGTAGGTGAGTCCCACCTCGTCAACTTTAATGAGTTCATGCTGCAATTCATCGGCCAGCCGGTAAAGGGAACGGGAATCCCAACTTTCCGCGCCATTATCTTTCGGTGACAAGGTCAGAACGAGGATCGCCACATCGTTGATACCGCGCCCAATGATCAATGGTTCGGGTACGCCGATGGGTATTTGCGTCATGTTGGCGCTGATGTTTTCGTGAACGCGCAAAATGGCCCGGTCCTCGTCGGTGCCGACCAGGAAGCGCGCCGTTACCATGACCCGGTCGTCTTCCGTCTGGGAATAAACATGCTCCACGCCGTCGATCCCTTTAACGATATCCTCCAGCGGCTCGGTAACCAGTTCAACCGCATCAACCGCTTTTAGACCATCGGCCTTGATCAATATATCCACCATGGGGACACTGATCTGGGGTTCTTCTTCCCGCGGCATGACCCAGAGGGCGACGGCGCCCACCAAAATGGTCGACAGCAGCAGCAAGGGCGTCAGTGGAGAACGGATAAACAGCCGGGTCAAATGGCCGGAAATGCCCAAGTTCATGGCGTCACCAGAATGTCACCGGCCTTCAAACCCGACAAGACTTCGATTTCGCTTCCCTGCCCGCTGCGAACGGGCAGGCCCAGGCGAAGCGTAACTTCTCCGCCGGTTTTCAATTTGGCGAAGGTGACGCCGTATCGTTGGTAAAAATATTTTCCCGGCGCAGCGATTATCCGGCGGGAACCCGTCGCAACATGAACCCGCGTTCTTTCCCCGACAAAGTAATTTCCCAAGCCGGAGACCTTAACGTCGGCGATCACCCGCCCTTTCTCCATCTCCGGATAGACCTGTTGGACGGCTGCGTCAGCCAAATCCGTACTGTTGCCGTCCAGACCACGTTGCCCCACCTGGACCTGATCGCCGACCTTTAGAAACCGGGCATGGCGTTCCGGTAGCCGCAGGCGGAGAATGTATGCATCCTTAGCGATTTCGGCGATAGTTTCACCGGGCAGAATAACGCTGCCGTTGGTGACGGCGACGGACAAAACGCGACCGGACGCCGGCGCCGTAACTCCGCCATCCTTGATCTGCTGGAGTACGACCCGTTTTTCGGCATTCAGGGAAGCGATCTCGCTAATGACGATATCCAGTTTTGTCTGGGTTTCGTCGAGCCGGGCCTGGCTGGCCGCACCGGTACGGCGCAGAGATTTTGCCCGCTTTAGGTCCGTCCGGGCGAGTTTCCTTTGCGCGGCCAAGGATTTCAACTTGGCCTCCAAAGAGGCCAACTTAAGAGGCAATTTTTTGTCTTCGATTACGGCGATTATCTGGCCGGCGTGTACCTGACTGCCTTCATCGACGGCTAATTCCGCAATGATGCCGCCGATCCGGGCGCGGGCGAGAACCCGGTCCACGCTTTCAACGGTCGCAAACACGGCCTTTCGATCCTCAATGGATCGAAATTTTACTTCGAATTCGTCGGCCTTCGTTTGACCTAACGGCGTCATAATCAATACGGCCAGAAAACCCGCCGGTATTAGCCCGAATATATTCATCCTTGTCCGCGCCTCCTGTACAAAGAAAAGGTTGAGGTTTACTCGAAAGCCACGCCCTTCTGGACGCCGACTTTGCGGAGGAACGTCACCATGGGGCACCAGCGGCTGAAACTCGCCTGCAAAAGATTTAATCCGACGAAGGCCGTAAAGAACAGCCAGTACGGGCTGTGAAGATGGGAAAGCACGACGCTCGCCAAAATAAAGGCGCCGGCAATGGCTAAGATAAGTCTGTCCATGGTGAAAATCATTTTTTCATTCTCCGGTTATTTGGAAGTTTCACAAAACTGCATATAAAGGAATTCGATCAGTTGCCGGACGTCGGTTCGGATCACGGAATAAAAGACCGTCTGACCGTCCCTTCTGGTTTCCACCAGACCGTCTTTGCGCAAAAGCGCCAATTGCTGAGATGCCGCGGCATCTCTCATTTCAAGTGACCGGGCGATTTCACCAACGGATTTTTCACCGTCCACCAACTGGCAGAGGATCATCAACCGGCGTTCATGGGACATGGCTTTAAGTAATCCACTCACCCGTTCGGCACTTTTCCGCATTTCATCAATATTCATATCTTCTAAGTCTTTTTCTTCATCATCTATTTGAATATTGGAAGATATGTCAAGGATATACCGCGAGATTTCTTAATGTGGCCATCGTACTGGGGTTAAGCGTTCTCGGTTATGTGGTTTATTTAGATCACCCTCAGCAACCGGTCTGAGGCCCTTGGCGAGTATCTCCTGAATTAAATTAAATGGCGCGGCCGGCATCCCGCCAATAGGGCTCGCGTAGCTTGCGTTTAAAAATTTTACCTGAATCTTCCCGCGGCAGATCGTCACGAAACTCTATTTGGTGAGGCACTTTATATTTGGCCACCCGATCGATCAAAAATCGGCGGATGTCATCCACTTCAATTTTTGAACTGTCTTCCAGTTCCACCATCGCCATCAGGGATTCGCCGAATTCTTCGTTGGGAATGCCGAACACAGCGCAATCGCGCACGCCGTCCATGGTCACCAGCACGGCCTCGATCTCCGCCGGGTATATGTTGACGCCGCCCGAGATCACCATATCGTTCCGGCGGTCGCACAAGTACAAATAACCTTCCTCATCCACGTATCCCATGTCGCCAAGGGACACCAAACCGTCGATTTCCACTTCTTTCCTTTTTTCTCCCAGTCCTTTGTAGGCAAAATCCGTCACCAGATCGGTGGCGCCGTAAATCTCGCCGATGTCTCCGGGCGGCAATTCTTTACCATCCTCGCCGTATATACGGATGATCGAGCCATCGGTTATCCTTCCGACGGTACCCGGATGATCCAACCAATCTTGCGCGGTACAGAAATTGGAAATGCCGATTTCCGTGCCGCCGTAATATTCGGAAATAATCGGCCCGAACCAATCGATCATGGCGCGTTTGACGTCAGGTGAACACGGCGCGGCGCCATGGACAATCCATTGCAGGGACGAGACGTCATATTTGTTTCTAACCGCCTGGCCTAATTTAAGCATACGGACGAACATGGTCGGTACCATATGAGCGTGGGTGATCTTGTACTCTTCCACCAACTTGAGGAAATGTTCGGCGTCGAACTTGGGTTGTAGAATCAAATCAGCATCGGTCATCATGGCGATTTGCGCACTGTGGTTGACGGCGATATGGTAACAAGGACCGGTCAGCAGGATTCGCATACCCGACCTCACGCCATAGACAAGATCACTCAGCGCTCCCGCCTTTTTTTCCTCTTCCGGCGTAAGCGGATTTTTGACCACCCCTTTGGGATTGCCCGTCGTTCCGGACGTATAATTCATTATTTCCCTCGGCGGCCGCGGCGGGGCCCGCCACTCGTCAAATTCTGCGATCCACTCCCGCCAAGAAATTATTCCCTCCGGTACGCTGCACAGGCCATCATCGATCCCGTAGGCGTCCCGTATATCCGGCGGCGTCGGCGCGGCGATCACGAGTACGCCGTGGGGAATGGCGGCCTTGATCTCTTCCAGCAAATCGGCATGAACGATCAAGACCTTGGCTTCAGAATCCTTCAAAATGTATTCGGTTTCAGCGGCGGTAAAATGCCAATTGACCGGCACCAGGTAGACGCCTAGAAGCCGGGCGGCAAGTTGTGCTTCGAACATGGGAAAGTCGTTTCGCATGTAGCAGGCCAAGACATCGCCTTCGCCAACCCCGAGACTGGCCATTGCCGACGCAGCCTGGGCGCCCCGCTCAGCCATATCGGCCTTGCTGCATTCCTCATGTTGGCTGATAACCTTTCCCGGTCCAAACAAGATTATTTCCCCCTGATATTTTATTCGTCGCAGCGCCTATCAAATATGGATATTGCGGGAATGCAACAAAAATATATGATGTTGGCGCAATTTATGGATAACGGGTGGGGACATTTCAGTGGATCTGAATTTCAGCAAAGAAGAACAAGAATTCAGGGAAGAGGTTAAAGACTTTCTCGACACATCCCTGCCCGAGGACATCAAGGAAATCGCCAGAAAAGGCCAACATTTCGGTAAGGAACATTTTGTCCGCTGGCAAAAGATACTGAATAAAAAGGGATGGGGCGCCCCCAATTGGCCGGTTGAACACGGTGGCCCCGGCTGGTCGGCGACGCAGAAGTATATTCTGGAAGAAGAAATGGGCATGGCCGGCGCCCCCATACCGCCGCCCTTCGGCACCGGCATGGTCGGGCCCGTCATTATCGCCTACGGCAGCGACGCCCAGAAGGAAAAGTATCTGCCGCGTATTCTCGATGCCGACGATTGGTGGTGCCAGGGCTATTCGGAACCGGGCGCCGGGTCTGATCTGGCCTCGCTTCGAACCAAGGCGGAACGGGTGGGCGATGAATACGTCATCAACGGCCACAAAATCTGGACCTCGTACGCCCACTACGCCGACCGGATGTTCTGCCTGGTGCGCACCGACAAGGAAGCCAAACCCCAGGCGGGCATTTCCTTCATCCTGCTGGATATGGATACACCGGGTATCACCGTCAGACCGATCAAATCCATGAACAATTTTCATATGCTGAATGAGGTGTTCTTCGAAGATGTCCGGGTACCGGCTGAAAATCTCGTAGGCGAGGAAAACAAGGGCTGGACCTACGCCAAATTCCTGCTCGGTCACGAGCGCGCCAATATCGCCGATATCGGCGCTTCCAAGCGGCACTTGAGTGGTCTTAAGGAGATGGCGGGATCGATTCAATCCGACGGTAAATCGCTTATGGAAGACCCTGCCTTTAAACGCAAACTCGCCGACCTGGACGTTAAATTGATGGCGCTGGAGTACACGCAATTCCGGTTATTAGCGGAAGACGAAGCCGGGCGCGACGTGGGACCGGTGGCTTCCATCTTGAAAATTAAAGGCTCCGAATTAACTCAGGCAATTTCGGAAACCGCCGTCGAGGCCGCCGGTTATTATGCCATGCCCTACGTCGACGAACTGGTGCAGCCGGGCTCCAACACCGAACCCGTGGGCGGCGATTTCGCCACCGGTGTGATGCCCTATTTCCTCTACAAACGCGCCACCTCCATTTTCGGCGGCAGCAACGAAATTCAACGTAATATTTTAGCCAAAATGGTGCTTGGCTTGTAGGGGCCGTGATGCGTTGGAGAATTCCAATTTTCGTAGTCGGTCTCGTGGTAATGGCGTTTGCCGGACCGACGATGGCTCAAGGTCCGCGCCAAGGTCCCCCGGGAGGAGGACCGTCTGGAGGTCCCCAGGGCGGCCCCATGGGCGGGCCGCCGCCGGAAGCTTTCAGTTCGTGCAAAGGTAAGCAGCCGGATTCAGCCTGCAGCTTTCGAGCACCCCATGGCATGCTGAAAGGTAGTTGCCGCACAATGCCGCCGGGATTTGTCTGCGTTCCGAGCAATTTTCCCGGCGGGCAAATGGGCGGCGGTCTGCGCGGTGGCAGTGGACCCGGTGCAGGGCGCGCCCAAGGCGGTCCGGGCGGGGGGATTGATCGGCCCATGAGCGCCAGGAGAGGCCCTCCCGGTTACACGCCGAGAGCTCCCTACGCCGACGCCATTCAATTGAACAACAAGCTGGCGGATACGGGACAGGTCACCTGTTTCGACAACGGCAGCACCATGGACTGCCCCTCTGAAGACAGCGCCTTTTTCGGCCAGGATGCCCATTATAAAAGCCGCCCCACCGCTTACCGCGACAACGGCGACGGCACGGTCGGCGACGGCATAACCGGTCTGACTTGGCAAAAGGCGCACAACAAAAAGCGGCTTACCTTTTACGATGCAGAGGACAGGTGCAATGACCTTTCCCTCGGCGGGCATCAGGACTGGCGGTTGCCGACCATCAAGGAACTGTTTTCCATTGCTGACTTCTCAGGCGCAACAACCCACCGCTATTTCCTCGACGGTAAAAAGTTCAATCTGGAGGTGCCCGGTGAGGACGTCCTCGAAGGCGACCGGTTCTCCACCCATCATGTTTCGATGATGGGTCAGACCTGGTCCCGGACATTCTATACCGGCGACCATATGAGCCGGTCCGGCATCGAAGCGGCGTTCTTTTTCAATTTTCTCGACGGTCATTTAAAGCAGGCCCCGACCCGGGGACGGCACAGTTTGTTCTACCGCTGTGTCAGGGGTAAAGAATGGGGCGAGAACAAATTTAAGGATCACGGCAACGGAACGGTCAGCGACGATCTGACCGGGCTGCTCTGGCAGCAGGAAGACGACGGCAAGGAACGCAAATGGCAGCAATCGCTGGCCTACTGTGAAAACCTGACATTGGCGGGACGCACAGATTGGCGGCTGCCCAATATCAAGGAACTGCACACCCTGATCGATTACTCCCGGCACAATCCCGCCATCGATACCGACATTTTTGTGCAAAAAGAACCGGCCGGCTGGTTCTGGTCGTCGACCACCCACGGCGACAGCCCGCGCATGGCCTCTTACATCTGTTTCGGTAAGTGCATTTCGGTGGACGGAAGAGACGTTCACGGTGCCGGCGCCCAGCGCAGCGATCCCAAAACCGGCGATCCGTCGCAATTCGGATCACTGGGCGGCCAGCGTGATCAGGTGCGGATCGACAACTACGCGCGGTGCGTTACTGACGATAAATAAGTAAACCGTCCCCGATTTTCATTAATTCGGGGACGGTTTACTTAATTCAAAATTCTTAATCGCAACAATGGGCCTGCATTTTGCTCGAAAAGGAGAGCAGGAACTGTAATGATTTCTGCGTCTCCGGCTTGCTGAGCATGGACATGGTTGAAAACAACCCGCCCGACGCCGGCATGTTTGACGTTTCCTGGGCAGCCTCCTGCATGGATACATGTAGACCGTGGGCCATCTCGGCCACTTCCTCATTGGCCAGGTTGGTGACCATACTTTCGACGAACTGGAATAGTCGTTCGACGATGCTGTCGGTGCTGGCTTCCTTGGCGGCATGCATAACGGCCACCAATTGAAACAGCGTATCGAGCGCTCCTGTTTTGTGCATTTCCGTTAGCTTCTCGATGAGGCTCAAGATGGCTTCTTTAGTGTCATCGTCGTTCAGAGCATTGGCGACTTCCATGACGTTGGCGCCGGTAACCGCCAGGCGCTCGACCATGGAATCGGTCAGTGCGTCCTGAGCGGCTTGGGCGAGGCGGATAACATCGGCCCCACCCGCATCATTTGCTATGGACATATCCGACCTCCTTTACAGCAAGCCGCGGGCCGACAACCAGTAGAGACGGTTATAGGCCAGCTTGAACCAGTGGATCATCTGAGACGGCGGCCCCGGGTTGGGCGGCGTCGTGTAGTTGAACCATACATAGGTGCCGGTATCCATGCCGGTCTCGATGAAGCAGTAGACCTTGCCGTCGTAATCCCGCGCCCAGCGCTCTTCCGAAATTAGCGAGGTCAGATTATCGATGATGGTGTCGGCTTCGAAATGGGCCGTCGATCCGGCTTTGGAGATGGGAATATTGGTGGTGTCGCCGCAGACGAAAACGTCGTTTGAACCCTCCCGCAGCAATTTTTCCCTGTCGGTCGGCACCCAGCCGCCGTCGCCCAGACCGGAATCGATTATCACCTGAGAGCCGAAATGAGGCGGAATCGTGACCAGCATATCGTAAGACAGGGTTACCTCCTCCTCCGACGAAATGGTTTTGGCTTGAGAGTTGACTTCCTTGGTGTTGAAGAAAGTTTCGTATTTGATGCCGTACTTATCCATTTCCGGCTGCGCCCACAAAGCCACCGGCTCCAACGCATGCAATCTGCCGATGGGATAAGTGTAGGTAATCTCGGTTTTATCCATCAGGCCCTTGCCGTTCAGGTAGTCATACAGCATGAATGTGATTTCGAGCGGCGCCACCGGACATTTGTGGGGTGCGTTGACGTTGACGACGATCTTGCCGCCTTCGAATTCGTCCAGGGCATCCCGCATCTTGCGGGCGCCGTCGAGATCATAGAACCAAAGAGCGCCTTCCTCCATACCGGGGATATTCTGCGGCATGATGCGTGATCCGGTCGCCAGCACCAGAAAATCGTATTCGTAGGATTTGCCGGACTCCGTCGTGACTTCCTTTTTTTCCACATCGATATTGGCGGCGGGATCAATAAAATAGGGTACCCGCCGGTCGAGGACCTTGCGCTGATCCCTGAACAACTCGGACTCACGGATTTTTCCGAACGGCAAATAGAGCAGCCCCGGTTGATACATATGCTGGTCGGACGTTCCCAGCATGGTGATGCTGACATCGCCTTTGCTCAATTCCCGCGACATGTTCCGGCAAAGGCCATTGGCGATAATTGTCCCCGCCAACCCTCCGCCGACAATTAAGATTTTCTTTCCCATAACGCTTACCTCCGGTTTTGGAATTTAATAATTTTCTATTCGGTTATTTGGCTTTGATGACGATGATGCTCCAGTGATCGCCTTCTTCGGTGATGGGTCCCATGGTATGGCCGACTTTGGCGACCCATTCGGGTATTTCCTTGGCCGATCCCTGGTCCGACGATAGAACCTCTATCTCGTCGCCGATCTCGATCAGTTTCAGCATGGCGATCAGTTCCATCAACGGGCCGGGACAGAAAGCCCCCCGTGCATCGATTTTTTTTCGCTGGCTCATGTGTTCTCCAGAATAGATGGGTTAAAAAGTAACAAGTTGGCCGCTTTCGGCGTCGGACAGGAATTTGGTCAAGCCCATGGACCCATCGAACAATTCACCGTCCAGATCGCTTTCCGCCCAGCCCAACAGATCCACCGCCATCGAACAGGCGTGAATGGTCATTTCACCCAGTGCTTTACCTTGGCGGAACAGCTCGACCGCGTCCGGCGCATTTTTTTCTTTCATCAGATCTGAAAAAGCGCCGCCCTTATAGCGCTTGTTATCGGCAGCATTTTTATCGAAGGCATACATGGCCCCCATGCTGACCAAGACGCCGACCGGCCGTTCGGAAACGGCCGCAATCGATGCCGTCATCGCCGCCATTTGAATTTTTTCGTGTTCTTCCGAACACAGCAGAATGAAAAGTGGTTGGTTGTCCAATTTGTGCTTACCCCCCTAATATTCGTTTTTTCTGTTATAAACCGAATTTTAAAATTTGTACAATATTTTTGTGTGAAATTTTACAATGTATATTGGTGCTATCGGCAAAATCTACAAAGGAAATTTGGCGGAGATATATTTTACAGTGGAAAAATTGAGCAAGGCGTATTTCACATAATCGCGGACGTCAACGGATCGACTGCTTTCATTGAAATGTTAATTGCCCTACAAAGTCGCGTCTGAAAATCGGGGATTAAGTAAATGGCCTGGATTAAAACTGTAGAATACGACGACGCGACAGGACGGCTCAAAGACCTCTATGACCGGGTTAAAGGGCCGGATAACAACGTCGATAATATAATGATGATGCATTCGCTCCGGCCCCACTCCATGGAGGGCCACATGACGTTGTACAAATATGTCCTGCATCATACGGGCAATAAAATCCCCAAATGGTTTTTGGAAGCGCTCGGCGTTTATGTCAGCCTGCTGAACAGGTGCGATTATTGCGTTGAACATCATTTTTCCGGCTTGAGCCGACTGTTGGGTGATCAGCACAAAGCCGACCACATGCGTCAGGCTTTGGAAAGTGGCGACTTCGACGGTGTTTTCTCTGCCGCCGAACAGGCGGCTTTGGATTACGCCAAATCATTGTCGGCGTTTCCGCCGGCCGCAACGGAGTCCCATGTCCAGATCATGCGCGACCAGGGATATGAAGACGGCGAAATTCTCGAAATCAACCAGGTGACCGCCTATTTTGCCTACGCCAACCGAACCGTTATCGGCCTCGGCTGCACTACCGACGGTGATATCCTGGGTCTGTCCCCCAATCAGTCGGACGACCCGGACAACTGGTCACATTCCTAGATATTATTTGTCTTTTTTCCAATCGGTCCAGTTGACTTCGACCCGCTTGGTCAGGACTTTGCTCGACAGGCCCCGCACCCGGCCGATCAGGTTCATAACAATACCCTTCATCACCGGATCCATATCCTCCACCTTTTTCCGAAACTCGGATTTGGAAATGGCGATGGCCTCCACATCAGTAACGGTGACGGCCGATGCCATACGCCGCCGGTTGGTCAAAAGGGCGGCTTCGCCGATGACCTCTCCGCTTCCCCTCTTGCCGAGGCTTTGCGGGTTCTCCCCCAAGGTTCCTTTCCAGATTTCGATTTCGCCCTTGGTAATGAGATAAACCAAATCTCCTTCCTCGCCTTCGCTAAAGACGGTTCTTCTGGCGGGAAACTTTACGCGTTTGAATTTGAAGTCATCTGCCATTTCAAAAAAGAACTCATTATTCCCTATCAGATTTGGAGAAGACTTTATTACAGGTTCCCCCTTTAGTACTAGTATCAAACCGCTACCGTATTACCAATAGAACGAGCAAACGGATAGGAACAGACCATGACAAACGCCGCCGAAACCGTGAGAAGTTTTCTGGCCGCAATGCAGGAACGGGACCTGGACAAGGCGCGCGATTTTTTGGGTGATGACTTCGTCATGCAGTTCCCTGGGAGTTCTGAATTCAGAACCCTGGAAGAGCTTATTGAATGGTCGAAAATCCGCTATCAATCGGTGGAAAAAGAATACGAGCGTTTCGACGAGACACCTTGTGAAGACGGTGATGTCGTCTACTGTTACGGATTCTTAAAAGGAATTTGGCTCGACGGATCGGAATTTTCGGGCATTCGTTTTATCGATAGATTTACAGTACGGGACGGCAAGCTGATCGATCAAAAAGTCTGGAATGACCTGGCCGAATATCACAGCAACCTAAAATAGGCGAATTTAGAAAAACTGCCAGGACAAGCTGATGGAGCCAAAGAAGGCGTTGTTATCCTGGCCCTCGAACTCCCGTGTGCGGAAGGCGTTGGTATAGGACAGCCGCAGGCGGTCATACTGAAAAGCAACGCCGAAAGATAAATCCGCCACGATATTTTCCTTATCCACGCTGTGGCTGTCCCGGAAAGTGTTGCCGTCCAGAAATATGTTGTTGGCCACATAGCGGCCGTCGGCGCCGGCGAAGGCATAGAGGCTCCAATGATTTCGTCCCTGCGGCGGATCAATAGAGGTGGCGCCCTTGATCAGGGCCGGCGGGCCAAAATCGGGGGGAATATTAAAGCCGAACCTAAGCGCGCCGCCTACATTGGCATGACTCATGACGTTACCCAGGCTCGCTCCCACATGAGGAATGAAATCGAATCCCAATCCACCCTCTGGAGAGGTTTCAAAGGCCCGCCATTTGCGCTCCCACATGAGGTGAAACCCGGGCTCATCCCGCAGCTGATTGTCCCACCCTTCAAACGTGTCGATCAGCCGGATTTCGTGTACCAGATCCTGGGTTTCCTCACCGAATGCATGGGGACCGATAACGCCGATATTGAGTTCCACCGTATCCAGAATTCGCTCTTCGGTCACCGTATGCAAAGACATGGCGCCGTAAAGCCACCCCGCATACGGCCGGTCATTTCTGATCAAATCGGTGCGTTTGCGGTCTTCTGGCGTAAACATGTCCTGGCCCAGCGCCAAGCCGAGCCTGGTGTCCTCGTTCAAGGCAAAACTGGCCCGTTTGAGAAATTCCTGGATCCAGGGAATGGGATCAACGCCATGGTCTTTGGGCGGCGACACCCAGGACAGCCGGATGCCGTTGGTGTAGTGGCGATCCGCCCCATAAAAAAGGTCGTTTTCCAATTGGAAGGTAAACGTACCCACCTGACGCCGGGCTTTGTCGGCAGCCGTCTCCGCCGCATCTGCGTTTCCGGTCATCGAACCGGCAAGTATCAGAACGGCAAATAGAATTCTAAGTCGAACCATGAAGGATATATGTGACTGAAATTGATTCCCAATTGGTTAATCAAGGAAGTATTAGCAAGACCCGGCCGGATGGGATAGGGTCTGGCGCCAGTTAGTCACCAAATAAACTTTTTTGGGGAGAAATCAATTGTCCGACGAGTTGCCGGAAATCGACGTTTATTATTCCTACCGTAGTCCCTATTGCTATGTTTCCATTCAGAGGCTGTCCGACTGGGCGGAAGAGGACGGCATCGATATGCGCATTCGTCCCGTTTATCCCCTGGCCATCAGTACGCCGACGTTTTTCGAGAACGTTAATCCCCTCAATCCACCTTATGTTAGAAGGGACTCTCTGCGAGAGGCGGAATTTCACGGCATCAAGATGGTATTTCCGAACCCGGACCCCGTCACCATGACCTTCGAACCCCTGTCCATCCCCAAGGAACAACCCTATATTCACCGCCTGACCCGCCTGGGCTGTGAGGCGGGAGAACAGGGCAAAAGCCTGGCTTTTACCCGGGAAGTCTCCACGCTTATCTGGTCGGGTATGGTCGACGATTGGAGCGAGGGAGATCATCTCGACGAAGCCGTGGCGCGGGCCGGCTTGGATTTGGCAAGCATGGACCGGGTCATCGAAGCGGATCCCGACCGTTACGAACAGATCATCCAGCAGAACCAAGCTGACCGAAAGGCTGTCGGCCATTGGGGCGCACCGACGATGGTTTATAAGGGCGAACCGTTTTTCGGTCAGGACCGAATTGATACTTTGAAGTGGCGTGTGAAACAGAATCGGTAAAAGGCAGCCGAAAGAAACGTTACATCTTAGTCGTCATCCACATTTCAGCCGATTCCCGCGTCAGAAAGACATCAATTTCCAAATCGTATTCCCGCATTTCCGACAAGCGTTTGAAAACATCGGCGGTCATATCGTGGAAACTATTGTCCGACGTTACAGCGAACACGGCACGGTCGACATTGTTGGACTTAAAAGCCTCGATAATTCCTTGAAAGCCTTCGAGGGTAATCTTTTCTTCCTTGCCACGGACATCAACAAAAATATAGGCCTGAGGAGACTGAAACGAAGGTGATATTTCGGTAAAAAATTCGACCCATCGTTCATCGTCGCCCATAGTCTTGGGCGTCACATTGAGACATCGATGGTCGGAAAACTGTTCCCACTCCCACGTAAAATAATCGCTCGCAGTCATGCTGTGCTTAGTCCCTCTGATCGGCTTGGACCGGCAAACCATAGCACTTGAGATGAAAGTGTCTATCGGCATAATGAATTTTCGTTTTCAAGGATGGCTCGCATGTTGCTCGATATCTATTGGTATATCTTCATCGTCGCCTCCCTGGTGATTATCATCACGCCGGGTCAGGATATGGTGCTGGTCATGTCCCGCTCTTTGACCCAGGGATCGATCGCCGGCATCGTCACCGCCGCCGGGGTAAGCACCGGCCTGATGGGGCACACGGTATTGGCTTCCCTCGGTCTGGGCGCTGTTTTGCGGGCGTCGGAAATGCTGTTCCTGGTTCTGAAATTGGTGGGCGCTGCCTATCTTATTTATCTGGGCGTCCAACTGCTGCGATCCAAACAGACCAATCTCGGATTGCAGAAAATTGAAAATAGAAGTCTGGGCCGCTTATTCGTCCAAGGGACCTTGTCCAATCTGTCCAACCCGAAAATTGCCCTTTTTTATTTTGCCTTCCTGCCTCAGTTTCTAGCCGGCGGCGGCGGCGAAGGCGCAACGGCCTTTTCTCTTTTCGTGCTGGGCACCGCCTTTGCCGCCCTCACCTTTCTGATCAAAGGCCCTATCGGCTTATTTGCAGGTGCGCTATCCTCCTGGGTGCGCGAACAACCCATGGCCCTCGTCTGGCTTCACCGCCTATCGGGCACCGTACTGGTGGCTTTGGGCATCAAACTGGCGTTCGACCAAAGGGGATAGGTCGGCGCAGCGGTTATTTGAGACAAATGATATTGCGTAAATTAATATTTTCTGGAGAGAAATATTTTTAGCAAGAATAAAAATGCAGATCGGCACGATGATCGGGATCTTCGGCAAATGTCGAAGGTGTTTATGGACAGCGCCGACCCTATTTTGATCGAGGACCTGCAAGGCAATGTTATCGATTTGAACAATGAGGCCGAACGGGCCTACGGCTGGTCCCGTGAGGAATTGATCGGCCGCCCCATCAAAACCATCGTTCCGGAGGAAAAACACGGGCAGGCGGACGAATTACTGGAACGCTGTATCATCGGCGATGAAGTGCGGAACATCGAGGGCGAACGGAGGACCAAACAGCAGCAGATTGTTCCCGTCCTTTTGACCCTGTCGCTGTTACGCAATGCAGCGGGTGAACCCGAAGGCGTCGCCACCTTGGCGAAAGATATCAGTGCTCAGAAGGCGACCGAACAAAATCTTTTGCAAATGTCCAAAGTCTTTATGGACAGTGCCGATCCCATTTTGATCGAGGATCTGCAAGGCAATGTCATAGAATTGAACAGCGTGGCCGAACAGGCCTATGGCTGGTCCCGCGACGAACTGATCGGCCGCCCCATCAAAACCATTGTCCCCGAAGACAAGCACAGCCAAGCGGATGAGTTGCTACAACACTGTATATCCGGCGATGAAGTAAGAAATATCGAAGGCGAAAGGTGGACCAAGGACAAACAGATCGTACCGGTTCTTTTGACCCTGTCTCTTTTGCGGGACGATGAAGGACAAGCCACTGCGATCGCCACCTTCGCCAAGGATATCAGCGAACAGAAGCAGGCCCAGTTGGACCTAATGGAAAACCAGAACGAACTGGAAAAAAAGGTGGAGGAGAGGACCTTAGAGCTGGAGAAAAAAGTACGGCAGGCCGAGTTTATCAATAAAATGACCATCGACCGTGAACTTAAGATGATAGAATTGAAAAAAGAGATCAACGACTTGCTTGAGGAGGCCGGCAAAGAGCCAAAATACCAAGTTGTTTAATTGTTCCTATTAAAAAAATTGATAAAAAAAGGGAGGCCCTATAATGAACGAAATAAACTATGAAAAATTACCGTATGCCGTTCGTGACGACCTGGTGGCGGCGCAAAACGCTGCTTGGGGTAAGATTGCAGCGCCCGGTGATTGGCTCGACGGACAGCGCCGGGTCAACGTAGCCAGGGAAGTACGCCAAGCATTTTCCTGTTCGCTCTGCGCCGAACGGAAAGAGGCTTTGTCGCCTTACGCCGTCGACGGCACGCACGACAGCGCCACCGATTTGAGTTCAGCGGAAATTGACATGATCCATCGCCTCGCCACCGATCCGGGCCGGACGAGCAGAAAATGGGTGGACGATATTCTGGCTGGCGGCCTCAGCCAGGAAGAATATATCGAGATTGTTTCCATCGTCTGCATCGTCATGGTGACCGACTCCTTTACCCGCGCCGTCGGCGCACCGGATAACCCTTTACCTGAACCTCTAACGGGCGGAACCGCGGGCTATCGTTCATTGGCAGCGCAAATGCATGGCACCTGGCTCCCGTATGTGGAAATGGCCGATGTGGCGCCGGAGGACGGCCATCTCTATGACAACCCGCAGGAACCACCAGTGGTCAAGGCTTTGTCGCTGGTACCCGATGCCAAACGGGCCTTTTGGAATCTGGCCGACGCCAACTACCTGCCGGCCACGGAAGTGTTCAATTTGGAAACCGATCTGCGCGCCATCAACCGCATGCAGATGGAGGTATTGGCCGCCCGGGTTTCATCGGTTCATCAGTGTACCTATTGAACGTCGGCGCATGCCTTTCTGCTCCGTGTGAGCACACAAAAATCCGGCACCGAATATGACGTCCACGCCGCCGTCGGCAACGGCAGGGGGGACGGCGGTATCCCCCACGCGCAACTGTTAACCGATTTCGCCGAAGCTATTGCGTCGCGGGATACGGAACGAACGGCCGAAATACGACAACAGGTTGCGGACCAGATGGGCGAAGAGGCCCTGATCGACGCCGCCGCCACGGCTGCCTCGTTTCATGGATACGTCCGCATCGCCGACTCCACCGGCCTGACCGGGGATATGGCCGGCGGCGGCCAGATACCGGAGGAGTTCCGGCAGGATATGGGCATCAACGAGTTCTACCGGGCGGCCAATGAATAGGGAGAATTAATATGCATGGTCTGATGATGCAGTCGCAGTTAACGATCAATTCCCTGATCGAACATGCCGCCAGGTTTCATGGCGACAGGGAGATCGTCTCGCGGACAGTGGAAGGCCCCATCCACCGCTACACTTATGCCGACGCCTTCGGGCGCGTTCACCAAATGGCCAATGTATTGGGTGATCTGGGTGTCAACCAAGGCGACCGGATCGCCACCTTGGCCTGGAACGGTTATCGCCATCTGGAGCTTTATTTCGCCGTCTCAGGCATGGGGGCGGTTTGCCATACCATCAACCCGCGCCTGTTTCCCGATCAGATTACCTACATCATCAAACACGCCGCCGATAAGCTGGTCTTTACCGACCTCAGTTTCGTACCGGTCCTGGAGGGAATTGCCGACAGTCTGGCCGACGTCAAATCAATCGTCATTATGACCGACAAGGATCATATGCCGGAAACGTCATTGCCAAATGTTTTGTGTTATGAGGATATGATATCGGACGCGCCGGAGACATTCGATTGGCCCGAGTTCGACGAAAATACCGCCTCGTCGCTGTGTTACAGTTCCGGCACCACGGGTAATCCCAAAGGCGTCCTCTACAGCCACCGGTCCACGGTGCTGCATTCCTTCGCCATTACCGCGCCCGACGCCATGGCCATATCGGAGGCTGACGCCATCCTTCCCGTCGTGCCCATGTTTCACGTCAATGCCTGGGGCATTCCCTACGCCGCCGCCATGACCGGGGCCAAACTGGTCCTGCCCGGGGCCGGCCTGGACGGCGCCAATGTGTGGGAACTGCTGGAATCGGAGAAAGTCACTTTCGCCGCCGGCGTCCCCACCATCTGGATGATGCTCATTCAGTATATGAAGGAAAACGGTAAATCCCTGCCCTACCTTGAGCGGACCGTTATCGGCGGCGCCGCCCTGCCCCAATCCATGATCGAGACCTTCGAAAACGATTACGACGTCACCACCATCCACGGCTGGGGCATGACCGAGATGAGCCCGGTGGGCACCATCAGCATCCTCAAGGAAAAACTGCAAAGCCTGCCGCCCGATAAACAGATGAAATACAAGATAAAGCAGGGACGGCCCATCTACGGCGTCGATCTGAAAATCGTCGACGACGAGTACAACACCCTCCCCCATGATGGGGTCGCTTTCGGCGAATTGTGCGTGAAAGGGCCGTGGATTGTCGGTGACTATTTCGAAGACGCCGCGGCCAGCGAACTATCGAGCACGGAAGACGGCTGGTTCCGCACGGGCGACGTCTGCACCATTGATGAGGACGGCTATGTGCAGATCGTCGACCGGTCCAAGGACGTCATCAAGTCGGGCGGCGAATGGATCAGTTCCATCGATCTGGAAAACATCGCCGTCGGCCACGACGCCGTCGCCGAAGCGGCCGTGATCGGCGTCTCTCATCCCAAATGGGACGAACGGCCTTTACTCATCTGCGTCTTGAACGAGGGTGCCTCGGTGAGCAGTGAGGAATTGATCAAAATTTACGACGGCAAACTCCCCAAATGGAGTTGGCCGGAAGCGGTCGAGTTCACCGACGAATTGCCCCACACGGCAACGGGAAAAATCCGGAAAACCAAGCTGCGGGAAACCTACAAGGACTATACGTTCGCATCGGCATAAGTAAGAACGCCGAACTCGCACTGGCTGCGGCTGAGACCGATATCGGCCAGTTGATGATCGCTCAACGCCCGCGTCCCTACCCACACGGAAGAGGCTTTGCTGCGAAAATTGATGAACCTCGCCAGGCTGAAAGACTTCCGAGCCCGAGGCTGGTGATAAAAATCCTGATCTCTTTTTGCCATGTTTCCTGCTCCTTCAATAGTTTCTGGCGACAAATGCCGGTAAAAATGGTGGTAATTGTTACCGCCAGGCATGAAGGACCATAGACCAGGGGCATTTTTGGAAATACTGCGCCAAGTGTAGCTATCAACTACTCGGAATGTAGTTGGAATTCGAAAAATCGAGGGAATGGAGTAAAGGAAATGATTTATGCTCAGGTACTGAGAAAGCCTTAAAGAAGCTGAAAATTTACCGACGCCATGACATCAAAAAATTTTAAACGGTAATAATTGTCAACAATATTACCATAGGCGAATACGCGCATTTCGCAGGCAGTATCAAAAAATTGCCGCCTATTCCGAACTTGCAATCAAGAAATCAACTATCAATTCAGGCTAATACCCGAATCGTCTTCTTCACCGTCCCCCCAGGAAATTTCCTCTATAATACATATGATATCCTGGGCGACACGGTTTACCTTGTACCGAGAATATTTATGCTTTTTGTCAAAGCGGATTCGGCGGCGAAGCTCTTTTCCATTGCGGGAATTCTGTTCGACTTTTTCCTTTATCTGAGATGCTTCTTCATCGTTCCTACGAAGAATCCGGTCCCGAAGCTGTCTCCTTTCCAATTCGATGGTAGACCTCGTACTCTTTGCTTCTTTCGGGGGCCAGATGGCTTCGATATATTTTCTGCCAAGTGCAATTAAATGCGGCATGGATTTCTCCTTTTCTATCGGGTTAAACGAAAGGTAGGGGTAAGGAAATTGAAAAGGCCTCGTTTCCGTCGAGGCAATACGCAATCGATCGTCGGAGTCGCCGAAAGCCGACGGCTTTTTCGATTTATTTTGTAATTCTGAGTTGTAAGGCCGATGTTGCATCGCATTTCTCCCTTTCTCTACACTGCGGTTAGAACCGCTCGAGAACCTCAAGGAGGAGAAGACTGCTATCAATTGGCCGTATCTAGGGCGTGTCCAACCGAAAACCCACGTTGGACTTAAAGCATTGATTTATAATAAACTAATATGTTCTTTAGTCACTTTTTTCGCCCACAATTTGTTTCCTCAACCTGGCCAATGTCTCCTCTGTAGGGTCGATCCCCGAGGATGGCTCTTTGTACGCGCTACTATGTTATGGTGTATTTATGACCGTTTTATGACGGTCTAAGGACAGATTTCTTACGTTGGAGAAAATTATGGTCGGAGCGTTGCGGTGAGAAGAACAGGCTAGCCACTTATACCCGAAAAACAGCGCCAAATGTAGCCATCAACTAGTCAGAAGGTAGTTAAGGGGAAGTTATCGGATTCCCTAGGTCTTTCATGGTCTTTCCCTATTTTTCAAATCTTGAGAAATAGCCCCCATTCAACAATATTGGGGTATGTCCTACCAAATTTGCATCGACCCCGACGTCAACTGCGTTTTCGTCAAATATTTCGATTTCGTGCAGGGCGAAGGATTGGCGGCCATCGATTACGCCGTGCAATCGCCGCTGTTCAAACCAGGGATGTGTTTTTTGCGCGATACCCAAAAAATCGACCTGCCCGACTATCTGGATTATGACTGGTTCAAGAAGGATTTCGAGGAAATCTACGGCGAACATCACTTGCTGTTGCAGGGATCGAAGTTCGCCTGGGTGGTCGGCACCCCGGCCGACTACGCCAAGGTCCATAGCTGGGCGCTGGTCACCAGGACGACCAGGGGACAAAACCGCATGGCCTTCCGCGAACTGCGCCTGGCCCTCAATTGGCTTGAAATTCCGTCGGGCTATGAGATCGCTTATCAGCCTGTGGAGTAGCCGAATTATCGGGAATTTGTTTTTCGGAATGCCGAATTTCGTCTCCCGATTGTCTCTTTTTTCGGGTTGCGTCCTTAGGTAGATAACCGGGTCACTTATCCCCAGGTTCCACAGGGGTGTGGATCGAATGTCTATTGTCTTGCCAAGCAACCTGTGCCTAAAATTATTCTAGATTCAGAAGCGGAAGTGGACCGCGAGGAAAACGAAAGCGACTGGGTCTGATCAGAAATCCAGGGGACCCCTCGGGGTTTTAAGGACTCTGATTAGGAGCGGCTTCGACGGGCAACCGACGGAGCCGTTTCTAATTGTGGGGGGTGAAGAATTGATTCGGGGACACCTTTTTTGGAATCGCTTTTCCACTCCTCCGACGTTCGCCAAAGGTGTCCCCGCTTACGATGGTTCAGCCTTTTAATTAAACGCCGAGAACGCAGAGCACACCGAGTCCGTCCGATTGGGATGGGGACATGTACTCGTTACGTGTCCCCTGTTCGTGCAACGGGTAGGAATCTTGAAGTCTGAAAGGCTGGAGTTATATCAAACAGTGGAGGATTAAAAATCAAATTTCAAAAATTTGGTGTAATTTTTAACGGTTTGGAAGAGATCGGATTTTCTCAAATTCTTTCGCATCCAATATTTTTTCCACCAGAAAATCTACGTAAGCTTCCGAATAGGAATAGTTATTATTGATCTTACTATATAAACAATAATCTTTGTTGGTGTTCTCTGGCTGTTTAGCTCCTTGCCTTGGTCTAATTTTATACAACCGGTAGGCCTTCCAAAAATCTTTGTTATTAAAATCTTTTCCAGTTCTATCTCTAACTAATTTTTCTATTTCCTTGGCTTTCAAAGGATAATCGTGATCTGCCGGCACTTTTTTAATAACTATTTTTTCTTCGTTTGAGAGATCACTATCACCAGCATTCAAAAACTTGAAATGAGATTTACTTTTTGAAGCGCTGGTAAATGTATAGTTGACCTTAAATTGGTACTCCAAATCTTCTAATTCGGAATCAGATAAATTGGCATCGAGGCTAGAACTTAAGGCCTTTATATTATCAGGTACATCGTGATCATGGGATTCAGTTAATTGATCCAAATGCAGTTTAGAAAATTGAAGAGCATAGGAAAGTTCCGATTGGAGAGAAAAATCTTGCCCGAACATTGATACAATAGTTTTTTCAAAATTTAGGCAACAAGCTTGGTACTTTGCTAACCAGAAGTGATCAGAATTTCCGATTAAATGATGTTCCACTTTATTTCGAATTTCTACGATTGCCTCTAGGTTATTTACGATTCCGCTGGATAATTGACACTCTTTTCGAGCCAACATTTTACTAAGCGATAGCGACTTACCACTCTTGTTAACTATTTTAACCCCTTTTCGGAAAAGATATTCGTGAAGCAGGTAAGTCCAAGAAATTATTGCCAGAACAGAAAATACTTCTGTCTTGAAGCGAATTGTCGGACTGTTAAATAGTTGAACAGCGAGTATCATTGCCTCTCTCGCACGAACTATTCGCTCATCGATTAAACTAGATCGTTTCTGTAAATCGTTCTTCTTCGCTCTTTGCAAAAATTCTTCAGTTGATATTTTATCAGCAGCATCAATCTTAGAGTATTTTTTTATCTGGTTGTTTTTGATATTTGAGATTCTCCCGGTGCTGATATCTAGAGAGGCAGAGCCCCTATCGCGATTGATGAGTCCAGCAATTTCTTGATTGCTAAATTTTTTTGATTTCAACAGCCCTTTAATAATTGAAACGTGGAAATTGCTGATTGAATTACGATTAGCCACCGAAACTTCTCCCTACAAATCAAACAATCAATAATTAGATTATTACTAGAAATTTATATTATTAATACAAATAAAAATGAATACTCAAAATTGCATATTTCTAAATTGAATCTAAAATTTACTAGGTCTGGTGAAATGTTCAATTTTCCTAATTATCCGTGACGGCAGGGACACGTAGCAAGTACATGTCCCCGTCCCATTCTAGCAAACCCTACGACCTTCTCGAAATTCCCCCAATCAAAAACACTTCCATCTTGACAATAGTTTCATATGAAACTAATTTGTCCTCCATACTGAATGACAGGATTTATGGAGGCGGAGGATGTCCCAGGAAGGATCACGGAACGGGCTCTTAATCGATTATCACTATTGCACCGGCTGCCGGTCGTGCGAGATTGCCTGCCAGCAGGAGCACGGTTATCCGGCGGGGCAGTTCGGCATCAAGATCACCGAGCACGTGCTGGAAAAGAAGAACGGGTTGACCATCGACTACCTGCCCTTCCCCACCGACCTCTGCAATCTCTGCGCCCACCGGACGCGCGACGGGGTGCAGCCCTCCTGCGTCAAACACTGCCAGGCCCGTTGCATGTATTACGGCACCGTGGCGGAATTGGCTCACCGCATGGAAGAGCAGCCCAAGACGGTGCTCTTCGTGCCTGAAAAAAGCCACGTATAAGGGGGGAGGATAAAGCAATGAACAAGATGGATGACGTGAAAATTGTCAAAACCGGCGCCTGGTCGGGCGGACCCGGCTGTCACGGCGGCTGCGGCGTCGACCTCCACATCAAGGACGGCAAACTGATCAAGGTGGAAGGCGACGAGGACCATCCTTTCCACCAGGGCCGCCTCTGCCCCCGGGCCCTGGCCCTCACCCAATACGCCTACCACGAAGACCGGCTGCAAACGCCTTTGCGCCGCGTGGGCGAGCGGGGTTCCGGCGAATGGGCCCCCATCTCCTGGGACGAGGCATTGGACGAATGCGAGCACGAACTACGCAAAATCCGCGACGAATACGGCGCCGAAAGCGTGGTCTTCGGTCAGGGCACCGGCCGCGACGCCGGCGGGCCGCTGATCTTCATGGCTTATGCCTACGGCAGCCCCAACTGGACCCTGTTCGGCCTGTCGGGCATTTCCTGCTTTACGCCGCGCCTGGCCGGCATGCATACGGTGGCGGGCGACATCACCTTCCCCGACGCCGCCCAGTTCTCGCCCGAACGCTACGACGACCCCGAATACACCAACCCCGAAGTGCTGGTCCATTGGGCCCGGGGCATCCGCGGTTCCCAATGCACCGACCACTATTTCTCGGGCCATTACGTCGTCGACATGATGAAGATGGGCACCAAGCTGATTGTTATTGATCCGCGCTTTTCTTGGGCGGCGTCCCGGGCCGAGCTGTGGCTGCAAATCCGGCCCGGCACCGACGGCGCTCTGGCCATGGGCATGCTCAACGTCATCATCAACGAGAACCTCTACGATACGGAATTCGTCGAGAAATGGACCCACGGCTTCGACGAGCTGAAAAAACGGGTGCAGGAATACCCGCCCGCCAAGGTTTCCGAGATCACCTGGATTCCCACCGAGGATATCGTCAAGGCCGCCCGCATGTACGCAGAGGCCAATCCGGGCGCCATCCGCTTCGGCCAGCCCTTGGATTCCAACGCCCAGGCGACGGCCACCATGCACGCCCTCAACTGCCTCTGGGCGATCACCGGCAACACCGACATTCCCGGCGGCAACATCATCTGCCGCCCGCCCTACGGCGTTTCCCTCTATCCTTATTCCACCGAGGAAGTGGTCCAGCTGTACGGCGAGGAATTCGTCAACAACCTCAACAAGAAACGCATCGGCGCCGACAAGTTCCCGCTGGTGAAAAACTTCCGCGCCTGGGCCTTGGCCGACACGGTGCTGGAACAGATGGAGACGGGCGATCCATACCCCATCAAGGGGCTCTGGCTCTATACCAACAACTTCATGGCGGGCACCGCCCAGGATCCCAAGCGGCACTACGAAGCGGTCAAAAAAATGGACTTCAACGTGGTGGTGGATAATTTCATGACGCCGACGGCGTCGGCCATCGCCGATATCGTCCTGCCCGGCCAGACCATGGCGGAAAAGAAGTCGGTTTTTACCACAGGCGTTATCCTCAACGGCATGGACGGTCCGGTCGAGATCGGCGACACCAAGTCGGGCTGGGATATCGCCTTCGAAATGGGCAAGCGGCTCAACCCCCAGGCCGTGCCGTGGGACAGCTTGACCGATCTGTTCACTGAGCGCCTGCGGCCCGCCGGCGTCACTTTCGACGAATTGATGCAAAACAACGGCATGTTGACGCCCAAGGATCATATTTCCGGTGGCGCGCCTTACCGGCGGCATGAAAAAGGCCAGTTGCGCCCCGACGGTGAGCCGGGCTTCCGCACACCCACCGGCAAGATCGAACTTTACTGCACAAGGTTCGAGGAATACGGCCTCGACCCCCTGCCCTATCACGACGAGCCGGTGGAAAGCCCCATCAGCACGCCCGAGGTCTACAAGGACTATCCGCTGATCCTGATCACCGGGCGGCGCACCCCTACTTTTTTCCACAGCGAACACCGGCAGGTCCCCTGGCTTCGCCAGTTCGATGACGAACCCTATGTAGAGCTGCACCCCGAAACGGCCGAGGAACTGGGCGTCGGCGAGGGCGATTGGGTCTGGATCGAAGGTGTCCGGGGCAAGGCCAAGCGCAAGCTCAAGGTCACGCCGGTGGTTCACCGCAAAATGGCCATGGCGCCCCACGGCTGGTGGTATCCGGAAAAGGAAAATAAAGCGCCCTATCTGAACGGCATCTGGGATATCAACCTCAACCAATTGATCCCCATGGGCCATCAAGGCAAGTCCGGCTTCGGCGGCGCGCCTTTGAAAACCATGCTGTGCAAGATTTATCCGGTCGCGTCTGACGGCGAGTAATTAACCGGTTGGCAGCGGGGGCAGTTTCGCCTGGTAGTCCTCGCTGTCCTCGGTATTCTCCGCATGGGACAGCAGATCGGCGACCAGCCGCATGGAGGTATCGATCACCCAGCGCACTTCGGCCTCGCCGGATTCATTCTCCTCCGCTAAAGCTTCGGGCAGGATATGCTGTTGCAGGAAACCGGCCACACCGGCTAGCGCTCGTCCGGCAATGCGGAGACGGTCCGCCCTGATAACAAAGGTATCCCGGTTCTCGACGATGTTGGCGATGGCGGTCAACTCCTCCATCATGGCGGTAATTTCGTCGTTGTCGGGAACGGTTTTGCCGACGATATAGCGGACATATCCGGCGTAAAAACTGTAGTCAGACATGGCGGTCCTTATTTCAGGGACTTCAGGATTTTGCAAATTCAATGTTCGTGAAAACGAAAACCGTTTCGGCTACCGTTGGAAATTTCCGGCACAATGCTAGAGCGCCGGTTCGACGTTGTTGGCGATGGTGTTGAACATGTTGCCCATACTGTCGGCGAATAAATTAACGGAAACGACGATGGCCAGAAAGATCAGGGCGGCGATCAAACCGTATTCAATGGCCGTCGCGCCGTCCCGATTGCGCGCGACTCCGGCCAATAGATTTCTGAGGTTTAAAAACTTGATCAACGGACTTTTCCCCAAATAGGTTTCCTATTGTAGTGGAGAAATTAAAGGTGATGAAGGAGGAAATTGGATGGTGTTGCAGTGGTAACTGGGGGCGGATTTACCGCCCCCACTGGGTAATTTGTTAGATACTATTGGAGATCGTGGTGAACATATTCGACAGATCGGTGCCGACGATGGCCACGGCGCCGATAATAATCACGGCGATCAAAGCGGCGATCAGGCCGTATTCGATGGCGGTGGCGCCGTTATCATCTTTATTAAGTTCGAGAACTAAATTTTTAAACTTATTCAACATGGTCTTTCTCCTTTCGGTGGCCCCGCTGCCCTTGTCCCTTAATTCCCGCTAGGGAAACTCCCCTTGGACCGTAGGCCGGTGGCTTTGCGTCCCACCGTTTCCGGTGGTTTGCCTTTTCGAGGGGAATCGGATTACCTGGTATCGAGCATCGATTTCGGCTTATCAGCCCCCGAAAATCTGATTATAAAATACGTCATCGAAACCTATTCCTCAGTGATAGCCATCACTCGGAAGAAAAAAATTTAAAGACGGGAAGAGAACAATAGATATAGAAAAACCAATACAAATTCGTTTGGGCGGCTATGGGCCGCCGACGACATCGTTCAGCCGCGCCCTGAAATTTATCGGCGACCGGCTGGAGGAAAAATTCGGCGACGGCGTCGATGTTAAATATGTCTGGAACATCATGGATTTGGGCTACAAGGGAGAGGACATATTGTGGCTGGTGGAACAAGGCCTGCTGACTTTGGGCTATCAATCATCCAGCTATCTCACCGACCGGGTGCCGTCGCTGGGGTTTGTCGATCTGCCGTTTATTATGACCGACAACCGGCATGCGCGAACCGCCATTGATGGCGCACTGGGAGACTATCTTGCCGACCAGATTGAGGATGAATTCAATTACCGCATATTCGGGTTCTTCGAAAACGGTTTCCGGCATGTTTCCAACAAGCTGCACCCGGTACGGACTCCCGACGACCTGGCGGGCATGAAAATCCGAGTGTTGCCCAGCGACGTCCAGGCGCGCACCTTCGAGCTGCTGGGCGCCGTGCCCTTAAAAATGGATCTGACCGAAGCCATCGACGGTGTGGTAAATGGCTCTTTGGACGCTCAGGAGAACCCCCTGGCCAATACGGTGACTTACGGTGTTCACAAATACCACCACCACCACACCCTAACCGGTCATTTTTACATTTCCCGCCCCATATTCGCCAACCGGGATCAGGTGGACGGCTGGCCCGAGGAACTTAGAGAGGAAATGAAACGAGCGGCCAAAGACGCTATCGACTTTCAAAGGGGCCTGGCGGAGCGGGAAGCCGTCGACGCCCGCAAAGAAATTGAAGAAGAAAAAGGCGAGATTATTGAGCTAAACCCGGAAGAACATCAGGAGTTTGTTCGGGCCGTCAAACCGCAGCATGACGATGCCCGCGAAATTTTTGGCGACAAGATGTTTGCAATGTTGGATGATGCAAAAAAACACAGTGGAGGAGAAAGCTAATGGCTGGGTTCAAGGGCGGTTGCCTGTGCGGCGATATCAGATACGAAGTAAAATCCGATCCGGTGCTGATTGTAAATTGTCATTGCGACGATTGCCGCAAGGCCACGGGGTCCCAGTTCGCCACCAACCTGTTTATCAACGAAGACGATCTGGTTATCACCCAGGGCGAACCCAAAAGCTTTAACCACTCAGCCGACAGCGGCAACGACATGACAAAAATGTTCTGCCCCAATTGCGGCTCCCAGCTGTTCGGCTACGGTTCGGGACGGCCCGGCCTCAGGAGCGTCAAAGCGGGCACGGTCGAGGATCACGACATCGTCAATCCCCAGCGCAACATCTACACATCACGGGCGCTGAAATGCACGGTGATGTCCGACGAAATCGAAAATTTCGAAACCATGGCAACGTAGTAATAAAAAAGGGGACGGTCCCCTTTTTTACCGGGTAAAGACCCAATTGTCCTCGCCTGACAGGTCTGCTTGAAACCGGTAACCGTCCTCGGTGAACTTTTTGAGGTCATCCGGCTGATCGATCCGGTTGACGATAATATACCGGGCCATGGTCCCCCGCGCCCTTTTTGAAAAGGTGCCGATGGTTTTGGCTTCACCGTCTTTCATTTCCTTGAAAGCCGGCGTGATGATCCGGGCATTGATTTTGTTCAGCTTGGCAGCCTTGGTATATTCGTTGGATGCCAGATTGATCACCAGAGGATCGCTTGTCCCGGAAAGTTCACGGTTAAGGTAATCGGTGATTTTCTCACCCCAGAATTTATACAAATCTTCTCCAGCCGGATTTTTGACCCGGCACGCCATTTCAAGGCGGTAAGGCTGAATGAGATCGAGCGGCCGCAATATGCCGTAAAGTCCCGACATGATCCGCAAATGATCCTGGGCGTAAGCAAAATCCCGGTCATCCAGATTTACAGCATCAAGTCCCAGAAAAGTTTCGCCATTGTAGGTCAGCGCCGCCGGCTTGGCGTTTTCCGTCGTCTGGGTGTTGGAAAATCTTTTGATGCGGTCGAAATTAATATCGGCCAGTCCGTCACTCAACTTCATCAGGTTTTGCAAGCCGGCGAAGCTCAATCGGTCGAGGGATTTGTTGAGCGTCAACGCCTCGTCCAGAAATTCAGGCTGGGTGACGTCCAGGTCCTGCTCAATGGCGGAAAAATCCAGTTTTTTGGTCGGTGAAATGATCGCCAGCACGGTCTTTCCTTTTACTATTTTTTGCCTTTTGGTTTTCCAAAGCGCTTTTTGAGATCGGCGCAGTGGTCCTTGTTATCCGCCCGGGGCGTAAACCAAACAAAATCAAACGGCAATTTTCCACTATAGTGATCGCCATAGGTGCTTGGTCGATTGGCGCCGCTTTGCACCTCCATAAAAATGATCGAAAGAACTCGGGCGTCGGCGCGCAGTCTTTTCAGGTAGACCGGCGCAGCATAGTCATTACGGACATGACCGGCGCCGGCAACCAATACGGCTGAATCGGCATTGGGCAAGGCGCTGCTGCGGTTGAGGTTATCGGCCAGAAAGGCGTCCCGGACACGCTGTACGTTAACCATGGCTCCCAACGCCCGGCGGGGCATGAGGCGGCAATGGGCCTCGTACAATTCATCGAGCAATTGTTCCTCAATTATTTTCGGCAGTGGTTCATCCAACCCCAACCTGTTGCGGCGGCTTTGGCCTATTTCCGACATCCCTTTGCGGCCGATGGCGCGGGTGCGACGACGGGGAACGTCTCCGGCGCGGATAGGCACCGATGCTTTGAGTGCGGCATCGGCAATGGGTTGATAGAAGGACCATTCGGGCCAGCCGGTTTTATGCCAATTTACCGCTCTGCCCAAATCACCCGCATCCTTAGGACTATTCGACCGCCATTTATCGATGTCAGGCTGTTTGTCTTCGTCGATCATTTCCATGACCAGGGCAGGCTTCCTGCCATTTTTGGCCATTACCGAAAGCATTTGAGCCTGGAGAAGGTGATGATCGGCGTTGTCATGATTTTCGCCAAGCAGGACGAAATCCGCCGTCTGGGCGGCTATCTCCAGTTCCTGCCGGCTGACGAAATGCCGTGCCGCCGGCGACCAGATGCGGCCAACCAGCGGATGGTCCCTTTCGAGAGGCGACACCCACTTACCGGTCGAAACGCAGGCGCCGAGTGAAAACGCGGCAACAAAGAGTAGCAACAGGCGCATTCATCCGGTGTACACCGGACTCCCGATGGAGACAAACGGATAAATGTTACCGAATACGTTGGTATTCAACGGTTTTTTTATGAGACAAAAGCCCAGATATGACCATATAGTTGGAAATGGCAATATCAGTTTGCCTATGGTCGAGATTTAAATCTTGCTAGGGGGGCTATGAACATGCTTTCGCGCGCTTTGACTTTTAGAGTTGTGGCATCAGCAGTGCTCGCAACAGCATTGTTTTTTTCAGAATACGCAACACCGATAAAACCGGCACAGGCCCAAGGCGGCAACCCCAAAGTCAGGGCGCTCATTCAGAGCCTGAGTCCTGCAGAGAGACAGGAATTCATGTCGCTAAGTCCCCCAGAACGCCGGGAGTTTATTCGTAATTTAATGGGTGAACGGCAGGGAGGGGGTGAGGCTGCGCCGGAAGCAAAAAGTACATCTGGCGCATCGAGCACACCGCAATTACCAAAGGCAAATATCGACGCTTCCTTGTGGCGGGGCCCGATAATCGACGTACACAGCCAGGTTGACCAACGGACTGACCTTAGCAGCATTGTACCAATGCTCGATCACGCGGGCGTCAGCGTGGCCTTGATTTCAACGCGATTCAAACAGCCGTCTTCAGATATTCTGAGTTTGGCCAAGCAGCACCCGGACCGGATTATTCCGACTGCCAAATCAAAAACCCGGCCGTTCATGAAAAACCATTCGTCCTGGCGAAAATTCTTAAATACAGAGTTGCAACGGCATTCCTACCGGGCCATGGCGGAAATTATTATGTGGCACGCGGCAAAACGCGGCGTTGGCGCAGGTCAGGCGGTCATTGAGCCCGATGACGTGCGGGTCGCCGCCATGGTAGAAGCGGCGCGTACGAATAAATGGCCCTATGTCGTCCATGTCGAGTTTGCCGCCATGGGGTGGGACAAGCGGGACTACATGGCAAAACTCGAGAAACTCTTCGAAAAAAATCGGGATATCCAATTCGGTATGATCCATATGGGTCAGTTGGAAGCGCCGGAGGTCGCGCGGCTACTACCCATACATTCAAACCTGTTTTTCATCACGTCACATGCCAATCCGATCAGCAAACGCCACTCGGGAAGCCCCTGGTCCGAAATGTTTTCCGGTGATGAATTTACGTCCAAATGGCGCAAACTGCTGCTGCAATATCCCGACCGGTTCGTTCTCGCCTTTGACAACGTTTTTGCATTTCACTGGGAAGACGCCTTTTTGCCGCAGGTGGAGCTTTGGCGGAAAGCCTTGGCTAAAATTCCCAACGATATCGCCCATGCGATCGCTCACAAAAACGCGGAAAGGTTATGGCGTCTCGAACCGGCAAAGCCGGTGGGCGCCTATGCGGCGGCGAGCAGCCGGTAGAGCGGGTTACTTGCCAACTCTGCCCAAGGCCGGATCCAGCAATTTGGTGGCCGCCTGGGCGTAGGGCACCATAGATTCAATGGTTCCCGATAATTGTCTGAACGTGGTTTTATCGAGACTACTGAAAAATACGTCGTTGATGCGGCTGAGTTCCGGCAAAATAGCGTCGAAGGCTTCCTGCCCTTTCTCCGTAAGGGTTAGCAATACCCGGCGGCGGTCTCTGGGGTCGCTCCGCTTTTGCAGCAAACCTTGTTTTATCAGCTTGCCGGTCTCGCTGGTAACAAAGGCGCCGGTGACATGGAGGTGATCGGCAACGGACTTCACGCCAACACCTCCTTTGTCATGCATTTCGGCGATGGCCATCAAAATGCTGTATTGGGGTCCGGTGACGCCGATCCGATTGGCCATTCCTTCCCGCACCGTCTGCATATGGTTGGCAATGGTGAACAAGTCGTAAACCAATTGCCTGAATTGCTCATCGGATTCGTCGACCAAAAGGGCGCTGCGGTCGGTGGTCAAGGGGCGGACCAAATTGTTCAATTTGCGTTCCTCTTAAAGATAATCTTCAAGTTTGACTTTGCCCCAATTGATGGGCCAGGACCGTTCGTAGTCGTCCAGATTGCTCCGTGATTTGGCGGTAGCGTCGATGCCGATCTTGCCGACGGTGCGCCAGAAGGCATCGATGGGCTCGCCCGAGGGATCGAAGGGCGATCCCCGTGTGTTATCGACGATAATAATATCCCGCGACGGATCGCAGCGGGTCGCCATGGCGTGATAGACCTCGGCTGGATTGCTGATGTCAGTGTCCGGACTGACGGCGACGACCATTTTGGTATTGAGCCAGGGTGCGCCCATGGCCTGCATCAGGGCGTCGTTGATAAAGCCCGCCCGAGGAGCCTCCAACTGGATGATGCAGGAAAGCGCCGCGCCCCAAGTAGGGAACTGCACGTCAAAGACTTTGACGCCGATTTCCGTCAGCCGGTTATAGAGCACCGCTTCATGGCAAAGCCGGGGCAGCGGTTGGTGATCGGTCTCGGGCGTCGTCTGGTGGTTGCGGTAAATAGGGCGGTCCTTGCGCATGGTGATGGCATGGACGTTGAGGTCCGGCAATGACGCCTCCTTGGGCAGATAATACATGGAGGGCGATACGCCGACGCCGACCTCGGTACGGCTTGCCAGATCGACGGTTGCCTCGACAATGATTTCGGCATGGGCCGGGACGGTCAGGTCGATGCTTTCGCAAGGCACCATTTCGATATCCTGATCCATCACCGTGCCGATCATGTCCATCTCGCCCCACAAATCCATATGAAGGCCGGAGAAGTTTCCCAAGATTTCATAAGCCGGAGGCAAACCGATGGCGAAGGCGATAGGCATCTCTTTTTTGCCCCTGGCCAAATATTTTTGAATGATCATATGGGTGTGGGGGGTGATAAAACTGACCAGACCTTTGTGGGCGCTGACCGCCTGGGTGCCGGCGTGAGAAGTATTGTAAAATCCCGTTTCCGGATCCTTGACGATATTCATGGCCGTGACGTAAGGCTCGGTTTCCTGGTCCGACAAAATGGGAATAGGTAATTTGAGCCAGTCGGCGTCCTTGCCTTTCCAAATAACTTCTTTAACCGGCCCGGTTTCTACATTGACCAGCCCGCGTGGCGGCTTTCTCAATCGTTGCGCCAGGGTCGGCAAATAATCTTCTTCGGAGACACCGAGGGCGCGGGCTTGGGACCGGCGGTTCTTCACCAGAATGTCGCACAAGCGGAATTCGGGATATTCGACTATGTTGTCGAACAGAATGGGTTGATCGCTTTGAGCCGATAAAGTGCCGATATCGTTAATGCTGACCGGTTTCTCTATCACCGTCAGAATGTCGGCATTGGTTTCCAGATATCCTCTGAGATCCTTGTCCAAAGCGTTTTTCTTATCAGTCATTGACACCTCCCATCAATATACATTAGTAACTTAGCTAATCTAATTAGTAATGTAAATTTGTTTCTGTATATTTTTCGCTATGATGGAAATCTGTCCATTCAAGTGGCATCGCGTTTTCAAATAATTGCGTCGACGGGAGGAAAAATTGATTTCATATTTTGTCAGATATGACGGCCAGGCAGATGACCCTCAGGCTTTTTACGACTACTACCGGGATCGCCATGGCGAAATCCTCGGTCGGTTTGACGGGATCAACGGCTTGATCCTCCATCGGCCGGTCGATTGGACCGATCCCTTTCCCGTCAACAAAGGGGCGTCCGGTTTGCTGGCGCAAATGATTTTCGAGTCGGAAGCGGCCCTGACGGCGGCGCTGAAATCTTCCGCCCGCGAAGAGGCCCGCCAGGATTTTCAGAACTTCCCATCGTTTGACGGTCAGGTAATCCACCAAGCCATGAAAGCCGAAAAGGTGATCGGATGAGCACGCGCGATTCAGGGACCAGCGGCGAAAACGGCCGGCGCATCCTGCAAAGAGACCGGTCACCCCATTTGTTCCGGCCATTGACCATCCGGTCGGTGACGGCAAAAAACAAAATCATGATGTCGCCCATGTGCCAGTACTCGGCCGAGGACGGCAAGGTGACCGATTGGCATTACGTCCATCTGGGCGCCCGGGCCGTCGGCGGCGCTGGCATCGTCTGCACGGAGGTCATTCATACCGAACCTCAAGGCCGGATTACGCCCCATTGCCTCGGCCTTTGGAACGACGAACAACGGGACGCCCTCGCCCGCATTGTCGACTTTGTATCTGATCAAGGGACCGTTCCCGCCGTTCAAATCGGTCATGCGGGCAGAAAGGCGTCGGTCGGGCGGCCCTGGGATGGCAGCACCCCCCTGACCGAAAAAGAAGGCGGCTGGCCGGTGGTGGGTCCGTCCCCCCTGCCCTATGCCGAGGGATGGCCAACTCCGGCGGCCATGGACAAAAGCGGCATCGCTAAATTAGTCGATGGTTTCGCGGCTTCGGTGCGGCGGGCGCGGGACGCCGGGTTTCGAATTCTCGAAATTCACGGCGCCCACGGCTATTTGATCAATGAATTTCTGTCGCCCCTCAGCAATCAACGGGACGATGATTATGGCGGATCTTTCGAAAGCCGAACCCGCCTGCTGATGGAAATCCTGGACGCCGCCCGCAGCGAATGGCCCGATGACCTTCCTCTCTTCCTGCGCATCTCGGTCTCCGAATGGGTCGACGGCGGCTGGGCATTGGAAGACAGTTTGAAACTGAGCCACGCGATCAAAAAGCGGGGAGACGTAGATCTGATCGATTGTTCCTCGGGCGGCAATGATCCCCGCCAGGAAATCCCCATTCATCCCGGCTATCAAATACCGTTCGCCCGTGAAATTCGCCAGCAGACCGGCATAATGACCGGCGCCGTCGGAATGATTAACAGCCCCGACCTGGCGGAGAGCACGATCGCCGGCGGAGATGCGGATTTGCTGGTTATCGGACGATCCATGCTTGCAGACCCCTATTGGCCCCTGCATACTGCCGCTGCCTTAAAGGCGGAAAATATTCAATGGCCGGTCCAATACGAGCGCGGCAGAATTTACTAATATCGACAGGAATAAACTTCACAACATATGACAGACCGTCACGATTTTACGGCGGGGGAGGAAGACGCACCGAAGTCGTTCGCGGCATTGCGGCATTCGGGCTATCGCTATTATTTTGTCGGCAGCGCCCTGGCGATGATGGCCGACAATATTGAACATGTCATAAGTTACTGGATCATTTTCGAGAAATTTCAATCGCCTGCTCTGGGCGGATTCGCTGTTATTTCCCATTGGGTGCCGTTTCTGCTTTTTTCCTTTTACGCCGGCGCCCTGGCCGACCGTTTTGACCCACGGCGGGTAATTCAATTGGGCATGTTGCTGTTCATGGCGGTCTCCCTGGCGTGGGGCCTGTTGTTCCTGACCGATACGCTGGAAATGTGGCACGCTGCGGTGCTGCTGACCGTTCATGGCCTGGCCGGCGTGCTTTGGGCACCCGCAGGGCAGATGTTGATCCACGATATTGTGGGTCCGAAGGAATTGCAAAGCGGCGTCCGGCTGGCGGCGACGTCCCGAACCTTGGGGATTTTGCTGGGTCCGGCGGTGGGTGGCGGTCTGTTGCTGGCCTTCGGCCCGATCTACGGCATTTTCATCAATGTCCTGATTTACCTGCCCCTGATCGTCTGGTTATGGAAGGCGCCCTATGGGCCGAAATTCAGGGACAACGGCGGGGAGGAGCCCAAGAAAACCGGTATTCGCGGATTTGCCGATATCGTCCCGACCATTCGCAGTATCGCAGATAACCGGACCATCGTGTCCATGACCTTGCTCGCCGGGGCGGCGTCGCTGTTCGTCGGCAATGCCCATCAGGCACAGATGCCGGAATTCGCTCACGATCTGGGCACGGGCAGTGAATCGAGTATCGCCTACACCATTCTGCTTGCCGCCAGCGCCGCCGGCGCCCTGGTGGCCGGTGTTGTTCTGGAAAGCAAAAGCCTGCTTCAAGCCTTGCCCCGCTCGGCTTTTAACCTCGTTCTCCTTTGGTGTATCGCCATTTTCGGTTTCGCCGTATCGACCAATTTGATCGTTGCCGTGATCATGCTGTTTATCGCCGGTTTTCTGGAACTGTCCTATAACGCCATGACCCAGACCCTGGTGCAGTTACATGCGCCGGTGGAAATACGGGGCCGGGTCATCGGTCTCTACTCCATGTCTTTCCTGGGACTGAAAACCTTCAGCGGCGTGACCATCGGTCTGGGCGGCAGCCTGATCGGCATCCACAGCTCCGTCGCCGCCAGCTCTATCGGATTGCTGCTGTGCGCCGTGGCGCTCATGGCTTACCTGTTCAAAGGCAATATTCTAAGATACGGAACAAAAAGCTGAGGACCGGCCGCTATTCGGCACCCAGCAATTCCGTCACTTTCTCCTGATCGGGAACCGGGCCTTTGGGGCGGGAGGCCAAGGCCTCACCGATGGCCCGCAAATGATCCGCCGACGTGCCGCAGCACCCGCCGATAATTTGTGCACCGGCATCACGCACCAGACAGGCGTAATCGGCCATAATATCTGGTGTCCCGTCATAGGAAATACCGTCTGCGCCCAACCGCGGCGTACCGCAATTGCCTTTGGCAATAACGATTTCATCATCCGAAACCGTGGTTACGAGTTTCAGGATCGCCTCCACCAACTGACGCGGGTTAGACCCACAATTGGCGCCAAAAGCCACCGGTGCTGGGCTATGAGACCGGGCCGCCTCAAAGGCGGCCTCGGGGGTTGTGCCCATCATTGTTCTTCCCTTGCTATCGAAGGACATGGTCGCAACGAACGGAAGCCCCGTCGCCGCCGCTCCTTTCATGGCCGCCGACATTTCATCGACCGAAGACATGGTTTCCACCCACAGATAATCAACCCCGCCTTCCGCCAGAGCGGCAGCCTGTTCCGTATAGGCCTCCACAGCCTCTTCCACGGTTAGTTTGCCCAGAGGCTTCAGCAATTGACCCGTCGGTCCCATTGAACCACCCACCAGAACAGGCCGTCCGGCCCGGTCGGCGGATTGGCGGGCGACTTTGGCGGCGGCTTCGTTCAAAGCCGGGACCTCGTCTCCCATGTCGTGCCGGTCCAGGATAAAGCGATTGCCGCCGAAAGAGTTGGTTAGAATGAGATCGGCGCCGGCGTCGATAAAACTGTCATGGATTGAAGTTATTTGATCCGGTTTGTCCACGTTC
This sequence comes from uncultured Rhodospirillaceae bacterium, assembly GCA_964574215.1. Classification (GTDB taxonomy): domain Bacteria; phylum Pseudomonadota; class Alphaproteobacteria; order Rhodospirillales; family UBA2165. Next base: position 40,898 of record CAZNLR010000011.1, on the reverse strand, counting down.
CAGTGTTCGGCCACTTCGCCGCGCTTCATACCGAGAGCCATAAGACCGGTACCCATGGCGCCGTCGGCGAGTACATAGCCTTTATCATCGAGAATATTCTGAATTGTTTGGGGCATTTAATTATTCCATTGATTGTGCCGATCACGGTCAGTGTGAGGAGATCGTCATCGGGTAAATAATAAAATTAATGAAAAAAATGATAGACCGCTAATTTGGTTTTTGATCTTTTACGACATATCGTCCGTCGCGGATTTCGTCGAAAACTTCCAGGACATCGGGATGGGAAACCGGATCACCGCTTTCGTCGATCTGCAGATTCTGTTCAGACACATAAGCGATATAAGTGGTCTCTTCGTTTTCAGCGAAAAGATGATAATAGGGCTGATCTTTGGACGGGCGCGTTTCCTCAGGTATGGAAAGCCACCATTCCTCCGTATTATTAAATTCCGGATCGACGTCAAAAATCACGCCCCGAAACGGAAACAACCGGTGCTTAACGATTTGCCCGATATCGAATTTAACAGTCAACAAAATTAGGCCCTCAATTTTTACGTTCGTATGGTTATAAATTTTTATACGTAATAATAAACCAAATTTTCAAAAATTTCACGCTGAGAAGTAGGGCTTGATTTTGCGAAAATTCCATAGAGTAATAGAACCAAGAATTCTTACTATTTGTGAGGGAGGGTCCTATGAAAATCGCAACCGAAGAGGCATTCACCACACCGGAACTCATAAAAGCCTGGCGGACTCTGCTGGATGCCGGTTCGCCGGCGGAACCCGGGTTTACACTGCTGGTTGGAATATATCAGGACCCCGATATTGAACGCTCCGCCGATGTCACCCGCAATTTGGCCGATTTGGGCGACCTCCGTATTCAGCATATGGACGAAGGCGGAATCGACAAACAGGTAATTTTTCTAACGGCGCCCGGCGTCCAGGTATTCGACGCCGATACGGCCTGCGGACTGGCGGAAAACGCCAACGACATTTTGGCCGAGGCGGTACGTAATCACCCCGACCGGTTTGCCGGTCTCGCCGCCATCGCTCCCCAAGCGCCGGAACGTGCGGCTATGGAACTGGAACGCGCCGTTGGACTTGGTCTCAAAGGGGCCGTGGTGAATTCCCACACCAAAGGGGAGTATCTCGATTCGCCCTTCTTCAAACCTATCTTGGCAACGGCCCAAAGTCTTGATGTGCCCATCTATATCCACCCGCGCACACCGCCCCAGTCGATGCTTAACCCCTTCGCCGAACGCCATTTGGAGAAAGCCATGTGGGGATTTCAGACGGAGACCGGCCTCCACGCCATGCGCATGATCGTTTCGGGCGTCTTCGACGAATTCCCGAAATTGCAGATCGGCCTGGGCCATTTGGGCGAAGGCATTCCTTTCTGGCTGGACCGGCAGGACCGCTTTTATTTACGGTACAGGGCCAATCCGGAGGCTTTTCCCCATTTCAAAGCGGCAAATGTACCCAGCCACTATTACAAGCGTAATTTTTTCGTCACCACCAGCGGCCACAACTGGGACCCTGCCACCCGCTTTGTGGAAGAAGTTGTGGGCGAAGACAGGCTGTTGTTTGCCGTCGATTACCCTTACGAAAACTGCAAGCAGCAGGCGGATCAGGCGGCGGAAATCGCGGTCAAGAATCCGGACAAATTCTATCACCTGAACGCTAAAAAGTTCTTCAAGCTGGATTAGGCCAATTAAATTAGGCGAGCCTTTTTAGCACCATCGCTGTCAGATCGTCGTGCTGATCGGCGTCACCGACGAAGGTGCCGATATCTTCCGACACCTGCTCGATAATTTGTTGGGTATTTTTACCGTCGCAGGCCCTGAGGCATGCCGCCAACCGTTCCTCGCCGTAAGCTTTGCGCGAGGAATCGAGCGCCTCGGTAACGCCGTCGGTGTAGAGAAACATAGTATCGCCCGGCGCCATGAGCACTTCCGCCTCTTCATAAGGGTGTTCGTCCTGGACACCCAACACAACGCCCCCGGACTCCTCCAGAAATCGCCAGTTGTTATTTGCTTCGGACCGCAAAAGCGGGGGTTGATGGCCGCCGTTACAATAGATGATACGCCCGCTGTCGTGTTCGGCGACACCATAGAAGCACGAGACGAACATGCCGGGTATTTGATGGCCATGGAGAAGACCATTGACCAGTTTCAGGCTTTCCGCCGGCCCAGCACCGGCCACCGCCACACTGCGGAGCAGGGTCCGCGCCACCGCCATATAAAATGCCGCCGGTATTCCTTTGCCCGAAACATCCGCCACGACGAATCCCGTTTTACTGGGATCGATTTCGAAGGCATCGTAAAAATCACCGCCAATCGTTTTGGCCGGTTTCATCGCCGCATGAATTTCAAACCCAATTTCGGCGGGAAAGGATTCCGGCAGTATTCGCCTCTGGATGTCGCTGGCAATATCGACTTCGCGCTTCAGGGCCGAATACTCGGCCTGGGCCTGCCAGTTGCTCCGCCGCCGCTCCACTTCTTTGATTATCCGATCGATGGTGATTAGAAAATCCTGGCCGGTAAATGGTTTGATCAGAAAATCCTTAGCCCCCTCGTTCATGGCGGTCCGGATAATCTGGAGATCTTCGGAGGACGAGAGCGCCAGCCTCGGCACCCTAAACGTACGGTTTTCAATTCTTTGAAACAACTTCATACCGCTGACATCGGGACAGTCGACCGCCACCATAGCGGCTTCAAATTCGGCGCCGGAATGGATGATTTCCAATGCCTCCTCGTCGCTCTTGGCAAAAGTGATGTTGAAGGGAAACCCGTCACCAAACTCGGACCGCAAACTTTCGAAATGTTGAGGAATTTCAGGATCGCTATCGATAATGAGTAACCGCGACATATTTTTCCCGTGCCTGTTGCTTGTGTAAACTACTTATATTTTGGCGAACGTAATTTAGCTAATTTCTTCATCGAATATGGGGACGGAACATCGGCCTGACAATCGACAATTGCTGTCAGGGAGGAATTATGGCGATTGTAAAAGCAAATCCAATCCGAGATATCGATCGGGATTCGGTCCATATTTTGCCGCTCGCCTGCCTGCCGCTCGAAACGGCTGGTTTAAAACGAACCCGGATGGTCAAAAATTCCCGGCTCGAAAGCGCTATCGAGATGTTTGATGACGATAAAAGCGGCAGTGGCCAGATCAGCCTCAATTCACTTCATAAGATTTTCTCGAAAATTGAAGGCAACGATATTCAGATTCTCGAAAAGTTGTCCGAACTGTACAGCTACGATGTCTTTTGTTTGAGGATTCAGTTGCGAAATCTGGGCATCCAGGTGGACGACGAGGATAACCTTAGACTTTCAAAAGCCAAACAGAATGAACTCAGCGAATATATGAAGCAGTTCACTCAACGTTTGATTCTCGAAATTTACGGCAACGACGATGATCAGGTAAAATCCTACAATGATGTCATGGGACTTTTTCAGAACCCCGACGTCGCCCTCGCCATGTCGAAATTAAAAATGATGGCGAATCGTCTCGGCATCGAAATCGACGGTGTCCCGGCTTTTCTGGAAGATTATGGCGATATTTACTTGTCGGTTGCCTATTACCGGCAATGCATGGATATGGTGCAGCCATCGATTCAAGACTTCGAATATTCGGTTAAGGAAATAATCAGCCATCCTCAACTGAAACAGGACTTTGAACTGGTGGCTTTGTGCGACCGTCTTCTCAACAAAGTCCACCGGTTGAATACGGTGGCCAGCGAACGATTTGCCGTTTTCTCTCAAAGCACCGATGAAATGTGGGAAGATATCAACGCCGAGAGTTTCTTAGATTTCAAGACCCTGGTCGAAGCCAACCACACGGCCATTGGCGGTATTTTGTGCAAGCTATTGGTCAAAATGGGCTCCTGGTCGGAGAAGTTCTCCATGAGAAACACCTCAAGCCCCGTCAAACGGGCGGAATTTATCAGGACTGAAATGCGCCAGGGATTGTAGGCGGTTGAGCAACCCCTACCCTCGATCGCCGCTACATCAATCCAACGACAAAAAAATATCCACCTTAAGGCCGCCGAGATCGGATTGGCCCAATTCGACGCGCCCGCCATAAAGATCGGCGATGTCATAAACGATGGACAGACCGAACCCGGTGCCGGGGGGTGCTTCGTCCAGGCGTTTGCCCCAGTTGAGAGCGGCTTCCCGTTCCGCTTCGGGGATGCCGGGACCGTCGTCCTCCACGCGGATATCCAACGATTTCCCTTCCAGGCGGGCCGAAATACGAACCCGAGAATCGGCATATTTGTGGGCGTTGGAGACAAGGTTGCTGACCATGGCCTCGATATCGTGACGGGGCACGCGAACCGACAGTTCCGGCGGACAATCCTGATCAATGATTAAAGGCGTCCGCCGGTACAGGATAGAGAACCCTTCCGCCACCTCGCCCAGCAGTTCCGCCATATTGGTCTGGGTGCCGGTTTGACCCTGGGGCCCGATGGCGCGGGCCAGACTGGAATAGCGGTCCACCAGACCTACCATGCGGTCCACCTGGCGGCCGACCAGCGGCTTGTCGACTTCGTCGCCGGTAAGCGTGTTTTTGATGATCGCCAGAGGGTGATTGATATCGTGGGCGATTTTGGTGACGTATTTCCGCGTCCGTTCAATCAGCTTGGCATTTTGCCGGAGCAGCCCGTTCATGCGGTCGATCAAGTCCTGAATTTCACCCGGAAACTGCCCCTCGATCAGTTCGGTATCGCCCGCCTCGTAATGATGCATGGCCTGTTCCGCCCGGCCGAGATGGCGTCTGATGGCGAATATGATGATCCCTAATAGCCCAAACAGGGACAGCGAAATGGGAATAGCGGCAAGGATCGCCAAGCCTCTCAGCCGGGCCGCATTGTTTTCCACTTGATCCCGGTAACGTTCGATGGCGACGCCGACCATATAGTGGACCGTCGCGTCAGGCGTTTCCTGGACAATCCTTTCCGCCAACCGGACCACGCCGATTTTTGTTTGGACGGTTTTCAACGCGAAACCCGGAGCCGGCTTTGAAACAGTGGGATTCAGCCGCGACTTACTGAGCGCCAAAAGAGGCGAACGATGAACCACTTTACCGCCGGTGGATATCTGCCACACCCATTCGATATCCAGTCCTGCCAGGATCGGATTGGACGGCGTATCACCCTGCCCGGAGGCTGAAGCACTAACCCAAAATCCCCGCATCTGGTCGCCGAAATCCAAAATACTGGTGTCGACCACTTCCTCGGAGACTTTGGAAACGGCGGCGGAAAATATTCCCCAGAACAGAGGGATACTGACAGCAAAAAGAACGCACGCCCAAATGACCAGTCGTTTGACCAGCGAGGCCGGACGGGGCGATGCTGAACTCATTTAGGTATCTCGTCGCCGATGGGAGTCGGCTCGCCGCCGATAGTCAGTCGATAGCCGTATCCAAAAACGGTCTCGATCGCCGTCTTACCCAGCTTGTCGCGCAACCGGCTGATAAAGACCGGCACTTCGTTGGCGGTCTTAACCGTATCGCCTTCAAAATTGTGATTGACCAATTCTTCCGCCGATACGGGCCGGTCGTTGTTGATCACCAGGTAATGAAGAATGCGGTATTCGGTCGGCGATACCTTGACCGGCGCTCCGTCATGCCAAACCTTGAGCGCCTGGGTATCCATGCGGAGTGTTCCCAGTTCGAGGACCGGCTTTTTGACGCTGGGACCGGCTGAATTCACCACACCCCGCAGCCAATCGAGCAAAAGCTCCAGGTCGACCGGCTTGGTCAGATAGTTGGTCGCCCCGGCGCGGACTCCCTCCTTCATGTCGCTGACTTCCTTACGCGACCCGGTCAGGACGATCACCGGCATATTGAGGTCCTGTTCGCGCCAGCGCCGGAGCACGCTGAATCCGTCCATGGTGGGCAAACCGGGATCGAGAATGACGGCGTCGTAGGTGCTGTCGACGCCCATTTCATACCCCTCTTCCCCATCATCGGCGAGGTCGACGGAAAAATTTTCGTCTCGCAACATGGTGGCGATTTGATCGGCCAGTTCTTGATCGTCTTCGAGTATCAGTACGCGCATATCACCTAGGTCCAAAATTACCGGTTTCTTCTTTTGTTTTTCCTATTATTGCGTTTGATTCTTTTTTCCTTGTTCCGCGATTTACGGATATTATTCCGTTCCGAATCGCCGACGACACCGCCCGTATCCGGATCAATATAAACCAGAATAACCCGGTCGTCCCGGCGCAAAATCCGCACTTCATAGAGGCTTCTGCCGCCCTTATTTACGATGTGCGTACCCAAAATACGGCCCTGATAGCGGGGATTGTTCTTGAGGCGGGATAGGGTGCTGCCCAAATCATTGGAATTGGCTTGCGCAACGGCGTCGGAGACCGACCCGCCGCCCATCGCCACAAGGGCTAACACTATAGAAATAAATAAAAAACTACGCATAGCGCTTATATCTTAAACCTATCTCCTAAAGATAAAAGACCGCTCTTGTTAGGAGATATTTGTACTTCTTAATATCTCCTAACAGGCCCGGCATACTATCTCAAACTCGAATAGGTCACATTTCCCGACATCATTCATCAATTGATTTTTCGGGAGTAGAAAAATGTTGACCAAGAATTTGAAAACAACCGCCCTCACCGCCGCGACTTTCGCGGCTGCCTTGATCGCCTCCGATGCCCGCGCCGACGGCGGCCCCTACCAGGAATGGGAAGGTTACCGGGAAGCGAAATTCGACCGGTACGATGACTATAATCGGAAGAACCGCAAATTCCGACGCCAGACCAAGGCCTACCGTTCTTCGGATGCGGTCGTGCTCGAACGGAAGGTTTTCCGCTATTTCCGCAATGACAGGATCGCCCTTCGCCGGGTAATGAAAATCGGCAGCGATTACCGCGGTCACCGCATCGATTCCATCGTCGTCACCACCAAACCCGGCATCAGCCGAGGCCGTATCCGCCTGCTGGTTAATGGCCGGCACGTGGACAGCGAGCGCCTGGGTAAATCCTACAAAGTGCGTTTGCACCCCGAAAGCCGCACCGTTATCGGCAGAACCGTCCGCAGCATTCAGTTGGGCATCAAGGGCAAGGTCTACATCAAGAACATCAAGGTCAAGCTGGCTAAGCCGAAAAAGCGGCGTCACGCCGGCGGTTATGGCCACGACCGTCACAACCATCGCCAAGAACCTACGGTGATTAGGATTCCCACGGATAGGTCCAGCCGGATTGAGAACAACCCCTGGGTCATTTTCAGCCACGTTCTGAACGGCCTGCCGCGCCAGTTTTAATCACGGCTGCCTAACCGAACCCCATCAGGAGAAATGTCATGTTTACCGAAAACGTCACTTTAAAACGGATCGCCATCGCCACCTTTGGCGCCCTGTTCCTGACCGCCGCGACGTCGGCAACCGCTTTTGCCGACCCGCCCCGGTGGGTCAAAAAACACGGCCACTATGTGAAGGTTCACCACAAGCACGGTCACTGGAAACGGCATCACCGCGCCCATCGCAATCCTCGGCAAGTCCGGCACCGCCGCATCGAACGCACCCGGATTATTTACCGTGACACGCAGCCGGTCCAGGCGGGCTCTTTCAGCAAGACCATGGGCGGCGGCATCATCGGCGCGCTCCTCGGCGCCGCCACCGGCACCCAGTTGGGTAAAGGCAGTGGCCGCACGGCGGCCATTCTCGGCGGCGCCGTGTTGGGTGCTGTCGTCGGCGGCCACATCGGCCAGCAGATGGAGGAAACCGACCGGCGCCAAAGCCAGCAGGTCCTGGAATCGGTACCCACCGGCCAGAGCGTCTCCTGGCGGAACCCGGACACCGGCAACCAGTACCAGGTAACGCCCACCCGCACCTATCAGAAGGCCAGCGGCCAGAACTGCCGCGACTACATGACCTGGGTTTTCATCGACGGTTACGAGGAACAGGTCCAGGGCACTGCCTGCCGGACGTCCGACGGCAAATGGGCGGAAAGCAACAGCTAAGCGCGAGCACGGCAAGGGAGAATTCGACATGTTGCAGACAGCAAAATCACAGGGAACAACTTGGATCGCAGCAGCAGTGATGGCGCTGGGAATTGCTTTCCCTCTTGCGGACGCCGAAGCAGACTCCAATCCTTTTAATTCGATAGCATCGGATATCCTCAAAGGCATCAACAACGCCGACGTCAGCCGGATCACGGCGGTCTCGGGATATGGCGCACCACGAATAGCGGTAGAGCCTTTCAAAAAAGGCGATACCTCCCTGCCCCTCGCCCGCGCCAATGAGTTCAATCATAGGCTCTTGACGGCATTGCAGCGCCAGGGCGGTTCCCGGTTTCAATACGTGACGCGCGAGTCCCTGGATACCCTGGTCAGGGAAATAAAAGACAGCGGATTACCTTCCCGGGAAGCCAAAGCGCGCATCGCCGATCTGCGGCAGAATGCACGGGCTGATATTCTGGTGACGGGCCAGGTCCGGGTGGAAAACAATGTAGCCATCTTGACCTACCGGGCCATCGGCACGGAAACCGGCTCTCTGTTCGCCAACGCTCGGCCACGTTATGTGCCGGTCAAAGAAATCGGGACCGTAGAAACCGCTCAAACCGTCGTTCCAATCCGCCAAGCCACCCGGTTCAGCCAGCGGGTCCATATGACCGTATCCGAAGCCGAGGAATTGCTGTGGGAACACGGTTACGACCCTGGCCCCGTTGACGGCGTCATCACAGGAAAAACCAGAAAAGCGTTAGAGGCCTATCAGGCGGACTCCGCCCTGCCCGTCAACGGCCGCCTGACGCGCCGCGTGGTCGAAAACCTGCGTCGCGATACCCGCTGAAATCGAATTCGAGGATAAATAAAATGACCATCCAATACGCTTCACAGGACAATGCGCCTCAGAATAATGCCATGACCGAGATCGCCTTGGCGCTGGCCATGGGATTCTTCAGCATCATGGTGCTGACCATGGTTTCCATGAGTGTCGAAAACACCCCCAAGGAAAAACCGGTAAATGCGTTAGCAGCGGCTTTGGCGCCGGCGGCCAAATCGAAATCGGACCCCGGCGTTCTGCAACCGGCTGCCGAAGATGTCATCGTTATTTTCGATGGCCACCGCTTTCTCGACCGCCATCTCAAATCCATTAACCCGGCATCAATCAATCCCGAACGCCGCATCATCCTCGCCATTGATCCGAAGGTCCCACTGGAACAGGCCCTGGCGGCCCGCGCCCGTATCGCCTCGCCGAAGGTCGTGGTTTCCAGCCTCGACGCCAGATGGCGGGCGGCAGTCGATCGCATCAAGGCAGTTGGAAAATAGCAGGAGGCTCATCATGGAACTTAAACGAATACTAGTACTCCCGGTTCTTCTCGTTGGTCTTTCCGGCTGCATAACCACATCCATCAACGTGCCGGACGCCAATGCCAGATACCGGCCCAGCCGCAGCGAGGTTATGACAATGGTCGCGGCGGAGGCCCGCCAAATGGGATTCCCGGCCTCGCTAGCCCTGGCGGTGGCTCATACGGAATCCAATTTCAATTCCCGAGCAAAAAGTAACAAAGGCGCCCGGGGCGTTATGCAAATCATGCCGCGGACAGCCCGGGGTGAATACGGCGTTAAGCCGCATCAGCTCTGGAATCCGCGGCTCAACATCCGCATCGGCATTCATTTTCTGGGCCGCCTGATCGAACGCTATGGCGGCCGGATCGACATCGCACTGTCCCACTATAACGGCGGCAGCGCGGTCGGCAGACCGGGCCGGGCCAGCGTCATTCCAGCCACCCGCCCCTATGTCAAACGGGTCAAAAAACTGAACCGTCACTATCGAAAAGTCCTCTCAACCCGGCTGAGCTCAAGGGTCAGCCGCCAATTGCGCCACTCAAATTCCAAACGGAAAGGATAGAACCATGACCTTACAAACGATGAAATCCGCCAAACAGGCCAGTATCCTCGTCGTCGCCCTGATCACGCTGTCGGCCTGTAACCTGAATAGCACGGTCAACCCCACCAACAGTATTGGTTTCCGGGAAGCCCGCTTCAATCAGGTCGCCAAAATCCAGGAATTCGAAGCCTGCAAGGAACAAGGTATGAAACTCGATACCCAGGCTCGGTCCAGGGGATCCATCGGCGCCTATCTGAACAGCGCCAGGGTGCTGGAGAAATGTGAGGCCAATCTGGGTGTGGGCGCCGCCGGCGTCGCCGAAGAAGAGCGCATGCGGGTCTACTCACTGAGCATCCAGAACTATTTCAAGGGCGGCGATATCGAAAGCGCACGCCGCAACCTCAATAGTTTCAAACGCACCTTCGCCGACCGCGACCTCTATTACGGCGACGGCGCCTCTTTCACCGCGACCATGGAAACCCTGCTCGGCCGGAACGAGCCGACCTCATACGGCCAGTTCGCAACCTTGAATGTGAACAACCAAGTCAAGCGGGAGATGCGCCGATTTAACCATTGGAAAAACCGGTAAGCGCCCGGATTCAAACAAGTGCTTTTAACTAAGGAGAAATTCCATGACCAGACAAACGACATTCAAACTGAAGCCACCGAAACGCGCCCTGGCGCTTATTCTGGCGGGCGTTCTGTGCGGCACGTCCCTAACGCCCATGGCTGCAGTGGCGAAAACCGGCAGCGTCGCAACCTGGAATCCGGCGGCCAGCGAACAATTGATCAAGCTGCCGCCCCATTATTTGAAGAAAAGTATCGATAACGACTTCTCCAAATCGGGATTGGCGGCGGTGCTGATCGAAAAGGAGGATCAGGCCGGCCTGAAACGGCAGACCCTGACCGATCTTCAGGCCGCCAGCGAACGCGCCCAAGGCGAGCTGAGAACCGAACTACAGCATCAGTTCCTGGCGGAAAAGCAGGCCTACATCCAAATTATGAATGAGCATCAGGATCTGCGCCGCCGTCAGGCGAAAACCAAAATCCGGCTTTATGAAAAACTGCTGCGCAAGATGGAACGCAACCGCGGCGCCATGACGCCGCAGCGGGCCCAACTCGTCGAAAAGCAAAACGAGGCGCGCAGCCGGTTCGAAACCTCGCGTGCGGCGGTCGACACCAAACTGTTCCGATCTACCATGGCGACCGAAAGCCGCTACGCTCAGGAATACGCCAAAAACCTCTCGGCCATCGAAAACCTGGTCGCCGCCATTCGCTCCCACCCTATGAGTGCCACCACAGAGATCGACGGCCAGGCGGTCAGCAAGCCTGAGTATCTACGCCGTCTGGTCGCCGAGGCCGAGGCCGATCTGGCCGTCATCGATCAGGAGCACACCATCCTCGGCTACATGGCCAAGCTGGTGTCACTCGACGCCTTGGCCTTATCCGAAAACTTCACCGAAACCGCCGATGTCCAAGATGCCCTCATGGCCGCCAAGCCGGAGCGGGGTCTGACCGCGGACGTCGATTTCTTTGTCAGCCGTTAAAGGAGACTGAACATGACTTATATTCGCACAGTCCTCGCCACCATGGTCATCGCCTTGGCCGCCCTCATCGCCCAACCGGCGGCAGCCGGCACCCTCAAAAATCTGGAGCGGGAACGGGCCATGCTGATCGAAACCCTTTTGTCGTCCGACTTGACGCCCGAGGAACGGCAGAAGCGTGTCGATCTATCACGCGCCCGCCTGATCGATCTGGAGCGTATGGTCCTCAGGGACAAGAGCCTGACCGGCCGCAATACGCCCTTGGTCCGCGCCGCCTTTGACAATTACGACCTGACTTTTCTGGTCCACGCCTCAGTCGAAAAAAGCCGGACGCTGTTGGATCATTGGTTGGCGGAGATCGGCGTCTCCACCCAGTCCCTGATGAATACAACTTCGGGGAGGCGTTAAGATGAAAATCGCCAATCGTATTTTCGCCCATGGCTCGGAAGCGGTCAGTTATCTGCTCGGCGGTATCGTCATCGTCCTGGCGATAACGACAGCGACCCTCTCCACCGGCATCGAAGCCATTGGGGATTGGGCGCTCAATGTTCTGGGCGCCGCCTTTATGTTCCTGCTGGCGGCGTTGATATTGACCACGGCTTTTAGCTGGGTGCGTATGCGCCACGACGGCAAGGAGGGCGGCAATCCGGATAAGCGGGATTTCTGGTTCGAAACCGGCATGCAGGCCGCCAACGGCGTCACCACACTGGCGCTGACTTATACGCTGCTGGGCATCAGTCTCGGCATCGGCAGCCTGGCCACCCAGGAACTGACGCCGGAAACCATCCAGCCCATCGTCCGTAGCCTGACCGCCAATTTCAGCCTCGCCTTTATGACCACGGTGATCGGTTTGCCGGCGTCGGCGCTGCTGCGGGCGTTGCTGCAAATCACCCACGCCCATTCCCGCATCAGAACCCGCGCCGACATCGCTCAACCTGTCGGATCGGCTCTGCAAATTGGAGGATAAGCTATGAAATTCCTGCTGTTTAACGTCGTCGTCGCCCTTGGTTTGATTTATCTTTTTTCGGGAGACCACCGGGACATTCAGTCCTTCACCCGGCAGGTGTCGGAGGATGCCACGAAGGTTACGGAGAAACTGACCGAAAAAGTTAAAGCCTTCGCCGAGGTCCAGCCATCCCTGGCTGAAAAAGAGGCAAAGCCGAACCCGACACCCGTCGTGAAAAAAGAGGTCGCCGAAAAATCCCCGCCACCTCCCCCCCTGCCGCCGGAAATCACCGTTCCTAAGCGAGAGGCCAAGCGCGTCACCTATCGGGACACGAAACCGCCGGTTTCAGACCTAACGCCCGAAGTCGCGGCACGACGATCCACCGTTATGGAAGAACCGGTCTCGGCCGCCACCACCGATGCAGTCAAACCGGCAACTCCCGCCGACCGCCGCCAGGCGCTCCTTAACCTGGCGGAACGGATGGAACTTTTCCATATCGAATCCCTCGGCCGCTAGAGATCAGAGGAGTAGGCAGACCATGAATAAATTTGGGCTTTTCTCAGCCGGGCTTTCGATTCTCCTCGCCGCTATTTTGATAGCGCTTATCAAAAGTGGGGAACACCCGAAAGCGGCTGAGGAACCTGTCCGGGCCAAACGGGATCAGCCTACATCTGATCTATCCCTGGCCGAATTTACCGCTCCCAAGGCCGTGCTGTTGCCGCCACCTCCAGCCTCACCGTCTTCCTTACCGCCTAAAATAAAAATCGAGGTCGAAGCACGGCCTGCACTGGTAAGAAAGTCTGAGGTCAGGACCATTCGCCCTGCTCCTGCTCCGGTAAAACAGATGGTGAAACCTGGCCATCCTTCCCTGGAAATCGACATTAAACTCACGTCCATCGCCGAAGGCCGGGCCCTGCTGCGCCTGATGGAACACGGCAAAGGACCGTCCATCGAAATCGCCTGGCCAGCCTCGGACCGAAAAAGACAACAGCTCTACCGGTTATTCTCGACTTGTTTCGGTATGCGGTCAGCTTTGATGGACCAGCAACAGCGGTTGTTTATCGATACCGGAGCCCCGGGGGAAATGTGGCGGCCTGACTTCGACCGGTTAAGCGGCTATATGCGCCAGACCGCCGGCTTGATCCCGGCGGAGGAGCAACGGCAATTGGAGGCCATTGAACGCCATCACGGCGGCATTGGCGGTATCCCCGTCAGGTTGTTTCCAAGGCGGATTGATGCGGTTATTTTCGGCGGCCTGCATGAAGCCGCGGTCAACTCCCACGGAACCACCAACAATATCCGCGCCCGCTACGAGATCGAAAAGGGCGCCGTTCTTATTTCAAACATCCTAATTAACGGACGACCGGTTACCGGTCGCCTCAACCTGTCCCGCCTGTCCGGAATCTCGGGCGGGCGCTGTCTTCAAATTTAATCAGATGAGGAATGGAGAAAGCCATGATGAAAATTGAAACCAACAATACAGTCACGCCGATCCTCCTTTCGGCGGCTCTTTTGCTGCTGGCAGTTTCCGCCGCACCGTCCTATGCAGCGGAGAAAACAGCACAGTCATATTGGGCGCCGGAAGTGGTCTCCCTGCCCCATGCTGCCACGGCTAATATTGATTTGGACAGACTGGTCAGCCGGTTGAAACGAACCAGGGCCATCGGTGTCCTGGCCAAACTCGACTATCACCACCGGCTCAATGGATTGATCAGCGATATCAATATCCATCACCGTGACGCCGACCCGGTGCGGAATCCTCGGCTGCGGTTGCGTTTCGAACGGATCGTCAATGAAGTTCTGAACCAGCTATGGAAAGACGACCATCGCCTTTATAAGGACATCGCCAATTCCCGCCACGCACTTTGGTATGCCGTGGTCGAAAAAGGGATCAATGATTGATTTCGGGTTGCTGGCAGGAAGAAGACGCACCTGATATGCTCACCCGAATTACAAATCTAAGGGGAGAGTATCATGGCCACTGAATCCGGCATGCAGGTTATCGCTATCGAGGAACATTATTACGATGCCGAAGTGGCGTCCCATTTCACCGGCGTCGACGCCAAACTGGGAGATCGTATCAAGGACCGGCTGGAAGACGTCGATCAGCTGCGTATCAAGGAAATGGATGAAGCCGGTATCGATATCCAGGTCCTGTCCCATGGTGCACCGTCAACCCAGCGGATGGATGCGGAAACCGCCGTCACCGTCGCCAAGGGCGCTAACGACCGGCTATATGAAACTGTACAGGCCCATCCCGACCGTTTCGCCGGATTTGCCGCCCTGCCCACACCCGACCCGAAAGCCGCCGCCGACGAGTTGGAGCGTGCCGTCACCAAACTGAATTTCAAGGGCGCCATGGTGCACGGTCTCACCAACGGCGTCTTTTTCGATGATAAGAAGTTCTGGCCCATTTTCGAGCGGGCGCGTGATCTAGACGTGCCGCTTTATGTCCACCCGGCGGTTCCCCATGAGGATGTCGCCAACATTTACTACAAAGATTATCTGAAGGATTACCCCACCCTGCTGACCGCCGCCTGGGGCTTTACCGTGGAAACGGCGACCCAGGGCATCCGGCTGGTCTTGAGCGGCGTCTTCGACAAATATCCCGGCGTCAAGATAATCCTGGGCCATTTGGGAGAATCCCTCCCCTTCTCCCTCTGGCGCATCAATTCGGCTTTGTCCCGGCCCGGCAATGAATCGGCCTCTTTCCGGGATACGTTTTGCGAACATTTCTGGATCACCACCAGCGGCAATTTCTCCGATCCGGCGCTCCTGTGCTGCATCATGGAAATGGGCGTCGACCGCATCCTCTTTTCCGTCGACTATCCCTTCGTCCCCAATCCGCCAGGTGTCAAATGGATGGAGGCCACGTCGCTCTCGAAAGACGACAAGCAGAAGATTCTCAACGGTAACGCCAAACGAATCTTAAAGATGTAATGGGAGAAAGACCATGAAAGTAGAGGGCGCCTGCCATTGCGGCAACATCACCTTCGAAGCCGAAATCGACCCGGAGATGGCCGCTATCTGCCATTGTACCGATTGCCAAACCCTGTCCGGCAGTGCCTTTCGAGTGGTCGCCAGATCGGAAGACGCCAGCTTCAAACTGTTAAGCGGCGAGATGAAGACCTACGTCAAAATCGCCGAAAACGGGAACGAGCGGTTGCAGACGTTTTGCCCCAATTGCGGCTCACCCATCTATTCTGCGCCACCGGGCGAAGGATCAAAATTATTGGGTATCCGGGTCGGCGTATTGCGCCAGCGCGATCAAATCAAGCCCGCCAACCAGATCTGGTGCCGGTCATCCCAGCAATGGACACAGGAACTAGCATCGGTCCGGCGAGTTGAAAAACAGGCGTTCTAGGCATCTTCGAGCGCCTTAAAATCAGCCCGCTCCAATATCCAGGAGGCGATAAACCCGAACAACAGTCCCCAAAAGGGCGCGCCGATATTGAAAATGGTCAGATCGGAAACGGTCACCAGGAAGGCTGTCAACGCGCCAAGGGTGAAGCTTTTCTGAAATGACGCGACGAACGCGTTCTGCAACACCCGGAACAAGGCAAGGCCCGCCAGCGTCGCGATAAAGGCGGGTGGCGCCGCCAACATCGATTGGGTCAGCACCGGCGAATATAGACCGAACAGAATCGCCAGCAGGCAGATAAAAATGGCCGCCGAATACTGCGATTCTTTGGTGCCGCCACTGGATAGGATCGCGTTGACCGGCCCGGTCAGGCAGGTCGATACGGTGCCGACCGCGGCGCAGATAATCGACATGCCGCCGCAGGTCGTGGTAATGGTATTGACCGGCGGATTGTGGCCGTTGGCTTTCAGAATACCTATACCCTGGGCATTTTGCGCCGCCAACACCGTGATGGCGATGGGGATAACCAGTTCAATCATAGCCTGCCAGGAAAAAACCGGCGTGAAAATAATCGGGTCGACCATGGTTAAAGCGATCTCTTTCCCGGCAGGATTAAAGGACCCTTGCAGCGCAACGGCAATAATTCCCACCAACAAGACTCCGATCATAGGCGGCATTCTTCGGGCAATCGCGGGATGGAAGGAAAAAAGGAAAAAGGCGGCCGTCATGGGAAAGGCGATCCAGAAATCTTTTTTTAGAGCGACAATCCAATCGATGCCGAATTGCAAAAAGACGCCGGCCACCATTCCCATGATGATGGGCATCGGCAGGTGCCGCATAATCCAGCCGACGCTGCCGGTCAAACCCAATATCAGCAGCAATAATCCGGTGGCGTAAAAAGCGCCGATAATTTCGGGAAAGCTTAAATGCCCAAAGGCGGGGCCCACCAAAACCGAGCCGGATATCGTCCAAAAGAAGACCAAGGGTTGCCGGTAGATGACGGTGACCAGGATGCTGATCAATCCGTTCAGCGCCAGCCCACCGAACATCCAAGACGCCAGTTCCTGCTCCGATAATCCACCTTTGGCGCCAACCCCCAGAACAATGGCGACTGGCGCCGATGCGGAAAACAAAAATGCGATAAACCCGTTAGCAAGATGAGTCGGGGAAATATCCGAAAAGAAATTTCTGATTCCCGGCACCGGGCGGTTGATTTTCTCAAGGGGCATAGCGGCGTCCGGTTGAGAGTAAATTGGCTAGAGCGACTCTGGTGACCGGCAGGCGATCAAATTGACGCCGTCGATGGTCATCACCACGGTATCGTCCTGATTGACCACTTCGATCAAGGTCCGGACGATGCCGCGGTCCGGTTTCGACTGTGACCGCCTGGTTTCCAGGATATTGACACGCGTGGTCAGGGTATCACCGCCCCGAACCGGCGCCAGCCATTTGAGATCGGTGAGGCCGGGAGAACTCAGGCTCGACACGTTGGAGAGATAGTGGCGGGCGTACAGTTTCATCATCAACGCACCGGTGTACCAGCCGCTGGCGATAACGCCGCCAAACACGCCGGCACCCGCCTTTTCATGATCGATATGTATATCCTGAGGATCATAGGCGCGGGCGTATTCCACCATGGCCTCCTCCTCCACCTCCGCCGATCCCAGAATATGCTGCTCTCCCGCAATGTAGTCCTCGAAATAGCGGTCCCGGTCGACATGGGTGAAGGGCAGTTCGTTTGCCGAATCTTTCATTTTTGGTCCTTTAATCAAACTGTGCTCATTTATCAGGTAGACACCATAATCAAAAATTTCCGGTTAGCCAGCTTTGCGTTGTGCAATCTTTTGTCGCGGAGAAAATTTTACTTCAATTCATTTTTTCTTAGACGTACACTTGCAAAATTAATGAACAAAATTTTTACCGGGGAGGAAACGATTATGGATATTTTCAAGAGTTTATCTGCAGGAACAATCATCGCCGGCGTCGCTTTGGCAGGCGGCGTACCTTTCCACAGCGAAGCGCAAAGCGCCGAAATTCGTATCGGCTCACACGTACCGCCAAAGGCCAGGATCGCCCGCGAGGGGTACACAAAACTTTTCAAAAAAATCGAAAAAGATTCCAACGGTTCGCTGACGGTGAAGACGTTCTGGGGCGGCGCCATTACCCGCAGCCCACGCAAACAATATGAATCAATGATCAACGGTCTCCAAGACGGGTCGCCGATCCTGCCCAGCTATACCCAAAAGTTGTTTCCCGATTTCACGCTTCTGGGCCTGCCGTTCATGTTCAACGATTCCGAGGAATCCTCCAGGGCCGCCTGGAAATTCTTTGAAACGGGCATGATGCGGGGATTGGACAAGGTCAAAGTCATCGCCGTCTATACCAACGACAATGGCGGTCTTCATTTGTCCAAAACGGTCAACAGCCTCGACGGCGTCAAAGGATTTAAAATTCGCGCCGCCGGTCCGCAGGAAGCCAAGACGGCTAAATTTTTCGGCGGCTCACCGGTCAGCATGAGCATCACCCAAGTGGCCGAATCCCTCAATCGCGGCGTCATCCAGGGCACGCTTACCGGCTGGTCGGCGTTGAAGTCGTTTCGTATTACACCGTTGATTAAGACCAGCGTGGATTTACCGCTGGGTTCACGGTCGTTTTTCCTGGGTATTACCAAAAAGAAATATGACGGCCTGCCGGCGGCTGCCAAAAAAGCCATCGACATGAATTCCGGCATAAATACCAGCGCCGGGTTCGGCCGTATCTGGGTCGAGGATTCGATCAAGGCGAAAAAGACCGCTGCCGATAATCCCAAACGCAACGTGATCAAACCGGAAGGCGCCGCCTATGCCGCGCTCAAAGGTAAATTTATGAGCTTTCACCAGGAGTGGATAAAGAAGACCAAAGACGGTCAAAAGAAATATGACACGATGATGAAAATACTGAAGGAAATCAGGGGCGGCTAAGCTACCTGATTCATAAGTATTAGCGTGGGAACAATATTCGGACCGGACGGCTGGCTGACAAGGTGGTCTCTCTGGGCGTCATTGATCGGCGCGGTCGGCATTATGGTGATCGCCTTTTCGATCGTCGTCGACGTTCTCATGCGCTGGCTGTTTAACTCTCCGATCATGGCGGTTGACGATCTCAACAAATTCAACGTTGCGATCGTCGTCGCCAGTTTTTTCCCGCTTGGACTGGTTGCCAAACAATTCGTCACCATCCGATTCCTGGGCAAAGCAATGGGAACCCGTTCGGCACTTTGGCTTGAAGTGGTCGGCGCCGTCGGCACACTGATCGTTTTCTTTTTGCTGGCCTGGCAGTTTTTCATGTTCACCTCGGAAGTCCAAACAAGCGGCCTGGCCACTGTTGTCCTGGAAGTTCATCAGGCACCGTGGTGGTGGGCGGTGACGGCGATCATCGTTCTTTGCGTACCGACCCAGATTGCCGTGCTGCTCGATAGCCTGTATCAGGCGGTCACGGGAATTCCGAGAGAAGACTCCCTCCAACAAGCCGATTCCGGCGCCTGACCATAATGCACCGTCACGGATAGAAATATGGACCCCAACTTACTCGCAATTCTTGGCATGGTCGGTATGTTTGCCATGATCGCGTTGCACGTGCCCATCGGCATCGCCATGGCCTTGGCGGGTTCGGCGGGTCTTTGGATTCTGGTGGGTCCGGAACCGGCGGTAAAAATTTTCGCCACTGTTCCGACCGATCTGCTGATCAACGAAAGCCTGGCGGCGATCCCGATGTTCCTGCTGATGGGCAGTTTCGCGGCGGCGGCCGGCTTGTCGGGTGATCTCTACCGCTTGTTCCAAGCCCTGGTCGGCCATTACCGGGGCGGGCTGGCCATGGCGACCATCGGCGGCTGCGGCGGGTTTGGCGCCATTTGCGGATCGTCCCTGGCGACGGCCTCCACTTTTATGCGGATCGCCTTGCCGGAAATGCTGCAGCGGGGTTACCGCCCTTCCCTGGCGGCGGGTTCCATCGCCGCCGGCGGCACGTTGGGAATCTTGATCCCGCCGTCTAACCTGATGCTGTTGTACGGTATCCTGACCGAACAGTTCGTCATTGCCCTGTTCACCGCCGCTATTGTTCCCGGTCTGATATCCATCGCCATTTATTTCGTCGCGGTGAGTATCTATGTCCGCGTGAGACCGGGATCGGGTCCGGCTGCGGAGCGCGTAGCCTGGCGGGACCGCTTACAGGTGATCGGCAGTTGCTGGGGCGTCATCGTTTTGGCGACGGTCGTCAGCGGCGGCATTTACGGCGGTATATTTACCATTCTAGAAGCCGCCGCCGTCGGCTGCATTCTGGCCTTCCTGTTTACCTGGCTGCGCGGCCGGTTATCGGTAGAGGTGATGAAACAGGTCCTGAGCCAGACCGCCGCCACCACCGGGCTGATCTATATCATCATCTTCGGCGCCAGTATCTTCAGTACTTTCATTACCCTCACCCAAATGCCCAGTATGCTGGCCCAGCAAATCGAAGCCGCCGGCCTGGAACCCTGGATGGTTATCCTGCTGCTCCTCATCATGTATGTCATTTTGGGTAGTATCTTCGAAACCGTGGCGGCCATGATCATCACCCTGCCCGTGGTGTTCCCCTTGATCGTCGGCCTGGGCTTCGATCCGATCTGGTGGGGGGTCATCAATATCATGGTGATTGAGATCGGCCAGACAACGCCTCCCATCGGCATCATTCCTTATGTCCTTCACGGCATGCGGCCGGATATTCCTTTGAAGACCATCTTTGCCGGCATTATTCCCTTTTTCACCGCTGACCTGATCCGGCTGGCCATTGTCGCCATCTTTCCCGTTCTGGCCTTGTGGTTGCCGGGGTATTTGGGGTTGCTCTGAGGCGGGACATTTTCGTTGAACGGGTTTACTTCACCTCGAACAGCTTTGCCGCGTTCTCCGACATGATGCGGTGTTTGCTTTCCTTGGACAGCGTCCGTGATTTAGAGACAAAACCTACCGGATCACGCTCGATCTCTCCTCTGGGATAATCGGTTCCCATCATAATTCGTCGGTCGCCCGCTTTTTTTACCAACACACTCAGCATGTCCCGGTCGAAAATCACCGTGTCGTAGAAAAACCGGCGGAAGTAGTCGCTGGGCTTGTGAGGAATGTTTTCTCGGGATTCGGGACGGGACTCGAAGGCTTTGTCGCCCCGGCCGGCATAGTAGGGCAGATACCCGCCGCCATGTGACATGACGATTTTCAATTTGGGGAAGTCCTCGAGCACGCCTTCATGGATCAACGACGCCATGGCTAGGGCCTCCTCCAGGGGCTGCCCGATGGAGTTCCAGAGAAAAAACTTTTTGATCCGGTCATCATGGGTAAACCCTCTGGGATGAATGATGACCGGCACGCCAATTTCCTCTGCCTTGGCCCAGAACTTGCTAAATTTGGCAATGCCGAGATCCAAAGTTCGAACGTTGGAGGGAATGGCGACACCCTTCAGACCCAGCCGGTTCACCAGATAGTCCAGTTCCCTGACTGAGCGGTTGACGTCTTGCAAGGGGACGGCGCCGATACCGACAAACCGCTCACCGCCATCGGCGATAAATTCCGCCATCAAGTCGTTGCAGGTGCGTGCGATCTTCTGCCCTGTCGCCCCATCGGCCCAAAAAACAGGCGTGGGTAAATTCATACTGACCACCTGGATATCGACACCCATGCGGTCCATATCTTTGATCCGCCCCTTTGGCTTGAACAGCTTGGTTCCCAGCGCCTTGGCCTGGCGGGTATGTTCCGTTTTGGACGTGGGAGCGATCCAATCCTGTTTACCCGGCCCCTTTCCCCGAACTTTGACCTGGCGGGCAAGGGCCAGCACCTCGGGAAAAGCTACGTGAGTATGAATATCGATGCGCGGTGCGCGTGGCATGACCTCTCCGATCCGGTGGGTACAATGACGTTTGGGTCAGTGTACACAATCTCCACCGTCCGGATCAGCTCAATTTATCGACGATCTTCTTGATTTCGCTTTTGCCCAAATGATGGCGGCTGCCGTCACCGTAAGCCCGCTTACCTTTTTTATCAAAGACAAAATTGGCGGGAACATACTGCACGGGAGAAAAGTCTTTTTCGATACTGTCGGTTGCCCGAATGACGCGGATCGCGGGGTGGAAGTTTCGCACGAAACGCTGCAGCCGTCCTTCATTGGCATCGCCATAGCGCCCTTCGGTCCAGCTGATGGCGATGACGTTCAACCTGTCGGCGCCGCCGTTATTTAAAAAGTCGGTGAGTTGCACGAACTCAGAACGACATGTGCCTCACCAACTGGCGAAGAAAACAACGAGCAATGGCTTACCGTTGAACGACTCCCGGTCGACGCTCTTGCCTTTTACCGGCTTAGCATCCATTAGGCGTTGCTTGACGCCATCGGTCAGGCTGAGGTTCGAATTCGCCGAAGCCGGCTGGGCGACGGAAAGCGCGAAAGCGCCAATGGCAATCAATAGTAATACACGAACAGATTTCATCTAATTTCTTCCCAAGATTCTAAGAAGCCTCGATTAATGAGCTTCGATCAGTCTGACAATTGTCGTCAGGCAAATCCAGCCCGATCGGCTCACCTACTGATAAACAATGCGTGAGGACTTTATTTATTCCAAAATTGGGTAAAAAATTTTAGTCGAAACAGGCGTAATCCTTGTCGCATACCGGAAGCCCCAAGCTCGCTCGTTCCATCAACACTTTGACAACGTGATCCCGAATCTGTTTCAACTCTCCCTTCGCCGCCATTTCCTTGAATACGGTCGATATCCTGGGTACCAAGTTGACATGTTTTTGATGTAGATAGTGAAAGAGGTCGAACCGCTTGATGGCTGGTTTCAGATCATAGACGCCCTCAATACTGAGTTGCCGCAATTGATAATGCCCGTTGAGGCGCGGAGAAATAATGATCTCGAAGCGGTTTTTCTTGAGCATGTTAAACATGATCTTGTAGTCGCTGACGGCGTTTGAATTCATATTACGGGTATTTCTCTCGGCGAACTTGATGCCCCTGATATATCCGATCTTATACGGCTTCAAACTGTTCCAGCCGTCCACTTTGAACTTCTTGGTACGCGTGAATACCGATCCCTCGATAAAATTTATGGCCGGATATATTTGAATGAGGTTGTGATAATTGGCGGAGATCCCGTTGATACGCTGCACTTCGCCGTCGACTTTACCGCTATTGGCCAGCCTGAGCGCCCGTTCACCGGGAAACTTCTTGATTTGTACCTTGATGCCGATCCGGGCGTATGCCTTGCGCGTGATCACCTCGCTGATCACCGTATCGACCGTATTGGGCGGGGTGACCAAAACCAGTTGCTTCTGGGCGGTTGCCGGAACGGGAAGAAGCAATAATACCACAGGCACAAGCAATGTTATGACGGCCCTGAATTTCATGTCATTTCCTCCGAAACCCTTTTCGCTATGGTTTGTCGAAATCCTACCCCCGATCGTTATTTTTTAAAACTAGTTCGTCTCTGCCGGTGTCGGAAGCCCGGAATTATATGAAAGCTTTCCATAACGTTGCCTTGATCTAAAATACGCCTCCCGCAACATATGTATGTCCATCCCATGAAAAATGCCCTTGTTCAATTGACCGGAAGAATCACCGACCGCATCGGCGTCGAGCCGGGCAATTTTATCGGCGTATGCCTGGCCGTGTTTTCCGGGCTTGCCCTGATGGCAAATGGCGCCGTCGGCAAGCAACTTGGCAGTGAACTTCATCCTTTCGTCATCGTATTTGTGCGCTCCATGGTGATGTCGGCGGTCTTGTACCCGGTGTTCGCAAGAAAAGGGTATGCCAGCATCCGTCCCGTTAGCCACGGTATTATGATCGTCAACGGTCTGGTCTTCACCGTTGCAACGCTGGGCTGGTTCTGGGCCCTGCCCCGGGTACCGCTGGATTTGGTGGCGGCCATCGGTTTTACCAGCCAACTTTTCGCCATCATGGGCGCCATTATATTTCTGGGTGAAAAGTCTCATCCCTGGCGATGGGCCGCCCTGGCCGTCGGATTCATGGGCGCCATGATCATTATCCGTCCCGGCTTCGCGGAGATGTCGGCAGGCGTCATGGTGGTGGTCTGCACGGCTGTGCTTTACTCGACCAACCGGTTGATCATTAAGGTTATCGCCACCAGAAACAACCCGGCGTCCTCGGTTCTATGGCAAGCTATGTGGGCGACGGTCTTTTCTTTTCCGGCTGCCCTCTATGTGTGGACGACACCGACCCAAATCCAGGCGCTGTGGATATTGGCCCTCACCGGACTTACCATTCTCAGCCATTACACCTTGGCGTGGGCGTTACGCTTGGCCGACGTGGGTGCTGTGGAGCCGACCACGTTTATGAGATTGGTCTGGGGAGCCATGCTCGGCTATCTGTTTTTCGGTGAAGTCCCGCATTTCTTCACCATCCTGGGTAGCGCCGTCGTATTGGGATCAATCATCTATATTGCGCGCCGCGAGCGGCGGGAGGGTCAGCGGCAGCTGCGGGCGGAGAAATAGGTGGCAATGGCTTCCACGTCTTTCGGTGAAAGACCTTTCACCTTTTCTTCCATGATGGGATGGGACCGGGGCGAAGGAACCACCGATTGCCGCCCCGCGGCCGCGATCTGCAAAATATATATTTGATTAATCAGATAAATTTTATTCTGGCTCGATATGCGCGGAACCCAGGGTTTATGGGGAATCCCGTTTTCGCCATGGCAGGCCAGACAGGTTGAGACTTTCGGCGTGGACGGGGCGTTCTCCAGTTTGTCCGGGATGCGGCAGGGCAGATCGTCATAATAGGTGGAAAGCGCTTCGATTTGCTCATCGGATAGCCTGGCCGCCATGGTGGACATGATCGGATGCCTACGCCTGCCACCGATATCGGTTAGTTGTTCACCCTTGGAATTGCCCCTTCGTGCGGAAACTCGAAAATCCTGTAACTGTTTTTGAATATACTTGGCCCGCTGACCCGCAAGGTTCGGCGTCAATTTCTTTTGAGATATGCCAGCCAGGCCGTGACAGCCGGAACAGATGCTCAGGATGTAGTCGATTTCGGCGGCGGCGACAGGATTAGTCAGCGGTGCGACAACGAGCCATACACCGATCATCAAAGGGGAAAGGCGCAAGTTAAGAATTCCAACATTCTTTATCGCAACCATACCGGACCTTAACAGATTTCAAGGAAAATTTGATTGACCCCTGTCAATCATCGGGAAGGAGGCCGGTTGGAATATTACGCGGACCTGACGGCAACTTCCATGCGGCCGATTTTTTCGATTTCCGCCGTCATAACGTCCCCGGGTTCCACCGGTCCGACGCCGTCCGGCGTACCCGTCATGATGATATCTCCCGGCAGCAGCGTATATCGTTCCGACGCATATTCGATCAGCTTGGCCACATCGTAAACCAGTTCCCGCGTATTTGATTTTTGGCGTATTTCCCCGTTGACTGAAATCTGAAGATCCAGATTGCCCGGATCGTCAATTTTATCAGCCGTTACCAGCCAGGGTCCGAGGACTCCATAACTGTCCGTTGATTTCCGAAAGCTCTGGAGCTCTTTGCCCCTTGTCGTCATGTCGAGACCGATGGCGTAACCGGCCACATGGCTGAGAGCCTCCGCTTCCGATACTCCGTTACACTCTTTGCCGATAATAACGGCCAGTTCTACTTCATGGTCGTTGCGGGCTTCGACAAACCGCAGGGCAACCCCGTCACCGGCGCCGACCAGACAGGTGTTGGCTTTGATGAACAGTCCCCAATCGGAAATGTGGCTGATTTTGCGCTGGGAAACGATGCCGTCGTCGATTTTCGATTCATCGATATGTTTTTGATAATTGATGGGTGCACCGATGACCTTGCTGGGATTGGCGACGGGGCTTTTCAGATGAACGTCCGTAATCGCTTTCATCGGCGCGTCCGCCGCCAGCTTTTCCGCTTCCGCCATGACCGCATCAAGGTTTTGGATCAGCAAATCGCCCAACGGCACGGGCCAATGTACCGCCGGCAGCACCGTCAAAGCGCCGGATACATCGCGAATATCATCGCCGGTGACTAGTCCCAACCTGTCGTCGTCGTAGCGGCATATTTTCATTTCTTATTGTCCCACCATATTGTCCTAACTTATTGTCCGAGCCGGCTTTCCCGCCAAAGATTCAAATTTTTCAGCGCTGCCTCGTCAGTAAAGCTGTATAAAACCGATTCCGGTCCGGCTGCATGACGATGCGGCATCCAATTGGGCACGACGAACACGTCGCTTTCCGTCCACTCGAAGGTTTTGTCACCGATGACCGTTTTGCCTTCACCTTCGACGACAAAATAAACCCGTGAATCGCTTGCCTGTAGGGGCTTGCTCTCGAATCCGGCCGGCAACAGCTGGAGGAATGTCGCCATGGTCTTCATGACATGCCCGCCGTTTTGAGGATGGCTGTACATCAACTTGTAGCCGTCCCAAGGATCGGGGTCGCCCTGACCGCGCATGCGCTCCAAGGCTTCGCGACTCTGGCCATAGGGATATTTGTAAATGGGCGAATGGGGCGACTCGGCGTCATCGGATAACGGCCGCATGCCGGCGCTATAGGGATTGGATGTGTCGTCTTCCACGTCGATCGGCTGATTGGGCTCGGGATAAAATTCCGCAAACGTGGCGCCCAGGTAATTCGCCATGGGAAGATCGAGACAATCGAGCCAGATGATGGGTTTGTCGGAAAGATTATTGTGATCATGCCACGTCCAACTAGGCGTCATAATCAGATCGCCTCTCTCCATGTAAAGCTTTTCACCGTCCACCGCCGTATAAGCGTCGCCGCCTTCTATAATAAATCGGATGGCCGCCTGGGTGTGACGGTGGCAACGGGCGACTTCTCCCGGAAACACCGTTTGAATACCGGCATAGAGAGTATGGGTGATTCCATGATCGGGCGTGTTCTCCAAAATCAAGACCCGCCGTTCGGCGTCTTCCGTGGAAATGACATCGCCGGCTTCAATTATGAAGGGCCTGATTTCCTGATAGCGCCAGAGTTTTGGTGAAACCGCCGGTTTCGGCTCAACGAAAACGATGTCGTTAAAAAACTCCCACAATGGCAACACGCCGTGGGGTTGCACCTTTTCGGTAAATTCCTTGGTCTGCATGGTATGTTCCCTTATTCACTATTTTTCCCCCACAGATCGCTTTTATTCTATACCGCTCACACGGTAGCCGCCAACCATTCAACGGTCGGCTTCCGCCCGCCTGACATAATGTTCCCACGCACGGTCCTGGGACAAGTCGCTGAAAAACATGTCCTGACATTTTTCCACCTCGCCGGAGGACAAAAACTTGATGTCGCCCAATTGCATGGCCTGTAACTGGATCGATGCCGACACCTGAAGATAGATAGCGGTCAGAACGGCGTCTTTCAGCCTGCGGCCGGCCACGGTGCAGCCGTGGCCACGCATCAAAACGACGGTGGATTGCCCCAAAAATTTTGCCAGGTCGCGCCCATGATCCATATTTTTGACCAGCAAATCCGTATCGCCGAAATTGTCATGTATATCCCAAACGCCGATATCCTCACCGATACCTGACCCGACATGGATGGCC
The DNA here is from genome assembly GCA_964574215.1 of uncultured Rhodospirillaceae bacterium. Lineage (GTDB taxonomy): Bacteria > Pseudomonadota > Alphaproteobacteria > Rhodospirillales > UBA2165. The sequence continues at coordinate 13,632 of CAZNLR010000011.1, read as the reverse complement.
GGCCGGAGCTTGACCCCAGTCAGGCCGAACGGGATGACCGAATAGGAATGATTGTGCACCACCGAGTTGATTTCCGGACGGGATTCCATGATGGCGCCGTGAATGTGGCGCTCCGCATAGGGCCGTAATTCGGATCCGTCCACCGAATTACCTTCCAAATCGAATTCCATAATGTCATCCGGCGTCACCAAATGGGGGCTGCGGGACCGGGAAATAAAATAATGATTGGGGTTTTCCGGATTGCGGATGCTGACATGGCCGAACGCATCAACCACATTTTCGTTAGCCAATACATGATTGGCGGTCACTAGTTCATCAATCACCTGCTTCAAATTTGACATGCTTCCCCCTGTTTAGAAATTTTTTCCACTGTTTCTTTTTACACGGAAGAGATTTTTTCCGAGCGCTGAAGACGCCGCCACAAAGTGGTTACGCTGATACCCAGTTCTTTCGCCGTCCGGGTCCGGTTGCCATTGTGCCGCGCCAACGTTTGATGGATTAACTCGAACTCGGCGTCTGCCAGACTGGATTTAAGATTGTTTGCCGATACGGCGTCAGGAGATGACATATTTGCTTCGGCTCTGTTCGAGGTAAAGGCGTTACCTCGAACCCCGGGCGGCAGATGGATAGGTTTGATTTTGTCCTGATCGGCCAGGCTGACGGCCCGCTCCAGCACGTTGTTTAATTCACGCACATTGCCCGGCCAATCGTAGGTCAGCAATAAATCCATAGTATCTTCGGTCACTTCCTGCGATGAAATGTCTTCTCGAACGGCAATGTTGAGAAGGAAGTTACTGACCAGTGACGGGATATCTCCCTTGCCGTCGCGCAGTGGCGGCAGGGTAATATCGATAACATTCAACCGGTAAAACAAATCGGCCCGAAAATCTCCCTCCTCCACACAAGCCGCCAGATCACGGTTGCAGGTACAGATGATTCTCACATCCACGGCGATGGATTTGCTGGACCCAATACGGGATATTTCCCCTTCCTGCAGGACGCGTAACAATTTGGCCTGCAATTCCAGGGGCATTTCACTGATTTCGTCCAGCAGCAATGTGCCGCCGTCGGCTTCTTCAAACAACCCCGCCTGACCGTTTTTACGAGCCCCCGTAAAGGCGCCGTCGGCATAGCCGAAAAATGTGCTTTCAACCAAATTTTCCGGCAAGGCGGCACAATTGATGGCGATGAAGGGTTGGTCAGCCCGGCGGGAAGCATTGTGAATGGCCTGGGCGAATAGCTCCTTGCCCGTGCCGCTCTCACCCAAGATGACAACCGAGCTCGAATTGTCCGCAGCCCGCTCCGCTTGAGACAGGGCTTCTTTAAGGCGGGGTCCCTTGGAAACGATATCGTCCCAGGTATATTTTGCCGACCGGTTTCGCCGGACCTGATCCAGCAGCTTGCGCCTTTTTCGGACGGAGTCCACATTATTGAAACCGAAACCAAAGGCGGAGCAGATAGGGATACGAACCGCTGTCGCTTCGGGATCGGTCCGCGACTTGCCGATGTTAGGGCGGCCCGACTGCATTACTTCCTGACATTTATCGGAAATGCTCTCGTCACCTTTTTCCGGAGACGGTTTTTTCGGATCGGCGGTCAGTATCCGCCGGCCGGCCTGATCGAAAAGGATAGCTTCACCTTCAGCGACGGCGGCAATGAGCGGCAGAGTTTCCGTCAAAGTATCCAGCAGTTGACTTTGCCGGTCGGCCCTTTGTTCATTGGATGCCGCTAACACATAGTCGCCCAAGGGAACTGCGAACGTTTCCCGCCTAATCTGCCCTTCACCGCGCCCCTGGGGCTTTTGCTCTTTGGCCGCCGACCGGCAGAGTTCGCTAACGGTGCCTTCAATATTTTCCCGCCGGTCGCCGTCTGGGCCGACCGCATACAGGCAAAGACCCGATTGATCCGTCACCTTGGCGACACCACCCGTGGTTCGCGCGACGAACGGTAGAGCCTGATAAATCATTTCAAGATTGATAGATGATTTTTCCATCGATAAACCTTTTCAAATATGAAAAGCATTATAAACAAACCGTCCGGCAGGTCAATTCCATCTCAAGGATCAATGAACAATTCCTCCAGGCCGGGAAGGCGATCGATAATCCCTTGCTCATGGGACCAGCGGATTTGCGTCTTTAAGGTATTTTCGTTTTTCGCCAATCCGTAGGGCCAGAAATCCTCACCCATGAGGGCAACCGTTTCTTCCGCCTCGGCGACCAGCCAGGGCAGCGTAAAATTCAAGGCATCCAAATCGATTAGGCGCGGCAGACATAGCGCTTTCGATTTCTCAAAAGCCGCAACCACGTTGGCGGCGAGCCAAGGATGGGCATCGATCAGACTATCTCGAATTCCCACCACATGCATAATGGGAAAAATACCCGTTTTCTTAAAATAATCCTGCTCCGCATCTTTGAAGTTGGGAAACAAGCGGCCGATTTCTGGCGCCTGGTCGGTATAAACCTGAGGGTCGCGGTAGGTGATGATGGCGTCGATCTCCCCGTTGACCAACATGTTTCCCAGGCAACTATCCTGGTCAACGGATTGAACATCGTAACCGTCCGGTGCCGGCATCTGCCGATAGGTCAGCCCACCCGGCGTATCAATCCCACCGGTGCGCCACTGGATAGATTTCAAGTCCAACCCGTATTCGTCGGATAACATGCCCCGCACACAGAGGCCGCGGGTGAAATGAAAGTTGGGAATGCCGATAATCCGTCCTGCCAAATCCTCGGGCTTATCAATGCCCCGGTCGGTGCGGATGTAGATAGAGCAATGGGGAAACACGCGGGAGAGAAAAACCGGCACCGCAGTATAGGGCCAATCGCCCCGCATCCGCGCCATCAAATAAGTGCTGAACGACATTTCTGAAACATCGAATTCCTGATCATCAAAGAGCCGCCTAAAAGTTTCCGGCGGCGCAAAGTTGAGATATTCCACCCGGCAACCTTCAATGGGCGTCTCGCCGGTTTTCACACCTTGTATCCTGTCGTAATCTCCACTGGCTATTTTGATCGGGATTTCGGTCATTCGGTTCATCAAATTTCGCATTTACATTTAATAATTAGAAATCTAACTTTATGACCGCAATCGGAAATTCACAACAAAAAAGGCTCGGTATTTTATCATGGTTAAACTGACAGTCGGATGCGGGGCCTATGACAGGACGTGGCCGCTGATTGCTTCAAAAATCACTCTTGAGGGATTCGATCTGGATTGGGATATCATGCCGCCGGAGGAGGCTTTTCTGCGAGGCATGGTCAATCACGAGTTTGATATTTCCGAATTATCCTTCAGCACCTATTTGCTGCAGCTCTCCCGGGACGAAAATGCCTATACCGCCATTCCGGTGTTCGCCTCCAGGGCGTTCCGGCACTCGGCCATCTACATTCGAACGGGCGCCGGTATCGAGAGGCCGGAAGATTTACAGGGGCGAACCATCGGCGTACCGGAGTATCAGTTGACCGCCAACGTATGGGCGCGGGGCATCCTATCGGACGAATACGGTGTCCGCCCGGAAGATATCGAATGGCTGTCCTGCGATATCGATGAAAAAGGCCGAGAGGAAAAAGTCCCGGCGGAACTGCCGCCCCAATTTAGTCTGAAATTTATGGGCATGGAAGAAACCCTGTGGGGTCTTATGCAGCGGGGCGAGATCGACGCCATTATCGCGCCCCGCGCGCCCAAGGCTTTTACCGAAGGCGATCCCGGCATCGCCCGCCTGTTTGCCGACACCAAGAAAGCCGAACAGGCCTATTTCAAGAAAACGGGCATTTTTCCCATCATGCATTTGGTGGGGATCAAAAACGAGCTGCTGAAGAAACATCCCGACCTTGCCGGAAATCTGTTCCAAGCGTTCGAGCAAGCCCGCCAGCATGCCGTTCAGGAGCTCAACCAAGTGGCCTATTTCTACGTCATGCTGCCCTGGCTAGTGGATCATATGAAGGAAACCAAAAGTATCATGGGCGACGACTATTGGACCTACGGGGTCGAGAGCAACCGCACGGTGATCGACACCATGTGTCGTTATTCCTACGAGCAGGGCCTAGCCAAGAAACAATTTTCGGCGGAGGACATATTCGCAGCCGTCTAAGATTTACGGTTACCAATCAAACTTTGGATTTTTTTCGGATATGACGCGGCACGAAATAAAGAGCAAAAAGGATCACGGCCACGGCACTGGTGTACAAATTCGGCACCACCAAGCCAAAGCCAGCGAGGCCGAGCAGGAGGCGCTCCCAAAGCGCCAGATGGCCCTGAAAATATGATTCAAGTGCCGCCGCTATAAGTATCAAGCCGATGATTGCCGTAATGAGTGAAACGGCGACCACATGCCACGGACCAATCATCAATAGTTCAGGGCCATAGACAAAAGCAAACGGCACGATAAAGGCAGCCAGGGCAAACTTAACCGCCATCACTGCAATTAACAGCGGATTGTCTTCGGCGATTGAGGAGGCCGCATAGGCCGCCACCGCTACCGGCGGAGTGATGGCCGACATGACGGCATAATAGAGCACAAACATATTGGCGGTTAGGACGGGCACACCAATCTCGGTCAGGATCGGCGACATAAGCGAAGCGGCAATGATGTAGGCCGCAGGTGTGGGCATACCGAGGCCCAAGACAACCGTTACAGCTGCAGTCACCAGTAAGGTTAAAAACGTCTGCGAGTCGGTAATCAAATTTACCAAATGAGAGATTTTGCCAACCAGACCGGTCATCGTGATGCCGCCCATAATCAGACCAGCTGCGGCACAGGCCCCTGCAACCGGCACCATACGATAGCAGGTTTCACTGAGGACTTTTGCCAGAGCAATTGGCCCGATCCTAGAACTCGCCTTAAATAAGGACACTGCAAATACTGCCACCGTTCCCATGATCCCAACCATGGTCGGCGTAAAACCCATCAAGAGCGCCCCGGTTAAAATAGCCAATGGTACGATGAACAAGCCACCGCCTTTCATGGTCTCTCGCATGGAAGGAATGAGGCTTTCGTCCAAGCGTCCAAATCCTAAACGCAGAGAAGAATAGTGAACTTGTGCATAAATGGAGACATAATAAAGGATGGCCGGCAAAAAGGCGGCAATCGCAATCTGGCGATATTCGACGCCGGCAAAATCGACCATCAAAAATGCAGCAGTGCCTAGTACCGGCGGCACCAGGCTGCCCCCCGTCGATGCCGCCACCTCAATGGCGCCCGCATGAGCCCCCCGGTAGCCGAGACGCTTCATAATGGGAATGGTGATTGAACCGGTTGTCACCACGTCGGAGGTCGGACTGCCCGACAGCATGCCGTACATACCGGATGAAATTACCGCGACTTTTGCAGGACCGCCTGGCCGTTTGCCACTAATGGCGGCGGCAAAATTAAAGAAGAAGTCGCCGCCACCGCAAGCATGAAGGATCGTGCCAAACATCACGAACATGAAGGCATAAGTCGCTGCTACGCGTAGCGGCAAACCAAATATGCCATCTGTAGTGAAGACCGTAATTTCGATAAAATGCAGATAATCGATTTTACCGTGTTGGAGAACACCACTTAAATTATGGCCCCACAAATTATAGGCGGCGAAAATTAATACCAGAGCCGTCAAGCCGAGCCCGGTGGTTCGCCGCGTGATCTCGAGCGTAATGATAAAAACCAGAGTACCGAATATGACGTCTAGTTGAGTCAATTCATCTAAGAGAACAATACGATTTAAAATCGTCGATGCCTGAATGGAAAAATAAACACCAACCGCTATACACGCCAAAGCCAAACCCATATCGACAATCGACGGTTTTTCGATTTTTGAATCTTCAAATGCACCGGTAGTCAGAAATGCTAAGGCGCCCACGCCGGAAAAAAACAAAACGGTCAATGTCCAGGGTGCGATAATGACGATCGTCGCGGCAACAATGACATAGGCGCCCACTGCCACGGCGAAAGGCGTAAAAATCCATTCATAGATTCCTTGCGGGCGGCGGCGGGCACCCACAGAGAACCATGTCTTTAAAGATACTAGTTCGGCTAAATTCATGTCTATTTGCCAACAGAAAAGACATGCGGCAAAAAGCCGCACGCCTTACTGCTGAGATATATTTGACAGGCTACTTCAAACCTTTTTCTTTAAAGTATTTAAGCGAGCCTGGATGATGCGGTGCATTACTCGCCTGGGCCAAAACCGCTGTGGTTGCCGTCTTTTTGATCAGACGGTGAGATTTATTTTTGAAGGTCTCGATCTGCTCAACCATGGCTTTGGTGATGTTGTAGGCAAGCTTGGCATCCATATTTGCATTGGCGACGATAACCGCACCCATACAAACGGATACTGCACCGTTCGGCGTCCATTTATATTCACCTGGTTTAACCCGGCAAACTTCACCGCCAAATTGTTTCGCAATTTTAGCGGCATTTTCTTCGCCATAGCTCAGCAATACCGGTGAGGCAGCTTTGGCTATTTCTCGAACGCGGGGGTGATTATAAGAAATACCGAAATTCACCACATCAAGGCGGCGATCCGATATCAAAGAAACGATTTCTTTGGATGCGGCATGAACAACTTGGCCGCCCCAGGATTTAATATTCGCCTTGGAGGCGCCCAATAAATTCAGGGCTGCTTCACCTACATCAGCATCAAAATTTCCGCGCCGATTTATAGCAATCCGGATCGGCAGTTTCTTATTAACAATATCGGCAAATGATTTGATGCCGTGCTTACCGGCAAAAGATCCGGCCACTGCAAAAAAGCTTTGTTGAAAGCGTGAAGCCGGCGTATAGACCCGGAATAACACGCGCACATTGCTGATGCCTTTTCTGCCTTGGTAACCTTTGACGATAGCATTCAACTCACCGTCCGTTGCCAGCCCCATTGGCACTTTATCACGTGAAACCAACGGCACGTTGGCCAGACCTCCCGAAGATGTCTGATAGCTTACGGTCGAGCCGGGATAGGCTTTGGCAATGGCTGCATCTACGCCGCCGCCGATGCGCGACCACAGACCGCCTGGGCTGGCCCCACTGAGGGTCAAATTATACTTTTGAGCCTGCGCCGGAACTGCCGATACGGCAACCAAAACGCCTGCGGCGATGACACTTAAAACTGTTGAATTACGTCCCATAATTAACCTCCAAGTTGATATTTTTGATTTCAGACTAGTTTAACTTGTTTGGCCCGAACCGCCGGACCAGAGCTCTTGCAGGCTCTTCCGATCCATTTTTCCACGATCCGTTTTCGGCAGATCTCCTATGATTTCTATGTATTTTGGTATTTTGGCTTTATTTAGCTTGCTTTGGCAATGGCGGCGTACGGTTTCGATATCGATACTGCTGCCGCTCGCCGGAACAACAAAGAGAACGATTTCTTCACCGTAGATTTTGTCCGCCACGCCGATGGCCGCGGCTTGGCTGACCTCGGCAAGTTCAGAAACGACGTTTTCAATTTCAACGGGGGAAATATTGACGCCGCCCCGGATAATCAGGTCCTTTTCGCGCCCGGTGACGAACAGGAATCCTTCTTCGTCCAAATGCCCGACATCGCCGGTTTGGATAAATCCGTTTTCCGCTAATTGAGCGGGCTGGTTGTTGTCGATATATCGATAGGCGGTCGCCGGATCGCGGCCCAGTTCTATGCGTCCGGTTTCGTTGGACGGTAAGCCATTCCCCTGATCATCGACAATTCTAATTTGATGGTAGGGCAGCGGCTTACCCACAGACCCTTTCCGCCGGGTTTTTTCGTTGCTGGCGGCAAGCCAGCCGGCTTCGCTGGCGCCAAATCCCTGGGCAATAGATAGTCCGTACATCTCTTCGAATTTTTCCCAGTCCCGGACCAGTAGCGGCGCCGAACTGGACGTAATGTAGCGAAAGTGCGGGATGTCCGCGGCGCTCACGTCGGCCGGCCGGTTAATCAGCATATTGATAATTGTCGGGTTGCCGGTGGCAATTGTCGCCTTGAACTCCCTGATCCAATCGAAGAGTTTGCTAGCTGAAAACTTCCGGCCCAGCAGGATCGTTGCGCCGCGGCTTAGGGGGCCGGTGGCGCTCAGTATCTGCGCCGATAGCCAATTGAACGACCGGTAGTCGAGAATACGATCTTCGCCGGTAATGGCAAAACCGTCCATGATGCTGTCCGTGTTTTCACACAGTTGATCGAAGCTGCACATAACGCCCTTGGGCGCGGACGTTGTTCCTGACGTGTAGAAAATTTCGGCAATATCGTCAGGCCCGTTGACGGGCCTCAGCCCTGATTGATCATCCGTTTCGGCGAGTTGACCGAAAAAACCCCCGCCTTCGCTTCCTTTTGCCTGCCAACTGCCAAGGGGCAAGACGTCCGCCTCAACGGGCGCCGAAGAAAGATCAAGGTCAGCATTATCCTCGAAAAGCACCAGCTTGGGAGATATTTGCCGTAGAATATCATCCAAGTACAACGCGTTCATTTCCACATGAATGGTGCAGATGGTGGCGCCATAGGCCATGACCCCGAAATAGCCCATGAGATGTTCGAGGGAATTGTTGGAGAGCAGTGCGACACGGTCGTTGGCGACTAGTCCCAGTTCATTCAAATACGAACCGATACGGCAACAGCAATCATAAGCTTCGCCATAGGTAATCGATTTTTCCTGATTGATGCTGTGAATGAAAACCTTGTCCGGATGGTTCCGGCTGTTGTTCACCAGCCAATCGGAAATTCGATTGTTTGAAATTGCGCGTGCATCCATCTGAAATGCGCCGTTTCCGCCAGGTAGCGCAATAATTGCTACCTGGCGTTAGGTTGATTTACCGGCCGGTCTTGGCCAACGAATGCACCCAGCCCTGCATGTAGCTTTTGGCCTTGGCTATCTGTTCGTCGTCCAGGAAGTTTTCCGGTTCGACCCGGTCCACCGGGTAGACAGGACGATGAAAATCCTGCTCGTAGCCGAAGGGCACGGTGGCATCGATGCCCATACCGCCTTCAAACTTGGTATTGGACGCCGTCCAGGCCGCGCTGCCTGCGGTCATGCGTTCCGCCGGCATAAAAGTCTGGCCGATACCGCCCGGGTGCGGATTGAGAATATCCACCTGTGGATTCACACGGGTGGTCAGGTTCCACATGATATCGTCCATATCGTAGATATCGACGTCCTCACTTACGGCGATGGCCAGCCGCATGCCTTGGGAACAAGCCAGGATGGCGGTCAGGAAGTTACGCTGCCAACCTTCTTCGATCTTGTTGCGCTTTTTAACTTGAATGATGCAGCCGCCCCAGTCCGTCATGCAGTACGGAATAGCGACATCCTGAATGATGCCCGGTTGCAACCGGTCGCACAGCTCGAAGATGGCCGATTCCCGGACCGTGGTATCGATATTGGCATCGTCGGATGTGTGAACCCCCAACGGGAAGATAATCGGCTTGTCTTCCGGTTTCCGCATGGTGATGGCGGTTACGTGGAAGGTCGGCGCTTTGTAGGCCTTGCCCATATAGCCGGCCCATTCCGGGTGGAAGAAGGTTTTACCCTGCACGCCTTTCTCCTCGGCTTCCGCCGTTTCGTAGCGCTTGTCCCGAGGATGCAGATAGCCTTCCAGCACATATTCCGCATCGGCCAGGGTATAGGCGTCGATGGTCTGGCATTTGACGATGCGGATGGGGCTGCCCTGGGCCGCACCGGCGATGCCGATTTCGTCGCACCCCTTGGGCAGGATGGCATAGTCGAAGCCACCGCCGGCCGCCAGCGTACATGCGGGCGGAACGCCGAAGCACATGGTCAAGGGAATGGGCTCGTCGTCGTTATAGTGAGCGGTCTGGATTTGCCACATGTGCGAGCCCGGTGAAATCTGGAAGGTGCCCACATTACCCCAGCGGAAATTCATCCGGTTGTAGCCAATATGTGTGCCGCCATCAAAATAGTCGCCAATGACGCAGGAAATTCCCGACCCGATGGTCAATTCAGGCTCCAGGTGGGTATGACGGATGGCCGTGATCCATTTGTTGACGTCAAGATCGTCGGTGATGACGTGCTCGTGGACCGGCGCTTCGTCCTGGGAAATTTCCACCGGTGCTATCGGATGGGTCAGGGCATGGGCCAGTTTCTTGGTCCGGTCCGTCGGCCCGTCCCAACCGAACATTTTTTCAATAATGCCGTAGTTGGAGAACAGATTGGTGATGGCCCGAGCGTGTGGCTTGCCCTTAACGTTATCGAACAGGATCGGCGGACCACCGTCCAGATGCTTTTGCAAGCCGGTGATTTCCAGATCGGGGTTCACTTCCTTATCGGTTTCGATAAGGTCACCCTCGGCGCGCAACCAGTCAACGGCTTCCCGCAGGCTGGTTACCGATTTGGTTGATGCACTGACGTTCTTATCCATTTTTATCTCTCTCCGATGATAATAATATTATTTAAGGGGTACGGCTTTGGGTTCCCGGTTTTTCATATCGCCGGTCCATCTTTTGACGATGTCCGTTTCAATATCAAATTGGTCGAGAATCCGCATCACCGTATGATTAACGATGTCATCCAGGGATTTGGGATGGTTGTAGAAGGCCGGCATGGGCGGCAGGATGGTCACGCCCATGTGGGAAAGTTTCAGTAAATTTTCCAGATGTATGGTGCTGAGCGGTGTTTCCCGGGCGACCAGTATAAGCTTGCGGTTCTCCTTGAGCACCACGTCCGCCGCCCGATGAACCAAATGATCGCCGGCACCCTGGGCAATGGCGGCTACGCTCCGCATGGAACAGGGTACGATGGCCATGCCGGCGGTGCGGAAGGAACCGGAAGAGATGGCCGCCCCCATATCGCCGGACCCATAATGGGCGTCGGCCAGATCTTTGAGACCATCCAGGGTATAATCGGTTTCGTGTTCCAGGGTCTGGTGGGCCCATTTACTGACCACCAGATGGGTTTCCACGTCCGTATCTTTTAAAACTTCCAATAGCCGGACGCCTAAAATAGATCCGGTCGCCCCCGTCATACCGACAATGAGTTTCTTCATGTTCTCTCCCTTAACGCGCCTTGAAGATTTTTTTCTTAAGTGATTTCACCATTTTCGCCGAAGGCGCGTCAATTTAATTCACTTATAAGCATATCCCGTGCCAACGGTAATTTTGGCGGAATTCCGCAGTTTTTCCATTGCGACTGGAAATTATTATTTCAAAATTGAAAAGCTATATGCGAATTTGGTAACTAAATTTCAGATATGAACAAATGATGGAATGCCAACTCATGAAATCCGGCGGACAATTAAAGTGGCCAGACCCAATCCGAGGATCACCGCCAGTGCCATGAGAACGGTATTGGCGGTCCAGGCCCGCTTTCTCCTTTCGGCGGACACGGCCAGGGATTTTTCTGCCACCTTCGCCATATTGCGCCGGAAGTCTTCGATTTCCAGCGCCAGATTATTAAGGCTACTGTCTAGTTCCGGCAGCAGGGCGCGGAACGACTCCCTATCGCCCGCTTCCAATGTCGCCGCCAGCAGTTGGGCGTCATTGTTGTACTTTAGATAGAGGTTTTCAGAGATCGCCAGATTTTTGTGCAACGCCGGCAATATCGGCTTTCCGCCCACATTAATTTCCTTGTGAATGATGGAGAATCTCATCACCGCCTGCTGACCAAGAGCGTCGAACCGCTTGCGCATTTCATTGATACGCCGCTCATTGGTTTCACGGTCCGCCGCCAACCCGGATAATTTCTGCACGGCAATTCTTTGCTGCAAGGCAATCTCGGATATGCGGGAAACATGGTCGGCGATGGGAAGCTGCTTACCGGCTACATTCTCCACCTCCTTGGCGACATTGACGATCAGCTTCACGGACACCCCAACCGCCGCCATCATCAGCACCAGCAACAGGATAACCAGACCGACAATTTTTCTGCCACGGCTCATTTTTGAATGCTCCCCCTACAACCCTTTAAGTTTTAGCACGTGTCGACCAACATGCGAACATCACATATCGGGTAGGCTATTCCGCCTCTTCCGGCGCGGTGAACATGGCTTTGACCTCCCGCCGCTGTACCTTGCCCACGGGACTGCGCGGCAGGTCGTCCAGAATATGTACTTCTTTGGGCGCCTTGGTGGACCCCAGCCTGTCTTTGGCGAACCCGATAATATCCGAGGACGTGGCGGCAGCATCCGCTCGAAGTTGCACGGCCGCTTCGACCCGCTCACCCCATTTGGCGTCGGGGATGCCGAAGACCACGCATTCATAAATATCCGGATGCTCGCAGAGGCCGCTTTCCACATCGGACGGATAGACGTTAAACCCGCCCGATATGACCACGTCCCGCAGCCGATCCTTGATAAACAAATATCCCCGATCGTCGAAGTAGCCGATATCGCCTGTATAGAGCCATCCGTCCTTGATGGTTTTGGCGGTTTCCTCGGGCATTTTGTAATACCCTTTCATCAACAAATCACCGCTGACGATGATTTCGCCCATTTCACCCGGCGGCAGGTGCTTGCCCTTATCATCTATGATTGCGGTGCCGGTCAGGGGAGTGGTTCGCCCGGCCGACAGCAGATTTTCATCAAAAGCCATTTCGTCCGGCCCCATCCCGGTGACGATCGTGGACACTTCGGTCTGACCGTAATCGGTGCCAATGCATCCTTTGAACAGGCTCCGCATCTGGCGAAGCTTTTCCTCCGGCATGGGCGCACCGCCATAAATGACCATGTTGAGATCGGCAAAATCCGGCGTGCCGTCGCCGGCAGCATCCATTATCGCGTAGGCGACCGTTGGCGGCAGCCAGGTCGAGGTCGCACCGCCAACGGCCAGGGCGTCGAACATAGCCGGGCCGCTGGGCTGCTCCAAAAGAGTAATTTGTCCTCCCCGATAAAGAGTGGGAAAGAGAAACGAGCCGGATCCATGGGTCAACGGTGCGGCGCAAAGGAAATTCTCCGATAATTTGAAGTCGTAAGTCATTAAAATACTCAAGACGACGGCATTGAGCACTCTAAAGGTCTGCATCACTCCCTTCGGCGCACCGGAAGAGCCGCCGGTGAATTTGATCGCATTGATGTCTTCCACATGAACATCGGGCCAATCCGGTTTTTTACCGGCTTGAACACTCATCAGCCCTCGGACCGTCATTGCGTCGCCGGGCTCACCTCCCTCCCCCATAATGATCGCCGGTCCGCTTACATCAGCCAGTAAGGGTAGACAATTTTCATCTACAACAATCAGGTCGGGTTCTGTCAGTTCAATCTGGCGTTCGATATCCTGCTTCGAATTTCGGGGATTGAGGGGCACCATGACACCGCCGGCGGCATGGATGGCGAAATAGGACAGCAACTGAGGCAGCGTATTGAATCCACAGAGCCCGACTTTCAATCGATCGTTCCGGGCAACGCTTTGAAATCCGGCTCCCAAGGCAAGCGCCGATGAAACCAGATCGGCGTAACTTAAACATGTCCGACCGGCATCAACCGCAACGGCTTCCGGCTGCCAGCGGGCTGTTCGATACAGAAATTCGATGGGAAACATTTAACCGGCGGGCCGACGGGAGTCTTCTTGTTCCCGTATCAGGGCGGCGACTTTCGCTTCCCGGTCATCCCTCGACATAAACCCCGGCGCGGCCCGGCACATATCCTCCGTGATCCGTTCGATTTCCTCGTTCGGCAGTTCCAGATCGATATCGACTTTAAAAGGCTGTGGCGTGTACCACGGCGTCCGCGTGTAGATC
>CAZNLR010000010.1:0-108375 GCA_964574215.1 uncultured Rhodospirillaceae bacterium | reverse complement strand
CTGAAGTTCGGCATCCTTGACGTTGTAAGGATGGAACTCGACCTTACGCTCCTCTTCCTCGTCGATGCGGAAGCAGTTCACACCGACCTTGGGGAACTCGCCTGAATCGATGTTCCGTTGCATCTCATAGGCCTGTTCCGACACTTTGGCCTGGATGCGACCATCTTTTACCATTTCGATTATACCACCTTCTGCGTCAACTTCCGCCATGATTTCTTCCATTTTGGTGCGCATTTCGTTGGTAAGCGTTTCCATGTAATAGGACCCGGCCATGGGATCGACTGTTTCGCAAATACCCATTTCGTGGGTCAGCATCTGCATGGTACGCAAGGAAATACGGGCGGAATATTCTGTCGGGATGGTGTACGCCTCGTCATAGGAACAAAGCGCCATCGTCTGCGCACCGGAAAGCGCGCCGATCAAGGCATAGTATGCGGCCCGCACGATATTGAGCTCGGGCTGTTCGATCGTAAGACCAGCGCCACCGCCGCCGGCGATGGTCCGGAACCACATGGATTTGGGATTCTTGGCGCCCAAATCCTCCTTGACGATCTTGGCCCAGAGGCTGCGGCCGGCCCGATATTTGGCGACTTGCTCGAACAGATTTCCGTAACAGTTAATATTGTAAGATAGTCGTCCGGCAAACTCGTCCACATCAAGGCCCCGCTTCATCACTTCGTGGGCATAAGCCTTGGCGATACAGAACGCATAAGCCATTTCCTCCGCGGGGTTGGCGCCGGATTCGCGGATATGGTAGCCGCAAACGCTCACCGGCGAATATTTAGGCGCGTGTTCGGCGCAGTATTCGATGGTGTCGCCTACCAGCTTGACCGACGCGTCAACCGGGAAAATCCAAGTGCCGCGGCCAATGAACTCTTTCAGAATATCGTTCTGGGCGGTGCCCCGGAGCTTGGTGAGGTCGTAGCCTCGATTTTCGGCCATTGCCAGATACATGGCGATGAGGATGGCAGCCGAGCCGTTGATCGTCAGGGAAACGGTAATCTGCTCAAGGTCGATACCGTCAAAGGCGATTTCCATATCGCGCAAGGTATCCACCGCCATGCCGACACGGCCCGCTTCGCCCTCGGCCAGCAAATTATCTGTATCGAGTCCGGTCTGCGTCGCCAAATCGAAGGCGACATTCAAACCGGTGTTGCCCGTATCGATGAGGAATTTAAACCGTTTATTGGTATCTACCGGATTACCGAAACCGGAATACTGGCGCATGGTAAAGGGCCGCTTACGGTACATTTCCGGGTGAATGCCGCGGGTAAACGGATATTCACCCGGATCACCGATAAAATCGAAGCCGCCGCTATCCTCCACATCCTGCTCGGTATAAAGGGGTTTAATTTCAATACCGGACTCGTTAAAGACCGGTTTCAATCCTTCGCTGCTCATGATGCTTTCTCCTTACCCCCATTGACATTGGCGTTCCCATTGATGAAGTCCACGATATCCTCGAGCCTCGAGCCGTTGGGGAAAATACCGTCGAGTCCTAGTCGCTTCAGTTCTGGGTGGTCGTGCGCGGGCAGACAGCCCCCGATCAGCCACAGTTTGTCCTTGAGACCGTATTGTTCGATCAGGCCCTTGAGCTTGGTGCAGAACGGCAGATGCGAACCGGCCAGGCTGGAAAGACCGATGACATCGACGTTTTCGTCCATAGCCTGATCGATGATTTCGCTGGGCGTTTTCCGGAGCCCCGTATAGACAACGTCAAATCCGGCATCCATCAGGGCGCGCACGACAATTTTGGCACCTACATCGTGGCCGTCCAGGCCCGGTTTGCCGACAAGTACTTTGATCTTACGATCAGCATCACTGCTCATGTTGAAAGCTCCTTGGCAATAATCAGTTTGAGAATGTCACTGGTGCCGCCTCCAATCAGCATGAAGCGTACGTCCCTTAAGAAGCGCTGCACCGGATACTCCATGGCATAGCCATAGGAGGCAAAAATGCGCGCCGTTTTTTCGCAGATGGTCGCCGCCGCTTCGGTGGCGAACATTTTGGCCATTGAGGCTTCTTTGCGATGTGGTTGGTCTTGGTCCTTCAGTTTTGCGGCGTGATAAACAAGATGCCGCGCCGCCTCCAGGTCGGTGGCCATTTCGGCCAGTTTCATCTGGATAGCCTGGAACCGGTTGATGGGTTTACCGAACTGTTGACGCTCACCGGCGTAACGGATGGCTTCGTCCAGCGCCGCCCGAGCGACACCCAGGCCGAGCGCACCGGTCACGATACGCACCTCGGATAACAGCTTGCGCAGATGCTCTTCGCCGTCGCCTTCTTCTTCGCTCAACCGATGGCTGTCGGGAACGAAACATTCATCCAAAGCGAGCTCGGAGGTTGGTAGGGCCCATACGCCCATTTTATCAATATTGCGGCCGATCTTGAGGCCGTCGAAATCCTTTTCCACCAGGAAGATGGTCAAAAGTTTTTCCTCTCCGACGCGGGCGAAGACCGTAAAGAAATCAGCGATCGGCGCCGCCGTCACCCAAATTTTTTGACCGTTGAGCACGTAGCCGCCGTCAACCTTGGTGGCCGAAGTGGCCAGACTGCCCAGATCACTACCGGCGTTCGGTTCGGTCATGCAAATGGCCCCGATTTTCTCCGCCGCCAGGGCCGGCTTGAACAACCTTTCGCGGATATCGTCATTGCCCAGCATTTCCAGAAACTTGGTACCCATCAGCGATTGCATGGTGATGCAGCCGGCGACCGATACCGAACCCCGGGAGATTTCCTCAACTGCCAGACAGAGGGTTACCAGATCCAGATTGGACCCGCCCACCTCTTCCGGATAGCGCATGCCGACGAATCCCAATTCGGCCAGTTCCTTGATCACCGCCATGGGATATTCGTGGGCGACATCAATCTCTTCCGCTTTGGGGATGATTTGCTCGTCCGCATAGCGGGTGAACATCTCATGGATGGCGGTTTGCTCTTCGGTCAGTTCGAAACTCAGATTTACCATGGATCAGCCGTCCAATCCGTAGACGTCGCGGGCGGCATCTTCGGAAATCAATCCGTCGCGCACTTCGGCAGCCAGTTTTTCGCGGTCCCGTTGCTTGGGATCGCCGTAACCGCCGCCACCGCCGGCAACCTGGTAATAACGGGTGCCCTTGGGAACGCCGGTCCAGAGGTCCTTGTTGTTGGGAACCTTTTTCTCTCCGTCCGGGAAGGTCAACTCGATGGTGTTCAAGTTGGCGTCGCCGCCGCCGAACAGACCGAAAGCCGGGATGAAATCGCCGTCACCGAAGGTAACGAACTGGGTATCATCCGACCCAATGGTGTATTCGGTTTCGGTGCCGATGCCGCCCCGCCACTGGCCGGAACCAGCGGAGTCGACGATATATTCGTGCTGGTTGAGAATGTGCGGCGTCTGCTGCTCGAACATTTCATAGTCCTGTGTCAACACACCACCCGAAGCGTCGATCATACCAATATGGTCGTAACCATCGGTGCCCTTCATTGCGCCGGAACCGCCCTTCTGGCCCAGGAAGAAAATATCGACATAATTCTCGCCCTTATCTTCATCCAGGCCCGCCGTCAGCGAACACAAGAGATGGTTCCAGCCCGCAGTGATGCGGTCGGGAATGGCGGGCGCCAGCGCCTTCATAATGGCATCGGCATTGGGGGGACAGATGTGATTGCCAAAGGTGGTTGCCTTCGGATAGGACGCATTGAGCAACGTTCCCTCCGGAATGATGATCTCAATGGGATCGACCATGCCTTCGTTGTGGGGAATGTCCGGATTCACCATCTGCAACAGTGTCAAAATCGTCGCCGAGGCGCTGGACGTATAGGTGCCGTTGACGAAGCCGTCGGTCTGGGCATCGGTCTTCGAATAATCGAAGGTAATACTTTTGTCCTTCACCTCGATATCGACGCGAATGGTGAATTCGCTGCCCAGATGGTGTCCGTCATAATAGACGAACCCTTCACCGTAATAATTGCCATTGGGAATTTTGGCAATTTCGGCTTCCATCATTTTACGGGTGGAATCGAACAATGCCTGCTTGTGACTGTTGTAACTTTCGAGGCCGTATTTTTCGAGCAAATCAAGCAAACGGCGCTCACCCACAATGGTCGCACCCATTTGGGCACGCATGTCATGCTCGACGATATCGAGCCGGACATTGGCGAAGATCAGATCCCAGACATCCTGGCGGATTTTGCCCTTGTCATAGACTTTAACCGGCGGGATACGGAGAGCCTCCTGCCAAACCTCGGTGGCATTGGGGTTGTAACCGCCGGCAACGGCGCCGCCGATATCGGCCTGATGACCTTTGACGGCCGTCCAGGCAACCAACTCACCTTCGAAGAAAATGGGCTTGTAGACGGCCACGTCGTTGTTCTGGTTACCCATGGAGAAGACGTCATTGTGAAAGATCACATCTCCTTCATGAATGTCGTCACCGAAAAAATCGATGATGTATTTGCAGACCGGTGCCAGAGAGAAAGCCAGGATGGGCAGGTTTTCCGTCTGCTCCAGCATATTTCCCTGACCGTCATAGAGACCGGTAACAAAGTCTTTGGCTTCGCAAAGAATAGGAGAGCGAGTGGTTTTCTCAACCGAGATACTCATCTCGTCGGTCATGGATTTAAACGACCGGGCGTAAACCGACAGCAGAATGGGATCTATCTTGGTCATCATTTGTCTCCTTTCAGAGTATCGGCAACCAATTCTTCGCGGCCTTTTTGGTAAAGGACGAAGGAGCCGAATTTATCCACTACACAGTCAAAGGAAGATGAGACGAAAATTGCCGTCGTCACTTCTTCGATCATTGCGGGGCCGGGTATTCTGTTGCCGTATTTCAGTTGGTGACCGTCATAGACGGGGATTGTGCTGAAATCCTGGTCTTCGGGAATATAAACCGAACGCTCACCTTTCTGTGCGGCTGATGGATCGTCGTCGGCGCGTTCCAAATCCTGGATCTTCGGCTTGTCGGTCGTTCCAACCGCCTGAACACGGACATTTATTATTTCAACGGCAACATCTTGCTCCTCGAGAGAGTAACCGTAAAGTCGATTATGTTCCTTGTGAAAGGCTTGAACAATTGCCTCGTCGTCGCCGTTGTCAACATGTTCCCGCGGTACGACAAAGGAAACTTCGTGATACTGCTTTAAATAGCGGCAATCGAATTTGATGAAAAACTCATGCTTGTCTTCAGGGATGCCCTCTTCCGTCAGCATGGCGGCGCCTTCGGCGTTCATCTCATCGAAGATGGTGCCCAATTTGGCCCAATCGGCCGTTTTCAGCGGCGAGACAAAAGTGCGGACGAAATCATGCTTGAGATCGCCCATCAGCATGCCGACCGCACAGAGAATTGAAGATTCCCGGGGTACGATCTGGAAAGGAATTTCCAGTTCGTTGCAAATTAGGCAGGAATGGATGGGACCGGCGCCACCGGCGACGATCATAGGGAACTCACGGGGATCGAAACCTCGCTTGATGGTGATTTCCCGAACACCTTGAGCCATATTGTTGCAGGCGATCCGGTACATGCCGGCCGCTGCCTCTTCGATGGTCAAGCCCAGGGGCTTGGCGATATGTTCTTCAATGGCGTTGCGCGCCGCTGCCATATCCAACTCAATCTTTCCGCCGGCGAAAAAGCCCGGATTGAGATAGCCCAGCACCAGATTGGCATCTGTACAGGCCGGCAGTTTGCCGCCCTTTTGGTAACTTACTGGCCCCGGATCTGCGCCCGCACTTTGCGGACCCATACGCAACAAGCCGCCTTCATCGATCCAGCCGATGGAACCGCCGCCCGCCCCAATGGTATGAATGCCCAGCATGGGCAGGGCGATGCGGTGCCGGTCGATGTCGCCGTCATTGACCATGATGGGGCTGTCGACGGCCATGGAGGCCTCGAAGCTGGTGCCGCCCATATCGACAGTCAGGCATTTGTTCTGATCGTGGGCCTGGGCGTAGATCAAACCGGCGCCGGGTCCGCCTGCCGGACCGGACAGCAGGGTCTGAGCCGGATTGCGTACGGCAATTTCCGGCGACATAACGCCGCCGTTGGACTGCATGATGGTCAAAATTCCATCGAAGCCGATATCAGAAAGCCGGGTTTTCAGTTGCCCCAGATAGTGGCGAAGGATCGGCCCCACATAGGTGTTGAGCGCCGTCGTCGATACCCTTTCGTAGAAACGGATGGAAGGCAACAAATCGGTCGAAACCGTCAAATAGACATCCGGCATCTCGGCGCGCAGGATTTCCGCCGCTGCCTGTTCGTGGGCCGGATTGGCGAACGCGTTCATGAAGCATATAGAAACCGCCTCAACACCCTCTTTTTTGTACAGCTCGATGGCTTCCTTGATGTCGTCGTGATTAAGGGGTTCCAGTTCGTTGCCGTTACGGTCGAGCCTGCCACCGACGCCAATCCTGAGATAGCGTTCGACCAGGGGAACAACGTTGGTGTAGCGGTTGTTGTACTGCTCTTCGCGAATGCCCCGGCGCATTTCCAAGGCGTCGCGGAGACCCTTGGTGGTCAACAGCGCCGATTTAGCGCCCCGCCGGGTCAGGGTGGCATTGGTGGTCACGGTGGTGCCGTGGACAATGGTATCCAATTCGCCGGCGAACTCTTCAGGAGTCATGGGCGGGTCCATGGTCGCCGCCAAATCCTTCAACCCCTGGATCACCGCGATCGACGGATCGCTGGGGGTCGACAGGGTCTTGTGAATTTGCGGCGCTGCGCCTTCCCTGACCAAGAAGAAGTCAGTAAACGTGCCGCCAACATCGATGCCGATTTTCATAGCCATGAGCTTGCCTATTCCTTAACCATTTCTCTTATTTCGTTTTTGAGGATTTTTCCCATGGCGTTGCGGGGCAAAGCCTCCACGAACATCACGCCCTTGGGCAATTTATACCGCGCCAGCTTCCCATCGAAGAGAGAAAGCACGTCCGAATCTTTGGTTTTTGCCGGGTCCTTGGCGACGGCGACCACGATGGGAACTTCACCCCATTTGTCGTCGGCCTTGCCGACCACGGCCGCTTCGGCCAGGTCCGGGCATTCAGCCAGAATATTTTCCAACTCGCCGGGATAGATGTTTTCACCGCCGGAAATGATCATGTCTTTCTTGCGGTCGTTGACGAACAGGAAACCGTCTTCGTCCTGATACCCCATATCGCCGGTATAAAACCAGCCATCCCGGATGGCCTGGGCGGTGATGTCGGGCTTGTTCCAGTATTCTTTCGTGACGTTGGGGCCCCGCAGCAGGATTTCACCGCTAACGCCTGGCTCCACATCGTTGCCGTCGGCATCGATGATTCGCATGTCGTTATGCAGCGCCACTTTGCCGGTGGAGCCCACCTTCCGGGCCGCGTCCTGGCGGGTCAGGTAAACGGCGACCGGACAGGTCTCGGTCAGACCGTAAATCGCGCCGACCGGTATATCGCGTTCGTGGAATGACCGCACCAGCTTGTCGGCAACGAAGGTGGAGCCGGTGTCGATCATGCGCAGGGTCGACAGGTCGGCCTTTCCCCAGCGGGGATGATTGACGGCCACGGCCATGATGGCCGGCACGAAAATCGCCAGCGAACATTTGTGTTGTTCGATGGCGTCAAAGGCGGCGTCGGGATCGAACTGGGGCTGCAAAATAATGGAAGCGCCGATATGAAAGCCGGGCGTGGTCATGATGTTGAGCCCACCCACATGAAACAATGGCAAATTGGTGAGGATGATATCCTCATTAACCATGTCATGGGCGTGCAGGCTGTTGATGGCGTTGAACAGCAGCGCTTCCTGGGTCAAGACGACGCCCTTGGGCTCACCCGTCGATCCGGAGGTATAACAGATCAGCACCGGATCAGTGAGAGTCGCGCCCTGGGACTCAAAAATCCCGTCGCTCGCGGCCTCCGAGAGTTCGGAAAAACGTTCCCAGCCGTCACCCGCCTCTTCCATGGCGACATAGTGAGGCACGGCTAAATCGTCCCGGATGGAATCGACGTTATCGATATGTTGCGGCTCGACGAAAAGCACTTGCGGCGCACAGTCTTTGATTTGCGGCAGATGCTCCGCCGGCGTAAGGCGCCAATTCATGGGCACAATCATGGCGCCCAGCCGGGCGCACGAAAAAAGCATGATCAGGAATTCGGCCGAATTGAACCCGAGGTAAGCGACCCGGTCGCCTTTCTTGACCCCGAGACCGGCCAGCATGGCCGCCCGCTTGCCGACCCTGTCCGCCATGGCGGCATAACTGATATCTTCGCCTTCAAACCAAATAGCGGTTTTATCGGGCGTAAATCCAGCATGCCGGTCTATCCAATTCGATATGTCCATCAGGACCCTCTTTGCGAATTCCTCAATGCGTTAAAAAGTAGTCGGACTAATCCGGCAGAGCGACGCTCGCCGTTCCCACATGGGTTTTGTCGCCCTTTTCGTTCTCGGCGGAAATTTCCAAATCGACGATATTTTCACCGTCGACCACCTTCTTGTCGGTGATCTTGCCACGGCAGGTAATCACGTCGCCGGGAAAAGCCATGGAGGTAAACCGGGCGTTGAGACCGCGAATGGCGCTGTTGGGCACCCAGTCGGTCAACAACTGGCCCAGAAAGCCCATGCCCAGCATACCGTGGGCGATAACCCCGGGAAGTCCGCCGGCCTTGGCCTGTTCCTCGTCCAGGTGAATGGAGTTGTGGTCGCCGGAGGCGCCGGCGAACAGCGCCAGCTGCACCCGATTGATAGGATCTTTGGTCAGAGCGGGAATTTCGTCGCCGACATTGACGGAACCGTAGGAAACTGTATCAGACATTATCTCTCTCCCCCTCAACCGTTTCTGACGACTACTACAGTGTGTAAATCGCACACATGATCGCCGTTCTGATTGTTCAAAGGCATTTCGGTTACGATGAACTGCAAGGCGCCGTCCTTTTTGTCGTATACATCGGTGATTTTTTTACTGCCCGTAAGGACGTCACCGGCGCAGATTTCACCGTGATAGGTATAGCCCTGCTCCGCATGCATGGCCTTCAACAGGTTGACCCCCATGTCCTTGAGCATATTAAAGGATAATTCGTGATCCATGATGGCCGCGAAGGGCATGGTGGGCGGCATGGGAATACCCCTGTAACCCGCGGATTTCGCCGCTTCCTCATCAGTATAAATGGGGTTTTCCTCGCCGATAGCCTTGGCGAACAGCTTGATCCGCCCTTTTTCCACTTCCAGTGAAACAGGATCAAATACTTTGCCCTTATATTCCTCGAATGCCATGATTCTTAACCTCTCTCTGGCCCCTAATGTGCGGTGTTTTCCCACTTAAATAACGGAAAAATTTGCGCTTTTTCGTTTAACACTCAAATGGCGTTGAGGGTAAGGTATCCGAGATTCAAAAATATGTAAACAAAAATTTTACAGTACTGTAAAATTAGTGTATAAAGACTCAATCGAAATCGAATATGAGAGAATTTTCAGTTGGACCGGCGGACGGAAATTTTAAGACGCGCTGCGGAGCTGTTCGAGAGCCAAGGGGTCTCGAATACATCCATTGAGGACATCGCCAGCGCCGTCGGCGTCAAGCGGGAGGCCATCTATTACTATTTCAAGAGCCGTCCCGACATTTTGCTCGAGGTATTGATGCCGTCGAGCCGCGCCCTCCTGACCGGCATCCGCAACATCAACCGCACCAACATGAAAAGTTCCGAAAAGCTCCACGAGGCCATCCGCAATCACCTGGACAGCTTTACGCCGGGTTATTTGGAGATGACCGTGGCGCTGCGGGAGCACCATTTCTTCGAAAACAATGAAAAATCCAAGGAACTCCAGGCCCATTGGGCGGAATACGGAGAAATCTGGGAAGATATTATCAGCCAGGGCCAGGAGAACGGAGAATTCAATCCCGAGCTCAACGCTAAGGTCATTGCCTTCGGGTTGCTCGGCATGTGCAACTGGCTGTCCCGCTGGTTCGACCCTTCAGGCGAAGTCACCATCGACGAAATCATCGAAAACTACTTCACCATGACGTCAACCGGCATCGCTGCCCCGGGCTCTGCCGACCTGGAAGCTGTCCTGCCGGGATTTTCAGCGGAAGAAACGGCGGCTGAGTGATCACAGAATTCGTGCCGACGGTTTGGCTTCTGTTTGTTGGCGTAAATCCGCTCCGCGTTTAACCTAGGTTGGATAGGAAAATAACGCCTATTCCAATCGGGGCCACGTAGCGGATCAGGACGCGCCAAAGGCCATAGCCCGATGTCATCGCCAGTTCGTCCTCGGTCTCTTTCTGCGTCATAATCCAGCCGGCGAAAACAGCCATCAGCAGTGCGCCCAGCGGTAACATGATGTTTGCAGTGAGAAAGTCATAGAGGTCGAAAAGCGTCTTACCTTCGAAACGTTCAATGAAGCCAAGCGGGTGAAACCCTTTCCATTCGTTGAGTGACAGCACGGTCGTGAGGCCGAGCAGCCAAGCACTCCCGGCAACACTTGCCGAGGCCTTGGCGCGGCCCATACCGCGCTCCTGCAGCCATTCGACAATCGCCTCCAACATCGAAATGCTTGAGGTCCAGGCCGCGACGACAAGCATAACGAAGAACAAGAGGCCGACGATTTGGCCACCCGGCATTTTCCCGAAGGCTATCGGTAGGGTCACGAATACGAGCCCCGGCCCCGAGCCCGGCTCCATGCCATAGGCGAAGACAATTGGGAAAATCGCCAAACCGGCCATCAAGGCAACCAGCGTGTCGACGATGACGATGGCAAAAGATGTGGTGGCAATCGATGATTTGCTGTCAAGGTATGATCCGTAAGCGAACACGGCCCCGCCAGCGATACTTAGGGTGAAAAACGCATGGCCGATCGCCGTCAGGATGGCCTCGGACGTAAGTTTGGAGAAGTCTGGATTGAACAGAAAGCCGAGAGCCTTACTGAAGCTGCTGGTATCGACCACCAGGTTGTAAATGATTAATCCGGCAAGAAGGAAGAACAGAGCCGGCATAAGGACGGTCACGGCACGCTCGATGCCGCCTTTGACACCGCTCGCCGAAACACCGACCGTCAACACCATAAAGACGGTGTGCCACAACAGCAACTTACCGGGTGAGGCAAGCAGGCCACCAAAAATACCGCCGACCTGATCCGGGGTGGCGCCATTGAATGCGCCTGTTATCGAATGACCGATATAGGGAATCGCCCAACCGGCGATGACGCTGTAAAAGGATAGGATCAGAAACGCGGCGAGCATCATCATCACGCCGAGCAGTCCCCATCGATGTGATTGATTTGATTCCTTGGCCAGTTCAATCATTGAATTGACCGGGCTAAGCCGGCCACGCCGACCCAACATGATCTCCGATATCATCACCGGCAAACCGACGGCAGCAATGCAGATTAAGTAGACGATAACAAATGCACCACCTCCGTTTTCTCCAGCTATATAAGGAAATTTCCAGATATTGCCGAGCCCGACGGCGGAACCGGCAACTGCCAAAATAAAAGTCGGCCAGTTTGACCAAGTTTGATGCGGTTGGCGTTTGGTTCCTACTGCTGCTTCTGCCATTGTTACCTCCCTGAATCCGATACTTCCGAAAGAAATTCGTTTCGACGTTAATCGTACAAATTTGATAACGTTAAGACATTGATCGACTTGCGATGCCCCCCTATCCCACAAATTCCTTCATGGCGTCCATGGTGGCGCGCATTTCGGGTTCGGTGCCGATGCTGATGCGCAGGCAATCGGGGAGGCCGACGGGGGCCTGGCCGCGGGTGATGATGCCCTTATCGCGCAAAAAAGCGTCTGCGTCCTGGGCGGTTTTGCCGGGCTCGTCGGGGAAGCGAATCAGGATGAAATTGCCCAGACTGTCGGGCACCTCGTAGCCCAGTTCCCGCATGACATGGGTCAGGCAGGTGCGCCAGCGTTTGGTATGGGTGCGGGTTTTCTCGTTATGCTCCTTGTCCTCCAGCGCCGTCAGACCGGCCACCTGGGCCGCCGTGTTGACGTTGAAGGGCGAGCGCACCCGGTTGATGGTGTCGATCATCTCCGGTGTGCCGTAGGCCCAGCCGATGCGGAGCGCACTCAGGGCGTAAAGCTTGGAAAAGGTGCGGGTCATGATGACGTTCTGGGCCGCATCCACCAGATCGGCGCCCGCCGTATAGTCGGTCCATTCGATGAACTCGGCGTAGGCGGAATCAATCACCAGCAGGATATCGTCCCGCAACCCGGCATGGAGGCGTTTCAACTCGTGGGCGGAAATGGCCGTGCCCGTCGGATTATTGGGATTGGCCAGAAAGACGATTTTGGTCTTGTCGGTGACATTAGACAGCAGAGCATCGACGTCGGCGTAGAGATTGGGTTCCGGCGCCTTCACCGGCGCAGCGCCGACAGACTTGGCGACGATCCCATACCAGACGAAAGCGTGCTCGCTGAACAGCACTTCGTCTCCCGGTCCCGCATAGGCGCGGCAGATGGCCGAGATCAACTGCTCCGACCCCGAGCCGCAAACGATGCGTTCGGGATCAAGATCGAAATGCTGGCCGATGCCCTCCCTCAGCAGGGTGGCGCCGCCATCGGGATAGCGGTGTAGCTCTAAATTCGAATTGTTAAGGACGTCGATAACTTTGGGGCTAGGCCCAAGCGCACCCTCGTTAGACGCCAGCCTGATGGTATCCTCAAAGCCCGGCAAGGTCCCGTCACCCCCCTTATAGGGCATGATGTCGAGAATGCTCGGGCGCGGCATTGGTGCGTTCATAACAACCCTCCCCAGGTACTGTCTGAATGCTTGATCGGAAAAAAGAAGAGACGGCTCCCCCAAGAAATCTCAGGAGGGGAAACCGTCCCCTTTTTGTCAGCCTTATTCGGCGGCGACCGGCGGCAATTTGGCCAGTGCGTCCGACAACATGGCTTCGTCGTAGTCCTTATCTTCCAACGTGCCGGCGAAGTAGTCCATATACGCCTGCATGTCGAAGTGACCGTGACCCGACAGGTTGAAGGCGATGGTGCGAGAGGTGCCTTCTTCCTTGCACTTCAGAGCTTCGTCGATGGCAACGCGTACGGCGTGGGTCGATTCCGGCGCCGGTACGATGCCTTCGGCGCGGGCGAACTGTACGCCGGCTTCGAAGCACGGGGTCTGATGAACGGCGACCGCATCAATGTGGCCGAGGTCCGTCAGGTGGCTGACCAGCGGCGCCATGCCGTGGTAACGCAGGCCACCGGCGTGGAATCCCGGCGGGATGAAGCTGGAACCCAGGGTATGCATCTTGAACAACGGCGTCGAATTCAAGGTATCACCGAAGTCGTAGGCATATTTGCCACGGGTCAGGGTCGGACAGGCCGACGGTTCAACCGCAATCGCCTTGACGTCTTTTTCACCGCGCAGTTTCTTACCCAGGAACGGGAAGGTAAAGCCGGCAAAGTTACTGCCGCCGCCCGCACAACCGATGACGATATCGGGATAGTCATCCGCCATTTCGAACTGGAGAAGCGATTCCTGGCCGACCACAGTTTGATGCATCAGCACATGGTTGGTCACGCTGCCCAACGCGTATTTGACATCGTCGTTGGTGGCCGCGACCTCTACCGCTTCGGATATAGCGATACCCAGGCTGCCCGGGGAATCCGGATCCTGCTCGAGAATAGCCCGGCCCGAATTGGTTTGGGGGCTGGGGCTCGGAATACAGGTGCCGCCGTAGGTTTCCATCAGCGCGCGCCGGTAGGGCTTCTGGTCATAGCTGACCCGCACCATGTAAACCTCGACTTCCAGACCAAAGAACGCGCCGGCGAAGGAGAGGGAGGAGCCCCACTGTCCGGCACCGGTTTCGGTCGAAAGCTTGGTGATACCTTCTTCCTTGTTGTAAAAGGCCTGGGCAACCGCCGTGTTGGGCTTGTGGCTGCCGGCCGGGCTGACACCTTCATATTTGTAATAAATCTTAGCCGGCGTATCCAAAGCTTGCTCGAGGCGAAAGGCGCGATGCAGCGGGCTCGGCCGCCACAATTTGTATATTTCCCGCACCGGTTCCGGAATTTCGATTTCCTTCTCCTGGCTGACTTCCTGCATGATGATGGCCATCGGGAACAGGGGCGCCAGATCGTCGGGACCAACCGGTTCGCCGGTTCCGGGGTGCAGCGGCGGGGCCATGGGCTCCGGCAGATCCGCAGCGATGTTATACCATGACTTTGGTATCTGCTTTTCCTCTAAGAGGTATTTATATCTATCAGTCATTTACGTCTCCTTGCCTTCCAATAGATTGTTAAAAAATTCAGTCGTTAACTTTTTTAGTTGGTTTTAATATTGGCGGCGTTATTCGGCCGCAAAGCGGTCTTGCCGCGAATTTTCAGCAACATAAGCGTTTAATAAATTGTCATGTTTCTCCCTAGCCTCGGTGATGGATTTTTCCTTTACCGGCCCATAGCCGCGGACCGTTTCAAAGATGGTAGCAATTTCCACCGCCTGTTCATAAGTGTTTTTATCCAAACCGGCGATTAATTGTTCGATGGCAGTTTCATAGTCGGCAATCAATTGACGTTCCCTGCGGCGCTCATCGGTGCGGCCGAATATATCGAGCGCCGTACCCCTCAGATGCTTGTACCTGGCAAGCAGTTTCATCGCTGTCCACATCCAGGGACCATAGATTTTCTTGCCCGGTCTTGAACCGTCTGAAGCGCCTCCCTTGTTGAGCCAGCTGAATGCCGGCGGCGCCATGTGGAAGTTGACGGTGAAATCCCCTTCGAAGCGCTCTTTTAGTTCTTTTTCAAAGTTACCGTCAGTAAATAAGCGGGCGACTTCATATTCGTCCTTGATCGCCATCAAGCGAAAATAAACACGGGCGACGGCTTCGGTCAGTCTGGTGTCGCCTGGAAGCACATTTTCCGCGGCATCGGCGACCCGTCCCACGAGTTGCCGGTATCGGTCGGCGTAGGCGCTGTTCTGGTAATCGGTCAGATATTGGCTCCGCCGATTGATCACATCATCCAGCGATTCCTTGAAAGGCTTCGCCTCGCCATCCAGCTCGCCGACCACGGAAACAAGTGTATCAGGGTCGGCAGCCGCCTGACGGCCCCAATTGAAACACCGCGTATTGGCCTCCACGGCGACGCCGTTGAGTTCGATGGCCTGCAACAATGCGTTCAAGCTCACCGGGATGGCACCCTTTTGGAAAGCGTAGCCGACCAGGAAGATATTGGCGGTGACGCTGTCGCCGGTAAGGGCTTCGGCAATGGCGGCGGCGTTAAAGAAATTCGCTTCGCCGTCGCCCACTGCGTCGGCTATGGCGGCGCGTAAGGCTTCTTCATCGATAACGCTGTCGGGCGCCATGACACTGGTGGCGGTTGCTTGCACCTTGGAATTGACCACGGCCAATGAATTGGCGCTCAACTTCGAAAGCGCTTCAGCGCCGCCGCCGATAACCATATCTCCTGCGATCATCAGATCGGCGCTCCCCACCGGCAGCCTGACCACCAAATTCTCGTCGGGCTCCTCGGAAATTTGAATGTGGGTCAGAACACCGCCGCCCTTCTGGGCCAGTCCGGTGAAATCCAACAATGAACAGCCGAGCCCGTCGATATGGGCCGCCATGCCGATGATCTGGCCAATGGTCACCACGCCCGTACCGCCTACACCGGCGACGACAATGCCGTAGCTGCGATTGATCTGACGACGGCTGGGTACCGGCAGATCCAGGATCGGATCGGCGGCATCGGACTGAACAGGATTTTTCTTTTTGAGCGTGGCGCCCTTGAGGCTGACGAAAGACGGACAGAAACCGTTGAGGCAGCTGAAGTCCTGATTGCACGAGGACTGGTCCACCACCCGCTTGCGGCCCAGCGGCGTTTCCAGGGGGCTGACCGAGATACAGTTGGACTGCACCGAACAATCGCCGCAGCCCTCGCAGACGGCGGAGTTGATATAGATTTTTGCATCGGCCTCGGGGAATCTCCCGCGCCGCCGGCGGCGGCGTTTTTCGGTGGCGCAGACCTGGTCATAGACGATGACGGTGACGCCTTTGATCTGGCGGAAATCCTGTTGAATGGCGTCCAGTTCATCCCGGTGGTGGACCGTCACGCCGGGCGCAAAATTAACGCCAATTGGATATTTATCGGGCTCATCGGTCAGCACGGCGATGCGCCGAACCCCCTCGTGATAAACCTGTTGAGTGATCTGGGGAACGGTGACACCGCCCTCGAAAGGCTGGCCGCCGGTCATGGCCACGGCGTCGTTATAGAGAATTTTGTAGGTGATATTAACACCCGCAGCGATGGATTGGCGGATGGCCAGGGAGCCCGAATGCACATAGGTGCCGTCGCCGAGATTCTGGAAAATATGGTCGGATTTGCAGAATGGCGCCTGCCCCATCCAGGGCACGCCTTCGCCGCCCATCTGAATAAAGAGATCGGTCTTACGGTTCATAAAGCCCGCCATCAAATGGCATCCGGTTCCCGCATAGGCGCGGCTGCCTTCCGGCACCACGGTGGACCGGTTGTGGGGACAGCCGGAACAGAAAAAAGGCGGGCGGACGGCAAGGGGCGGATTGGCGGCCTGTTTCTCGACCCGGTCGATGAATTCCAGCCGGGTGCGCATGATATCGTCCCGTGCCGCTTCGGGCAGCCGTTTCATCAGCACCCGGGCGATTGAGCTGGGGTCGGTTTCACCGTGGGTCGCCAGCAAGGACGCGCCGTTTTCATCGGTCTTGCCGATGATGCGGGGACGCTGGTTCACCGGACGGTTATAAAAGAATTCCTTGATCTGGGTTTCCATAAAGGCGCGTTTTTCTTCGACCACCAGGATTTCATCCAAGCCTTCGGCGAAATCCTCAAGACCGTTCGGCTCCATGGGCCAGACCAGACCGACCTTGTAGACCTTGATGCCCAGTTCCTCTGCCCGCGCCTCGTCGATACCCAGTTCGGCCAGGGCCTGCATTAGATCGAGATAGGCCTTACCGGCGGACACGATACCGATCTTGGCGTTTTTTCCGCCCATGACCACGCGGTCGATCTTGTTAGCCTTGGCGAACGCCTTGACCGCCGGCAGTTTCACATTGTGCAGCCTGGCTTCCTGAACCAATTGGGGATCGGGCCAGCGCACATGGACGCCGTCGGGCGGCAATTCGAAATTGGCGGGGATAACGATCTCCGGCTGATTGGGGTCGACGCTCACCGATGCCGCGCTCTCCACGGTTTCCGAAACGGCCTTGAAGCCCACATAACAGCCGGCATAACGGGACATGGCGAAGCCCAACAGACCGTACTCGATATATTCGTGGACACTGGCCGGATATAGAATGGGCATCAGCCAGGACGACAACAATTGCTCGCACTGGTGGGCCACGGCCGACGACACCGCGCCCGGGTCATCGCCGACCACCACCAGCACCCCGCCGTTGGGGGTCGTGCCGATGGAGTGGGCGTGCTTCATGGCGTCGCTGGCCCGGTCCGAACCCGGCCCTTTGCCGTACCAAATGCCGAAGACACCGTCGACGGCGGCATCGGGATAGGAATTCACCTGTTGGGTGCCGATAATGGCAGTGGCCGCCAATTCTTCGTTGATGGCGGGCTGGAATACAACGCCATGCTCATCCAAATGCCGTTGCGCTTTCCAAAGTTCCCCGTCATAGCCGCCCAGGGGCGAACCC
Source organism: uncultured Rhodospirillaceae bacterium (assembly GCA_964574215.1). Classification (GTDB taxonomy): domain Bacteria; phylum Pseudomonadota; class Alphaproteobacteria; order Rhodospirillales; family UBA2165. The sequence goes on along the minus strand of CAZNLR010000010.1, from coordinate 90,820 downwards.
CGGTAGCCGGAAATAAATCCGCCGGTGTTCAATCCGGCCGCCTTGTCCCGTTGGGCTTGAATGATGGGCAGGCGCGTCAAAGCCTGCACGCCGGTCAGGAAGACCCGGCCTTTCGCAATCTTATAGCGGTCGTCCAATGTAATTGGAGTAGCGTCCATAAACCCTGCCATGGTGTAACATGTTAATCAGCCGCTTCATTTTCGGCAATTTTTATTGTTTGAATGATACATCGAAATCTCCGCAAAATCATTGCAATTACGTCGAAAATTGCTATAAATTAGAAATAAATATTTCATAATTTAATAAATAATGGTTATTTGTTTCATGCCTACCCTCGACGACCGCGAAATTAAAATTCTGAAGGAGTTGCAGAAGGACGGCCGTCTGTCTTTCGCCGAATTGGCCGACCGGGTGGGTTATTCCGCCGCCCAATGTTGGCGGCGTGTGCGGCATTTGGAAGACCGGGGCATTATCAAGGGCTATTCGGCTTTGCTGGATCCGGCCGCCATGGGGCTGGAATTCAACGCCTTTATTCATGTCTCCCTCGATCTCCATAAATCGGACGAGTTCGAAGCCGCCATTATCGACCGGGATGAAGTGGTCGAATGTCACGCCTTGGCCGGCGAGCAGGATTTTCTGCTCCATGTCATGGTGGCCGACATTCAAGCTTTCGACCATTTTCTGCGCCAGGAGCTCATCCATTTACCGGGGGTGGAAGGCATGCGAACCAGTTTCGCCCTCAAAACCATCAAACAAAGCGCCATGGCGAATTTGGGTTAAGCGATATGCCCCATGAACCGGCCTCCCAAGCATTGAAAGATATTCTGGTTCTGGACCTGACCCGCGCCCGCGCCGGGCCGACGGCGGCACGCCAGCTGGCCGATTTCGGTGCCGATGTGATCAAGATCGAAATGGCGGGTGACAATGCGGGTGGTGATCTCGGCGAACGCCATGGTCCTGACTTTCAGAACCTGCACCGCAATAAACGGGGGATGACTCTCAACCTCAAGTCGCCGGACGGGTTAAAAATCTTCCTGCGCCTGGCCGAAAAAGCCGACGTGGTGATCGAAAACTACCGGCCCGACGTCAAACGCCGGCTCGGCATCGATTACGAGTCCATAAAAGCAGTCAACCCAGGCATCATTTACGCCAGCATTTCCGGTTTCGGCCAGGATGGTCCCTATGCCAACCGGCCCGGCCTGGACCAAATCGCCCAGGGCATGGGCGGCCATATGTCGGTGACCGGCTTGCCCGGCGGCGGCCCGGTGCGCTCGGGCACGGCCATATCCGATCTGACGGCGGGTCTGCTGGCAGCCAGCGGCATTACCACGGCCTTGTTGGTGCGGGAAAAAACCGGCCAGGGGCAATGGCTGCACACGTCTCTGCTGGAGGCCCAGATTTTCCTGATGGATTTCCAGGCCGCCCGCTGGCTGGTGGACCGGGACGTCCCCGGCCAGGCGGGCAACAACCACCCCACCAATGTGCCCATGGGCACTTTCAAGACCAAGGACGGCCACGTCAACATCGCCCCCATGCCCACCATGTGGAACCGGTTCTGCACGGCATTGGGCCTAGAGGAAATTGAACACCATGCCGACTACGCCACCCTGCCCGACCGCCGCAAAAACCGCGACGCCCTGCTGGCGGAGATCGAGAAAACCACCGTCACCCGCACCACCGCGGAATGGGTCGATCACTTGAACCAGGCGGGGGTTCCCTGCGGCCCGATCTATCAGATGGACCAGGTTTTCGAAGACGCCCAGGTAAAGCATTTGGGCGTAGCCCAAGCCGTCGAGTCCGACATCCTGGGCTCCACTGAAATTGTCGGTCAGCCCATCCATCTCACGGGCACCCCCAGCACCCTCGCCCGCCCCAGCCCGGAGTTCGGTGAGCATACGGATGAGATATTGGCGGAGTTTGGGTTTGGTGAGGATGAGATTGAAGGGTTTCGACAGAGTGGGGTAATTTAACTAAAATTACTTCAACGGTCCGCAATAAGGAATGGAGCGCAAGCCCTGGTATCCGGCTTCGACGGCGAACAGGCTGCCGGCGTGAGGCTGGTCGGGATCGGGCTCTGCCGTGCCAATAGACGTCACATACATGATATCCAGATTGGGGCCGCCGAAGGCGATCTTGGTGGGCATTTCGATGGGTAGTTTGATGCGTTGGTCGATCTTGCCCGTGGGCGTCAGGCGGATCAGTTCTCCGCCCCGCACCGCCGCTGTCCAGTAGCAGCCGTCGGCGTCAATGGTGCCGCCATCCGGTTTGCCGTCCATATCAAGAGTCTCAAAAAACACTCGCTTGTTACCCATCTCACCACTGTCAGGATCGTAATCATAAGCCCAGACCACGCCTTCGTTCAAATTGGTGTCCGCCAGATACATGGTTTTACCGTCGGGGCTGAAAGCCAAGCCGTTTTGAATCCAGAGGCCCCGTTCCAGCCGCCTGGCCGAGCCGTCCAAATCAAGGACGAACAGCGAGCCCATGGGTTCCTCGCTTTTGCCTGACAACGGCATGGTGCCAGCATAAAAACGTCCCTTGGGATCGGTCGTGCCATCGTTGAAACGATTTTCGGGTTCATCCGCCTTTGGGTTGTTGATTAAAGTCAGCGACTCATCTTCGAAATCAAAATAGTGAAAACCATTGGTCAGAGCGACCACAACACCGTTACTTTCGGTCAGCGCCAGACAACCGACCGGTGTCGGCATTTGATAGATTTTGTTTTCGCCGGAAGACGGATCAAATCGGTTCAAATGGCCTTTAGGAATATCCACCCAATACAGTACTTGCTCGGCAACGGACCAGACCGCACCCTCGCCCGTTTCCGACCGGCTATCCAGCACCATTTCGATTTTCGGTTGGGTCATTACTCGGCGGCTGCTATTTGGTCTTTGAAGCCTATTTCGGCGTTGCTCAGGTAGCAGGCGGGGTCCTCGGCCCAGGGATCGTCGGACAGTTGCAGGGCGCGAACCCGGGTATTACCGCCGCAAATGTTGAAATAGTCACAGCCGCCGCACCGTCCCGTAATTTTCCGGGGGTTGGCCTTGAGCCCGGCCATGATGGGATCGGAGGTATCCTGCCAGATCTCGGAAAAGGGCCGTTCCTTGACGTTGCCCAGATTGTAGTGCCACCACATGGTATCGGGGTGAACATTGCCCAAATTGTCGATGTTGGCCACGTTGACGCCGGAGGAATTGCCGCCCCAGGCGTTCAGCTTGGCGCGGATGTGGTCCTCTTTGTCCGGGAAATGTTTCCTTACCCAAAACAGGAAATAGGCGCCGTCGGCATCGTTATTACCGGTGACGAATTCCTTTTCGACGCCCCGCTCCACATAGTCCCAGCAGCGCTCGAAGATCATGTCCATGGCGTCCCGCGTGGTGCGGTGGACGGCGTCGTCTTCCCGGTAGCGGTTGCCCCGCCCGGCATAAACCAGATGGGACAGATAGAACTTATCGATCTCCTCCCGGTCCAGCAGATCCATCAGACCGATCAGGGATTCCACGTTGTTTTCGGTCATGGTGAAGCGGATGCCCACCTTGACGCCCAGTTCCTTCAACAAACGGATACCGTTCATGGAAGCGTCGAAGGCACCGTCGACCCGGCGAAACTGATCATGCACATCGCCGATACCGTCCAGACTGACCCCGACATAATTGTAGCCGATCCCGCCAATCTTGTCGGCGGCGGCCTGATCGATCAGCGCTCCATTGGACGACAGGCCGACATAGAATCCCATCTCCTTGGCGCGGGCGGAGATGTCGAAAATATCGGGCCTTAGAAGCGGCTCACCCCCTGAGAGAATCAGCACCGGCACCTTAAATGCTTTGAGGTCGTCCATCACGGTGCAGATTTCGCCGGTGGACAATTCACCGGGAAATTCCACATCCGCCGATAGGGAATAACAGTGTTTGCAATTGAGATTGCAGCGCCGAATCAAATTCCAGATCACCACCGGTCCCGGTGGCTTGGCATGACGCACCGGTGTCGGCTCGATCAACTCGTGCATAAATTGGCTAAGACGGAACATCGCCCGCTACTCTAATCACTTTTGTCCCCAGAGAGAATACTCTTTGGGGAAATACGCAATCCGGTCTTTTTAAGGATACGCGTGCTGTAAACGATTTCGTGTCCCTGGTCCGATTCGCCCAGAAGACCAGCAATGGTTCCGACCTTTTCCTCTACCTCATCGCGGTCCCGGCCGTGAACCATGGCAAACAGATTGTAGGGCCAGTCCGGCAGGTGGCGGGGCCGCTGATAACAATGGGTGACAAACTCCAAGCCGCCGATTTCATTGCCCAGGCGGGTGATTTGATCGTCAGGAACATTCCAGACCGACATGCCATTGGCACTGAATCCCAGTTCATAGTGGTTGGGCACCACGCCGATTCTCCGGATGATGCCGTCATCCTGCATGCGCCGCATGCGGTCCATCACATCTTGAGCAGAAATGCCGATTTGCATGGCAATGTCTTCATACGGCTCCTCGCAGAGAGGCAAGCCCGACTGGGTCGCGGCGACAATCTCCCGGTCCATCTCATCCAGGCCCGATTGTTTTCTGTTGGGATCGATCCTGTTCATAGGGCCAGCTTTAGCTCCAGAAAATATTCCTCGGTCTTGGGCATGTTCAGCACCGTCAAACCGGATTTTTCCTCGATTTCCTCGACGACTTCCTGAATGCGCTCTTCGTGGTCCGAGGCAATGACGAACCACATATTCAGGCGGTGATCCCGCTGATAATTGTGGGCCACTTCGGGGCAGTTATTGACTACTTCGGTGATTTCTTGGAAGCGGTCTTCCGGCACGGCGATGGCCGCCAAAGTGACTGCTCCTCCTAATTTTTCAGCGTTATAGAGGGGGCCGAAACGGCTCAACAATTTGTCCTGCAACAAGGTCTCGATGCGGGAGATCAGCGCATCCTCAGTGAGCCCCAGCTGTTCAGCCGCCGCCGCGTAAGGGCGCTCACAGATGGGAAAACCACCTTGCAAAGCGTTGATAATTTTCCGGTCAATCTCAAGCATTTTGGGCCGCCAAGCTTTCTTCAACCAAGCCATAGCGGGCGCCCCGCTGCTTGAACTGGCGGCCGCTGAACAGTATTGCCCGCGGCACCGCATCCAATCCGGCTGCGCTGGCCGCGTCTAGAACCAAATTTTCCACAACATCTTTTTCGCGGCCGTGAATCATGCAGAACAAATTGTAAGGCCAATCGGGAGGCCGCCGGGGACGTTGATAGCTTAAACTGACGAAGGGCAACTCCGCCAGGGACCGTCCGGCATCCGCCACCAGATCGTCGGGCACATTCCAAACCACCATGGCGTTGGCCCGATAACCGACCTTGCGGTGATTGACGACCACGCCAAACCGCCGGATGATGCCCGACGCAATCAGCGATTCGAGGCGGGCAATCACCTGATCTTCGGTCAAGCCGATCATGTTGCCGACGGCCTCGTAAGGGCGCGACACCACCGGCAGACCGTCCTCAATGGCGGCGATCAGAGATTTATCCTGTAGGCTCAGTTCCATTCTATCGGGAATCCCAAATCCAACCGGTAAGCTTCCACCAACGGTAAGTTAAGTATTTTAATATCGGTGCGATGTTCGATATCCGTGAGGATATTTTCCACCGTCTCCTGGTCCGGCCCGGTGAGAACGAACCACAAATTGAACAAGTGATCCCGCTCGTAATTATGATTGACCCCCGGCACCTCGCTGACGATTGCTGCCACTTCCACCAACTCGTCCTCGGGCACGGACATTGCGGCCAAGGTGCTCCATCCTGCTTTATGGGGCGTCACCACGGCGCCGATCCGAGTGAGAAAACTTTCACTTTGGAGACGGCCGAAAGCTTCAATTACGGCCTCTTCCTCGACGCCCATCCGCTCGGCAATTTCGGCGTAGGGGCGCGGACATAGGGGAAAATCCCGCTGAAATTCATTCAACAGCCGCGCGTCCAGCTCGCTTAACTCGGCTTGGCGATTTATGTCACCGTCCATCATTCTTGCCTTTACAGTCCGATCCGGTTGGCGCGATCGGTCAGAAAAATACCGCTGGGCTTATCCACGGGAATGTCCGTTAATTTCTTAAATGTCCTGGTGTCATAGACCTCCACCCGGTCCTCGTCGCGCACCGACAGCCAGATCTGTTCGCCCCTGGGCGTAAATTCCAGATGCAGTACGGCCTTGCCGGGTTTCAGGGTTTTGACCACCTTTCGCGACGGCACGTCGATCACCTGGACGACATTGTTCCTCGGATGGGCGAAGTTGACCCAAACCTGCCTGCCGTCGGGCCGGGCGACGACGAAAATGGGCTGCCCGTGAACCGGGATGGCGCCGATTTTTTTCCAGCTGTCCTTTTCGACAACCAGAACCTCGTGGTGGCCCACCGCCGGCAGGAACAGCTGACCGCCGACGCTGGCCCAGCCTTCCAGGTGCGGCATTTTATAGACCGGCAATTTCCGCTTGCCCTTGCCGTAACCGTCGAGAATGCGCCTTACCCCCTTGTCGGTATTCCAAAGATCGAGCAGCGACAAACCGTCCTCGCCGAACAAGCCGGCGATATAATAGCGGCCGTCGGGGGTCACCAGTCCGTCATAGGGAAGCGTGCCGATATCCGAATATTTGCGGATTTTGGGTTTATTGCCTTGCGAGAAATCGGCCATCCAAATCTCACCAGAATCATAAAGGCTGAAAACGAATTTCTGTCCCGGCGCATCCACCAGCCCGACCACCTTAGAGCGTTTGCCCTCACCGATCTCACTGGCCGGAATATTGGCGACCAAATCCAACGTATTCGCATCGAAAACTTTGACACCGCCCGGTTTGTAGTTGGAAACCGCAATCAGTTTGCCGTCCTGGGATATGGCGCCACCTATCGAATTACCTGATTGGATCACCCGTTTAACTATCTGACCGCCGAGCAGGTCGACCTTGGTGAGGCCGCCGTCCCGGCCGAATATATAGCCGTAACGTCCATCCCGGGAATAAACCACCGAGGCATGGGAAAGGTCGCCGAGACCTTGCAGGCGGTACAATTCCGTACGACCGGTGGTTTCGATCACTTTGATGCTGCCCGCCGCCCGCTCGATGACGATGCCCAAATCGCCGGTGCCCCGCGTCGACGTGACACACCCGGCCAAAATCAACACCAGGACGCCGGTCAAAAGATGGCGTAATACTTTATTCATCCTCCAGCCCTTTTTTCAATTTGCCAACCAGCCACGCCGCTTCGTCTTTGCTAACCTCGAAATCCCACGGCGGCATGGGAGTCCCTTTGACACCATGGAGAATAACGTCGACGAGATCCTCGGTAGTCGATTCTCCCAAATCCGCCGGCAGAAGCGCCGGACCGAGTCCGCCCTTCAGGGTCATGCCATGGCATGATCCGCAATCATGGCGCAGACGGTAAAGCAACTCCGATTGCCGTTCGCCGGTCGGTTCGGCGAACGATTCGGAGGCCATCAGTAATGAGACCGCCAATAATAACAAGCGGCCGCAATAACGGGTTAGACTAAGCACGGTTGGATATCTCTCCAGCCCCCACTTGATTAAAGTCGAATAGGGAGGCCTCTCCCCAACGGTCGCCGAAAGTTACAACATCTCCGATCACGGTTAGGACTGGGGCTTCAAGTTTGGCGGCAACGACTTCGTCATAAAGAGTGGCGATGTCGGCCCGGCAAACTTTCTGATCGGCGGTGGTGCCCTTGGAGATGGCCATGGCCGGCGTATCCGCAGGCATGCCCGCTTCGATCAGTTTGGTGGAGATGTGGGGCAAACTGGACAATCCCATATAGACGACCAAGGTCGTCTCCCGGTCGGCGAGACTTTGCCAGTTAAGATCAAGTTCCTGATTTTCTTTCCGGTGACCGGTTAAATACCTGACACCCGTGGCCATTCCCCGATGGGTCAGGGGAATGCCCAGGGCCGCCGTGCAGCCCGAGGCTGCCGTAATGCCGGGCACCACTTCGAACGGGATGTTCATGGAAGCCAGAATTTCCGCTTCTTCACTACCCCGTCCGAAAATAAACGGATCGCCGCCTTTCAATCGGACAACCATGTGACCGGCTTTCGCCAGACGCACCAGAAGTTCATTGATTTCATCCTGAACAAGATGATGATTGTCCGTCGCTTTACCAACGAATATCCGGCTGGCGCCCGGGGGAATCAGGTCAAGAATATCGGGCGACACCAGACGGTCATAGACAACGACGTCCGCTTCGGTAAGCAAACGATGCGCTTTGACGGTCAACAGCTCCGGATCACCCGGACCCGCGCCGACAAGATAAACGGGACCTTTATAATTCTTTCTTTTATGCGGTTTCACCAAATTCGCTTTCACGTTCAGTTTTAAGCAAACGCTGCCTATCGTAGTACTCAAACACGGGTTTTCCGGCGATTTTATAACATGATTAGTTTGCTTGGGAATTGACCTGGGTTAAGGAAATTATTTGTGAAACGAACTAATGTCCACGCCGTCTGATACTAGCAAAAGATTTTTTAGAAATAGCTAACGGAGTTTAAAAGCATGAGGAAAATATCTTTGGTCGCGTCTGCCATGGCGCTGGCCGGAGCTGCCTGGTTTAGCGGGTCAGCCTCGGCCATTGCCGCGGAACCGACTTTGTCAGAGGCTGACTTCGAGGAAGCCAAGAAACTTTATTTCCAACGTTGCGCCGGTTGTCACGGTGTTCTGCGGAAAGGAGCGACCGGTAAAAACCTCGAACCGAAAGCCTCTAGGAAACTCGGTCAAAAACGCCTTGAGAAAATCATCGCGATTGGTACCGAAGGCGGCATGAATAACTTTGACGACCTCTTCAGCAAGGAGCAGATTGCCAAGTTAGCCACTTACATCCAAATGGATGTCCCGCCTCCGGCAGAAATGAGCTTAGCCGAAATGAAGAAACGGTGGAAGGTTTTCATCAAACCCGAAGCCTATCCCAAAAAGCCGATGCATGGCCGCAATTGGGAAAACTTCTTCCTGGTCATTCTACGTGACGCCGGTAAGGTCGGCATCATTGACGGCGACAAAAAGGAAGTCGTCGCCAAAGTTGATACCGGTTACGCCGTTCACGTTATGAAAGAATCGTCCGATGGTCGTTTCTGGTATACCCAGGGCCGTGACGGTCGTATGACCAAAATCGATTTGTGGATGAATCCGCCGCGCGTGGTGGCCGAAACCCAGATCGCGTCCGACGCCCGTGACGTTGCCGTCTCACACTATGGAAAGTGGAAAGACAAATATGTCATCGGTGGCGGTTACTGGCCGCCTCACTTCGTCATCCTCGACGCCAAAACGATGGAACCGCTGAAAGTGGTCTCCACCCGCGGCGTCAATGTTGACGGTGCCTATGTCAACGAAGCCCGCGTCGCTGCCGTCTATAATACCCCGACGGCACCGAGTTGGATCGTTGCGGTTAAGGAATTGGGTCAGTTGTGGCAGGTCGATTATTCCGATCTCGACAACCTGCGCATCGAGCAGATCAACACTCATAAATTCCTCCATGACGGCTTCTTCGATCCGACCCAGCGGTACTTCCAAATTGCCGCCAACGCGTCGAACCGGATCGAAGTTATGGACGCCACCAACCGTAAGGCTGTTGCTTCCATCGTCACCGGTAAGAAACCTCACCCGGGTCCGGGCGCCAACTGGGTTGATCCCAAATGTGGCCCCGTTGCCGGTACGGTTCACTTGGGCGAAGGCTTGGTCACCGTTTGGGGTAACGATCCCAAAGGCCACCCGAAAAAGGCTTGGAAAATTTGCTATAAAACGGAAACCGACGGACCGGGTCTCTTTATCCGGACTCACCCGAAGAGCCCGTATGTCATAGCTGACCAGACCAAGCACCCGGATCCCGAAGTTCAGCAAGCCATTAAAGTGCTGGACAAAAAGACCGGTAAGGTGGTCAAGACGATTACGGTTACCGACCAAGAGAAAGCTCTTGCCGTGCACACCGAATTCAATAAAGACGGTTCCGAATTCTGGGTATCCGTCTGGGTTCGCGGCGGTAAGAAGAACTGGTCCAAAGGTGAAATCGTTGTCTACGATACGAAAACTCTCAAAGAGAAAGCCCGTATCAAAGGTCTCGAAACACCGACGGGTAAGTTCAACGTCTACAATCGGGTTCACCACGTAACCTGATCCTGTTGGACATTGAGTATTGGAGGCGGGCCTTGTGTCCGCCTCCTGTCTCAACCAGCACATTAATCAAGACTATTTATTCGACATTTTTACTCCAGAGCGCATAGCGCCGTGTAAGACTGTAAGTTAGAGGGATTTGTCATATGATTTCGGCATTTTGGAAATGGTTCTGGGGACCGACCTCCCGTTACGGGTGGGGCACAATTTTTGTCGTCGGCGGTTTGGCCGGCATTATTTTTTGGGGTGGGTTCAACACCGCCATGGAGGCGACCAATACGCTTGGTTTTTGTACCGGCTGCCACGAAATGCGCGATAATGTTTATGCCGAATATACTGAAACCATCCACTACCAAAACCGCACGGGCGTTCGGGCAACTTGCTCCGATTGTCACGTGCCCGACCCTTGGGTTTATAAATTTATCCGCAAGATCAAAGCCAGCAACGAGCTGTTTCACTGGGCTCTTGGTACCGTTGATACGCCGGACAAGTTCGAGAACAAGCGTTTAACCCTGGCCAAGAATGTTTGGCGGGAAATGAAGCAGAATGATTCCCGGGAATGCCGAAACTGTCACTCCTGGGATGCCATGACCGACAAGAAGCAGAAACGCCGGGCCTGGAAACAGCATATAACGGCCAGAAAAGACGGTATGACCTGTATCGACTGCCATAAAGGCGTCGCCCACCGGCCGGTTCACAAATTGCTTGCCGAGGACGATGATCCTTATGACGGCAAGCCCGATGGCCGCCGCCTGCCGCCGAAGAAGAAAAAGAAAAATGTCGTTGCCGCGGCAACGCCGGCGCCCGCTAAACCGGCGCCCAAAGCCGAACCGAAACCTGCTGCCGCACCTGCTAAAACGGCGGCCGGCAGCGGCTCTGCCATGGCAATGCTGCCCGGCAAAGGCGTCGATGTTACCATGCTTTATCCTGGCCAAACCTCCCTCGAGTGGGTCCTGAGAGGCAAGGATCACGGTGGTGCGCGCGCCGTGCGCCGGGCCGGTGACCGTTGCGCTGAATGCCACAAGGGCGAAGAGGCCGACATGGGCAAAAAGATCGTTGGTGGCGAGAAAGCCGAACCGACGCCGATCCCCGGTAAACGCGCCAGCATCAAGGCCAATGTCAAGGCCGCCCACGACGGCACAAACCTGATCCTGCAGGTCCAGTGGCCGGACCATCCGCACAATCCGACGCCTTTCGCCGATGGCGGCAAGATGGACCCGGACAACCAGATCAAGTTGGCCGTGATGTTCGATGACGGCAAGGTCGACAAGGCGGATCAGTTGGGCTGTTGGGTGACCTGCCACCACGATTCCCGCTATATGCCGGATCAGCCGAAGGCAGAAGACATCGCCGCCAACGCTGCTGGCAAGATGCTCGACACCAAAGACGGCATCACCAAATATACCGTCGGCAGCCGCACCAAGATCGAATACAAGGGCCGGGGCGGCAAGAAGCGTGGCGCCTGGGACAAGCTGATCGAGAAGGCCGACATGGACGCCAAACATAAAGACGGCGCCTTGATGGATGTCCTTCGGTTCAAGAGCGGCAAGGGCGGGGTCACCGAATCGGGCTACATCCTGGCCGAACGCAAGCTCAAGAAAGCCGACAAATCAACCGGCGTCGGTAAGCTCGAAAACGGCGTATGGACCGTTACCTTGACAAGGCCTTTAAAGGCGCCGCAAGCTGGCGGCGTAACGTTTGAACCCGGAAAAACATACACGGTGGGCTTCGCCATCCATGACGACTTCACGGCGGCGCGGTTCCATCACGTATCCTTGGAATACCGGATGGCGTTGGATGATCCAAAGGCGGAGATTAATGTCATCAAAAAGTAACGGCATTGCAGTTTTAAAGGGGGCGGCGATGGCCTTTATGGTCGTCGCCGTTTCTGCTTTCAGCGCGTCGTTGTTCGCCGGCTCAGCTCGGGCCAAAGATGAGCCGGAGCCGCCTACCGGCAAAATTAAGATGACCGAGCAACGCACGAAAATATGTGCGAGAGCCGAAAAGCGTTACAAGAAACTATACCCGGACGCCAAAGAGAAAAAAGGCGAAGTGGTCGTCAAGTTGCATAAGAAGACTTTTTGCCCCCCGAATATCGAAGTCAAAGCCGGCACCACGGTCCGTTGGGTCAATGTGGACAAACGAACCAGCCATAGCGTCTGGCTGAGAGCCTCGGGTGTCAAAGAATCGGAGCGGCTATTTTCTGAAGAAGATTGGAAATTCACCTTCCCGAAACCGGGCGAGTTCCCGTACCTCTGCGGTCCTCACTGGAAAGATGATGACATGCGGGGTTCGGTCACGGTGGTGCCTTAAGGCACTATTTTCCCTTGAATTCCGGTTTGCGCTTTTCCAAAAAGGCGGTAATGGCTTCCTCGAAATCCTCCGTAGCGGCACAACCGCCAAAGGCCTGTTCCTCCGCCGTTAATTGATCGTCCAGACTGCTCGACAGGGACCGGTTCAACAGCCGTTTGGTCTCGCCGTAGGCATGGGTCGGCCCGGCCGCCAACTGCCCAGCAAGTTTGGCTGCCCGTTCCGCCACTTCGCCGCTGGGTACGATGCGGGTGATTAAACCCAACCTTTTGGCTTCCTCGGCGCCAAACTGCTCACTTAATATCATCAACTCGTAGGCCTTCTTCACGCCAACCAAGCGCGGCAGATTGTAGGTAGAACTACCGTCCGCGCTCACGGCAACATGGCTGTATGCCAGGGTGAAGACAGCATCATCAGCGGCAATTGCCAGATCGCTGGCAATCATCAGACTAACCCCAAACCCGGCGGCTGAACCTCGGACGACGGCGATAACCGGTTGCGGCATTTCCCGTAAATTCACCATCGTTGGATGGACGTCCCTGACAAAGTTTTCAAATTCTTCTTTGATCACGGCTTTATCGGGTTCGGCATCGATGCGTTCCTTGAAAAATTTGAGATCACCCCCCGCCATAAAATGGTCGCCGGCGCCTTCGATCACCACGGCGCGGACATCGGGATCGTGGCGCGCAATGTCGGTGGCGTCGTTCAAGGCCGCCGCCATATCCCGGTCGATGGCGTTGAGCACTTCGGGCCGGTTAAGCGTCAACCAGCAGACCCGCTCCTTAATTTCCAACAGCAGCGGGCCGTAATCCTTCTGATTCATTGAGTCCCCCTCTTTGATAAATCGATCTTATTAAATCTTTTTTTTCGAGAAATACCAGTCCGTATAGTCGTACCCTTCGTCTTTTCTTTTATCCGCCTCTTCCGCCGTCGCGGGTGCCGGGACAATGACATCGTCTCCCGGCTGCCATCCCTCCGGGGTGGCGACTTTGTGGGTGTCGGACGTTTGCAGCCCTTCCAGCAATCGCAGAAATTCGTCCACTGACCGGCCGTTGGTCATGGGGTAATACACCATGGCCCGAACCAGCCCGTCGGGATCGATGAAAAACGTGGCGCGGACGGTGGCGGTGTCGCTGGCACCGTACTGGATCATGCCGTAGTCCTGCGCCACCGACATGGAAATGTCTTCGATAATGGGAAAGGGTATATCGACGCCGAAATTATCCTTGATGCTGCGTATCCAGGCCAGATGAGCGAAATTACTGTCGATGGACAGGCCGAGCAGATCGCAGTCCAATGCCTGAAACTTGTCGTAGGATTTCGCGAAAGCGATAAATTCCGTGGTGCAGACCGGTGTAAAATCGGCCGGATGGGAAAACAGGATCAGCCATTTCCCCCGGTAATCCTCCAGTTTGCGCAATCCTTGGGTGGTTTTAGCCTCAAAGCTCGGCGCTGGCTCATTTATCTTCGGCATGCGGTTTGACCAAACGTCTTCCATGTTAATCTCCTCCTAATGGCCTAGTCCTGAAACCGGGCGATAATTTCTTCCGGCACAGGACCGGCCTTCAAACCTTCCGGATTGTTGGGATCGCGCAATCCCCAGACGCGCAGTTCCTTGCCCTCTACGGTAATCTTACCATCATTATGGATTCGATGCCGGACGACGAAAAGCTTTCCCCGCCATTCCTCTACCCAGCTTTCGATAACGATACGGTCACCCATTCTCGACGGCCCCTTGAAATTGGCGTTGGCGTCAACGATGGGCAAACCGGCCAGTTTGTATTCAGTGAACATCTTTGCCCAGGGCAGCCCCCGGTCACGGAACATTCTTTCCGCGCCCCGATCGAACCATTCAAAATATCTCGGGTAAAAAACGATCCTCGCCGGATCACAATCGGCGAAATCGACATCTATTTCAATGCGTGCAGGTTTCATAGTTGCGAATTCATATTATTCTAAACAACTATCAATTACCCAATTTTTAAGAGAGTGTCATCCTTAAATATGGCGGCAACTTTCCGTAGATATTCGGGATCATCGAAGGGTGAACCGGTCAGCGCAATGAACTCCGCCTTATTGTTCGGCGCGATATCCGCTGAATTGTAGCTCCAAAGCCGCCGCGGTAAAGTCGTCGCCGCGTTCAGCGCCACTTCGAGTTTTAAGCCCGCTTCCATGAAGAAAAATATCTCGTCGATAACAGCCTTGCCGTGGACGACTCCCAGGCTTCCGGCATCGGAGCCGATCACCAATGGCACACCCATGTCCGCCGCCATGGCCACATGTTCCAGATGAGAGTCGAGAATATTCCGAAGGTGACCAATGGTTTCGTCACTCCACCCGACCACTTCTGGATGGGCCCACTGGTCGTGGACCGGCGAAAACGTGGGAACCCAGGCAATTTGCTTTTCCGCCAGAATCTCCAGAATATCGCGGGTCATAAAGAACCCGTGCTCGACCGAATCGACCCCGGCCTCGGCGGCAACTTCCAGACCTAACAAGCCGCTGCAATGGGCAAACGTACGCCGCCCCAGCGCGTGCGCCGTTTCGACAATGAACTTGGTCTCTTCAACATCGAATTGGGGCGTGCCCTTAACCGAACCGCTTTCAAAATCGATAATACCGGTGAGAAGAATTTTCAGCTCATCCCCCGTTTCCAATAGCTCTTCCACGGCGGATTTGATCTCTTCCCGGCTTTCCACTTCCCTTGCCATAAAGCCGCCGTAACGCTTGGGTTTCCGAACGCCCAGACCCGGCGACCGAATGCCGGGCGTGACATCGTTGGATTCCTCGGCTTCCCGCCTCACCTGATGATTGACGCCATATTTGTCGCCGGCGTCCCGTATCAACGTAACCCCCGCCGCCAGATTGGCGGCCACATTCTGGTGCGCCACGTCGATCATCTCGTCGAACGGCGCCTTCAGATACTCGCTGCGTTTTTTCAGATCCAGTTCGCCGCCATCCAGAAACAAATGACAGTGGGCTTCCACCAGCCCTGGCATCAGGAATTTGGCGTGATCGTCCGGCAAATCGGCAGAGGAGCAAGGCGACACGGCGGCTATAACGCCGTCGCTGACGGTCACCATATACGGACCCTCATTATGGTAGGAACTACCGTCGAAGTAGGATTCCGTATGGATAAATTGCTGCGACAAATCGATCACCCTGCATACAGTTTGCGGAGCCGCCGAAGGGCGTCCAGACCATCAAGCGCAATGATCTCCTGGAAATCGTTCAGCACCTGGTTGTCGTCCGGCAGAATATTGTAGTCCCGCCAGGGTGTTCCCAGAACCATATCGAAACCGTTGGGCACCGTCATGGTGAGGAAGGCGTTTTCCAGTTGCAGCTTCATGGGCTGGCCATCGATCTCCTTGGCCGGCAATTGCACCGGCAGGTTGGAGAGACCGCCTGACATGTGGATGCCTTTAAGGTCGGGGTCCCGGTTGATCATTTTCACCGTGGCGATGGAATTCCGGGTCAAACCCTTGGTATCCGACGACAGGGTGCCGATGGCGATATCGACGATAAGATCGTCGATGGTCAGACCGTAGTCCCCTTCCAGCAAGCCCTTAGCCATTTTTTTGGTAACGGCGAACATTTCGTCAGCCGTCTCGCACTGCTTGTCCTCGCCATCGTCGACATATTCCGAAGACATGAGGATGACCCGACAGGGGCGCATTTTCAGCACCTCCGCCATATCCCAGCGGGTTTCGCTGATGGAGTTGATGATCGGCTTTCCCCCACCGGCTTTCTCGTCGTCATAGGTGTTCAGGCATAACTCCTGCACCTCGACATTGGGGAAATCGAATGAGAGCGGAATATCCACCACCTCCTGAATGCCCTTGATTACATCCACCATAAAATCATGGTCGTCGAGGGCGCGGGTGCCGATGTTGATGTTGAGATAAGCGGCGCCGGCTTCCGCCTGTTTGACGGCCAGGGCCTGGATCGCACCGATGTCGGAGTTATCGAACATCTCCTTGGTGCTTTTAAAACCGGGATTAATGCGTTCACCAATTATGGTGAGTTCGGGGATTGCCATGGGGACTTCCTATTCTGTCTAGGTGTTGATGGATTTTCGCTTTTCGAAATTAATGCGGCTGCCGAACACCTTCATGTAGGAGGCGGTGCTGGCCAGCTCCATATAGTTTGATCGCCGAGCGATATTTTTGGCCTCTTCCCGCTGACCGAGGGACAAAAGGGCATAGCGGGCGCCATCGCCGGCGGCATTGCCGATTTGGGCGAATTTGTTGAACGGCAGGTCGGGTAGCATGCCGATGGCCAAAGCACTGCCGATGTCGATATAGTTGCCGAAGGCGCCGGCGATAATCACCCGCGCCAAATCCTGTTCCGTATGACCGGTGGCTTCCAGCAGCAAATCGGTTGCCGACCTGATGGCCGCTTTGGCCAGCTGAACGGCCCGGAGGTCATCCTGGGAGAAAGTAATGGCCGTAGGACCGCCCGCCTTTTCTTCATCGGCCAAGACAAAATGGCGTTTACCGTCGATAACGCGGACATGGGGGTTGTCTTCCAAGAGCCGTCCTCGCTCATCGCATACGCCCGCCAGATGAATTTGCGCGGTAACGTCAAGCACGCCGGAACCACACAGGCCCACGGGTGCTTCGTCACCGATCACATCCAGCTGGACGTCGTTTTCCTTGATCCTGACCATCTCGATGGCGCCATTGGCCGCCCGCATGCCGCAGGTGATGTGACCGCCCTCGAAGGCCGGACCGGACGGGCAGGAAACGGAGGTGATGTTTTCGCCCTCCACCAGGGAGATTTCCGTATTGGTGCCGATGTCCATGATGATCACCGGCCGGTCGTCTTCCGGCGGAGAGGCCAGGAGGCTTGCCACATGGTCGCCGCCGATAAAGCCGGCGATGTTGGGCAAAAGATGAATGTAGGCACCTGGCGCTATATCGACGCCCAGGCCGCGGGCTTTAAGGTCGAAGGCGTCACTAAGGGCCGAGACAAAGGGCGACATGGCCAATTGACGAACCGGCAGACCCAGCAGCAGATGATGCATCATGGTATTACCCGCCACCGTTACCTCGACGATATTCTCCTTTTCCATACCGCATGAGTCGCAAAGATCGTCAGCCAGCTGATTGAGCGCATCAATGGCCAATTGCTGCAAGGTCACCGCGACTTCCGGATTGCGCCTGATTTGGGAGGCGTAGGTTATCAAATCAGCCCCATAGACCGTCTGGGGATTGGCCAAGCCTTCAGCCGCCAGGGTCTCCCCCGTCGCCATATCGACCAGAAAACCGGATACATTGGTGGTGCCGAGATCAACCGCCAGTCCAAGAACATGTCCGTCTTTGGGACCGGCGGCGATAACTTCGCTTTCGCAGGACGCGATCCAACCATGCCACTTCCAGGCTCGAAGGTCATCGGCGAGGGTCCGCAGCAGGGCGGCGTCGAACTTGTCACAGGCGCCGGGATGTTCTCCTTCGAGCGCATCCCGCAAGCGCTGATCGTCGGACCGGCAATCTTCCAGATCGGCGGGCGGTAGTTCGAAGGGAATAACCTGAACCGCCGGTTCGAAATCGATCAATTCCGCCTGGCCGTCGACCTGGGTCCTCACCGGCGCCGCCGTCGCACGGGGCGGAACAAAAATGGTGCAGTCGCCTTCCAGCTTGGTTAGGCAGGCCCGCCGCCAGCCTTCTTCGAGGCGGCGTTCGGAGAATACGTCACGGTCGGCTTGCGCCGGTTCGGGAATCATTCCACCGGTAAATTGTACGGCGCAGGAGACACAGGTGCCGTGACCGCCGCACGAACTGGCAATCCGAATACGCGACCGCCGGGCCGAATCGAGAACGGTCTCGCCCGGCACGTTGTCGATGGTTTCCTCCATCGGCAGAAAAGCGATTTTATTGTTCGGTTCCTCTTTTTTTAATGCGCTCATGCTAGTGCCAGTTCCGTTTCATTATTTCTGTAGCGGCAAACATCCCGTATCTGGCAGGTCTCGCAGTTTTCTTCTCTCCGCCACCTGATTAGTCCTTCGCCGTAGCCGACAAGAATCGAAAGCGATTTGGCCGGTTTCAACATACCCGATTCGATCACCGACACATCGATGAGGCCGCCATCCACCAATTCATGGACCTGGTGTTGGAGAAAAATATCGGCATCGTTATCACCGGGATGGAGAGGACCGCTGGGATCAAGGTCCAGTTCCGACGCCTGCCGTTGAAGGTATTTCAGCACTTCGTTGGAAAGTTTGAACATGGCGGCAACGCCAAGTTCCTCGTAGACCAGAGCCTTCATCGCCTTTTTCTGAACGAACAGCTCATTGATCCGGTTTTCGATACCCGGCCCAATGGTGGCTACCGCTACCGCCAATTTCGATGCATCCTTAATGCGTGCCGCCGCATTGGGCATTTCAGACAGCAAATCGCCCATGTCCTCCACCGGAAGCACCTCGTAGACCATTTTCGGCTGTAGCAGTTGCATTTCCTCAGCTTCCGCCAACACGTCCGGCGCCATCTCCTTGAACTTGGGATGCAGGCCGCCCCGGCATTTGATGCCGTGCCATTTCCAGAGGTTCTCCAGAGACAGCAGAGCGGGCCATTGAGTGACGACGGGCATGCTTCGTTTCCTAGTTGGCGTATTTGTGAACGGATTGCGCCATGGCGACCACATTCTCGGTCTTCGCCTCGTCCGGCACGCCGATGGCGCCGTCCAAAATAAAGCCGCCACCCTTACCCACATATTTGATGAGGTCCTTGCAGAACTCATCGACATCGTCGGGCGTACCGGTGGTCAACATGGAGGACGGCACGTTACCGCGCAGGCAAACCACATCGCCCAGCACGTCTTTGGCTTTTTTGAGATCGGTTTTTTCGAACCAGTAAACGGCTTTTTTCTCCGGAATATCGCCGATGAATTCAAGCCGCGTATCGCAGTCACCTTCCCACAATACGCAAGGCGTCAAATCTGCTTCGATTAGCATCAGGATGATTTTTCGCAATTGCGGCCAGAAGAAGGTGTTGAACTGATCCGGTGACATAAAGCCATCCAATCCCCAATGGAGAGGAATAAACACCTGCTTACAGGGATTGTGCTTGGTGGCTTCGATGGTGTCTTCGGCGATGAAGTAAGCCGCCTTGTCCATGGCTTCCAAAAGCTTGTCTTTGTGACGGAACATATCCAGCATGGCGCCCTTGGAGCCGCGCAGATAGTCGGCGAAATGATCGAACGGTGCCGCCGCCGTACCGCCGATGCTCTGCGGATAACCAAGCGCCTCCATTTCCTGGGTGAAGGCGATGGCGCCCCCCATCATTTTGCGCATTTCCCGGCCGGCTTCGGCAATTT
This sequence comes from uncultured Rhodospirillaceae bacterium, assembly GCA_964574215.1. Classification (GTDB taxonomy): domain Bacteria; phylum Pseudomonadota; class Alphaproteobacteria; order Rhodospirillales; family UBA2165. The sequence goes on along the minus strand of CAZNLR010000010.1, from coordinate 71,071 downwards.
CCTCGAACCCCGCCATCAGTTTGGGATTGGCGAAAGCCGTCGTCGCCCGGATCATCTTGGTGTAATAAAGCGAGGAGAAATTGGGCAGCATGGCCAAAGGCTCAAACGCCGTCGCCACCCGCGGCATATATTTACGCAGGAAAAAGCCCGTCGGGTCGCGCAAATAGTCGTCGTATTCGTCCGCCGACATATATTCCTGATCCAAAAACTGATAGGACACGTTGGGATCGGTGCCGTGGCCCGGCCATTCCAGTTGCTTGAAACCCATGCGTTCCAGGGTCGGTCCCAGACTGATAAATATTTGCGTCATGGCGTAGTCGTCGGGATTGAGGACTTCCATGGTCTTGCGCATGGCGTCGTTGTAGCGGTCGTAATCATACATCGCGTCTTCGAACGTCATCTCCGCCAGCGTCGCCGACCAGAAGTGGGAGAAAAATGTGTAGGGAACCCGGTCGGTTTCCTTCAGGTCAATATTGTCCCGAATGCGTTGCACGCGCTCCGCATAAAGTTCTTCACCGCTTTTATCTGACATGGGTTCCCCCTCCTTAAAATTAATTGGCATACTTTCTGACCGACTCGGCCATGGCGACGATGTTTTCCGTCGGTGATTCATCTGGGATACTGGCGGCACCGTCCAGCATGAAGCCGCCGCCCTTACCGACTTTCTCAATTAAATTTTTGCAGTAGTCATCTACTTCATCGGGCGTACCGGTGTTGAGCAGTGAGGCAGGCACATTGCCCCGCAGGCAGACAACGTCGCCGAGCACTTCCTTGGCTTGAACCAGATCGGTGCGTTCAAACCAATAGACGGCCTTGCCGGCGGGAACGTCCCCGATCATTTCCAAGCGCGTGGTGCAATCACCTTCCCACAGAACGACGGGGACAATGTCCTGCTCGATAAAATACATGAGGGTCCTGTGCAGTCCCGGCCAATAGAAGGTCTTAAACTGATCCGGCGACATGAACCCGTCCAGCCCCCAATGAAGAGGGATAAAGACATACGGGCAGTCGACTTTCTTGGCCCCTTCGGCGACACCCTTGATCAGTTTGAGCCGCGCTTTTTCGATCACTTCCAGCATCTTGTCCTTGTGGCGGAACATATCCAGCATGCCGCCCTTGGAGCCCCGCAGAAAGTCGACGATGTGGTCGTAGGGTGCCTTGCAGAACCCGCCGGCAGCCATGGGATAACCCAACGCGATCATCTCCTTCATAAACTCGGTCACCCGGTTCATGGCGGCATCGACCAGTTCGCCGGCCTCCATCAGGCGCTTAAAGGATTCCTGCAGTTCAGGATTGGCGAAAGCCCGCATACCGCTGATCAGGCTCCATTCCGATAAGGTGGTGAATTCGGGAAAGTGCTTGAGCCCTTCGAAAGCGCCGCCGATCCTGGGCAGATATTTCTGCATGTAGAAATTTGTCGGGTCGGTCAGATACTCGTCGTATTCATCGGCGGGCATAAACTCCTTGTCGATATATTGAAAACAAGCATTGGGATCGGTGCCATGACCCGGCCACTCAACAGGATGGTAGTCCATTATTTCCATGGCCTGGCCGAAGGGATGGCAGGCCGGTGAGAAAGCGTCCGGCTGCAACAGTTCAATGGCTCTTGTATTGGATTTGACGGCTTTTTCCACGTCGTACATGGATTCTTCAAAGGTAATGCCGTCCAAGGTCGCCGCCCAGAACCGGGTCGAATAGAAAAACGGAATCCGGTCGGTCTCTTTCAACGCCACTTGATCGGCAATGCGCTGACGGCGTTCGTCGAATAATTCTTTGGAGTCTTTATTCATAATATCCCTAGTTCCTAAATTGTGGGCCGATTTCAGCCCGTTTTACAATTTCCGGAATGGCGCTTTCCTGGTTGATGGCCATGATGTGAACGCCGGATACGCCGTCTATATGTTTCAACTGGTTGATGGTTTCTATGCAGATTTCGCGGCCTTCGGCTTTCTGGTCTGTGACGCTTTCCATTCGGTCGATGATGGCCCGCGGGATTCTGACACCGGGAATATTTTCCCTCATCCAACGCGCCGCCCGGGCAGAATTCAAAGGGCCGATCCCGATAATCAGGTGACGTGATTTTTGCAGTCCGGTTTCGCGGTAGGCGCTCATGAAAGCCTCGAACCGTTCCATGTCATAGCAGAACTGAGTTTGGAAAAACTGCGCCCCGGCAGCGGCTTTTTTAATCATCCGGTTGATTTCGATCTCCGTCGAGGGCGCCATGGGATTGGCCGTGCCACCGATAAAAAGGTTGGGGGCTGATTTCAGATCTTTCCCCGTCACAAAACTTTTTTCATCCCGCATATGCTTAACGGTCCTGATCAGGGAAGACGAATCCAGATCGAAAACCGGCTTGCCGTCGGGATGATCACCGCCCTCGACCGCATCACCGGTCATGCATAAAATGTTCTTAATTCCCAGCGCCGCGGCCCCCATGATATCAGCCTGAACGGCCAGGCGATTGCGGTCTCGGCACGTCATCTGCATGACCGGCTCGGCGCCTTCCCGGGTCAAGATAGCGCAGGTGGCCAGACTGGAGATGTGGACATACGCGCCGGCGCAATCGGTGACATTGACGGCGTCACACGCCTCGACCAACGATGCCGCTTTGGACACAATATCGGCGGTTATCACCGTATTCGGGGGATTATATTCGCAGGTAACGGCAAACTCGCCCGCCTGCAAAATTTCCTGAAGACGGCTGAGCGGCGGTTTTGTGACAGAGGAGTCGCTGTCAATGTCATCATCCTCCAGCCACGGCGGGCGGGCACCCTCGCCCCGCATGATCGGAACCCAGGTTGATTTACCAGCCATTCTTTGGCGCAGTGGTCGGCGGATATCTTTTATCGTATCACCTTTTTTCATCAGGCCGGCGCCGTCCCAGGCGTTAAACCAGACACAGCGCATTTCCGGCTTCACTTCGCAGCCGCCGTCTTCGAATACCCCGCCGCAGGGACCGTTGCGCAGACTTTTGGGGCAGTTCATGGGGCACGACATACCCGTTTCACTGAGCACGCATTGGCCGCACATCTGGCAATCGAACATCAAGCCTTTGGCCCAACGTTCGACGCCTTTGACCGGCCCCTCTAAAAGGGATTGGGGAACCCGCCGGAAAATGGGCGTAAACAGCTTTACCGCCTGCGAGAACGCCGTATAGACGATCTCGACCAAACGCGCATGCTGTGCCGACCATGTTCGTAGTGCGAGCATTTCCCCACCCATCTTAGATTGGTGTCATGTTTACCGCTTAGGCGGCTTCGGCAATCCATTCCCGGCATTGCGATACCGCGGTCATGGCATTGAGACCGAAGGAATCGGCGCCGGTGTAAGTCCGGATTTGTTCATCGACCTGTCCGCCGCCGATCATGATTTTAATGTTATCGCGGAGACCGGCCTCGGTAATGGCTTCAACCGTTTCTTTCATGGAATCGAACGCCAAGGTCAGGAAACCGCTGAGACCCACCACGGGCGCCGAGCTTTCCTTGATAGCATCGATGAAAGCCTGCGGTTTGACGTCGACGCCAAGATCAATGACTTCGTAGCCGTTCACGTCCAACATGAAGGTCACGATATTTTTACCGATATCGTGCAAATCACCGTGCACCGTACCGATGATCACCGTACCCAACGTTTCCTTGGCCGGGCCGGCAGTGTCCTTAATGCGAGGTTTCACCTCGTTACCGATCTGTTCCAGCATTTCACCGGCCAGAATCAACTCGGGAATAAAGAATTCGCCTTCCTCGAATTTCTTACCGACGATATCCATGGCTTGGCGGCAGGCGGCCAGAATATCTTCCGGCGGCGTACCCGCATCCATGAGTTCGACCGATAATTTGACGGCGGGCTCTTCGTCCATACCGGCGATTAGGTCTACTAATTTTGATTGGTCAGTCATGTTAATTTCCTCCTTCCTGGAAATGTTAAATGGGAGAAAACCCCCTCCCCTTGATCAAAACTCTTACTATCCGATGGCAACTTTCTTTTTTACGTAGGCGGGCTCACCGCATCCGGAGACACCCAGTCCCGTGAGAAAAAATTCCGTGGTTTGACGAATATACCGGTCCGATTCCTCCGATCCTTTGCCCCTCAAGGCAAGCGTCGCGCCGTTTACCACCGACAACGCCGTCGTGGCAGCAAATCGGCAATCAAGACCCAGCGAAAAAACGCCTTCCTCTATGCCTTGTTCAAAAACCCCAATCCAGGCGCGCAGATATCGCCGCGCCACATCGTTCAACCCATCGGCCACTGCACCACCGAGATGACGCCGGTTGTAAACGAAACATTCAACGTAATCGCGTTTTTCATTTCTCAGGTGATGACTAATGGCTGATCTTATTATTTCCATGGCGGGCGCGCCGCTTTTGGCCAGTCGTTCGACGTAATAGACATATTCCATGCCACCGTCCCAGCAGATTTCTTCGAGGGCGGCTTCCTTCGATTTGAGATAATAGTAAAGACTGCCGGGTCTCAGATCGAGCCGATCAGCGATATCTTTCATTGAGGCGGCAAAATAGCCGTGCTCGGCAATTACGGCAGCGGCCCCATCCAGAATTTCCCGGCGGCGGCGGCTTTTTTTCTCGGTTTTATAAGTTGATTTTAATTCTTGCATTTTTGGGGCCTCGTCAATCAGCCAACAAGATATCAAACCTTTAGTAAAAAATCAAATAGAAGTTAGAATTTTTTAGTTAATTTTAGAATTATTTGAAAAATGGGAGGAAAAGGTTTAATTTCAGCCATATAAATGGGCAAAATTGAAATTCTAACGGTGATTCATAGGCGCACGCGCAGCCAGCGTCTGTCCTCCGAGAGGGGGACAGGCCGTTAATAGGCTTGAAAAAAGGACAGGACTGTTCGGGGACGACGGTTCGGGGACACGATACTTAACTTAATTCCCGATGGACGGTTCGGGGACACGAAACAAGTTCATGTCCCCGTCCCATTCCGGCAGCCTCTGTGTGCTTTGTGAACTCGGTTGGGTATTGGCGGTAGCGGGGATACTAAACGATCCTGTCCCCATTTTTGGGCCGCCCTACTTGATCATAATTTTATGATCCCGATGGTCGAAACCGACGATGGCGACTTTGCCGGGTGCAAGCTGCACTGCTCTTTCACCCTGAAACCCGGCTTTTTTATTAGCGCCGTTGTCGTAAAGCCGGGCCATCAGCGTATGTTCGCCGGCGGGAACGGGAAAGTTTTCGTAGAAAAGGGATTTACCGTCATTGGCCAAACCCGAGGGCGAGACGATGCCGTCGTATAACGGCTTGCCATCCATCAGCACCTCGATCCGCACGGCGTGACGCTCCCGCGGGCAATCGAAGGCTTTGCGCATGTTGTGAGCCTTCGCGCGCAGTTCCTTGGCCGACAGCTTGCGGCATTCGGCAATGCGCTGTCCGGGGTAGGAGATGCTCAGCCTGACCAGCGCCTGATCCTTTTCCAACGGGCTGTAAGGCGGTGAGTTGGCGAAATACCCGACAAACAACGCAAACAGAAGATAAGCAACGCCTTGTCCGAGAATATCAAAAATACGGCCCATCACGCAGCCTCCCCTTTCGGTTTGTCCGCAACGGGTTTGCGCGGTTTTTCAGGAGATAGAACCTCGATCGTCGGCAACGCCGACAAATGCGCCTCGAACTCGGCTATTTCCTGATGAAGCTTTTTGGAGTCTGTTACCGCACCCCAGCAGGTGCGCACCCGTTCAACCGGCACCCGTTTTCTCAGGTAAGGATCCCGGTCACCGGCCATCCGCTGCTCCGTCCATTGAATGCCGAAGCGGTGGAAACAATCACCCTCCCGGCAACCGGTCAACATGACCCCGTCGGCCTTACCGCGCATCAGGATGTAGTCGACAAACGACGGCGGCAGCATACCGATACAGGGGAGTTTGGTGACCACCACGTTGGGCGCGTCGATCTGCTTAACGTCGATACCGAAATCACAGCCATAGACAATGATGCGCGGCTTATCGCCGGATACTTTCTCTTTCAACTGCGCCAGTGACTTGTCCGTGCTTTCCCGCAGTTCCGTCAACCGGTACCTGGGCAGGTCGATCCCCGTTACCAGCATATCCTGACTGCGAAACGGTGTCGCCGTCGGGCAAGCCCCGACGCAGATGCCGCACGCCGTACAGATATCCGGATTGACTTCGGCGATACGCGGATAAGGCCTGCCGTCGGTTCGCGGCTGCATGGTGACGGCGCCGAACGGGCAGTCCGTGTAGCAACGGGAACAACCGTTGCAGTTCAGATTGTCGACTTCGGCGGAATCATTGATTTTCTGCGGCGGCAACCAAGGCAGGATGGTCAAGAAGGACGACACACCGACCGTGATCATCCACAGCGCCCCTGCGCCCCACTTGTCATACAACGGATAAAGCAGGGCATAGAACCAATCCAGGTTGAGTTCCTGCGGCACAATGCTGAGGTCGGCGGGCGTATCGCTGACGGCCGGCTTTATCAAGGACAACACGGTCATCATGGCGATGGTGCCGATGGCCAATCCTTTGGGCGGATTGATCCGGGGCCGGGAAATCTTGATGACGTGAATCCAACTGGCGATCAGCAGGAACAGCGGAATGGCGATATGGAGAAACAGCAACAGCGAAAACATCCGGTCCGTGAAGGCTTCACGGGTCAGGAAATTATTGGCCAGAGGCTCACCGAAAATACCCAACCAGTCGAGCCATTCGGAAGACGCGATGATGAGATACTGGGCGAATTCGTCCCACACCAGCCAATAGCCGCCGATGCCCGACGCATAAAGCAGCCAGATGGTGGGAATTCCGCTGACCCAGGTAAACCAGCGGATACCGCGATACCGGTCCATGATAAATTCACGGAACATATGCAGCAGAACGACCACCACCATGGCGTCAGAGGCATAACGGTGAAAACTTCGCATAACGCCGCTGAAATACCAGTGATCGACGGTCATGCGCTCGATAGAGCTGTAGGCACCGGATACGCTGGTTTCAAAAAAGATGTACACATAAATGCCGCTAACCACGACCACCCAGAAAAAGAAGAAGGACAAAGCGCCCAGATGGCGGAGCGGATTCCAGTCGGGACCTAACGGGCGGTCGAACCAGCCCTCAAAGATTAACAGTGCCGCCTGCAGCGGAGTTTGGATTTTTTCTAACATTAGACAATTCTAATTTAAAGTTTCAGGAGATCAAGACATTGCTGTTCCGTTGCCGGATTTGTGATCGGAAAACCACAACCGCCACACATTGCGGACGACAAAATTCCCCATCAGCAAGAGGACGATAGCGCTTAACGCCATGCCGATGAAAAAAGAGTAATCAAATTTATAAGCGTCTGTCTTGGGATCATAGATGGTGCAGAACAGGCGCACGCGATTGACAAAGGATTCGACGTTCGTCACCGAGGCAATACCGCCGAAATAAAGTTGTTTTAGGGGCTCAACCAAAAGGGTGGCGTCGAAGTTTTCGCCGTAAATCTGGGTGTCCACTTTGCCGTCGGCGTCCACCAGGGTGGTCTGCATCAGATGGTCGAATCCTCTGGCTGACCTGTAATATATGAAGCCGGTATCGGCGGCCAAACGCTCCACCGCATCGGGTGAGCCGCTGACCACCTTCCAATTGTCGCCGCTGACGTCATATTGGCGGGCGAACAATTTCATGGCCGCGGGCGAATCGTGCAACGTGTCGAAACCAATGGATATCACGTTGAACTTTTTATCAGGCAAAACTTTCCGCGCCTTGTCGACGGCGGAAGCCAGATTCATGGTAATGGCCGGACAGATATCGAAACAGCTGGAATAAACCATACTGATGATCAAAGGTTCTCCCCTGAACTGATCCAGGTTCAGTCTTTTTCCGTCAGTACCGAGGAACCGGTAATTGCCGATGGTCTTCCCGACGGCCGATTGGCTGTACTTGTAGGCCGATTCGGGATTGAACTTGGACGCTCCCGGGAACGATTCGCGGGTGAACTTGCGTTTTCCGTTTTCATCACCGAAGGCCGGTGTAACGATGCTCAGATTTTCCGGCGCCGCCAGCATCGGTGCCACTGCCAGCGCCAAACCAGCCAACATCAGTATTCTGCGTATCTCAATTTTGAACATCGTACTATTTTACTTTATTTAAATTCAAAAATAACCCTACAGTCAGCAGGGAAATTTTACCCCAAAATGCTGAGGGCGGACTGAGAAATTTCTCAGTCCGCCCCCGAACATTATATGTGGCAAAGCCCTCTAGCTGAGACCCCACGTGGAAGCCAAGAACTTCCAGTTCACGAAGTAGTAGAGGACGAAGGTCGCCAGGAAGACCAATGCCAGGACAAATGTCCCTGGTACTTCCATGGTGCCCGCATCGCCGTGGGCCGACATCGCCGAAGCAGGAGGCGCTTCGGCCTCGGCCGCCGCTTCCGGAGCCGGTTCGTATCCGCGATGTTTACCCCACAGAAGGGAGCCCACGATCACGGCAATGAACATGAAGCCACCGACCATGCAGATCAATGCCGCAACACCATTGAGACCCATCATCAGATGCGCCAAGGCCGGGTGATCAAACTTGATCGCCGCGTCGGCGAAGGTGATGTCCCAGTGACGGCGGGAAACACCCAACGTACCAGCGCCCATCATAGCCAAAGACAGCAAAGAGATGCCGATGGCGAAGATGTAGGGCTGCCATTTGGCCCAACCCGGCAGGATCAACTCGCGCCGGAAGAGGACCGGCACCAGCCAGTAGGTTATCGCCATGAAGGCCAAGGTGGTACCCGCGGCAACCGTACCGTGGAAGTGCCCTGGCACGTACAGCGTATTATGGATGATGATGTTAACCTGCTCGACGCCCATGATGACGCCGGTGATACCACCGAGGAAGCCAAACATGATCAAGGACAGGAACATGCCGGAGAACACCGGATTGCTCCAGGGCGCCTTGCGGAGCCATTCGAACAAGCCGTTGGTGTAACCTTTTTTCCTCTGGGCAGCTTCGATCGCGCCCGGAACTGTCAGACCGTGGATCATGGAAGCCATCACCGCCAGATAGAGCATGTAGGAGGTGTTGACGATTTTCCATTCGGAACTGAGCGCCGGTTCCACCAGAAGGTGGTGAGCCGAAGCAAGTTGCAGGAACAGGATGTACATCAGGAAGGCGAAACGGCTGACTTTCTCAGAGAGCGGTTTGGCGCCGAACAGGATCGCGGCAATGGCGTACCATACGGCGATATGGGCGGAAACGTTGATCTGCTGAGAAGAGTGTCCCATGGCCCACCAGACGATCTTGTACATCAAGGGATCGATGTAGGAGATCAAATCCATCGACCATAACAAGGTCGGGATCAGGATGACCGCGCCGGAGGCGATGGTGAATACGGCAATAATGGCAGCCGTTATCGCACCAAAAGTAACCAGCGGAACTGAACCTTCATAGGTTTTTTCCTTTTTGGCGATCACCAGGGTACCGAAGAAGATACCGCAACCAACCAAGGCGCCGACGGCGAATATGATGATGCCAAGGTAAAACCCGGGATGGGCCTGCATCGGCACATAAGAGGTGAACATCACATTCGAATCACCCATCAAAACGATGACGTTGGTGATCAAAGCGCCAATCAGCATCAGCCAATAAGCCAGCCAGGCGATTTTCGGCATCGCCAATCTGACATTCAGCAGAATCGACGAACAGAAATACAACAAGGCGATTTCGAAGAAGATAATCCAGACCAGCAGGATATCGAGACCATGCGCCGTCAGCGCCAGGTAGAACAGGTCAGCCGGCAGAATGTGAAGTTCCGGCCAACGGGTCAAGGCGACGAGAACGCCGAAGAGACCGCCGATCAAAAGGAAGACGACAGCAGTTACAGCATTGATCTTGATCAGCTTTTCGCCGGGAAGATCAACTTTAAACCCGGTGTCCGGGCAGATACGGAAATTACCGTTACTCATTTATCATGCCCTCCTATTTATCGGTGACATACATTTTGCTGACCATGGTGTGATGGCCGATGCCGCAAAATTCGTTACAGATAAGGCCGAATTCACCCGATGTCGTGGGTGTTACGGTCATTACCGATTCATAACCGGGGTGAACCTGAATATTGATGTTTTCCGGCTGTAAGGAGAAGCCGTGCTGGTAATCCATCGAGGAAAGATGCAGGCGGTAGCTTTTGCCTTTCTCAAGCTCGAGGATTGGCCACCACTCCCAAAGACGACCTAACAGGTAAACGTCGGAACCTGCCGGCGGGCGAACAACGGGAACGCCGGTGTCACCTTCTTCACGGACTTTGTATTTTTTCGCGAAAGCTTCAGTGAGGTCGGAATATCTGTCAGTGCTGATTTGATATGCCTCGTTGGACATATTCTGGTTACCGGTGAAATGCCAATAGGGCATCATGAAGAACATGATCAAACCCCAGATGAAGGCGATGGTGACCCAGAGAACTTCGGTTTTCTCTACAGGCGTGTTCCACCAGACGCGCTCTTCGGGAGGAAATATAGACATATGGTGTCTCCCTTCTATTATTTAGCTACGGGAATTGCCGTGATCTCAACGATCCCCCACACGATATAAAGTACCGTGGGTACAGCAACTCCTAAAAAAAGTAGTAAGAAATGATTATCCAATAGCCGCTGCATGAACGGAATCGGCTCATCCATTGGTTGGTCGGAAGGCGTCATGATGGTCCCCCTCGTTTAGATTGCCACAAAGCCCCGGCATCTGACGTCAGATCCAGCGCATTAAGCCTGCAACTGAACATGGGGGGTAAAGGACTGTCCTTGACCTAAGTCAAAGACCTTTGAGATTCCCCGAAAAAAAATCCGATCAAATTCGTCGGGTATTCGAACTCCAGATTCCGGGAAATTACCTGGATTTCGGCAAGGATTTCAGAAAAAGCGTCATATTTTAGGGATTAAAGCATTGTTTTATTCACGATTTTCGGACCTTTCCACCGAATCCGCCTGTTCTCCCTTCTGCTCGGCTTTTTCAAACCTTTTTACTAAACTTTTGTCGAGACGCATTTCGTTTCGTTTGCGCTTCTCGACGAGGGGCGGGCACACCGAATCGTCATGATAAATAACCTGACAATTGAGGCAGTAAATACATTCGTTGGGATTAATATGTCCGTCGGGATGAATGGCCTGAATGGGACATTTGTCGGCACAGATATGACACTGCAGGCCGCACTGCCAACGCCTTTTCAACCACTCGAACATTCGAACGCGCGCCGGTATCGCTAGGGCAGCGCCGAGGGGACAAATGTAGCGGCAAAAAAACCGGTTAATAAAAAGGCCGACACCGAGCAAAACTGCGGCATATAGTACAAATGGCCAAGCCCGGTCAAATCCCATGACGATGGCTGTTTTGAAGGGCTCTATCTCGGTACCCATCAACGCCAAATCTTCGTCACCAAGGAACAGGGCGAACAGGCCGACAAAAACAATGTATTTGAGAGGCCAAAGCCTTTCGTGAACGCCCCAGGGTAAGGAAAGCTGGGGAAGGCGGACGAATTGGGCAAACTTGGCCAACAATTCCTGCATAGCGCCAAAGGGACAAAGCCAGCCGCAAAAAGCGCCCCGCCCCCAGAATAATAAAGACAATGCCGTTCCGCCCCACAATATAAATATGAGCGGTTCCAGCAGGAAGAAATCCCAGCGAAATTCGGTCAATAATGATTGCATAAATGTAAGAACGTTAATGACCGACAATTGGGCATCCGTATACCAGCCCAGGCCAATCACCGTGAAGACCAGGAAAAAGAGGCGGGTAATGTCATAGAGTCGCTGGCGCTGCGCGCCCCAGTCCTGAAAAAAGAAAAATCCGGTAAGCGCCGTTAAAGCGAGAACCAGGACAACGATTTCGACAAATCGTTCTTCCCAAACCTGAAGCCAAATGCGTTCGTCCATGCTGATCGATGGATCAAGCTTGCGAAAATAGCGTTTTGGCAATTTATATAGTGTAGATATGGTGGAGAAGGCCTTTTCCCCGTTCGCTTTTTCACCGCCAATGGTTAGGTCCAGGCGCCAGGGTTCGCTTGCTTTAAAACCGCTTGATTTTCTAATTTTAAATATCGCAATTTCACGAAATTCCGGAGCACCGGCCACCTGCAACTGATCAATTCTCACATAGTCATTCTTAGTTAGCCGAAAACTCTGCTCTCCCTGAACGACACTGATGCGGTCGAAATAACCGATTTTTCGAAACGCCCGCCCACGAAAAGAATAGTAGCCATTGGCGGCAAGGAACAATAACTGGTCGCCATTCGATAACCCCGCCACAATTTCATTGATGCTGTGTCTGCCGATAAGGTTACGTCCGACCCGAGCCGGCGTCGCCAAGCCAAAGGATAGGTCAATAAAAGATGACATTAGGTTGGTCGGCCCGCCTCCGCCTGGGAACAATCTTGCCTTCTTCGAAGCTAATATTGACGCGGCCTGTTTGATGGTCAAATGACGCTCGACAATTGAACCTTCTTCGAGCAGTTCCTGCCAACTGGCTGGGGAATACTGATCGAAATCTAAAAGCTGGCCGGCCTTACCCAATAGACCGCGGCTACGAGCCACCGCTCTGGCCGAACGAATTATGGCGTCATTCAGTACGATAGAAGAAATTGAAGCGCCGCTGACCGCATCCAGCGTATTGTCATCCTGGTCTCCTTCCCGGTTTCGGGTGATGCGCACGGGATTGCGGACATTAAGCCCGACATATTGCCGCGTAAATTCTTTTAGATCCTTGTCCGTAATCCCGATGGCCAAAATTGGTTCATGATGCTCGACGATCCTGACGCCGGTAATGGTTCCTTCTAAATCAAGCCCGACCAAGACATTCAACGGTTTCCCCGAATAACCGACAGAAGCGGATACTTGCCGAGAGAAAAATACATAGCCGATTAGTGATTGATCGTTAAAGACCGGCACCGAAGGAGGCGAACCGGAGATTCCGCCGAAATAAGTCGCCTTGGGAAATAAGTGAGGAAAAAATTTTGCGTATTTTTCTTGGTCGGCTCCCTGAATTTTCTCAGCGCCATATGCTGCGGTGCCAAAGGAACCCGAGCCCATACAGGCCGGCAGCATCACCGCCGCCAATATCAGAATCGGATAAAACAAAGTCCTAGTGAATTGATACACTATATGTTTCTCATATCATTTTATTCTAATGTATTATCAAACAGAATCAGCACAACCGAATCATATTCATAATTGCTGCAAGGTTCAGCGGTAAAATCAAATAACACTACTCGCTTAATCCACAAATTAGGCCTTCCCAGCCTTGATTTAAGTCAAGGACGTATACCCAAGCAAATAGCAATGTTTCGCCGCTAGTATCTTATGAAAGGACGAATGATGCCATATAACTTTATGCGCACGGCAGCTGTTGCCGCGTTTGCGGCTGCGCTGTCGATCTCTGCGGCCCCGGCTTTTGCCGCCGATAAAGCCGATGTAAAGAAACATAAAACGACTCCCAGCGGAAAATATCAGCCAAGTCTCGACATGCTCAAAGACCAGCCGGGCAGTAAGCCTGGTGTGATACCCGGCGTTCCCTCGCTAACCGATGCCGAGTTCAATCGCGCCAGGACAATCTATTTTGAACGTTGCGCCGGTTGCCACGGTGTGCTGCGTAAAGGCGCCACCGGCAAACCGCTGACCACCAAGATCACACGGGAGCGCGGCTTTGAAGCTCTGCGCGACTTTATCACCTTTGGATCTCCCGGCGGTATGCCCAACTGGGGCGACTCCGGCGTTCTGTCCAAAGGCGACATCGATATTATGGCGAAGTACTTGCTCAACGAGCCGCCGCAGCCGCCTGAATTCGGTATGAAGGAAGTCAAGGCGAGCTGGAAAGTTCTGGTGCCGGTTAGCAAGCGCCCGAAAAAGAAGATGAATAATCTCGATCTCGACAATTTGTTCTCGGTCACCCTGCGTGACTCAGGTGAGATCGCACTGATTGACGGTAACAATTACAAAATTACCCAAATCATCAAGACCGGTTTTGCGGTGCACATTTCCCGCATGTCGGCTTCCGGCCGCTACCTGTTCACCATTGGCCGTGACGCCAAGATCGATCTGATCGACCTTTACATGAACCCGCCGACGCGGGTCGCCGAAATTAAAATCGGCATGGAAGCACGGTCAGTCGAATCCTCCAAGATGAAGGGATGGGAAGACAAATATGCCATCGGTGGCGCCTACTGGCCGCCGCAATTTGTTATTATGAAGGGTGATACGCTCGAGCCCCTCAAAATTGTCGGCACCCGCGGTATGACTGTGGACACTCAGGAATATCATCCAGAACCCCGTGTCGCAGCTATTCTCTCCTCCCACTTCAATCCGGAGTTCGTCATCAATGTCAAGGAAACCGGAAAGGTCTTGATGGTCGATTATTCCGATCTCGATAATCTCAAGATCACCTCCATCGGCGTCGAACGTTTCCTCCATGATGGCGGTGTGGACTCAACGGGCCGCTACTTCATGGTTGCCGCCAACGCCCGCAACACCATCGGCGTTATCGACACCAAGGAAGACAAGCTGGTCAAACTGATCAAGGTCGGCGCCACGCCGCATCCGGGCCGGGGCGCCAACTTCAAGCATCCGAAGTTCGGTCCTGTCTGGGCAACCAGCCATCTCGGCGACGACACCATTTCCTTGATCGGTACGGACCCCAAAGGTCATCCGAAGCAAGCCTGGAAAGTGGTGCAGACCCTGGAAGGTCAAGGCGGCGGTTCGCTGTTCATCAAGACCCACCCGAAATCCCATTGGCTCTATGTCGATACGCCGCTTAACCCGGATGCCGAATTGGCTTCCTCGATTGCCGTGTTCGACATTAATGATCTCAGCAAAGAGTACAAAGTGCTGCCGATCGGGCAATGGTCGGGCATCACCGAAGGTGTGCGCCGGGTTGTTCAAGGCGAATACAATAAGCAAGGCACTGAAATTTGGTTCTCCGTTTGGAATGCCGAAAATCAGCAGTCGGCTATCGTGATTGTCGATGACAAGACTTTGAAACTCAAAAAGGTGATCAAGGACAAGCGCCTGATTACCCCGACGGGCAAGTTCAACGTCTTCAATACGCGAAACGACGTTTACTAAATCGTACGCCGGTACATTTTTTGCGGGCGGGACCCTACGGTCCCGCCCGTTTTTCTTTTCCCGCGCCGGTTTCGGTGATTAAATATCGGTTGTGACTTTGGGCAATTTGACAATCGATATTCTCCTCCGGTCGTTACCAGCCGTCTATATTCTGTCGGTATTTATTTTTATCGCCTGTGGCGCGGTGCAGAAACTGTTACCCCAAGCAAACATCGCCGTCCGCTGGTGCGCCGCTTTCATTGTCGGCGCCTGGACCGCCAGCCTTTGCTTTCATATTCTGCTCGCCTTTGGCGCTTTTACACTTACCTGGGCCTGCCTGGTGCTAACCGCCTTGGCGCTGGCCGGTCGGACCTACCTGCAGTTTACGCCAACAGCCTTCAGCCGCGCCGTTCATAGCGATCTGTGTTGCTGGTATCGTGTCCTTCGGATGGCTGGCTCATCACCCTACCGGCCGCTTGCCTATGTGGTCTTCGCCATCATCATTTTCACCGTGGCCCGCATTCTCATTCTCCCGGTGATCGGTGGTGACGCCCTGGCCTATCATGCCGTAAGGGCGGCCTTGTGGGTCAAGGAGGGAACCGGATTTTCGCTGCAGATCCCCGCCTATTTTTCCATGCACGCCAGTTTTCCCGGTGGATACGAATCTCTGATGGCGTGGCTGATGCTGCCCTTTCACAGCGATCTTCTATTGCCACTATTGGATATAGCCGCCTGGATTTTTCTGGCCATTGCAATCATCGCCATATGCAGTGAACTAGGCATTCGTGGTTTGGGCCGCTGGACCGCCGTTACCTATCTGATGCTGATCCCTGCTGTTTATCTTGCCGTCGGCACCGGCAAGAACGATACGGCGCTAACGGTCTTTATTTCAGCATCCTTCTTGTTCGCTTTGCGGTGGCTCAGAAACCGGAACCGCGCCGACTTGATCATCTGCTTTATGGCTCTGGGACTGACCGCCGGTTTGAAGCTATCGGCAATGACCACGGTCGCGCTCCTGTTTTGCCTTGTGACGTGGGCAATGGCTACCGAGGCCGACAAAAAATCCGGAAATTTTATATTTTACCTGCTGGCATGCTGCGTTCTCGCCGCCGTTTTCATCCCCTGGCCCATCCGGGAATATATGAAAACCGGCTATCTATTCGGCTTTGTTCCTTTGCAGGTAGCCGGCGTGAGGCTTGGTGCCGAAAGCCTTTATTTCGACTGGCTGAAGCAGATTGCCGATCTGAACCCCTACGATTTGAAAACCGAATTTCGGGCGCTCGCCAATACCATCACTTATATAGGATGGCCAACGGCGGCATTTCTAGCCGTTGGCATTTTCGGCATGGCTAAACTTTATTTTGTTAACCCGAAATACGCCTTGTTAGCAGCGGCCGTGCTGGTGGGAACCCTGTTCGCCTACTTTTCGCCGGATTTCTCTTACACGCGATTGATGTTCAACCGGCTTTCCGGACGATTCCTTCTTCCGGCCATCGTGTTGAGCACTGTTTTCAGCATTTATCTTCTGGATTCGTGGAGGCATTTAAATACACCCCTTTTTATCGTCGTCATTATTTGGAGCTTCCTCCATATGGGGCTCAATCTCGTATTTTGGCCGGGCCTCGACTTTTGGCTATCCCTGGGCGTTCTCGCCGTACTGGGATTAGCATATGCCCTTTGGCAGAGCATGCCACGATTTTACAAACCGATACTCTTTATCGGTTTCTCCATGATCGTCACGCTTTCTCTCGGCCTGGTCCGCGACAGCGTCCGATATTCCCTGCTTCAGCGGACATCGGTTTTTCCCAATCATGCCCGGTATTGGGCGGAAGGCGCCAAAATCTTGGATCAAGTTGCGGAACCGCATCGCATTGCCGTCACCGCCGGCGTGGATTCGTTGCTGAGAGGCTGGCCCCTCTATTATTTCCTCGGCCGCCGCTATCAAAACGAATTGCACTATATTCCAGCAACCAAAGACGGCTCCCTGGCGCCGCTAATCGCCGGGATCGAAAAGACGGCAGACTACGCTTCTTGGCGGCAGAGGCTGTTGAACGCGAACATCGATACAATTGTCACGTTGGGACCCGGGTCTTTTGAACTTGAATGGATGGAAAGTCATCGCAATCAATTTGAGCGGCTATCGGGCGACGGTAAAACCTGGGGTGCCTACCAGGTGAAGAAAATTATTGGCCGATAATCCGACTTTTGGAATCAATTTAAAAGAACACAATTAGTGTCCGTTTTCATTGATTAATTTTTCCAGATGGATACTATTGCTGCACTAAAAAATGGGGAAACCAAGGTTGTGTTCCCCAGATAAACAACCAAACGAGGATGAAAAATGAGAATTCTAAAAACGTCAATGACGGCCACTTGTGCCGTCGCTATGGGTTTGGCTTTGCTGTCGACAACGGCCAAATCCGAAGAACTTCGGATCGGTACGGCCAGTCAGGGCGGCGCCTTCTATCCGGTCGGCCAAGCTATTTCCAATCTAGTGAACAAACACGCCGACGGCCTCACCATGGTACCGGTCGTCACTCAGGGGTCGGTCCAAAACCCGCGCCTGGTCAACAAGGGTGAGGTGGATATCGGCATCACCAACAACAATCTATCGGTCTTCGCCAACAAAGGCATCGCCATGTACAAAAAAGGCGGCAAAATGAACTTGCGCGCCGTCGGCTCCCTTCACTTTTCCATCCTGCATATGATGACCTTGAAGAATTCGTCGATAAACACCATCAGTGATCTCAAGGGCAAAAGGATCGCCGTTGGTCCCGCCGGAGGCGGCACCATTCCGTTCCTCAAGCAGGTATTGGGATTGCACGGATTGACCATCAAAGACATCAATCCCAGTTTCCTATCCTACAGTGACGGTTTCAGCCAGTTGGCAGACGGCAACGTTGACGCGGCCTTTGCTCTCTCGGGCTATCCCGCCGGCGCAGTGGTACAGGCACGGGTCAACAAAGCACTGAAATACATCAAACTCGGCTCGGGAAAAATGCAAGCGGCTTTGGCGAAATACAAAAACTATAATCACGTGGTCGTGCCAAAGGGCGTCTATAAAACCTCTGAAGCCGGTAACGTTCTGGGCGTCAACAATATGCTGGTGGTCAAAAGCGGTATGAACGCCGACAAAGTCTATAAAATCACCAAAGCGATTTACGACAATATGAACGAGTTCCGAGCCAACAATGCCCACGCCAAACAGATCAAACCGGCCAATTCCTTGAAGCTGAAAATCCCGTTGCATCCGGGTGCGGCGAAATACTGGAAAAAATAGAAAAGCCGGAAGAAAATTTTATGTCACAATGCACTAAATAATTAAGCAGGGCCTCCATTGGAGGCCCTGCGCATCTTGAGCCCCTCATTTACTGAAACAGGAAAATATGGCCGCTGCGATCGACAAGTATCTGGATCACACGGTAAACGCCATCGCCTTCTTGATCGGCGCTTTTCATTTGCTGAGCGTCTCCGGACTGTTCGTCCTGTCGACGCCGGACATCCGCATGTTTCATCTGTTGATGATGCTGGCCATTCTGTTTTTGACCAAGCCGACACTTAAGCGGCTGGAGGGCAATCTCTACGACCGATTGTCCAGCCTAATCCTGGTGGCCATCTCGGTGGCCGCCAGCATCTATATGCTGACCCGCTGGCAGGATATCGCCATGAGCGGCGGCGAAACCGAACCGCTGGATTCCTGGATCGGCTTGATCATACTGGTGATGGTGCTGGAGGGTGCGCGCCGCGGCGTTGGTATGGTTTTGGCCTGCATCTGTTTGGTTTTTTTTACCTACCCGTTTTACAGCGCGTACCTGCCGGGCGTCTTCGAAAGTCGGGGGTACGCCCCGCTCCGCCTGGCGGAATTTCTGACCACGACCAGCGAGGGGATATACGGCATCCCCATCGGCGTTTCGGCGACCTACATTATCCTTTTCACTATTTTCGGCTCTTTCCTCAGCGAATTCGGCGCCGGCGATTTCTTTTTCAAGCTCTCCAGCCGCATCACCAAAAACATGCTGGCGGCGGGCGCCAAGACGGCGGTTATTTTTTCCACCTTGCTCGGTATGATTTCCGGATCGGCGGCGGGCAACGTTGCGGTGACGGGCACCCTGACGATCCCCATGATGAAGCGGGAGGGCTACAAACCCTACCAGGCCGGCGCCATCGAGGCCGTGGTTTCAACCGGTGGGCAGATCATGCCGCCAGTCATGGGAGCAGCAGCCTTTATCATGGCCGAGATCGTCGGTACGCCCTACACCAATGTGATGCGGGTGGGGTTGATCCCGGCCCTGTTGTTCTTCACCTCAATTTGCTTCGTCGTACACTTGCAGGCGGTCAAAAGCGGCTTCAAGCCGGAGCGGCCCGAAGACGACGGCGAACCGATGATCTCGATCCTGATCAAGGGCGGCCAGTACATCATTCCCTTTGTCGCCTTGATCGCCATGATGGTCCACGGCTTTTCGCCCTTTAAAGCGTCGTTCGTCGCCATCCTGCTTTTGATGGCGACCCATATCATCTGGAAGCGGCGTATCGATTGGGAATTCTTCGCCAAATCGGCAAGGGCGATAACGGAAGGCGCCAAAAGCGTCGTTCCCATCGCGGCCGCCTGCGCCGCCGCCGGCATCATCGCCGGCACCCTGGGCATTACCGGATTGGGCTCGAAAATATCCGGGCTCATCATCACAACGTCGGGCGGCATTCCGTTCTTTGCCCTGCTGCTGACCATGGTGGTGGCGATTATTCTAGGCATGGGTCTGCCCACCACGGCGGCTTATTTGATCCTGGCGACGGTGGTGGCCCCGGCCTTGTCGAAAGTCGGCGTTCCCATGCTGACCGCCCACATGTTCGTCTTTTTCTACGGCTGCGTTTCCACCATCACGCCACCGGTGGCGCTGGCGTCTTACGTGGCAGCGGGGATCGCCAAGGCTGACATCAATCAGGTGGGCTGGACCGCTTTTTTCTACGGCATCACCAGCTATATTTTGCCTTTCATGTTCTTCTTCGGCCCTGGCATCATGCTGAACGGCGCCTTGCCGGATATCGTCCTGGCGGTTGTTTCAGCCTTTATCGGTGTCTACGGTATTGCTGTTTTTGTCATCGGCTGCATGAAAGAGGCCGTGCCCCTATGGCAACGGCTTGCCATGGGCGGCGGTGGCTTATTGCTGCTTTACCAGGGAATGCTAACGGATTTGACCGGATTGGCAATTTACGCCGTGATCATTCTCGCCAATCGTAGAATGGTCGTCCCAAAGAAAACGGGCGGGACCTGACGCCCCGCCCACTTATTTTCAATCTAAATTTTATGCCGCTTTTTCCCGCTTTTCTTTTTCCATCAGCGCTTCGAGAATGCGTTCCGGGCTGAAAGGAGTCTGATACATGCGGATGCCGACGGCGTCATAGATGGCGTTGCCGACCGCCGCGATGGCGCTGGCAAGCGCACCTTCACTGGCTTCCTTGGCGCCAAAGGGGCCGTTGGGATCGATGCTCTCGACGATTTTCACGTCGATGGGCGGTGATTCCATGATGGTCGGCACCTTGTAGTCGAGTACGCTGGCGTGCAGCGGCAAGCCTTCGTGGAACCAGGTTTCCTCGCTGATGGCCTGGCCCAATCCCATCCAGACGGAGCCTTCGATCTGCCCTTCAACGGACAGCGGATTGATGGCGAAACCCACATCCAGGGCTGACCATAGATGGTCCACCGTCAGATGACCGGTTTCCTCGTCCACCGTTACCTCGGCGACGGTTGCGCCGTATGAGAAACCCATGGACGGCCCAACCGCGGCGCCCCGGTATTTCACCGTACCCTGGAAATCGCGGGTTGTCGTGTAGGTGCCCTTGACCGTGAGGGTGCCGGTGTCCACCAAAGCCTGGGCCACCACTTCGTTGAAGGAAATACCCGGGTCCTGGCTGCCGGAAACCCGGTAGACCTCGCCCAGACATTCGATGTCGGCAGGATTGCAATCCAGCTTTTCCGCCGCCGCCTTGACGAGAATTTCTTTCAAATTATCCGCCGCATCGATGGCCGCGTTACCGCACATATAAGTAACCCGTGATGAATAAGACCCGTTGTCCTTGGGCGTGATGGCGCTGTCGTTGGCGACCAGACGGATGCGATCGTAATCCACGCCAAGCTGATTGGCCACCGCCTGCACCAGGATGGTGGAGGAGCCCTGACCGATATCGGAGGCGCCGGTCATGATGGTAATGCCGCAATCGAAATCCAGTTTCAAATTGATGGTGGCGTGGGGCTCACCGGTCCAGTGGATAGGCTTGGGCGCGCCGGAGATAAAATGAGAACAACCGAGGCCCAGTCCCTTACCTTTGGGCATTTTACCGATGCGGGCTTTCCAGTCGGAGGCTTCTTCGCACCAATCAAGGGCTTCGGGCAAACCGTAAGACGTAATCTTGGCACCGTTCAAAGTTTCGCACGGTACGTCGACGAAGTTCTTGCGGCGGATTTCGAAGGGGTCGATCTCCAGTTCTTCGGCCACTTCATCCAGCAGCGTATCGAAGGCATAACGGCTGTCCACCGTGCCGTGGCCGCGCATGGCGCCGCAGGCCGGGGTGTTGGTAAAGACCCGCTCACCGTTAAAGCGCATGGCTTTCATATCGTAGAGCGCGTTCATTGTAGCGCCGGAATAGAGGAGCGTGATGATACCGTAGCTGGCGTAAGCGCCGCCCGCCTGAACGACTTTGGAATCACAGGCCAGGATGGAACCGTCCTTTTTAACGCCGAGCTTGACCCAGATATCCGTCTGCGGCCGTCCCCGGTGGTTGATGAAACATTCCTCACGGGTTTGCATCAGGCGCACCGTACCGCCACAGGATTTGGCCAAAAGCGCGGTGATAATCTCGAAATTGAGCGCTTCCACCCGGGCGCCGAAGCCGCCGCCGACAAAAGGCTTAATCACCCGCACCCTTGAGGCGTCGATGCCCAGGCACTGGGCCAGCATCAGGTGCAAATAGTAGGGAACTTGCGTCACGGTTTGAATGGTCAACCAGCCCCGATGTTCGTCAAATTCGGCCAGGCTGCCGTTCAGTTCCATCTGCATGTGGTTGACTTCGGAACAACTGAATGACGATTCCATGATCAATTCGGATTTTTCGAACTCGCCGTCTAGATCGCCCAGTTCGTAATCCTGATCCCTGAGCAGATTGTCCGGATTGTCATCGTGAAGCGGCACCGCATCCGTGGCGCGGGCGTCTTTGGAGGTGAAATAGGCGGGCAGTTCCTTGACCTCGATTTCGATCAGCTTAAGGGCTTCCTCCGCCGTCTCTTCATCGACCGCCGCCAGGGCGACCATGGGATCGCCGCGGTAGCGGACCTTACCCTTGGCCAGGGGATATTCATTTTCCGCAATGGGCAGCACGCCGAATGGCATGCCGCAGTCTTCGCCGGTGATTACCGTGACCACGCCGGGCAAAGCCCGGGCCTTCGAAATATCGATGCTGACGATTTCCGCGTGGGACCAGCGACTGCGCAAAATTTTACCCACCAGCGCGCCGGTGAAGTCCAGATCAGCCGTATATTTGGCTGAGCCCGTAACCTTGTCGACTCCGTCCAGCAACGGAATACGGTCACCCGCCGCCTTGTTCATTTTCGCGTCGCGGCGCACTTCGCGCCCCATATCATGGCCACTCATTTTTCACCCATTAAATCATCAACAAAATTTTGTTCGTATTACGAACATTTTAACCCAAAAACAAGGAGGAAAAAAGACCCTAAAAAAATTGGGAGTACGTATTATCCGGAAAAACAGGGACCGTCCCCTTTTTTAAAGCCCCATATAGGCTTGGCGCACCCGGTCGTCGTGGAGGAGTTCGTCGCCCGTGCCTTCAAGAGTCATGCGGCCGTTTTCCAAGACGTAAGCACGGTTGGCCAGTTTGAGGGAAACGGCGACATTTTGTTCGACCAGGATAATCGTATGGCCCTCGTCGCTGAGATGGTGGATGGTCCGGAACACTTCCTGGACAATGGCCGGGGCCAGCCCCAGGCTTGGTTCGTCGAACATGATCAGTTCGGGCTGTCCCATAAGACATCGGCCGATGGCCAGCATTTGCTGTTCGCCGCCCGACAATGTGCCCGCCGCCTGGGTGCGTCGTTCTTTCAGAATGGGATACATGTTGAAAATTTGCTCTATGGTATCCGTTTCCTTTTCACGGGCCCGCTTGATAACAGCGCCCATTTCCAGATTTTCCTGCACGGTCATGCTGGGGAAAATCTGGCGGCCTTCGGCTACCTGACCGATGCCCAGTTCGCAAATAGCGCTCGACCGCATTTGGGTGATCTCCCGGTCGCGGTAGGAAATGGAACCTTTTGACGGCGTATGGATGCCGGCAATGGCCTTGATCAGCGACGTCTTGCCGGCGCCGTTGGCTCCGACAATGGCAATGATCTCCCCTTCATCCACATGAAGGGATATATCCCCCAGCGCCTGGGCGTCACCGTAGTAAAGGTCGACGTCTTTGACTTTCAGCATCAGACGTCCTCCTCCTCACCCAGATAGCAGTCGAGGACGGCCGGGTCCTGGGAGATGTGCTCCGGCGTACCTTCGCTGATTTTTTCACCGTGATGAAGCACCGCCACATGATGGGACAGCGACATCACCGCCCGCATGACATGTTCGATCAGTAAGATCGTGATCCCGGTTTCCTGGTTGAGGGTTTTAAAAACCGCCACCATTTCGTCGGTTTCCGTCGGCCGCAATCCGGCCATCACTTCGTCAAGCAACAGAAGACGCGGATTGGTCGCCAGCGCCCTCGCCACTTCCAACCGCTTGCGGTCCGGCAGGGTCAGACTGTGAGCCGGTTGGTAAATTTTATCGGCGAGATCGAGCAATTCCACATGTCCCCGGGCGGCGTCGCGGGCGGCGCCGATGTCATGGGTGCCGTGCAGCGCGCCGACGGTGACGTTTTCCAGCACCGTCATGTCGGGAAACGGTTTCACCAATTGAAAGGTCCGCCCAATCCCGGCATCGCAGATCTGGTCCGGCCTCATCCCCAGAATATCCGTGCCGCCCAAAGCGATCCGGCCTTCATCGGCGGGATAGACCCCGGCGATTAAATTGAAGAGCGTTGTCTTGCCGGCGCCGTTGGGACCGATCAACGCCATCAATCCGCCTTCTTCGACGCTCAAAGAGACGTTGGAGACAGCCTTTAGGCCCCGGAAACTTTTGCTGACGTTTTCGATTTCAAGGAGTGCCGGCATCTACTCGCCCTCCTTGCGGCTAAATCCCAACTTGTCGTTCAGCCAGGGCCAAATCCCGGTGGGTTTGAACAGAACGATCATGGAAACCACCAGTCCCCAAATCAGCAATTTCAAACCGTTCAATTTCAGCTTGGGGTCGATGATCTCCGTGTCTTTCAGGAAATCGATCAATTCGGTCAAACCTTCGCCCAATGGCGTCAGGATAAAGGCGCCCAACACCGGACCGAAAAGACTGCCGACACCGCCGACGATGGGCCCCAGGGTAATTTCGATGGAACGCTCGATGCCGAAAACCGATTCGGGAAACAAGCTGTTCTGATAAAAGGCGTAAAACACGCCTGCGACACCGGCAATGCCCGATGAATAGACCACCGCGTACATTTTATACTTGAAGACATTGATACCCAGGGCTTGGGCCGCATCCTGATCGTCCCGGATGGCCTGCCAGTAATAGCCGAGCTTGCTTTTAAGCAGATAGCGGCAGCCAGCCAGTGTGATAAACGTCAGCGCCATGGCGAGGTAGTAAAACATGAAGGGATGGCCGCGGAGATTGATCAAATCAAACCCGTGCCGGTCACTTTCGCTCACCTGCAGGAACAATCCTTCGGTGCCGCCGATGAAACCCATATGGTCTACCGAGATTCGCACCAACTCGGCGAAGGCGATGGTCAACAGCGCAAAATAAACGCCACCGATGGAAAACCGGAAGCCGAGATAACCGATGAACATGCCGACGAGAATGGCCAACACCACCGCTGGCACAATGCCCACCACCGGCGGCAAGCCGAAAGCGGAAAACAGATAGGCGGCCGTATAGGCACTGACACCGACGAACAAGGCATGGCCGATGGAAAGGAGACCGGCGAATCCCAGCATCAAATTCCAGGATTGCCCGACAATGGCCAAATAAAGAGTAATAGTCGCCACGGATAGTATGTAGGAGCTCGACCAATAAGGTAACGATACAAGTATCAACAGGACAAGCGCCAGCGCGGTACGGCCTCTGCCCGAAAGATCGGCCCCCAAAAATCCCATCATTTGACCGATTTCCCCAGCAATCCCTGCGGTCTGAGCAACAGCACCAGGATCAGCAAGCCGAAACTAAAGGCCGATTTCATGGAAGGTTGCAGAACGATCGCGGCCAACGCTTCGGACACACCGATCAATACACCGCCCACCAAGGCGCCGGTCATGCTGCCGAGACCGCCGATGATGACGATGACGAAGGCCAGCAACGTATAGCCAGGCGCCAGATAAGGATGCACTTCCACCAGCAGCAACAGGATGCAACCGGCGGCGCCCAGACAGGCCGAGCCGATACCGAAGGTCAGCGCATAGAGATGATTGACCCGGAGGCCGACCACCTGTGCGCCCAGATAATTATCGGCGCAGGCGCGGATGGCCTTACCGGTACGGGAATATTTGAAAAAGGCCAGCAATATAACCCCCACGACAATCGCCGCAATGGCGGCATAAGCCCGTGTTTTATCGATCAACAACTCCCCGAATTCGAAAGAATCGAAAGAATAGGAAATATTAATCGATTGGGGATCAGGGCCGAAGATAAGCAAAGAGCCATTGACGATCATCACGGCGATGGCCGCCAACAAAAGAAACTGCATATGATCCGGCAGATGGGCGACCCGGCTGATCACCGTGCTTTGCAGAAAGTAACCGAAAACAAACAGGACTGCCGCAGCCAGGGGCACGCTCAGCAGCGGATCGATGCCGAAGCCCCGAAACAAAACGAGGGCGAAAAACATGCCGATCACCATAATCTCGCCATGAGCGAAATTAACGATGCGGATAACGCCAAAAATAACGGAAAGGCCGAGCGCGGAGAGCCCGTAGACGAGCCCTGTCAAAAGGCCGGTTGCCAGCGCGTTGGCCAGCGTCCAAAAGTCCACGGTTACTCCCCTTACTCTATTTTACTCAAAGAAACAGGCGTTAGCCCCGTTTCCTCCACGGACGCATCGGCCAAATCGGTTTGGCCACCGCCGCGCTTTTGGGCAGAATTACCAAATTCTTGCCACCCCGGTTTTGCACCGCTGAGTTCTTCACATGTGGATTCTGACCGTTTTTATCGAAAGCGATACGTTCAGCCGTGGTTACATTATTTGTAATGTTAGTGGTTTTCAGCGCCGCTTGTAGAGCGTGCGGATTGGTCGACCCCGCCCGCCGATACGCGTCCGCCGCAATCATAATACCCTCAAACGTATAGGTATGATTGGGGTTCACCTGCCGGTCCGGATGATGTTTAGCGAAGTAGGCTTCCAGTGTTTTGGACAGCGGTTTATTGGAATCGTGCCAGGGCACCAGACTGACGACATCGTCGCCGAATTTTCCGGTGGCTTTCATATACTCCTGGTCATACCAACCGGGACCGGTGCTCATAATGCCCATGGGCTCGAAGCGCTGTTTAACCATCTCCTTGGTCATCAGAATGGCGTCGTTCAAACGACTGACCACCCAAAGGGCGTCGGCCTTTGCGCCTTTGGCTTTTCTGACTTCCGCCGACAGATCTTTGCCGTACGGATCGTAGGAAATTTTTTCGACGATCTTGTAAGGCATCTTGAATTTCGGCGCCAACTTAAACAAGGCGCCCGCCAAGCTGGATCCGAAGGTATCGTTGACGTGCATGAGTGTAACCGTCTTCGGCGTCGCTCCGGTCATTTTGAAGAGAGCCTTCTGATTGAGAAAGGCGTCTTTTACGATCATCGGGCCATGGGGGAAATTACGGAATACCCATTTGAGGCCGATGCCGGTCAGCTTCGGCACGGCGGCGATGTTTACGACCAACGGAATATTTCTTTGTTCGCAAACCTGCGCTGCCGCCATGGTGGCGCCCGAATCAAAACAACCGACGATCAGATTTGCGCCTTCGTCGATCAATTTGGCCGTTTGGGTGCGGGCGACGTCGACCTTGGTTTCAAAATCTCCCAGCATAAATTTCAAGTCGGGATAGCCCAGTTCCTTTAAGATCGGCAGCGCGGCATCGGCGCCCCGTTGGCAGTCGATGCCGATCTGAGCCTGACCGCCGGAACGGGGTAACAGAACGCCGACATTCAAAGGCGCGGCGGCGCGGGCATTCTTGATGTAAAAGGGGCCGACGGAAGCGGCGGCACCAACCGCTGCTGCCCCAGCCGTGAATTGACGGCGGCTGATTTTCGGGCCGCTGGTCTTTCCTAATTTCGGTGATTTTGGCTTATCTGTCATGGTGTCCTCCTCTGTATTTAATTTATTTGTCTAAATTTATAAGCGCGTACCCACGGAAACGGAAGTGTAAAGTTATCTTTGCGATCCGTTCTCAGTATCGCCCAATTGAGGCATTACCGGGGCGCTGATTAAAAACAGGCCGGTACCCTTTGCCGCGACAATGTGTTATTTCTGAACCGCTTAACTATCGAGTGGTCTGACAATGAGTAATGCGTCCCTACAAACGGTAAAGGTAATGGTGATCGATGACGAACCCTTTGCCCAGAGGTTCGTGACGCGAGTCCTCAATTCCATCGGCATCGAAAATTTACAGACAGCGGAAAACGGCGCCCAGGCGATTGAGATGTTGCATGGCGATCACTTTGACCGGTTGCCTGACAAACAATGTCGACAATGACGTGGTTGAATCTTCGCTGTTGCTGGCGGCTGTCGAAGCCGAAAATCAGAAGAACTATCTAGCGGCGGTCAGCCATTATCGGAAGTATTGGGACCGGCAGCCGAATGACGATAAAGCGCTTTTGGGATTAGCGCGAAACATGCGTTACATTGGTCTGGCTGCCGAATCGGTTGCCCTTTTGCAGAAAAATATCGATTCTTTCCCCGAAAATGCGAATTTGTGGCTGGAATTCGGCAAGGCGCAATTGGCTGCCGGAAAAGCTAAAAAGGCCATCAAGCCCCTGGCCAAGGCGATCGAACTGGATCCCGACAATTGGATTATTTATTCATCACTCGGCATTGCATATGACTTAATGAAATCCTATCGCAATGCCCGCAATGCTTACGACATGGCCCTGTCCCTGTCGCCCGACAATCCGAAAGTACTGAACAATTTGTCCATTTCATCCGCCTCCGCCGGCGATATCACGGAAGCCATTCGTATTGCCGAGAAGGCCGCACGGATCGACCGGAACAACGTCCAAATCAGACAGAATCTGGCCCTGTTCAAGGGGATAAGGGGCAATTACGATGAAGCCAAAGCCCTCTCCCGGATAGATTTGGATGAAGAATCGGTTCAGCATAATCTTTCAGTTTATTATAGCTTTAATAGAAAGGGTCCGCCTAAGGGCTCGAATATTCTTAGATAACCGCTTTGTGACGGTACCAATTGTTGCATTTCCGGTAATCGTAACCAAATATCTCTCACCGGAAATCCAGCGGGCAAGTGTAGAGAAAAGTTCAAATGACGGACGAGATTACTGACCTAAGCCAAGTTCCTCGGAATCTGTCCGGCATTAGACTTCTGACCGAGGCGTCTCCCACCCTTCTTTCGCGCATGGAAGACCAAGTTGAGTGGCTGGAATACGATGACGGCGATATCGTCGTCGGCCAGGCTGATACGACGACTTGCGTCTATTTCGTTGTTCATGGACGCCTCCGCGCCATGGATTTCCTGCACGAAAACCGGGAAGTGGCGCTGGCCGAGTTGACAACCGGCGACGCCTTCGGTGAATTATCGGCGATCGATTCCAAAAAACGGTCGGCGCGGGTAACGGCCCTGGAACCGACACTCCTGGCATCCATGGAAGGGAAGGATTTCAGACACTATTTGATCATGTGTCCGGAAATCTCGTTGATCCTGCTGAAACGATTTGCCGGCCTTATCCGGACGCTCAATACCCGAGTGACCAATCTCAGCACCATGACGCCCCGCCAGCGGGTTTACTTCGAACTTTTGCGCATATCGGAACCCAATGCCATTGGCGACGGGTCCTGGATCATCGCCAATATTCCGGCCCACGCCGAAATTGCCAGTTGGGTAGGTGCGGAAAAAGGAGTGGTCGCCGACGCCATCGGCAATCTGGCCCGCGAAGGTGTGGTTGAGCGAAAACACAAATCACTGGTGATAAAAGATCACACACGGCTACAGATGCTGGCGGACCAGACTTGATCAAGTAGTCCCTAGGATTTCTCGTAACCGCCGCCGTTTTTCAGCAATTCAAAATCATACTGAACCATGTCCGTTACCAATTTTTTGAACGGCGTTTGGTGTTTCCAGCCCAGTTCCCGTTCCGCCTTGGAAGGATCGCCGAGCAGTGAATCGACTTCGGTCGGGCGGAAATAGCGCGGGTCCACTTCGACCACAACGTCGCCACTTGACCGGTCGTAGCCTTTTTCCTCGATACCCTCTCCCCGCCATTCGATGGTCCGGCCGAATTCGGCGAAGACCAGCTCCACAAATTCCCGGACCGAGTGCTGCTCGCCGGTTGCCAGAACATAGTCGTCGGGTTGATCCTGCTGCAGCATCAACCACATGCCTTCCACATAGTCCCGCGCATCCCCCCAATCTCTCTCGGCGTTTAGGTTTCCCAGGAAGAGCTTGTTCTCCAATCCCAATTCCATGGCCGCAATGGCGCGGGTGATTTTCCTGGTAACAAAGGTTTCCCCACGGAGAGGACTTTCATGGTTAAACAAAATGCCGTTTGACGCATGCATGTCATAGGCCTGGCGGTAATTGACCGTGATCCAATAGGCATAGATTTTCGCCGCCGCATAGGGACTGCGGGGCCGGAAAGGCGTGGCTTCGGATTGTGGTGATTCAACCGCATCGCCATAGAGTTCCGACGTCGAGGCCTGATAAAACCGGGTCGTTTTCTCCAAACCCAGGATGCGCATGGCTTCCAACAAACGTAGAGCGCCCAGCCCGTCCGCATTGGCAGTATATTCCGCCGTCTCGAAACTAACCTGCACGTGACTTTGGGCGGCAAGATTATAAATTTCGGTGGGCTGCGTGGATTGCACCAGCCTGATCAGATTGGTAGCGTCGGTCATATCACCGAAATGCATGAAAAACCGGACGTCATCCAAGTGGGGATCGCTGTATAGATGATCGACCCGGCCGGTGTTAAAGGAAGACGACCTGCGTTTGATTCCGTGCACCGTATACCCCTTGTTCAGCAGAAACTCCGCCAAATAAGCGCCGTCCTGACCCGTTACGCCGGTTATCAAAGCAATTTTATCTGACATGAATTATCCGTCCCCTACCGCAAAATTAATCAGGCTCTGCCTGCTTACGCTTTTAGCGCATTTTCGTAAACGATTTTCGCCCAACCGCGGAGCCCCCGTTCGTCTGGAACTCCATTCCCTTGGTTGCCAAGCAGCCACTCCTGCACCGGAACATAAAAGCCGGTTTTCGGCCGGTTGAGTACAGCTTCGGGAAGCGCCGTTTTCGGAGCCGCCGCCATAATTTGCTTGGTGGCGCCCCTGCCGCCCAATTGGTGCAGCAGTTCCGCATCGACCAAGGGTGTGCGAATTTCCAGTGAATGCGCCATTCCCGCCCAATCGGCGTCGCGCAAAAGTTGATTGCGCATATACCAAACGTTCTCAAGCGCCGCCACTTTGCGGTGACCGGAATCGATTCCGTGCACCGTGGTTTCCAAGTTCGTAAACAAATTTAGATTTTTCCATCCGGACCGCACCAAATCGGGATCGAGGATCTTAAATAGTTCCCAAGGCATAAAGAGCCCCCGCCGCAGAAAGTAGGCGCTGGCGTAACTTCCGGAATATTCCAGCATTGCCGCATATTTTGGCGATGTAAATTGCGACACAAGCGGCGCGCTGAATTTTCTTAAGACGGCGCCAACCTGGCTGATCCCGGGAATCCATCCAAGCGTACCCACCAATGCCGGTACCTGGCGAAACGTATTATAGCCGCCGAACAACTCATCGCCGCCCAATCCCGACAAAGCGACCTTTAGCCCCATTGAGGCCGCTTCCTTGGCGACGAAATACGTGTTCACGCCGTCTACGGAAGGCTGATCCATGGCTGCCATCAGATTGTCCAGATCATTGTGAAAATCCGCCCCTTTCACGGTCCGGGTTGTGTGACGTGTACCGTACTGTTTGGCGATAGTCTCCGCTAACGGCACCTCGTCATTTTCGCCTCCGGCAAATTCATCAAACCGCAGGGTCATGCTGTCCAGAGGAGTTTCGGAACATTGGGAGGTCAGGGCCGCCACCGTCGCGGAATCCAGCCCGGCTGAAAGAAACATCCCCACCGGCACGTCGGACACGAGATGATGCCGGATGCTTTCAGCCAAGGAATCGGCGACCATTTCTTTTAAATCCTGCCCGTCCATAGGCAAATCGTTCCTGGACAGCACGTCCGGTATATCGAAGTAGCGGTCCAGTTTGAAGCTGCCATCCCTTCCCTGCCATAAGGTCGACCCGGCCGGCAAAGCCTTTATGGCGGCGAACAATGTATGGGGTTCGGGCACGTATCCCAGCAGGAAAAATCCTACATGGCCAGCCGGATTGGCGTCCCCTTTTTCCACCTCACCGGCGGAAAGCGCCTTCACCTGAGACGCCGCAAAAAACGTCTTTCCGTCATCGGCATAATAAAGCGGCTTAATGCCGTAGGGATCACGGGCCATAAAAAGGCCCTTTTTTTCGGCGTCCCAAATTACGAAGGCGAACATGCCGCGCAACCGCCGGACCATATCCGGACCGTCGCGGTCATAAAGATGAAGCAAGACTTCGGTATCCGATTGAGTCACCAACCGGCGGCCCTGATTAATCAATTCCCGGCGAATCTCACGAAAATTGTAGATCTCACCGTTGTAGGTGATGGCCAGCTGTACCAGGCCGTCATCCTCGCACAGCGTCATGGGCTGGGCGCCGCTGGGACCGGGATCGATAATCGCCAGACGGCGGTGGCCCAGACCTATTCTTCCGTCACCGGATATCCATTCACCTTCGCCGTCCGGACCCCGTACCGCCATGGCTTCATTGATACGCGCTAGCTGTCGCCTGTCCACCGGTGGGGCGTCATTGCCGTAGGAAAAGATTGCCGTTACGCCGCACATATTAATGTTCGAAATTCTTGTGCCAGCGCCAGGCGTCTTCAATTTGGATGGCTAAATCCGCACGAGACGGTGACCAGCCCAATATATCATGGGCGCGTGATGAATCGCTTATCAGCATCGGTGTATCTCCGGCGCGCCGCTCCCCGACTCGGGTAGGAATGGTATGGCCGGTAATTTTCCGGGCCGTTTCAACAACTTGCTGGATGGAATATCCCGCGCCGTTGCCCAAATTGAAAGCCTGCGAGTCGCCGCCGTTTAACAAATACTCCAAAGCCAACAGATGAGCCGACGCCAGATCGTTGACGTGAATGTAATCCCTGACGCAGGTGCCGTCCTCGGTATCGTAATCATTACCGTTAACGGTGAAGACGTCTCGCTGTCCCTTGGCGACATCCAGCACCAGGGGAATGATATGGGTTTCCGGCAAATGGGCTTCGCCGATTTCACCCTCGGGATCGGCGCCGGCAGCATTGAAATAACGTAGCGCGACGTGACGCAACCCAAAGGCTTGTTGGTAATCTTCGATCACCCTTTCGCACATGAATTTGCTCCAGCCGTATGGATTGTGCGGGGCCTGGTTATGCCCTTCTGTCAGGGGCAGAAACTCCGGCAATCCATAGACGGCGCAGGACGAGGAATAGACCAAATTCTTCATACCGCACTGCTGCATGACCCTAAGCAGAGCCATCGTGCCGCCGACATTATTCGAGTAATACTTGATGGGATTGGAGACCGATTCACCGACATTGATAAAAGAGGCAAAGTGCAAAACCACTTCCGGTTTATGAAGCCGGCAAACCTCTAACAGACGCGCTTCGTCCCGGAGGCCGCCGATTTCCAACTCTCCCCATTTCACCGCCCATTCGTACCCGGTTGAGAGGTCGTCATAAACAACCGGGTCGTACCCGTTTGCGGCCAGCAATTTGCAAGTGTGACTGCCGATATAGCCGGCGCCGCCGGTGACAAGAATTTTTTTCATTAAGGCTCAGCCGTTTACTTACGTTGACGCATGGTTGTAAGACATTTTGCCCATCAAAGATAGATTCAGTGAATAGACTGCCGAAAAGGAAAATCAAACCGGACTTCAATTGAGGGCAATATTTTCCAGCTTCTCGGGATCGCGGATATAGAGGGTTTTTTCTTTGCGCTCGATGATATTGTCCTGGGTCAGTTTACTGAAAATTCTGGCCACGGTCTCCCGCGCCACACCGACGCCGTTGGCGATGTGCGATTGGGTGGGTATGGGAAATATTATCAGATTTTCAAAATAGGCCGGGTCGGGCTCGGCCATACGCAGGAGTTCAAGGCAGACCCGTTGCTCAGCTCCCAAAAGACTGAGATCCGAAATTTGATCGTCGCCCATGCGGATGATACCCGCCAGCTTTCGAAACAATGCAAGGCTGACCTCCGGATGTTCGGTGACAAAATCCAGAAAATCGCTACCGGCGAGAGATGCAATCAAGCTTTGCTTCGTCGTCACGACCGAAGCCGACCGGGGCAACCCGTCGATGGCCGCCAATTCACCGAAAACGTCTCCCGCTCCCAATGTCGCGTAATCGATAACCCGCCCCTTGTCGGAGTAGTTCAAAACATGGGCGGCGCCGGACACCAGGATATAAACGTCGCTATTTTCTTCGCCCTTCTGAATAACCCCGGAATTTCTTTTAAATTCGTGCCACCGGCATCTTTTTTCGAGATGCTGCCGATCCTCTGCATTGAGATCGGCAAACAAGAGGACGCCATCGAGCCCACGTTCTACGCCGTCGAGATTTTGCAGCTCGGCCGTCTCCCGAGATGTCTGTTTCTTTTTGCTACCCGATTTATTCATCATGTCCCCCCAAAAGGACCGGCACTCAATTAATTGGATGCTATATTATTCGCAAATTTGGCAAAAAACCAAGACCACCCTGATTTTTCGAAAGAATAATCACAAGCAGGGGGAAATCTTTACCCGCATGAGATCAGCGCCGCTGCCGGAAGAATCCGTCAGTTTGAGCGATAAATCGGTAACCGAGTTCAAACTCGGCAGATTGAAATCCTTGGCAACCGGCGTTTTCCAGTGGTCAAATTGCCCGATCATCAAGACCGTGTCGGGACGAATACCTTCGCGGAGTTGCGCCCGGCCGGACGTTTCCCCGGCAACGGATTCAATCGTCACCTGGTCGCCGTCTTCGATGCCCATGGAATGCGCCTTGGATCGGTTGATGATGATACCTTTGTGTCCGGTGACGTTGTCGGCGACTTCCTTGATAATCGGAATGCCGACGTTACCGCCCCATTGATACTGCATGGTATGGGAAGTCAGCGCCCAAAACGGGAATTCGCCCGGATCCCGGTCATATTCTTCGGCGTAATTCAGCCAGATATCGGAAAATGAATGATAGGTGGGTAGGAACTCGTACTCCTCCAACTGGCTGTCCCACCAATCGATACCGGTCTCTTTCAGCCGGTTAGCAAGTTCCCGTCCGTGACGGGTCAGCCTTTCCTGATAGGGTAATTCAAAACGCAGATTCTGGCGCTCAAGGAACGGCTGGAGATACCACTGCAACTGGGAAAAATCGCGCAGCATGAAACCGTTATCCTTGAACCAGTCCAGACCGTTGACCTCATCGCCATCCGACAATTGGTGGCTGGCCGACTTGCAATGAGCGTCCCAGATGTCGTCCCGGCTATGAACGGTTCCGGGATCGAGAGAATAGTCGAAATCCTCGTCTTTGAGCTTGGCCCCCGCAGCCCCCGAATTGACCGCCTTGTTGTATTCCTCCAGCACACCCGCCTGGCGCGCCAGTTCCGTGGCGATGTCGGTCATATCCCTGTTGTCGTGAACCGGATCCACCGCCGGCTGGCGGATGGCCCACCCTTCCTGGCGCCAGAAATTTTCGGTGTAGGTGGTACCACCGATGCGAATCAGCTGCAGGCTTTCCAGATCAGTCGCCTCGGGCAGCAGAATATCCGCCATGTGGTTGGTTTCATCATCGGTGTAGGCGAAGGCCACGGTAAAGGGGAATTCGGCGATCCTTTCGGCCACGTCCGCCGCTTTCCAGGACGATATGGCCGGATTGGTGCGGTAGCATATCCACATTTCCGGCAGGCTCTGGCGCGGCCAGTTTTTGGGCGGCTCTTTTTGGAACAACCACGGCAAATGGGCTGGACCCAGCGCCGGCGACCAAGGCGAATTCGACACCAGCGGCACCAATGTCGAAAAAGCGTTGCGGATTTCCGGCGTCCGTATCCATCCGTTGGCGGAGGTTTCATTGAATTTATAGTTCATAAAGCCGTCCGGTCCCGGCAATGCCGAACCGGTCCGGCTGTCGGCCGGTCTGACCAACTGGACGCGGCATCCTATGATGCCACCCGGTGTTTCCAGCGCCCCCACCAAAACCGCCAGCATGGTCCGGGCCCAGCAGGCGTGATAGCCGCCCCAGCCGTTGTTGACCGTCTTACCCAGGGTCACGGCGACCGGCCGGAAGCGCATGGTCTCCCCCTCGATCTCAATGGTCTCGCCGATGCAGGCGTTGTCCAGATATTCATCGGCAATGCGGCGAATGGTCTCCGCCGGCACCTCGCACTCATCGGCAGCCCAGTCCGGTGAATAGGGTGCCATATGGTCGATCAGAACCTGGAATGACGGACTGGCCGAAATTGCATCGTGCGACCACCGCTGATTGTCCGGCCCGATTTCCAATCCCGAGACTTCATAATGTCCGGTCATGGCGGGATCGTTTCTTTCCTGATCGTATGATTTGGCCGAATTTTCCGTCTGGTCCCAGACCAGCGGCTTTTCGCTTTCCGGATCGCGCAGATAGTAGCCGTTGGGGCCCACCAGATAGGGCGAGTTGGACATGTCTTTCAGGAAGGGCACGTCGCACACATCCTGCCAGTCGCGCTCGATGATGATCCGGTGGATCAGGCCGAACAAAAACGCCGCGTCGGTTTTTGGTTTGATCGGCACCCATTCGGCGGAAACCGCGCCGGTTACCGACAGGTGAGGTTCCACCTGCACCCTTTTCTGTCCCCGAACCCGCGCATCGGCATGACGTTTGACACCGGCGACGCCGCCCGCCGCTTCGACGTTGTTGCCGCAATTTATTACATAGCGGACATAGGGGGTGTCCGGAGCAACGATAAAGGCCCGGTGCCATAATTCACCGTAAAGATGCTCCGAATGATAGCATTTCACCCCCTGGCCCGAACCGAAGCCCAAATCCGCCGGTCCCCAAGCCGCCAAAAAAGCGGGCAAGGTTCCCATATAGCGGATAGGCGTGCCGCCGCCGCCGAAGCTGGCAGCCAGACGCGGTGCACCGGTCTCGTCGCGTACACCCTTGGCGCGGATCGAACGCAATTTTTCGCCGACGATGTCAAAGGCTTCTTCCCATGATATCGGTGCAAAGCCGGGGTCATGCTCCCGCCCCTTTTTGGGATTGGTCCGTTTCATGGGCTGTTTGATGCGGTTGGGATTGTAGGTTTTCTGGATCAAACCATACGCCTTGACGCAGACCCGGCCGTCACCCGGGTGAATGCCGGCGAGCTCGTAATTCGATTCAATACGGGTGGCAATGCCGTCGTCCACCTCTACGGTCAGCATGTCGGGTCCCGACGTGCACTGATGGCAGTAAACTGGTATCCGTTTTTTGTCCCGAGGGATCGAAGTCATTGGCTATAGATTTCCCTCAATTCGTTCTTGAGAATTTTTCCCATGGCGTTTTTGGGCATGGCGTCGACAAATTCGATATGCCTCGGTATCTTATAGCCGCCGATGGATTCCCGGCAATGCGCAATGATGTCCACCGGGGTCGGGTCGGTATCGGGCCGCCGGACAATCACCGCCATCAGTTTTTCGCCTAGCTTGTCGTCGGCGACGCCGATGACGGCGCATTCCATAACATCGGGGTGTTTGTACAACACGTTTTCCACTTCGGTGGAATAGACGTTCTCGCCGCCGGTGATGATCATATCCTTGGTGCGGTCCAGCAGATAAACGTAACCGTTTTCGTCAAACCGCGCGACATCGCCGGTTTTGAACCAGCCATCCACCAGAACCTCTGCCGTTTGTTCCGGCAGGTTCAGATATCCTTTCATAATATTGGGTCCGCGCGCCCACAATTCACCACTCTCGCCCTGTTCGACTTCCTGTCCGTCCTCGTCCACGACTTTGAGATCGACAAACACGTTTGGCTTACCCACCGACGCCCGGTGGGGCAAATCCTTATCAATGGCTTCCCTGAATTCATCGGGTTCGAATATGGTCAAATCGGGCGCCACTTCCGTCAGACCGTAAGTATTGGACAATCCGACATCGGGGAAGTTGTCCGCCAGCCCTTTGGAAAGCTCCGGGGCGAGCGGCGCCGATCCAATGGCGATGCGGCGCAGGCTCGATCTGTCAAAGGCGGCAAAACTTGGATCGTTGAGCGTCATAATGACCATCGTCGGGACCAATATGACGACGGTTACGCTGCATATTTCAATGGCATCGAAGAGAGCGGGCGGCGAAAACATGGGCAGATAGGCCTGCCCGGCGCCGATTAGAAACCAGCCGGTCGCCAGCAA
Organism: uncultured Rhodospirillaceae bacterium; assembly: GCA_964574215.1. Lineage (GTDB taxonomy): Bacteria > Pseudomonadota > Alphaproteobacteria > Rhodospirillales > UBA2165. The sequence continues at coordinate 33,271 of CAZNLR010000010.1, read as the reverse complement.
ATCAGCTGAATGAAACATGGGCGCCACGTGCAGATAGACATCATCCGGTTTGCCCTGCAGTCCCATCGTATAAGCCACCGCGCAGGTGTAGATATTGGTGTGGCTAAGCCGTACGCCTTTGCTGCGGCCGGTGGTGCCGCCAGTGTAGAGAAGGATGGCGTCTTCTTCCGGATCGACATCAGCCGCCGCGGGGGTCCCCGCCTTTTCGAACAAATCGTCGTAAACCAAATAGTCCGATCCATTCTCCGGCGTATCGGTGCATATCAGCTTGTCGCGCCACGGCTGCAATTCCGGCGCCTCGAACAGCGGCAGAAAATCGGCTTCGACAAAAACCGTTTCGGCGCCCGAGTCTTCCAGGATATGCACGATCTCGGGTGGCGCCAGCCGCCAGTTGATGGGCACCGGGATGGCACCGGCTCTAAATCCGGCCCACTTGATCTCATCGAAACGAGCGGAATTTTTCATACATATGCCGTATCCAGCCCCTTCGGATACGCCTTGGTCTTTCAAAACACCGGAAGATTTTCCAACGCGTTCGCCGAACTCGCGCCAAGACATGGTGGAAGCGGTGCCATCGATTTTTTCGACGATCGCCGTGCGATCCAAATTGTGGCGAATGGTGCGGTCCAAGGCCTGCCAGAGATTCAACATTTATACGCCCCCTTAAAGTCCGAGCATTTTTTTTAGTTCTTCGGCTTTTCGAAAAAACGACAGCTATTGAGCTAAATTTTTGTACGTCGCAGATCAATGTCCCTTATTGAAGACATTCCTCCACCGATAAAACAAGCTCTTCGTTGGAAAAAGGCTTGGCCAGGACCTTGTTGGCGCCCAGCATGGACGCGCTTTCCAAATAGTCGACTTTATCGGTCCGTCCACCGCCGGAAATTGCGATGATCCGGATGTCTTTAAATTCTTTTTTCAACTCGACGATGGTTCCTATCCCTTCTTGGGTGGGCATAAGAATGTCCGTAATGATCAGATCAAAAGGATTTTTCCGCTGCAAATCAATGCCATCGGCGCCGTTCTCCGCTTCTTCAACCTCATAGCCCTTGTTTTCAAGAACCAAACGCAGCGTTTCCCGGACCATTTCCTCATCGTCAATTACCAAAATTCTAGGCATTGTTAATTTTCCCTACAATCATACCCAACGCCGATAAAGCGTGGACTGACGAGCATTTAACCGACTGTAAAAATACAACCGGATCGCTATTATTGTCTAATCGTACCTTGAAATACAACTTACTTGTCCGGCAATTCAGGTAAAAAATCACTCCATTCACGGCTTTCGAAACCGAATTTCCGGCTTGGCCGGACGCCGTTGACAAGGTTAAATTAAGCACATAATATTTTAAAAACGGTCGTTCGTTTTTTGTTATATTTATGGGAGGGATCACCTTGGATATTAAAAAAGTACTGGTTGTGGGCGCAGGGCAAATGGGCCACGGCATCGCCCAGGTTTGTGTCACCGGCGGCGCCGAGGTCAAATTATTCGATGCCTCCGAAGAAGCCGCTCAAAAGGGCCACGATAAAATTCTGGCGGCGGTCAACCGCGGCGTCGAAAAAGGCAGATACACGGAGGCCGATTTCAAGGACATCGCCTCACGGCTTTCTTTGGTCAAAAGTTACGAAGAGGCAGCGGATGTCGATATGGTTATCGAAGCGGCGCCCGAAAACGTCGATATCAAGCGCAAAATCGCGACGGATTTGGATGCCCTGATGCCGGAGAACGTTATCCTGGCGACCACCACGTCGGCGTTGCCCATTACCGATGTGATGAACCAGACCAAACACCCGGGGCGGACCATCGGCACTCATTTTCACCACCCGCCCGCGGTGATGAAACTGGTCGAGGTGGTCAATGGATTTTCCACTGCCCCGGAAACGACGGAAACGATGATCAAATTCCTGGCCGAGGTCGGCAAGGCGCCCGTCCCCTGCAAGGATTATCCCGGCTTTGTCTCGTCTCGGGTCGGCATCATTATGATCAACGAAGGCATCCACACCCTGGCCGACGGCGTCAGTTCGCCCGAAGATATCGACGCGGCCTGCCGTTACGGGTTCAATTGGCCGATGGGTCCGTTGGAACTTTCCGATTTGATCGGTTTGGAAACCATCCTGATGATCTTGGACGACCTGACCCATAAATTGGGGGACAGGTTCCGGCCGTCGCCGCTGCTGCGTCAAATGGTGTCGGCGGGTCATCTGGGCATTAAAACCGGCAAAGGATTCTACGACCACAGTAAAAAAGGCTAAGATATTCCCATGGCAGTGGGCATTACCGGATACGGGGTCTATATCCCCAAATACCGCATCGACCGCGCGGTCATCGGCCAGGCATGGTCGTCCCGTGGACGTGGTAACAATGCCGTGGCCGGTCCGGATGAAGATGTCATCACCATGGCCGCCGAGGCCGCCTTTAACGCCGTCAGCCATGCCGGTATCGACTGCGCCACCGACCTTAACGCTCTCTATTTCGGCACCGGCTCCGCCCTCGATTTCGAACATTCTTCCCTGGGTGTGATCGGCGAAGTTCTGCGGGCCGGTAACGAGATCGATTACGCCGATTTCACCGCTTCACCCCGGGCCAGTTTCGCTGCTTTCAAAGCCTGCCAGGACGCGGTGGCGTCGGGCCGCATCAAAAGCGGGCTGGTGGTCGGCGCCGAGGAGCGTGCGGCAGCGGCGGGCAGCCAGGAGGAGCTGAACTGCGGCGATGGCGCGGCGGCGTTCCTGTTGGGAACGAAAAACGTTATCGCTGAAATTGAGGCAACCTATAGCCACGCTACAAATTTTGTCGACCGCTGGCGGGATGCGGACAGCCCATACGTCAAGGAATACGAACCGCGCTTTACCCGGGACTACGGTTACAAGCAGCATATGGAAGCGGCCGCCACCGGATTGCTGGAAAAACTCCAGGCCGGCATTGGTGATTTCGACCATGTCGTCCTGCAACAACCCAACGCCGGCATGGTGAAAGGAATGGTCAAAACCCTTGGCGCCAGTCAGGATCATTTTAGCCACGGTAATATATTTAATTCTTTGGGCGATCTGGGCGCGGCATCGGCAATGGTCGGACTCGCCGATATTTTGGATCACGCCGAACCGGGACAACGGGTGCTGGTTCTCTCCTATGGGTCCGGCGCCAGCGACGCCGTCTCGCTGCGCGTGACCGATGCTATCGTAACGATCAAAGACCGGTCTAAATCTGTTTCCTCCTATGTCGAGGATAATTTCCCTGTAGAGGAATACGTCGCCTTTGCCCGAATGAAAGGAACGCTGGAAAAACAGGATACGCCAACCAAGATCGGCCTGCCCCCTGCATCCGCCGCCTTGTGGCGGGACGGCAGGGAAATCAGGCGGCGAGACGCCATTAAGTGTACGGCGTGCGGCTATATCTGTTATCCCGCCACCATAAGAAAAATATGCGTCCGCTGCGGTGGTACGGACTTCGACCCTTGGGTATTGTCCCGGAACGGTACGGTTCACACTTATTGCCTCAGTCTCTATGTACCGCCACCCCTTACCGCGCCACAGGCGTTAATCATCGGTGATCTGGATGACGGCAATCGCTACCGAGCGCTGGGCACGGAAATTCGCACTTCCGACGATGTGGAAATCGATATGCCGGTCGAACTGGTGATGCGCAAAATTGTCACCCAGGAGGGTGTGGCCGTCTACGGCAACGTCTTTAGACCCGTTAGAATTAATGGGGGGAGCAACTGATGGGTTGGAACCGGGTGGCCTTGGTCGGCGCGGGCATGATTCCGTTTGGCGAGCTTTTTGAGAAAAGCTGGGAGGTCATGCTGGAGGAAGCCTATCTGGCATGTCTGGCCAGCGTCGACAAAGGCATGGACCCCAAGGATATCCAGGCCGCCTGGATCGGCACGGCACGGCCCGAACTGCACGGCCAGGGCGCCCAGGGCGGCGTCAGCCTGGTGGGTCATTTGGGATTGGCGGGCATCCCCTGCACCCGCGTGGAAAACGGCTGCCCCACCGGCAGCGACACGCTGCGCAACGCCGCCTTCGGGGTGGCGTCGGGTATCTACGATGTTGCCTTGGTGGCCGGCTACGAAAAAATGCGGGATGCGCCCACCAGCGGCTTGTTGGGCATTGCCGTTCAGGGCCATCCTTTGCTGACATTGGGCGAGACGGCTATGACCATGTTCGCCCCCAAAGCCATCCGCTATATGCACGAATACGGCCTCACCAAGGAACAGATGGCCCAAGTCGCGGTTAAAAACAGAAAAAACGGCGTCCTGGACCCATATGCCCAGTTCCAGTCGGAAATCACCGTGGAAGACGTCATGAAATCGCCCACCGTCTGTGAGCCTCTTAATATTCTCGATTGCTGCCCCCAGACCGACGGTGCGGCATGTTTATTGATCTGCAACGCCGACATCGCCGAAAAGTTCACCGACAAGCCGGTCTACATTGCGGGCATGGGTTGCGGCACCGATTATTATTATCAGCACGAGGTGGAATCCTATACGTCTTACGAAGCGACCGTGAAGTCCGCCAAAGAGGCCTACACCATGGCGGGCATTGCGCCGGACCAGTTGGATATCGCCGAAGTGCATGATTGCTTCTCCATCACCGAAATCATCGACTACGAAGATTTAGGGTTTTGTGACCGGGGCGACGCCAAGCACCTGATCGAAAAAGGCGTCACCGAACGGGACGGCGACCTGCCGGTAAATGTCAGCGGCGGCCTGTTGTGCAAGGGCCACCCCCTGGGGGCGACGGGCGTCGCCCAATGTTGCGAACTCTATTGGCATCTGCGCGAGGAAGCGGGTGAGCGCCAAGTGGAAATCAAAAACGGCTACGGGTTGCAACACAATGTGGGCGGCCGCTCCATCAGCAACTCGGTGGTGATTATCCTATCGAACCATGTAAATTAGAGCTACTAACGGAGTTCCTTTATGTACCAACCCCTCGCCGGCGTCCGCATCCTAGATTGCACCCGACTGCTGCCTTATCATTACTGCACCATGTTGTTGGGCGATCTCGGCGCCGAGGTGGTCAAAGTGGAGGAGCCCACGGTCGGCGATTACGGCCGATGGGGCGAAGCCACTCAGTCTTATGAAAGCGCTGCCTTCCTTCTCGCCAACCGCAACAAAAAGAGCCTCAAGCTCAACTTCAAGCACGAGGACGGCATTGCCATTTTCAAAAAACTGGTGCCCGACTACGACGTCATCATCGAAAGTTTCCGGCCAGGAGTCATGGAACGGCTGGGTTTGGGTTACGATGTGGTCAAGGAGATTAAACCGGACATCATATATTGCTCCACCACCGGTTTCGGCCAGACGGGGCCGCTGCGGGACAAGCCGGGGCACGACCTCAATTACCTCGCCCTTTCCGGCATTCTCAATCTGACCGGTCAGCATACCGGCCGCCCTGTGGTGCCGGGAGCGCTGTTCTCCGATTTGGCGGGCGGCGGCCTGTTTACCGCTTTTGCCGTTTTGGCAGCTTTGATGGGGAAAGCCAACACGGGCCCAAATGAAAACGGGGGCCAGTATATCGACGTTTGCCAAAGCGATGTTATGGCATCTTTCAATCTGCTGGGCGTGGCCGAACACTTCGCCGCTCAAAAGGGCCAACGCGCCCGTCCGGTCGATCTCAGAGGCGGCAGCATCGTCTACAATACGTATGAAACCAAGGACGGCCGCTTTATGTCCCTGGGCTGCAACGAGGAAAAATTCTGGCGGAATTTCCTGGAGGCCGCCGACCGGATGGATTTGATGGAACACCATTTGGAGGACTACCGGGAAGGAGAAGAAGGCACCGAGGCGGTCAAGAAATTGATCGGCGGAAAGACCCAGCAGGAGTGGGTCGATCTTCTTAAAGACGTGGACACCTGCGTCATACCGGTCCTCGATACTGTCCAAATGCTGAAGGACGAACATCTTCGGGAGAGGGGACTGATAACCGAGATGGACGATCCGGACCGGGGCCGACAGGTTCAACTGGATTTCCCGGCCCGCTTTTCCGGCGAGCTGGACACCTTGCGTTCACCGTCGCCCACTTTCGGCCAGCATACCGATGAAATTTTGAGCGAGCTCGGCTACGACGAAACGGCGCGAGCGCAGCTTAGGGAAGATGGGGTAATTTGAGACTGAACGGGGGAGGCAGGCCATGAAACTGGCTGGCAGAGTAGCGATCATTACCGGTGGCGGCCGCGGCATCGGTAAGGCGGGCGCGTTGGAGTTCGTCCGTGAAGGCGCCACGGTGGTCATATCCGATATCGCCGAACACGACGAGGTCAAGGAGACCCTCTCCCAGATCGAAGGCATGGGCGGCAAGGGAATTTTCGTCCAAACCGATGTGGGCGATGAAAACCAGGTTATCTCCCTGGTGGATCACACGGTGGAGACCTACGGCAAGGTGGATATTCTGGTCAATTGCGCCGGCGCCTCCGACCCGGCCATGCTGACCAATATGACGCTGGATAAATGGTTTAATGTGATCAACTCCCACCTAACCGGGTCGTTCCTCTGTACACGGGAGGCGGCGCGCCACATGAAGGGGCAGAATTACGGCTCCATCATTTTCGTATCTTCAATCGCCGGATCGGAAGGCACCATCGGCCAATGCAATTACGGCGCCGCCAAGGGCGGTATGCTGGGTCTGATGAAAAGCTGCGCCAAGGAATTGGCCCGCTACGACATTAACGTCAACGCCGTCTGCCCGGGCGTGGTGGAAACGGCCATGACCGAAACCATCAGGGGCGACGAAAAATTCCGGGAGGCGACCCTCAACCGCATTCTCATGGGCAAATTCGGCACCACCGACATGATCGCCCCCATGTTCAGATATCTGGCCTCGGACGAAGGCCACTATATTCACGGCCAAGTCATCAATGTCGACGGCGGCATGTTTGGTCTCTAAAAAAATTACAATAAGAGGAACGCATTATGTCCGATAAGGAAAATATTGAAGAAGAAGAGGAAATTAAGGCCATCGATTTCATGGGCTATATGTTTACCCAGCAGTATTTCGAGAAATACTGGTTCGCCAGTGACGAGCTGCGCAAACTGGCCGAGTGGTGGAAGTTTGACGAGGTCATCCGCAAGGGCTGGACCCCGGACGAAATGGTGGCGCTGATGGACGAGGCGGGTGTCGAAAGACATTGCATGATGCAGTTCAAAATGAAGTCCTACAAAGAAGACCGCATTATCATCGACGTCACCGACGAGGAAATGGCCGAAGTGATCGAAGCCCACCCCGACCGCTTCATCGGTTTCGCCGGCATCAACCCGCTGAAGGGCATGGACGGTGTCCGCGATATGGAACGGGGCATCAAGGAGTTCGGCTTTAAGGCCGCCTATCTGCATGTCTACGGTTTCAACATTCCCATTGACCACCGCCGGCTCTATCCCTTCTACGCCAAATGCGAGGAACTGGGGGTGCCCGTTTCCATGCAGGTGGGACATTCGGCGGAAAGCATGCCCAGCGAACACGCGCGACCCATCCTGTTGGACAACATCGCCCTGGATTTTCCGGGCCTGACCATCGTCGGCACCCACACCGGCTGGCCCTGGTGCGAGGAAATGATCGCCATGGCCTGGAAGCACGACAACGTCTATGTGGGCATGGACGCCCATATGCCGAAATACTGGGACAAAAGCCTGCTCACCTTCGTCAAAACCCGCGGCCAGGACAAGGTCCTCTGGGGCACCAATGGCCCCACCGCCTTCACCCACGACCACATCCTGCCCCAGGTCCACGAACTGGGCTTGAAACATGCGGTGAAGAAGAAGCTGCTGCGGGATAACGCGATTAGAGTGCTGGGGCTTTAACCAAGTTGTGAAAGCCTGTGAATTAATCGACAGTCGTTAAATTAACCTTTGGTCGCTGAATTCTCACGTTTTTAGACCAGAGGACAATTTCTCGACAGTTGAGAATTAACGAAGTTGTGAAAGTGTATGAATTAATCGACAGTCGATAAATTAACTATTTCTTGAATCTCTTGGCGCCGGTCATGGCCTCGCCGTCGGTATAGCATTCGATGGAGGCCTGGTATTCGAACTCGAAGTCCTCTTCGGAATAAGCACCGGTGTCGTAGACCTTTTTCGATTGCCGCACCGCCAGGGGTGAATGCCCGGCGATGGTTGAAGCCATCGTCATAGCTTCCGGCATCAGTTGGTCGGGAGCGTAAATATGATTGTAGATGCCCAACCGCCCGGCCTCTTCTGCCTCCAGCTTACGGCCCGTGAACATGATCTCCTTGGCCATGCCGAGACCGACCACATTGCGAAGCCGCTGATGGGCGCCCGCCGCCGGGATCATGCCCCAGTTGATTTCCGTATGGGCGAATTGGGCATGGGGTACAGCCAGCCGAATGTCGCAAGCCAGCGCAATCTCCGCGCCGCCGCCCAGGGCCACGCCATTGGCGGCGGCGATGATCGGTTTCGAAAAAGTGCGGAAGGCATCGAAGCAGGGTTTGACGGCGACTTTCCGGTTTTCCCAGACCTCGTCCTCGGTCATGGCGCCGCGTTCTTTGAGGTCGACACCGGCGCAAAAAAACCGTTCCCCGGCCCCAGTCATCACCACCACCCGCACTTCGCCGTCGGCGTCCAACTCCGCCAGCGTGACCTTGAGAGCAATAAAAAGATCCTGGCTCAGGGAATTGGCCTGGTCGGGCCGGTTGAGGGTTAACACGGCGACATGATCTTTGATATCTTTTAAGAGAATGCTTTCAGTCATCAATCTAATCCATGGAATATGAATTTAACCACGTCCTGGGCGATCTCCTCCAGGCTCAAGGGTCCGTCTTCCCGGTACCAGACATAGACCCAATTGATGGCGGCCAGGATATTATAGGCGGCGATTTTTTCGTTGACGGCGCTACACCCTCTTTTTTTATAGACGGCCTTTACGGCCTGTTCGAACAGATGGACGGTTTCCAGGTGTTTCTCATTGACCAATTTACGCCTGTCTTCGGGCAAATGGTGGGCTTCGTTGTTGAAGATGGAGATTTCCATTTTTACCCGAGGCTGCTCCATCAGAAAAAGCATATCCAAAATCATTTTTTCCAGGCACGCGTCGGCGTCCGCCGTCTCATCCATGATCGCGTTTAGTAGGCTGACGACCTTGACCCCGGTGCCGTGGGTGATGACGAACAGAATGTCTTCTTTGTCGGCAAAGTGGTTGTAGACCACCGAGCTGCTTTTACCGAGATTCTTGATCAAACGGCGAATGGAGGTTTTGGCGAAGCCCTGGCTATCGAACAATGCGCAGGCTTCGGCGAGAATTTTATCCCGCGTTTCGAGGCCTTTTTTGTATTTGTTGCCGTCGCTGCCTAGGGACGGTGAAATATTATTATCCATCGTTCCGGTTTCCATTGCCCTACCCCGCCTCATTTTTATACCCTGCCGGAACCAGCGAGGACTTTCGTTCTCAGGGCCGGTACATAGTAAAAATACGAACGAGCGTTTTTATGTTAGGCAGAGGCCGGGCCCATGTCAACGAAACCGCCACTTAAGTAAAATAATGAGAAAGGATTTGGGAAAATGGGCGATCTCAAGAATAAAACACTCTTCATCACCGGCGCATCACGGGGTATCGGGTTGGCCATCGGACTGCGGGCCGCCCGAGAAGGGGCCAATGTCGCTATCGCCGCCAAGACGGTGGAACCGCACCCGAAACTTCCCGGCACAATTTTCACCGCCGCCGAGGATATTGAAAATGCCGGCGGCAAGGCTTTGGCCATTCAATGCGACATCCGCCACGAGGATCAGATTGAGGCGGCCATGGAACAAACCGCCGAAACCTTTGACGGCATCGATATCCTGGTCAATAACGCCAGCGCCATCAGCCTAACGCCGACCACGGCAACGCCCCTGAAACGTTACGACCTGATGCACCAGATCAACGCCCGCGGCACCTATGCCTGCTGTCATCTGGCGCATAAATATCTCCTTGAGGGTGATAACTCCCATATCCTGACCCTGTCGCCGCCTCTTGATATGCAGCCCAAATGGTTTGCGCCCTATGTTGCCTATTCCATGGCCAAATACGGCATGTCCATGTGCACCTTGGGCATGGCGGAGGAATTCAGGAACGACGGCATCGCCTGCAACAGTTTGTGGCCCCGGACGGTCATCGCCACGGCGGCCCTGGCCTTGGTGCCGGGGGTCGAGATCAAAAATGCCCGTAAGCCGGACATCATGGCCGATGCGGCCTACACCATCCTGACCCGGGACAGCGGCACCTGCACCGGTAATTTCTATATCGACGACCAAGTCCTGGCGGAGGAAGGCGTGACGGACCTAAGCCACTACGCCCAAGACCCCTCACAGGAATTGCTGCCGGATCTCTATATCGAGAAGGTATAATCCCCCACCCTAACCCTCTCCCGCCCAATTGGGATATGGGGGGGGAGGATATCAAAAAATCCCCTTCCCCCTTTGACGGGGGAAGGTTGGGATGGGGGTGCAGATCGCCGACTGGCGGGATTTAATTGGATTTAATTTTACCAGGCCAGACCGGTGACGAAATGGAGCAGGGCCTGGCGTTTTTCCACCTGGACGGCATGGAGGGCGCGTTCGATGGCGCCGGGTACGTCTTCCGGGTTTTCCACCTTTTCCCCATAGCCGCCGAACATGTCCATGATCTTGTCGTATTCCGGCGACGGTTCCATCTCGGTGATGGGCATCTTGTTGCTTTTGGCTGCGTAACCGTCCGGATACATGCCCAGGGTCGACCGCTTAACGGCGCCCCAGAGGGAATTGTTGAACACCAAAAAAAGAATCGGCAGGTCGTAGGCGCTGGCCACCTGATGGGCCGGAACGGGATTGCCGAACATGTACGACCCGTCACCGGTGGCCGATACCACCAGCTTGTCCGGCGCGCCCAGTTTGGCCCCCAAGGCCGCACCGACACCCCAACCGAGACCGCCGGCCAAGGGTGTGCCGAAATAGGTATTGGGTTCCCGCTCGTTCATAAACGGCAACAACAACGGATAATCGTTGAAGATCAATGCATCATCGTCAATCTGCTCGTCCAGGCAACGGGTGATCCAGGCCTGATGGAGGGGGGTCTGGGCTTTGACTTTTCCGATGACGTCTTCAATCCGCCGCAGCCGCTCATTCCTCCTTTCCGCCAGTCTGCCCCGCCTGGCTTCGATGGCATCAACCATGCGGTCTTTTTTCGCAGCCATGGCTTTTTCCAGGGCATTTTCCAAAGAAACCAAGGCAAGACCGATATCAGCGGCGATGGAAAGATCCCGGGGAAAGCCCCGGATCGGATAGTTCTGGAACAAAGGATCGACGGCGATTTGAATAACTGGGCAATCCTCCGCTGGCTGCCCGTGGAACTCCGGCAACCAGGGTGAATCGGCATCCAACGTAACGATGCAGTCCGCTTGATCCAGATAGTCCTTAAGATCGAACCCGATATTCATGGGGTGGGAATTGGGCAAGGTATTATAAACGGGCCGGAATTCGCCAACCGGTATGGCATATTCTTCCGCGATAGCAGCCATTTTTTCGGCGGCCAGAGGATTTTGTCCGGCTGTCCTAGTGATAAAAAGAGGCCGTTCGGCACCGGCCAGCATTTCCGCAGCCTGTTCGATGGCTGCCGGATCGGGCGCTGTGGGCGAAGAGGTCACCCGGCGGGACGGCGTTTCATATTGAAAATCCTTGATTTCGTAGCCCAGAACTTCCCTGGGTAATGACAGATAGACAGGACCTTTGGGCTCCGCCATAGCGACTTCCAGGGCGCGGTCGACCACCGCCTCCACCTGTTCGCCGTTGCGCAGTTCATAGTCCCATTTCACGGCTTCCCGGAGCATGCCCGCCTGATCGAACATTTCCTGGGCCCAGTGGATACTTCCCGAACGGGAGCCGGGCAGTTCGGTTTCAGTCAGCGGCGTTCTTCCCGCCGTCATCAGCATAGGCACCCGATCCCGATAAGCATTGATCACGCCGCAGATGGCGTTGGCTGTTCCTACATTGACATGCACCATAACAGCCTGGGGCCTGCCGGTTACCAGGTAATAGCCGTGGGCCATATTGACCGCGACATTTTCATGGGGCGCGATAACCGGCTCGGGCAATTTTGTGCCTTCAACATCAGCCTTGGCGAAGGATTCGATAATCGGCGCAAAATCGGTGCCGCCGTTAACAAACATGTAGTCGATACCCCGGTCCGCCAGCAGCCGCAGATAGGCGTCGGAGACAATTCCCGATTCGATGGTTTCTTTTGGCATTGAATGATCCCTCGGTTTTTAGAGCGGCCCTTTATTCCCAGCCGTATATTTCCATTGTGGTTTCTCCGGTGCGCAATCGTTCTTTTACGCCGTCTTCTTTTGCTTCGCGTGCATGGGCCTTGCTTATGGTATCGGCCACCTGGTCGGCCGGGATGACAGCCAAGCCGTCATTATCACCGAGAACCAGATCACCCGGATTAACGGTGATTTCACCGATGGTGATGGGTTCATTGAGGGCGCCCTTGCCGTCGAACAGCTTGTCCGTTCCCCGGATGCAAAGTCCGGCGGAAAAAACCGGAAAATTCATTTCCTCCAGTTCGACCGCATCTCGGACGCAGCCATCTATGACCAAGCCATTGATCCCACGGCTCAAAGCCGCCGTTCCCATAATATCGCCCCAGTAGCCGAACTCCGGATTTCCGCCCACATCGGCAATCAGGACATCCCCCGGCTCAGCTTTCGCCAAAGCCCGGTGGAGCCACAAATTGCACCCCGAAGGCCCCTGGATGGTGAAGGCCCGGCCACAAATTTTCATGCCCTTGGCAATCGGTTTCAGATTGGACGGCAATGCGCCGATCTTGCCCGCTGCCTCGTGCAAAGTCGCGGCCGGAATCTTCGCTGCTTCCTGGATCACGTCGTCGGACAGTCTATTGGACATAGCTATTTCTCGCGCTTTTGCAGCTGATGATACTTAAACTTTTCACGTGCTTCATCCAAGCGAAGACCGTCGGCGATGGCTTCCAGAATAGCCTCCTCGGCCTCATCTATTTCCTGGGCCAGTTCGATAACTTTGTCTTCGTGTTCTTTCGGGATGACCAGAACACCGTCGGCGTCACCCAGCATGATATCGCCGGGCTCGACCCGGGCGTCGCCGATGGAGACGGGGATATTAATATCATCAAGCTGTACCCGGTCCTTGCCCGTCCGCATGGACCAGCCCCGGCTAAATACCGGATAGTTGATCTCGATACAGCGGTGGATATCGCGGCAATTACCGTCAATGACCGTTCCCGCCACGCCCATCCTGTCGGCAAGGAAGGTCAGGATATCCCCCCACACGGTTTTATCCTGGCGGCCGCCATTATCGATGACCACCACCGAACCGGCGGGAACGTCGTCAATGTAGTCGCCGACCGAGCCGGGGACCACCTCCGCCGGCACTGTCCGCATGGTGTAGGCGCGGCCGCACAGGCGGAACTTGACGTCGACCGGCTTGATGCCCAGACACTGCCCGGCAATGCCCAAACGGTCCAACGCGTCACTGACGGTTGAAGTGGAAAGGCCTTTGGCTTTTTCGACTGCCTGATCACTCATGAATATATAGCCCCGTTTTTTGAAAGCTTCCCCCCCACCTCTATCCTCCCCCTCCAGGGGGGAGGAAGAAAAGAGGGCATTATTTTATTTCCCCTCCCCCCTGGAGGGGGAGGGTTAGGGTGGGGGGGCTGATTGGAATTAGAGAGATATTTGATCAAGAGTTACTCCCCCTTTAATCTTTTTCGATCAACATATTTTCGTAATCGCCACCCATGACATCGCTGACTTTCTTACCCTGGCGGACCGCCGCCGCCATGGCGGCTTCCTTGGCGGCGATTTCTTCGGCCTTGGCGACGATATCTTCGGCCCGGTTTTGATCGACGAAAACGACACCGCTGCCGTCGGCCAGCACCAAATCACCGGGATTGACAGTCACGCCGCCGATTTCAACGGGAATATTCCAGGCGTGTTCGGCGATGCGCCCCCGGGCGGTAAAGGGAATGGCCGATCGGGCGAACACGGGATAGTCCACATCCCGGCTTTCGTCGGCGTCCCGCACCGGCCCGTCTACGATGGTGGCCGACAGTCCTTTGTGAGCTGCGGCGGTCGAGAGAATTCCGCCCCACCCGGCCGCGTCTTCGCGATGATGATTTTCGACCACGATGACATCACCTTGATCCGCGGCGTCCACCGCCCGCGAGCAAAGGTGGACTTTGGGAATGTCGTCGCGGGGCGGTCCCAGTTTTACCGTCTGGACCCGTCCGGCGACCCGGCGCAGGACGGAGATCGGCTTGATACCGATCACTGTTCCCATCAATCCCAGAGCGTCCAGCGCGTCCGACACGGCACAGGTGTCGATTTGACGCAACCGGTCAACTAATTTTTCCTTCATATAATTCCCGTTCCTATTGCCAAATACCAAAAGCCATGGCGTTGCCGGTACCGGCTGCGGAACGATAACACGGAATATATTCAGAAACAGTCATTTCCAGCGGCGTATCGGAAAGAAACCCCGCCAAGGTGACCCAGTTCTTCACTTCCGACGTTCCCGACGTCAGGTATTTATCGGGGATCGCCAGGATTTTCGTCTCGTCCTTGCTTTTCAAGGCGTCCATCACCTGCCGGTCAAGCTCTTCGTCGATGTTGAAATGACTGAGTCCGCCGGAACAAAAGGCGGCGACTTTCTTATCGCTGTCCCAGCTTTCCACCGCCTGGCGGACGGCCTTGCCGAATTTATAGCACCGAGCCACCGTCGGCTGATTGGGCGGGAAAAAAGTATTGGTGAACACCGGCACATTGGGAATGACTTCATCCCTCATGATCTGGCGATAGATAAAGCCAAATGCATGAGGCACACCGCTCCACCAGTGATCTTCTATTTCCGGCAGGCGTTTCGATTGGCCGACATCGAATTCATTCTGAATTAAATGTTCGATAATATGTTTACCGAGTTCGGGGCAACCGTCATACACGTCAGTTTGGTCGCGGGTATGACCCGGCTCTGCGATACCGATACCCGGATTGAGTTTCGCCTTTTGGGCATCGCTATAGGGAATATTTTCGAGCTTTTCACCCCAGAAAACACTGAACGCCGGCATGTTGGTATCGACAATCACTTCATTTTGGTCATTGCCGAAAATAATCGCCACGTCCGGTGCTGCTTGCTCATAGCTTTGCGCCATATTCTCGATTTTTTCCATGCAGGTGGCGTGCTGTTCTCGCCAAATATCAACCGAGAACCGCTCGGCGAAATTTTCACCCTTCCGCTTTTCCAGCAGTTCCTCGAACGTATAGACATCGCCCCGAAAAGGGTGGGCCGGATTTTTCTTATCGGCTTCGGCCCGCTGCCCCCATTCTTCCGGCGGTGTCGACAGCATCGGGCTATGGGAGGTTCCCATGCCCAAAACGATCTTCGCCATTGTTAGCTCCTTCTTAATCTAGAATTAAGGTTAAGAAATATCGGTATCTTCCAGACCCAGAAGGTTACTGATCCGCTCCAGCCCCGCCGAATAATCGAAGCTTTTACCTGGACCCGCCTTGACCACTTCGGCGTCGCCAGAGTGAAGCCGCTCGTAGAGCTGCTGCCGGCGGCCATAGGAATCGCCGGTCAGTTCCCAGGCAAGCTTGGTGATTTTGTGCCGGTCCATGGCGGAAGATTTACGGCCCCGCATATAGGTTTGCAGATACTTCGCAACCTCCGGATTGGCCCAGTCTTCGGCCGTATGGTTGAAGATTGTCGAAGACGTACCGATATGCTCGACCAGATCGCAGAACCGTTCGGAAACCCGGGTCACCAGGGACCGGCGGTCGAAGAACGGCGCCGGGCACCAGTGGCCGCCCGCCGTCTGATGACAATCGACATGACCGGCGCGGATGCTGTTCTTGAGCAACGTCAGATAAGTGCACATTTCGCCCAGAGCCTGCTGCACATGAGGACGCTCCTGGATACCGGATGTTTCCGCCAGCATATAGGCGATGGTAACCAAGGTCTCGAACCTGACTTCAGTCAACGCCGACGAGGCGTCACCAGCCCAACTCATCACGCCGCCCCGGAACAAACGGTTGGCCGCCAGGGGTTCGCGATAAAGGAAGATACGCTCCCACGGCACAAAGACGTCATCAAGCACCACCAACGTGTCAATCTCGTCGAAGCGCGCCGACATAGGATGATCCAGTGGATCGCGGCCTGAGAAAATTTCACGGCAGATCTGCTTCAGCCCCGGTGCGTTGGCCGGCACCATAAACCAGATGGCGAACTCAGGTTCGTCTTCGGTGAACGTATAGGTGGGCGAGATCAGAATATCGTTGGAGAATGGGCCCAAGGTATTGAAACGGGCGCCGCGGAGAATAACACCGTCATCCCGCTCCTTGACAACGTGAACGCACCGCTCCGGGTCTTCTTTTGGACGCAAAGACTTGTCCATGCACGGATCATGCAATGCGTGAGACAGACACAGATCGTGATCACGGGCATATTCGTAATAGGAAATGGCGTTTTTCGCCAAATCCGGATTGAGCTTCGCCAGTTCGTCATGGATGTCTACGTAACCAACCGTCATGGCGGCGCAAAAATCGGGCAACCGACCGCACATGCCATGCACCTGGCGGCTCCAGAACTGGGTGTTCTCGTGACGTTGTGTCAGGTGCTCTTTTTCGGTCGGGCGCAGATAAGAGGTGGATACGCGCAGTCCGTTATCCTCAACATAGGTCATCACATCCTGATGTTCTTTTTGGTGCTGCATGTCGTAGATATCGGCCAGGGATTGCGCCATACCGGCGAATTGCGGGTGGGTGGTCACATCTTTGATTTGCTCCCCCCGGTACCAGATTTCCCGGTCGTCCCGGATACTTTCCAGAAAACGTTTCCCGTCCATAATCCCTTGAGCGGGTTTATCGGTATAAGGCGTATGAATTATTTGTTTTGCGTCGTCAGGCATAACATCCTCCTTGTTAAAATGGGGCAGTGGCGATTAGGCGCCGCCACGCTTTAGTCAATGTCGAGTTTGAATACTTTCTTGGCATTGCCGGAAAAAATCTTTTCCCGGTCGTCGTCGGTCAACCAGTCGATTTCGCTGAAGTAAGGGGCGATATCGTCCATGGTCCGGCCTGTTTCGGGATTTACTTTTGATCCCACGCCCGGACATTCCGCACCAAACAAAGCGCGGTCCGGACCAACCACCTTCAACAGCAGGTCAATGGCGTCTTTGGTGTAAAGGACGGTGTCGAAATACAGTTTGTTCATACCGTCAATAAAGCGGTCACCTTCCGGCCGCCGCATGGATCCCGCCTGGAATCGGCCCAGTTGATAAGGGATCGCGCCGCCACCGTGGGAGACGACGATTTTCAGATCAGGAAAATCCTTGAGAACATTGGAATTGATCAGCCCGAAGATAGCGGTGGTTTCCTCGTTGATAAAGCGCAGGGAATAAGGCTCCCGTTCGGAGCGCGACCCGGTGCCGTGGATATGGGCCGGCACATCGAGCTCGCACAGCTTTTCATACAGGGGGTACCAGTATCTGTCGCCCAACGCCGGCGGGTGGGTGCCGTCATTCTCGAAGGGATCGGGATTGAGCAGGGTTCCCTTGAAGCCCAGTTCATTGACGCAGCGCTCCAATTCGGCGATCGCCATATCCAGCGGATTGTCACGAACAGTGGGGATACCGGCGATGCCGATAAACCGGTCCGGATAAATCTGGGTTTCACGGTGAATGATGTTGTTGACTTCCTCATGGAACCACTGAACCAGCTTGGCCTGGGGTTCGCTGTGCATCAACTGGAAGGGACGCGGCGACACCAATTGCATCTTGGTGCCAACCAGATCGATATAGGGCAGATGTGGATGGGGGAAGGCTTCTTTGTGCTCTTCTACTGCGTGGCGAATCTGGTCGTCGGTTACGTTGACCTTGCCCCGACCGTGGGAGCCGCGGTGCGACAGCAAGGACGCCTTGTACGCCCAAAGTTCCACGGGTGCGCTGACATGAGCATGGCAATCAATAATCATTAAGACCTCCCTTTAGGTTCTTGTTCGTGTTTAATTTCAGCCATCAGGATTACGTAGGTGATCCTAAAAAGCCAAATTGGTATCTAACAGCAGTCCATTCCCTTCGTCTCATCGCCGGAAAATTCAATTTTTCGGATATCCTCCAGATGGGAACACATCAGTTCACGCGCCAAAGCGCTTTTGCCGTCTCTAACGGCCTCAAATAATTTCTGGTGCATGGCCAATGTGCGCCGGGCGATATCGGGCTTTGCCCGATCGCTGTTCCGAGGCCATACGGCATGCCGAAGGGCATTAAACTGCGCTGTCAGAACCCGATTGCCCGAAGCTTCAATCAAGGCCAGATGAAAGAGATGACCGGATTCGGCGAAATTCACCGGATTATCGAGATGACTTTCGGCCTCCGCCAGCAGATCGGAAAGGCGCGCCAAATCCGCTGAAGTCCGTCTTTCGGCGGCCAGCACGATGGCGGCGCCTTCGATGGCGATTTGGGCATCAACGGTTTCCTGTTCGGTCACGCCGGTTAGCTTGAATTGGACGGCCAGAGCGTCCGATATGCGTTCCAGATTACCTGCGGCGATGCGCGCACCGCCGCCTGCCCCGGCGCGGATTTCGACAATTCCCATGGTTTCCAGCGTTCTCAAGGCATCGCGCACGGTGATGCGGCTGACATTGAATTGCTGAACCAGATCCTTCTCCGAGCCCAAGGCGTCACCGGGTTTCAAGGCGCCGGAAAACAAAGCGTCACGAATTTGAACGACAATCTTGCTGGCGACGGAGGTCGCTCTGACAGGCGCCCAGGTAGGGCCGTCTCCTCCCTCAGATCCCCCACCATATCCCTTGGCAATTTTGGCCAATTCAACGCGATTCATTCAGCCCATCCGCCTCAAATGTATAATGATATGATATATATGATATTTAAACTTTCCGGCGTCAAGTGTATATTTGAATCACTCAAAGATAATGGTGAAAAAAGGACCCAGCCGTATTACTCATAAATCGGATTAGACGGGTTATCCAAACCTCATCCACTTGACTAAAAATAGCATTCAGGCACAATCAAAGCATAAAAATCATATCAATAATATATTAGTAGAAGGTAGGTGCCGTGAGTTTGGTTTCCCTGATCTCAGACGGCGATGATCTCGCCAATCCCGGTCGCAGTTATGAAGCGAGCACTTTTTCGTCCAAAATTGTGGCGCGCATTCGCGAAGCCCTGTTCAGCCGCAAGCTCAACCCGGGGGATTTTCTGGGCTCGGAAAAGGATATCGCCAAGGATTTCGGCGTCAGCCGGATGACGGCACGGGACGCTCTGCGCACATTGGAAGCCATGGGTATTGTTGAAATTAGGGTCGGTGCAAGGGGCGGTGTCCGGATTGCGGAAGGCAATTTGGATCGCATTGCCGACGCCATGGCCATTCAATTGAATCTGGTCGGAGTCAGCAGCCAGGAAATTCTCCAGGTGCAGAAATCAATCGAAAGGACGGCGGCGGAAATGGCCGCCATCAATGCCACGGAGCAGGATCTGGAACGCCTGAAATCACTGCTGGATGAAGCTGATAATCTCGTCGACGACCGATCTGCATTTACCCGGTCGAGCCGGGAGTTCCATCTCGCCATTGCCGATGCCTCCCACAACCGGGTGCTGGCAATGCAACTCAGGGCCTGCCGGTTCGTCATCTGGTCGGATACCAACGGCGCCGCCAGCCCGGATATCCCGGAGCGCGTAATGGGCGTCCATCGGGAGATATATGGTAAAATTAAAACCGGCGACAGCGATGGCGCGGGTAAGTTAATGTATCAACATCTGGATCATATTGACCAAAGACGGCACACCTTAGATGCCGATGAAAAAAAGGCCGTTGACGGCATCTGCTAGGAGCGCAGACCGCATCGGTCCCAGGGAATGAAATAGGAATAATAAGAATAAACCGTAGACAATTGAGGAGGTACATTTGGCGGAGACCAAAAGTAATTCTACGGATGCCAGTGAGATCAGGGCAAAGGTAGGACACCCCATCGTCGATGGAGATGCCCATATTCTGGAAACATCCTTGACCCTGCTTGATTATGTCAAGCAGGTGGCCGGTCCTGATATTGCGCGCCGATACGAAACCATGGACTCGCCCTGGAAGTATCACGACGTCAAATCCATATTCTGGGGCATGCCTTCGGGGCCTAACTCTTTGGATCGGGCAACGGCCATGCTGCCCAAACTTTTCCGGGAGCGGCTGGATGAAGGGGGCATCGATGTCTCCATTGTATACTCGACAGCAATTTTGCCGCTCATGCATGTCCGGGACGACGAATTGCGTCAGGTCGGCCACCGGGCATTAAACACCATGCTGGCCGATGTCTTCAGCGAGGTAGGCGACCGGCTCATCCCGTCGGCCGGCATTCCCATGTTTTCTCCCGAGGAGGCGTTGGCTGAGCTCGACCACGCGGTCAACGAATTGGGGTTCAAAGCCGCGACCTTCGGTACTGAGGTCAGATTGGCGCCACCCGAAATTGCCGCTCAAGCACCGGAATTGGGAAAGTTTACCGAACGCGTTTATCCCGTCGCGCTCGATGCGCTTTATGACTACGATCCGGTCTGGCAACGTTGCCTGGACTTAAAAATACCCGTCGCCTGCCACACGGCGGCGCGCGCCGGCGGCTCCCGGCATTCGTCTCCGACGAATTTCGTTTTTAATCATCTTGGCGGATTCGCCACGTCCGGCGACTATTTCTGCCGTAACATTTTCCTGGATGGCGTAACCCGCCGTTTCCCCGGCCTTAATTTCGCTTTTCTCGAAGGCGGTGTCGGCTGGGCGGCCCAGCTCTATAACGATCTGTTCGAGCATTGGGAGAAACGCAATCTCGATTTTATGAAAGATAATTTGGACCCGGCCAAATTGGACCTGGATTTGCTGTCGGAAATGGCGGAAAAATACGGCGATGGCATCATCACCGGTGCGGCCATCCGCGAAGACATGAATATCAATGCCATGGGCGGCTTCACCACCGATGACACGGATATCGACGAATTCAAGCGGTGCGGGATCACGGATAAGAGGGACATTTACGACCTCTTCGTGGAGCCCTTTTATTTCGGATGCGAAGCCGACGACGCCATGAACGCCGTCGCCTTCAACGACAAACTTAATCACTATGGCGCCAGGCTTAAGGCGTTTTTCGGTTCGGACATCGGCCATTGGGATGTGGAGGACATGACCAGCTGCGTGCCCAGCGCCTACAAGAATATCGAAAAGGGATTATTCACCGATTTGGATTTCGAAGATTTCATGTTCACCAATCCGGTATCCTTTTTCGCCCGTCAGAACCCCGACTTCTTTACGGGCACAATCATCGAACAGGACGTAAAAAATCTTTTAGCCAGTCAATCCGCCGCCGCTTAAAAGGCGAAGCAGCTAGAATGGAGAGAACCACCAAACACGACCAGTGCCAATCTTGAGTTATTACAATTAAACCCTTTGACCAATAATCACCGTGCGGAGGTATACCAATGAATAGTCTAAGATTATTTAAATTCAGCTTATTCACCCTGACCACAATTGCTGTGGCTTTACCGGCAGTCGCTCAGAAAGCCAAGGATACGTTGAGGATTGCATTCGAACACCCGATTTCAAAAGTCGATCTGGTTTACGACCCTAAACCGGAATCGGCCCTCACCGCCCGTATCGTCTATGACGGGCTGGTGTTTTATGACGACTTTAAGGGCACGTTCCATCCCCTGTTGGCGAAGTCCTGGAAGCGTATCGACATCAATACGTTGGAGTTCGATCTCCGGGACGACGTGAAATACCACGACGGTTCCGATTTCGATGCCGATGATGTGGTTTACACCGTCAACTGGCTGATCCATCCGAAAACCAAAATCCGTTTCAAAACCAATTACAACTGGATCAAAAGTGTCGAGAAATTAGGTCGCTATAAAGTACGGATTACGTCAAAACGTCCGACGGCCGTCGGCTTGATGCGGCTGGCCAAGTCCATTCCCATTTATCCGTCGGACACCCACGGCAAGCTTAAAGCCAAAAGTGATTTCGGCAAAAATCCCGTCGGTACCGGGCCGTATAAGGTAACCCAGGTCAATCCCAACCAGGGCATCGTCATGGTGCGCCACGACGCCTACAAACATGGCGGCACGTGGAAACCTCTCCCGGCCATCAAAACGGTTACAGCGAGACATTATCCCGACCTGCAATCCCGTATCGCCCAGTTGATTACCGGTAATGTGGACCTAGTCCGAAGCGTCCCCAAGGATCAGGTCGAGGCCTTGAGAGCTAACTCCAAATTGGCGAGCACGGCGACCAATGGTCTGCTTTACAGCTATCTGTCGATGGATTCGGTCAACCGGTCGGGTAAGAAAATGCTGTCCGATCAACGGGTACGCAAAGCCATCTCCATGGCCATCGACCGCAAGGCGGTTGCCAATGCGGTACTGGCCGGCGGCGACAAGGTCAAGGTAATCGACGCCATGTGCTTCAGGGTCCAGAAAGGCTGCGACTACAGCACCAAACCGCCGGCATTCGACCGGGCGGCGGCGAAAAAGCTGATGGCCGAAGCCGGGTACGCCAATGGTTTTGACGTGGAAATAACCGCCCTTGGTTTTTCCCGGCACATGGCCGTTGCGGTAGCCGGTGAACTTCGGAAAATCGGCATCAGAGGCAAAGTCGATCCGGTCAATTTCGGTGTCTTCCGCAAAAAGGACCGTTCCGGCAAGTTCCAAATTCTGGTGAGCCTGTGGAGTTCCGGCGGCCTGCCCGACGCGTCCTCTACCATGAACCGCTTCTTCTCCGGCAGCCCCAGCGACTACTGGCGCGATCCGGTGCTGCAAAAGTTCAGGAAACTCGGCGGCGCCGAAATGGATGAAGCGAAACGGCGCGCGCACTACAAGCAGGCCTATGACCACGTCAACAAGATGAACTACATCCTGCCGATCTCGACCTTGCCGACGGTATTTGTCCATGACAAATCCCTGTCCATCGAGGAAGGCTCGCTGTCGCCCTACGGTGCCGTGCTGAATCACATGTCCTGGAAATAGAAAATCGAAATACCAACCTGACGGCGCTCCCCGGTTCAAAACCGGGGAGTTTTTTTTAGTCTTTCTTTTTCTTAAGCATAATGGGCCGGCCCCGCTTGTCTTTGATTTTCCAGCCATCGCCGGTTCTGACCAGTTTGTCCTGATAGAGAAATATCACTCCGGGACCGTCGAGGGGCGCCGGGCCATCGAGTTTCTCGTCACTATCGTACCGGTAGACGGTTACATACTCTGCGGACGACGCATTATTTTCGTCCTCAACGGTAATTTGGATATTGGTGACGATATGGCGGATAACCAAAAATTCGCCCCGCGCCTGCATGGCCTCCATGATGGCGGCTTGACCGTCGAGCTCCTTGCCTTGGCGTTTCCAGACACCATCGGCGGCAAACAGAGCAACCAGATCATCGTATCGCCTTGCGTCGAGATGGTTATAAAATTGTACAACCACCTGAGAACAATCCCACTCGATTTCTCTTTGGAACGTCAAATCCATGCTATACTCCCTTTTCTATTGTGGGAAATTTTTAGCTAGAATCCGCCGGTTTCGACCCGTCGGAAGGTCATTGAAAGCAGCGGAAAAAAACTCTTGTTTAAAAGATAATATCGATATAACAATTAGAGAATTGTTAAATATGTGAGGGATAGAGTCAACTGATACCGGCACTTTGAGCTTTCAATAGAATTTTTTAAAAGTAAAAACGAAGCGCAAAAATATCACGCTGGTCGAGGCCGAAACTATAATAAAACACGGCTGGCCGTTTCCCACATTTTAGAGGCTGAACGTTGGTGGAGTATCTATGGCCCGCTTCCTATTGCATCGACTATACATCGCCATTCTGGTCGGCATCACCGTTTCCATTATCGGGTTCAGTCTTTTGCGGTTATCGGGTGACCTGGCGGCGGAACTTGCCGGCGAGGACGCTTCACAAGAGGATATTGCCGAGGTCGCCAAAGCTTACGGCTTGGACCGTCCCCTTTACGTTCAATATTTCGACTGGATGGGAAACGCCGTTCAAGGCGATTTCGGCCGCTCGCTGTTCACCAATGATCTGGTTACCGAATTGATTCTCGAACGGATCGGCGTCACCATCAAACTCGCCGTTTCCGCTCTCGTAGTGGGATTGGTGATCGCCATCCCCCTGGGGGTTCTGGCGGCGGTTTACCCAAATACCTGGATCGATAGAGGAGCCCTGGCCTTTGCCGTCTTCGGTCAGGCCATACCGAATTTCTGGTTCGGGCTTATTCTCATTTATTTTTTCGGTGTCATTTTAAGATTGCTGCCCATTTCGGGTTCGGACACCTGGGTTCATTTTATTCTGCCGACCGTCACTTTGGCTTTCTCGGTCATGCCGGCCTTCATGCGCCTGACACGCACCGGCATGCTCGAGGTTTTGGAATCCGACTATATCCGAACGGCCCGGGCCAAGGGATTAAGGCCGGTATCCGTTCTTTTCAAACACTCGCTCCGCAACGCCATTCTACCCGTCGTTTCGCTGACCGCGGTGTCTTTGGGTTTTTTGCTCGGCGGATCGGTCATTGTCGAATCCGTCTTTGCGCTGAACGGCGTAGGTTTTTTGGCGTTTGAATCGATCCTGCGGCAGGATTTCCCTGTCGTTCAGTCGATCGTCGTGATGATTTCATTTATTTACATTTTCCTGACCCTGTTATCGGATCTGATTAACGCCAGATTGGATCCTCGTATCAGGCTTGGTTAGGGCGGTAGAATAAAAAGGATAAGGACAGGCTTTGACCACCCCAAATCAAGATTCCACGGCACGGAATTCGTTAGCGCAAGGTTCGCTGACACAAGATTCGCTAACCGGCGCCTTTCCGTCCAAGGGGGAACAATTTCACCCGGAGATGCGCGACGAGTTCGAAGTCGACGCCCCGTCGCCGCCCGAGCTTATGCGCCGCCGGGCGCGCGCCCATTACGGGTTTATCATTGGCGGCGGTTTCGTGCTGACGGTGCTCTTCATTGCCGTCTTTGCCCCTTTTATTATTCCCTATGATCCATTTGATCAGGAACTCACCAAGCGGCTGATCAATCCGATTTGGGGCAAAGGGGGCGGTTGGGAGCATATCCTCGGCACCGATAATCTGGGTCGGGACTATCTGACCCGGGTCGTTTACGGCGCCCGGATTTCCTTGATGATCGGGTTTTTCGCCGCCACGGTATCCGCCATCGTCGGGTCCTCGCTGGGGATCATCGGCGGCTATTTCGGTGGTCGTACGGACGCTTTCGTCTTGTATCTGATCAATGTCAAACTGGCCCTGCCGCCGATCCTTGTTGCCCTCTCTTTGGTATCGGTGTTCGGCGGCTCCATAATGGCGCTGATCCTCATTCTCGGATTTTTATTTTGGGACCGCTATGCGGTGGTTACACGAAGCGTCACCCAACAGATCAGAGCCAACGACTATGTGACTGCCGCCGAGGCAGTAGGCGCCTCCAAATTGCGTATTCTTGCCGGAGAGATTTTGCCCAACGTCATGAATCAGATCATCGTAATCATCAGTCTGGAAATGGCCGTTGCTATTTTGGTCGAAGCGGTCTTATCGTTTCTCGGACTCGGGATAAAACCGCCGACGCCGTCCTGGGGTTTGCTGGTATCCGAAGGAAGGGATTACATGTTCTTCAAACCGTTCCTTATCACCATACCGGGTCTGGCAATATTTTTTCTGGTCATCGCTATCAATATGCTGGGCGACGGTATCCGTGACATTACAGCGCCCGAAGGACGTAACTAGGCTTACATGATGGCGGCACCCGAAATGAATACTGCACCGGTGGAAACGGTATTGGATGTTCGAAATCTGGTGGTCGACATCGACGTGCCTGCCGGGACGCTGCATGCCGTATCGGACATTAGTTTCGACCTTAAAAAAGGAGAAACCCTCTGCATCGTCGGCGAATCGGGCTGCGGCAAGTCCATCACCTCCCTGGCGGTGATGAACCTGCTGCCGCGCAAAGCGCGCATGCAGGCAAGTCACTTGTCCCTGGAAGGTACGGATCTTTTGGCCCTGAGCGAAAAGGAATTCGCTGCCTTGCGGGGCAATAAAATGGGTATGATCTTTCAGGATGCCATGACCTCACTCAACCCGGTCTACCGGGTGGGCGATCAGATGGAGGAGGTGTTTCTCAGGCACCGCAATGGTGGCCGGAAAGAAGCCCGGGAGAAGGCGATTTATTTTCTCGAAAAGGTGGGCATCACCGCCGCCAAAAGCAGGTTGAACCAATATCCGCATCAATTGTCGGGAGGCTTGCGCCAGCGCGTCATGATCGCCATGACCTTGATGTGCGAACCCGCCTTCATCATTGCCGACGAGCCAACCACCGCCCTCGATGTCACCATCCAGGCGCAAATCCTGCATCTATTGTCGAGCCTGCAAAAAGAAATGAACATGGCGATGATTTTGATCACCCACGATCTTGGCGTGGTCGCCCGCATGGCCGATCGGGTGGCCATCATGTATGCCGGGAAAATCGTCGAGACCGGAGCCTGCAATCAGGTGTTTGCCCAGCCCTTGCACCCCTATACCCAGGGTCTGCTTCGCTGCATCCCCGTTCCCGGAAAATCGAAACCGGGCTCCAAACTCGGATCCATCAAGGGATTGGTGCCAGCATTGATCGGCGATCTGGAAGGCTGTTTGTTCCGCAACCGCTGCCAGTATCTGGAAGACGAATGTATTACCGAAGAGGTCGATTTCGTTGACGTCGCGGAAGGCCGGACATACCGCTGCCTGATGGACTCGGAGCGCTGTCAGGCGAACTTCAGTACCGATGAAATCGGGGACGCTGCGCAATGAACATTGAAGCCCAGTCGATGGAAGGTGGCGAAGATGTCGCGAACCCGGCTCAGCGGGTTCTGGAATGTCAAGATGTCAGCCGTACGTTCAAAGTCGGCAAAAAGCTGTTTTCCAAGGCCCTCGACCTAAAGGCCGTTCAAAATGTCAGCCTGGGCGTCAACCGGGGCGAGGTGCTTGCCGTGGTCGGTGAATCCGGGTGCGGCAAAACCACCCTGACCAAAATGATGCTGGGGCTGATGCCGGTGACGTCCGGCGAGATATTATTCGAGGGTGACCCCATCAGCGCCATCGATATCCGCGCCATCGCTAAAAAAGTACAGCCGGTGTTTCAGGACCCCTATTCCTCCCTCAATCCCAGAAAGACCCTTGAGGCCATCATTTCTCTGCCCATGAAGGTGCATGGCATCGGCACCGCCGAGGAACGCCGCAACCGGGTTTTGGAGATCATGCGGCTGGTGGAACTGCCGCCCCGTTTCCTGCACTCCTATCCCAATCAGCTATCGGGCGGGCAGCGCCAACGGGTCGCCATCGCCCGGGCGTTGATCATGAATCCCAGCATCCTCATCTGTGACGAGCCGACCTCGGCGTTGGATGTCTCGGTGCAGGCTCACATCCTTAATCTGTTAATCGATTTACGCAATGAACTGAACCTTACCTATGTACTGGTCAGCCACGATTTGGCTGTGGTCGAACTGCTGGCGGACAAAGTGGCGGTCATGTATTTGGGGCGCTTGATCGAATACGGCCCGGGAACGGAAATCTTCAATCATCCGCGGCACCCTTATACCAAGCTGCTTTTGGAGTCCGTTCTAACCCCGGAACCCGGCAAAGGTCTGCCGGAAATCGCCCTGGGCAAGGATTTTCCCAACCCCCTGAATCCGCCGAGCGGCTGCGCCTTCCACCCCCGCTGCACCGAGGCCACCGACCGGTGCAAGGCGGAGCGCCCGGCCCTGACCAGCCAGAACGGCCAGTCGGTGGAATGCCACCTTTACGGCGATTAATTTCTTTGTCGTTAAGTCCGTTTTATATGACCGGGACCGTGCACACGGACCGGCATGTAGACCCCCGCTTTGATCGAGGAAAACTTCATAAAGAAGTCGCCTGCTACCGAGGTCAAGCCGATCAGCGCCAGCAAGGTAGGTGACAGAGGGGCGATAATCCCGGCCATGAGAAAGGCCGGAACCACCAGTCCGATCACCAAAATACCGCCGTAGAAATAGATGGCCAGGCGGCCTGCCAGAATTTCGTGCAAGGAGGCCCGGGCGGTATCATCGCCACTGCTCAGCGCACCTTGAATTTCAAACGCCCAAAGAATAATGACCGACGCCGTTACGGCGATCCAGATAACCAGAATTTCCGAGCCGGAACCGACCGCTTCGCCCCGCAAGGCCAGCGACAGCAGAAATGCCGCCGCGCCGCCACGGAAGGCATAGGAAATATAAAGCACCGGATGCAGGGTCGAATTCCAGAAGGGTATGGCCTTGGATGCCGTATAGACGAAACCCATATAAACGATCAGGACAATGGACCCGGCGATGGAGACCAGCATTCCCAATTGGGAAAACAGCGATTCGACGGGCCAAAGAGCACCTGGGAATAAATGTCCGGGCAGATAAATTATGCTGCCGATCAGAAATAAAGTAAGTCCCCAGAAACCACGGGACACCCAGGAGGTGGCCGTCCGCAACATCATTTTCAGGAACCGTTCCGGCCGGGCCAGGTTGAACAAATGGGCAAGCCCGCCCAGACCCGCCAGGATGAACCCGGCGATCAGGGAGATGACATCCCGGTAATATAGGCCGAACAGCCAGGCGCCGGAGGCGACACCCACCAGAAAATGTCCGTAAATCAGAAAAGCGCCGCGCCCCTCGGCCCATTCCCGTTGGGGCCGGTATTCGCTTTGAAAATCTTTCAACAGTATTTCGTATCGTCCACCCGTCGGTGACATGGTTTTCCCCCTCTTAGGCCGGCAAATAATAAACCCGCGGATTGGTGCCTTTCTCCGGATGCAACGGGAAGCCGCTGCGCTCCCGGATCAGACGCGACACTTCGCTGGTGGGATCGTCGAGATCGCCGAAGTAACGGGCGATGGTCGGGCAGTTCTCGACACAGGCCGGATCCTTGCCGTCCCGCACCCGGTCACGGCAAAAATTGCACTTCATCACCACGCCCTCCTGGTGACGTTCGACCCGGGCTTGTTCATAGGGCGTCGCCCCGGCGTCACCGTAATAGTTCCGCTTCTCGTCGTTAAAGTAGCGGTTGGAATAGGGACAGGCCAGCATGCAGGTGCGGCAGCCTACGCACATATCGGGATCGATATCGACGATACCGTCTTCCTCCCAGACGAAGCTGGCACCGGTGGGACACACGTCGACGCAGGGCGGATCGTCACAATGATTGCACAGCACCGGCAAAAAGATGGTCTGAGCCGTCGGATAGGTACCCTCTTCCTGTTTATGCACCCGGGCGAAAAAGACGCCGGGCGGCGTGCCGTTCTCCGCCTTACACGACAGTTGGCAACCGTAACAGCCGATACAGCGCTTCAAATCGATCACCATACCCCATCTCATGATACGGCCTCCACTTTGGTAACTTTTACTTTGGCGCACAAATCCAAGGTCAGGTTGGACGGGCTGGAATGGTGCCAGTCCAGTTCGATCAGATCGTTGAAGAATACGCCCTTGCCTTTGGCCGTCGGCATCTCTTTGGCCCAGTGACCGGCGCAGGCGCCGATTCCCAGCCCTTCGGGATGCATGGTTTCGGTGAGGCGGATTTTACCTTCGACTTTCCTGCCGTATTCGTTTTCCACCCACACATGGTCGCCCGACTTCAATCCCTTCTCTTTGCCGACGCCGGCATTGATGGCGATGTTGTAGGAATAGGGATCCAACTGGGCTGCCTCGTCTAGCCAGGCGTTTTCCATGGTCAGGCTGTTGGTATGGACGATGTCGCGGTAGTAAAAGGCGATGAAATCGAAGTCTTCATGCTGGCATTCGTGGGACGGGCACGGCAGCCAGTCCGGCAGCGGGCTATAATATTCCTTGGGAATATCGAGACCTTTGGGGCTGGAAATGGCCATGGTTTTTTCCCAGATGTCCGGCATCCATTCCCAGTAAAGGGGAACCCGCACATCGGTAAACGCCCGCCAATAAACTTCCTTGGGCGTTTTATCCCATTTGACCAGACCATGTTCCTTGAAATACTCCAGCCCCTTCTCCGGTCCAAATTTGTCTTTGAGGTCCAGATCGGAGATTTCGGCAAAGGTGTATTTGCGGTCCAGTTCCAGCCGATTTTCACCCTGCAAATCGAACCAGGCATTATAGGACGCGTTCATGTCCGGCGTGATACCGATGCGTTCACCCAACTCCAACAGAACGTCGGCGAACAGGCGGCGCTCCCCTGCCGGTTCCACCACTTCCTGGCGGATGGGCCAGCACCATTCCCCGAGACCGGCGGGCAGGCTGAAAATGAAGGGGAAGTTAGAGCGGGAATCGGTGGTCTCCAGATAGCCGCAGTCGGGCAGAACGATATCGGCGAACTCGGAGGTCTCGGTCAGAAAAATATCGAAGGAAACGATGAACTTGAATTTTTTCAGGGACGCCGCCACCGCATCTTTATTGCCGACGCTCATGATTTGGTTGGCGCCCAGATTGATCATCATTTCGGGCCGGTAGTCGAAATCGAATTTCTGCCACATCTCTTCCTGGTCGGTGGAAGCCTGGAAGACCGAGCCCATACCCATGGGAAACATGTTTTGCAGCCCGATCCGTTCCGGCGGTTGGGGATCGCCCACCGGATAGGGTTCGTGGGGGCCCATCCAAGACCCGGTAATCATTAGTCCATCGGGGTCAGGGTGGGGCCAGTATTGCAGCCGCCCCGTTTCCGGATAACCTTCGCACGCCGGGTTAAAGCCCAGGCAGCCGCCGGCCACATCGGCGGCGCCCACCAGATGATTCAGCAAATCGACGGCCAGCATGTTGTAAGATGAATTTTTGTGCCCCTGGGACCCTCGGAAGGCGATGGCCGCCACCGGTCGGTAAGGCACGGTAACGCCGTCGATGACAATGGTGCTGCCGATGCGGGCTTCCTGGGCGAACTCGGTGGCCAGCCGGCGGATGGTATCGGCAGGCACGGTGCTGATTTCCTCACCCCGCTCCACCGGATAGGTTTTGAGATGCTCTTTCATCAGAACGAAGGACGGTCGGCAGGTCTTGCCGTTGACCTCGTATTCGCCATCCAGCGCCATATCTTCGGCATCGGTAGCATCGAAGGTGCAGGCTTCTCCTTCTGCTTCGTCCCACACCATGGGCTTGCCGGTCTCATCATCCCTGATATAGCGTTGATCGTCGCCGATCAGGTACGGCATGTTGGTTTTGGCTTTGAGGTAGGGAACGTCGTAAACCTCCAACTCGTTGACCAGAACATTGGCCATGGCCAGGGCCAGCCCGGCATCGGTGCCGACCCGGATGGGCACCCACTCGGTTGAATTGGCCCCCGCCTGATTGGCGAAGGGATCAACCACCACCATTTTCATGCCCCGCGCCCGCGCATCGGCGGCCATAGTCATGTTGGAGCACGACGCATGCCCGGCGGCGTGACCTTTGGACGCTCCGAAATAGACGGCGTAATTGCAATGTTGGAAATCGGGCAGGATCGACCAGGAGGAATGCATGATGCCGCTGATCAGGTGGGCGCCGTTACCGCAATGGAGACCGCCGCCCGCCGCCGACGCATTGGGCGTGCCGAAGGCGGACATAAAAACGAACGGCGGCACGTGCTGGGTCATCACCGTGGTGGTCCGCATTATGAAGAGCTTTCTCGGATCGTCCTCGCGGACGGCTTTCAGCCGGTCGGCGACTTCATCCAGGGCTTCATCCCAGGAAATTTCCTCCCACATGGGATCGACGCCGATACCTTTTTCAGGGTTGGTGCGGCGCAACGGCTTGTCGAGCCGGTGCGGATCGTAATGGGTCATGATACCACTGACGCCCTTGCCGCAAAGCCGGCCCTTGCCCACGGCGCTTTCCGGATTGCCTTCGATTTTCACCACCGTTCCGTCGACCCGATGGGCTTTTATGGAACAAGAGGAATAACAAAGGCTGCACGAGGATGGGATCCAGACATCGTCCTTATCACCCGTACTTGCCTCACCCAACTCTACGTTTTTCGCAATATCATCCATCTTCGGTTTCCGTCTATCTGGCCGCTACGATTAGCCGGCTTCGTTTGCCATCAACAATATCATTTCAATTTTTGCCGCCTCTCCCACCGGGGATATTTTTGAGCTGGCGTCTTTCAAAAGCACCCCGTCGACAAAAATCCGGCAGCATTCATTCAACGCACCGTTTTCGTCGCGAAGAGCTTTGAGAACCGCCGCACCGCATTCCCTGCCAAGGGCATTTAAAATATCGCCCACCGTCGAGCCGACTGGCAGGTCCAAGGTCAACCGTGTCTTGTCGGTCACGGTAGTCAAAAAGCCGAACAGGGCGATGTCGATCTTGATGTCGCCCTCTACCCGCTCAATTCCGGCTTCATTTGAACCATCATCCGCCGAATAATCCAGCTGTTCCGGCTGGCCCTTTCCAGTCTTCTTGCTGGAAGAACCGTACCAAATGGGAGCTGATTCATCGGGACCGAGAATTTGATTCATTACTGGTTCCACAATTAATTTTGCATTTAAAAAGTTTCATTGTATGAAACTCAATTTCGTGTAGTATAACACTTAGGCACTTTTAAGATCAATATAATATGTGGAGAGAGTGGGTTATGGATGGCGATTTGAATTTACCGAAAAAGGGCGGGGTCATCGCGTTAGAGCGGGGTTTGGCCATTTTGATGGCATTCAGCTTCGCCAAGGATGCCCTGAGGCTGACCGATCTTGCGGAAATGACGGGCTTGAATAAAAGCACCGTCTTGAGGCTTTGCACATCGCTGGAACGGCAGGGATTTATCAAGCGCCGGCAGGACGGCATGTTTCAGTTGGGTTCGGCGGTTTTCAAGCTGGGCGAGATTTTCAAACACTCGCTGCACATTGTCGATCTGGTGGCGCCGGTCATGCGAGCATTGGTGGACAAGGTAAACGAAAGCGCGACGTTTACGGTCTTGGAGGGCGATAGCGTTGTCTGCCTCCACAAAGTCGAATCGTCCCATGCCATCCGCGATGCGGGCTCGCTGGCCGGTGACCGCTACGATTTGAACCAGGGTGGCGCTTCCTCGACTGTGCTCCGCGCCTTTTCCAGTGAGTCGGGAAAACCGTTCGATGACGTGAGAGATAAAATTTTTGCCGAATCCCACGGCGCCATATTTCCGGACGCCGCCGCTATTGCCTGCCCGGTATTCGGTATGAACGGTACCTTGGTCGGTGCCATGCAATTGTCGGGACCGAAAACCCGTTTCACTTCTGACGCCATCATCGTAATGAAAACACTGATTCTGGAAGCGGCCGCCGAAGTGACCGGCGCGC
>CAZNLR010000009.1:0-114337 GCA_964574215.1 uncultured Rhodospirillaceae bacterium | reverse complement strand
CGTCGGATCATCCGCTTCCGGCTCGGGCTCGGGTTCCGGTTCGGGCTCCGGCTCTGGCTCTGGCTCGGGTTCGGGCTCGGGTTCTGGCTCGGGTTCAATGCGTTGTTCTTCCGCAGCTGCCGTTTCCGCCACCTCCGGTTCTTCCCCCACTGTCGGTTCAGGCGCACTGAATTCCTTGGTCTTTCCTGTGGAAACTTCCTCCCCTTCTACAACACGGATTGGTTCCGCCGGACTTTCCGGTTCACTTTCATCCCCACCAGCATCGGTGCGGAAACCCTCAACACCTTCACCTGATTCTTCCTCCGGCACCTCATCCTTCGGTTCGGTTTCAAATTCCTGCAATTCGCCTTCTTCGGGCGGCGCATTGGGTTCCTGCCCATAGTGATTGGCAGTTGCGATATCTGTCGGCAGATAGGCCAAGGCGCCGCCGTAATTGGCGATAATATCGCCGAGGTCGACAACCTGAATTTCGCTGGGGGCGCCGCTGTAGCCGTTTACGGAAACCTGTTGGAAAGTCTGATTAAGTACGCGTGTACCTTCCTGATTGGTGATGACAACTTCGCCGACAACCCCACCGGCCTCTTCCATCAAGGCAACGTTCAGATTCTCGCCGTCGCGGAAGTCGATACCCAACTGGGTACCGCGGATACCGATCGTCGCAACAGGTGTGTTCAAGACCAAAGCATCGGGATCGGTTTTCGCAATTTCACCGCTGACCACGGTGTAAACGCCCTGCAACAGTGACAGGACGATGCTGCCGTCCTGAGCACCGGCATCGTATATGACTTCATCAAGAACCGTGCGGCCGTTTTCGCCCATGGACAGGACAGTCTCATCGGCAAAGACAACGCCAACGGCGCCGTCGTCCCCGGTTACCAACGTATCACCCTGAAAAATGGGATCGCCGACCGCCACCACTACGGTTGTTCCGTCGGCGCGAACAATGGTTACCGTTCCTTCAGCCGTAGCGACCCGGCCAACAGGTTCCCTGCCGGAATCCATACCGCTATCCTTGTGTTCGGCTACCTCAACCTGATTGTCAGCCATGACATCCACCTTTCACGACTACACCTATTTCACCTCTGTCTTATACACTAATTTAGTGTAAAACGCTGTGACCGCCATCATAGTTAATGCAAAAAATATATAAAAATACCGCTATTTTCCGCAAAAAAGTATTTTTTTGCGTCTTTCGGGCTGGTGGGTTAGCTTGTTAGCCGGTTTTGAGTAAGCGGATAAAGGTCTTGAGTGAGACGCCGAAAATCAAATTAGAAGGCATCGTCAAAAGCTTTGGTGACAATCATGTCCTCAAGGGTGTCGATTTGGAAGTCGCGGACGGAGAATCCTTGGTACTTATCGGCGGATCGGCCAGCGGCAAAACCCTGCTGTTGAAATTGATTTTGGGATTGGAAAAACCCGATGCCGGCAGCATCAAGATCGACGGACAGGAAACAGTCAATCTGTCCACCAAAGACCGTGAAAAACTGCTCCACCGCATGGGCATGCTGTTTCAACAATCTGCATTATTCGACAGTATGAAGATATGGGAAAACGTCGCTTTTCAAATTCTTCAGGATCACGAACTCAGCCGCCAAGATGCCAAACAGCTTGCCATCGACAAGCTGATTTCCGTGGGCATGACCTCCGATGTGGCAGAACTCCTGCCGGCAGAAATATCGGGCGGCATGCAGAAACGGGTCGGCTTCGCCCGCGCCATCGCCAACAACCCGGAAATCGTCCTGCTGGATGAACCCACCGCCGGGCTCGATCCGATCATGACCAATGTGATCAGCGAATTGATCTTGGATGGTGTGCATCAATTGGGAGCCACCACCATATCTATCACCAGCGACATGAAAGGCGCCCGTAAGGTGGCGGACAATATCGCCATGATTCATGACGGGCGTATCATCTGGCACGGTCCCAAATCCCAAGTGGACGACTCTGACAACGCCTATGTCGATCAGTTCATCAACAATCGGGCCGAAGGTCCGATAAAAATGGCGGTAACGGCGGCCTAGTGGATAATACAGTGAGTTCCAGTCCCAAACCGCTGATCGGCGTCCCCACCGGCGTCATGGAAGTACCTCCCCTCGGCTATCCGGCTCACTATAACGCCAAACGGTATCTCGAATCGGTCACGAAGTTCTCTGGATGTCTGGCCGTGCAAATTCCCTCTATGGCCGACACCTATGATTTTGACGAATTGGTAACGCGCTTTGACGGCATTATGCTGACCGGCGGCCGGGCCAACGTCGAGCCCCACCACTATGACGGTCCGCCATTTCCAGCTGACGAGCCCATCGACCCGGATCGAGACGCCATGGTCTTGCAATTGATCCCCGCCTGCATTGAGGCCGGCGTGCCGATCCTGGGCATTTGCCGCGGCTTGCAGGAATTCAATGTGGCCTTGGGCGGTTCCCTTCACTACCGGCTGCATTTGTTGGACGGCGTCAACGATCACCGCATGCCCCGGCACGAGGGTGTGACGACGGAAGAAATTTACGCACTTCGCCATAAAATCTCCCTGACGAAAAACGGTTATCTTGCCAATCTGATCGGTCAAGACGAGTTCACCATCAATTCCCTCCACGGTCAGGGGGTCGACCGCCTGGCAGATGACCTGGTAGTGGAAGGCGTCTCCCCTGACGGCGTCATTGAAGCCGTCCGGGTTAAAGACGCCAAGACCTTTGCAGTTGCCGCTCAATGGCACACCGAGTATATGCCTGAACTGGACGAACACCTTCTATCCCGCCGCCTGTTCGAGGCCTTCGGAGACGCCGCCCGCGAAAGAGCGGCGCTAAAGGCAATCTGAACATTTTTTTCGGCCTTTTCCCAAATCACAAAATTTTTTACCTGAAAATTATGCTTTGGCAATGTTCCAGACTTGGTTAATCTTTAAACAATAGTATTGAATGTTTTTAATTAACCTTCTCGATATGGGGCAGCAACTAATGAACCGGGATATTCTGCATCCGATTACCGAAGCTCAAATCCAACAATATGAAGAAGACGGCGCTATTTGCGTTCGGGGCCAATTCGACGCCGAATGGTGCAGCCATATGTTGAATGTTTGCGAAGCCAACATTGAGAATACGGCCGGACGGATGCGCGAAGTCAATGAGCCCGATGATCCGGGACATTTCTATATCATGTCTTATATGTCCCGGCAGAACTCCGATTTTGAAGATTACATCTTGAACTCACCGGCGGCTGAGATCGCAGCAAGGCTAATGCGTCTTGATGAAGTTCGCTTTTTTTACGACCAGCTTTTTATTAAAGAACCGGGCACCTTGGCGCCCACCCAATGGCACAACGACCTGCCCTTCTGGCCCTTTAACGGCAATCAGATCGCGTCGGTGTGGATGGCCCTAACGCCGGTAACCATGGAGACCAGCGGTCTGGTTTATGTCGCCGGATCGCACAAATGGAACAAGCTTTTCCGGGCCGTCACCCCCGATGAAGACCCGGCGTTTACCGATGAAAGTTTGGAACTGTGCCCTGAGTTTCATTTGGAGTTCGATAATCCCGAATATCGGTTTCTCTCCTGGGACATGGAGCCCGGTGACGTCATCGTGCACCACCCTTTGACCGTGCATGGAACGGGTAAAAACGCCTCGGCGACGCAGCGGCGGGTCGCTCTTTCCTGCCGCTTCTACGGCGGCGATGCGGTCTGGTGGGAACGGGTAACCGGCTTTACCGTGCCGGGCGCCGAAGAAGCCAATGCCGTCGACGTCGGCGTGATGCCGACCGACGACACGATTTTTCCCGTGTGCTGGTCGGCAACTCGATAGCCCGGCACTGCCCGACCGGAACGCATATCGATATTTGGCAAAATAATCGGGGCACGATATCATGTCCGTCCGGCGACAACTATTTCAGCGGGAATTCGGAGATGACGCCCACTAAGTTCCGACTGAGGACCAATGTAATTTTAGGTGTACTGGCGATGCTATGCGGCGCGGTTTTTCTACTGTCGCCCTCACCGTCAATTGCCGAAAACAGAGACGGCAATTGGCACGGTGAGTTTAAGCCAAGCGCCGAGGCCATTTGCCGCCGGCCAGGATGGCCGACCAAAGCCGAAATACGCGGTGACGATATCACGTTTTTTATTCCCGGAAATAAAGGATATGCCAAAATCGACGGGGACATTGAGGACGACGGCAGCGTAAAAGCCGACGGCAAGATCGGCACCCGAAAATTGGATGTGATCGTCACCGGTTATTTTGAAGGAAACCGGTTCACGGGAAAATTCTCTATTGGCATCGGCAAATGCGCGGGATCGGTCGTTGTTTCCCGCAGAAAATCGTTCGGGCGCTCCCCCGGACGCGCCGCTGGCCGGAATTTCGGTAGTGGCCGGTTAGAGGCCGAACGCCAAGCCAAGCAAAAAGCCGAGGCCGAAGCTACCGAAATGAAAGCCCAGATCGACCGGCTCAAAGCCGAACAAGAGGCCTTGAAGAAAAAGGCCGAGCTGGCCGCCCTGCAAAGTAAAGCGGCCAGCGCCACGCGCTCCCTGCCGGGGAAAAGCTCCGATATTAAAAGTGAACTGGCGACACTCAAAAAACTGAGGGACGATGGACTGATTTCACAGGGCCAATATGAAAGCAAGCAGCAGGCCCTACTGGACCGCGCCTTTTCAACCAAGAAATCGGAAACCGCCACCCCCAAGGTTACCCCGCAAAAGAAACTGAATATCCCCGCCAATATCAATTTTGGCGACTATCATGCACTGGTTATCGGGATCAACGAATACAAACATTTGACCGACCTGAAAACGGCTCTGGCCGATGCCAGATCCATGGCGAAACTTTTAAAGGAAAACTATAACTTCAAGATAACGATGCTGGAAAATCCGACCCGGGCGGACATCATCGACACACTGGACGATCTCAGGTCCAAGCTTAAGTTTAAGGACAATCTGCTGATTTACTATGCCGGTCATGGCTGGCTTGACGACAAGGCGGATCAGGGATTCTGGCTGCCTGCCGATGCCAGACCCAACCGCCGGTCGGCCTGGGTGTCGAACGACATCCTTACGGGAACCTTAAAAGCGATCGAAGCGAAACATGTAATGGTCGTCGCCGATAGCTGCTATTCGGGCCGCCTGGTGCGCGGAGCAAATGTCACCATGGGCGATCCGGAATATCTCAAAAAAATGTCCCGCAAAAAGGCGCGGGTGGTCATAACCTCGGGCGGGTTGGAACCAGTAGCCGACAACAGCGGCGACGGTCACTCGCCTTTCACCTCGGCCTTGATTAATTCATTGCAGCAGAATAACGGCGTCCTGGACGGCAATAGCTTGTTTAACATCATCCGGCGCCCGGTTATGGTCAACGCCGATCAGACGCCCCAGTTTTCGGATATACGCAAAGCCGGTCATGACGGCGGTGATTTTCTATTCGTCCGACGAAAATAATTTGAGGAATTAAGATGCCCGCGCACCTGTCTTGGCCAGTTGGTCAGAAAGAGACCGGATGTGACTCGATAATATATCGAACAAGGCTTTATGAAATGGATCGGCGGACGCCATTTTTTTGTGAAACATCTCCCGTGAAATAACCAGCGTTTCAGCCGGACCATCCTTCGCCCGTGCCGAGGCCATTCGGGGTTTGTTGTCAATCAACGCCATTTCGCCAAACATACCTCCCTTTAAAACCGTGCCAATGGGAACAACACTATCGCCGGCATTATGGACGATCTCAACCGTACCACTTAGCACAACGAATGCCAGATCACCCGTTTCGCCTTCGCGAAATATATACTGGCCTTCGTTAAAGGCCCGCCTATTTGTCCCGGCTGACGATTTTATCTTGTTTTCGCCGCCGTTGGGTTCTGATTGATCGTTCATCGTTGTCCTCCCTTAAAACTGGTCACAAGAGGCTAAGCAGATATAGCCGGCAATCGCCCCGCTATCTCCGGGCCATCCGCCGCATACCGATAACACCGGAACGCCAGATTGTTGCCCTTATAGGCTGGGTGCTCGTACTCGACAAAATAAGGTGACACGTATTCCCAGACAGTTTCACCGTCGGGGGTTACCTCGAAAAAGCGGCCCCATAGGCCTTCGCAAATTAATGTATTTCCGTTTGGCTGCCGCTGGCAGCCGCTGATAAACCAGCTGAAAAACGAGCGCGGTGGCGTGCCGCGATAGGACCAGACTTCCTCATTTGTTTTGGGATCGATTTCAACCACGCGGGACCCCGTTTCCGGTCCGTACAGATAAACATCCGCCCCATTTGCGAAGAACAGAATATTACCGTTTTCCAGCAACTGCACATCGTGATGCTGGCCATAGGAATAATCGGTCATCGACCATTTAACTTTTTTGGTTTCCCGGTCGATCATCATCATGGTGTGGTTGTAGCGCCAGTTGATGATTACATCGCCGTTCGGGCACGGAAAAATCGTATTGGCGTGGGCGTACTCCTTGCGGGTTACCACCGGGCTCAGGGGGTAATCATCCATATTCAAATCGGACGTGGCGTGCCATTCCCAAACTGTGTTACCGGCGGGATCAACCTCGCGGATATAGTCGCCGTAGATGCCGTCCTCGTGTTCCTGTCCGGCAAAGCCGCCCGGCACTTTTTTTTGCGTTTCCTCATCCAGCAGTTCCCAGCCGACATAAATCGTATTGCCGTTGGCGCAACGCCTGAAATCGTGGTGTTGGTTATGGTCGATATGTTCCCACACGACATTGCCGTCCCAGTCCAATTCCAACAAATGGCCACCGGCAGCCGGAAGGCCTTGCGGACCCTCTTCGGTACGGATGGCAGCCAGCAGATTACCGTTCTCCAGCATATAGGCGTAATTGCCGGTGTCGTTGGGAAGATCCCAGGAATGCACCACCTCGCCGTTCATGTCGATCAGATAGGAATTATAAAGTCCACAGGGCGTGAAGAAGGTATAGCCGGGTGTCGCCTTCTCTTTGTTGTACTGAATTAAGCCGGTTCTGGGATCGATTAAAGGCATGCGTGTTGTCTCCCTGGAACTTATTTTCTTGTTTGACGTTATTGACCCTTAAATATGATTGATCATATCCCGTGTAAAACTTTTTGATAACAATTATTTGGCGTCGAACCGCTAGGCGGTCGCTCCTTTTAGTATTTGTTTCATATTGTCACTAAGCGGCGTCGCTTTTTTTCCTTCCGGACCAAGAAAGACCGTGACCACCTCCGCATGGGCGATGCAATCGTCGCCCTGGAAAATGCCCTGCCCCAGAACATAGGACGTATTACCGATCCGCGTGATGACAATACCGCTATCCACCTCTCCCGGATAAAAGAGGGTCTTTTTATACTCAACAGTGAATTTCACGATGGCGAAACCGGACAAAATGTCCGCGCCCAATGAACTCATCCGCTCATTGCGGAATCCGACCCTGCCTTCTTCGAAAAAAGCATTGATCGCACCGTTATTGACATGGCCGTTGGGATCGAGATCGCTATAGCGGATGGTGGAGGTGATCCAGGTGGCATAAACGGACCGGTCAGTCAGGTCTACTTTCGGGAGATCGGCATCAGACATCGGGCAAAGTCTCGTTCAAAAGGTTCTCCATGATACTCTTCATAGGCATTTCTTCCTTCATTCTCTGGTAACGCTCCTCCGCCCAAACATCAAGGTCCGTATTACCGAGAATTTGGCTGCATTTTTCCACCAGTTCGTCAGGCGAAGCGGTCAGGCAATACTCGGTGTAACCGGTTGCGGGTCCCTCATATTCCAGCAGCACCGGCACCCGGTTGATCACCGAATGGCAGATGCGGGTCACGGAAATGATTTTATGGCGGGTCGATTTTTGCAGCGACAGATTGACCCGGCTTCGCGCCATCAGAACATCTCGAAGATGTGCGGGAATTGGAATGCCCGGATAATAAACCTCGTGACCGGCTTGGGAAATTTTATCCACCAACAATTGGCGGCGATCAGACGGAATGCCGCACATGAGAAAATCGATGTCCCGCTGATCCTTATCCTGACGGGCAACGGTCTCCATCTGAGGCAGATAACCATAAGGTAGATAGGCGGAATTCGGATTGATCGCCTTACAGGCTTCCACCGATTCCTCCAGCAGGCACCAGACGAAGTCGGCATTCTTTGCCGCCAGTTCGAAAGCCGCAATTGTCGCCGGATCGTCCGCCTCGGCGCCGTAGTTCCAGGTGCCGTCGGGCGCGATCACCTCCGTGCAAATCAGACCATAGCGGACGCCGCCGGTCTTCAATTGAACCGGGAAATTAGGCTCGACGTAAAACCGGTCGAGGAACAGGTTAACGGCATCCCGGTCGATTTGGTTGACGCCGGTCTTCACCGCCACGCCGCACTCCTCCAGCGCCCCCGCCACAAAGCGCACCGAATCCGTAATCGTTTCCCAAAGGTGAGGCGGCAAATTGCCGTACAGAATATTGACCGTCATGGAAGGAGATATAGCCGTAAAAAAGGTGCCGTGCACCTTTTTCTGAATTAAGACTTCGCTCCCGCAGCGGGCGGCCAGGATTTGTAGACCTTTCCCTGAGGCTTAAAGGCCTGGAAGACGAAAGCGAAGGTGATGTCGTGGACTTCGTCCTTCAGACCGTCCGCCGTCTTGCGCTGCACAGTGACGTTGCCCACGTCCCGCCCACTGGCGATATTGCGGGTGTCGAGCGCTGAATTCTGGCCCGGCTCCCAAGTGATGACTAGATCGCCCTTTTCGATCTTGCGCTGCCGACGAAGGAGATCGAGGGTCCAGGCCTCCTGCCCGACCACCACCAGCCGCGTCATGGCCGGCATGTCCTTGGGCAACGGCCCGCGATAGAGGAACGGCGTCCGGTCCGTATCGTAGCCCACATACGGGTTGGACCCGTAACCGCGGAAGGAACTGGACGGGTTGAGCACTTGGCCTTCGGGGAATCTTTCTTTGAACTTGGCGAAACTTTCGATGCGGGACGGCATCATGCGAAGTTGGGTGCCGGTAAACTCGCCCACGATGGCTTCGCCCAGAAACTGCTGCCACCAGCTTTCCGTCTGACGGTCATACATGACGAGATCGGAATTCCTGAGATTGCCGGTGGTGCCGAACTCAAGCTCCATGCCCTGCACACGGGCATCAAATACAATTGCCGCGTTGCACAGCGGGCAGTAAGTCACCGCCACGGGAATACCGCCTACCCGGTCGTTGACGATTTCGTGGCTCATCAGAATGCCCAACGGATAGGCCCGCGCATCATCGTTCACGCGCAGACTGATCACCGGCACCATGGGCGCCAGTTCGACCTCGCGCACCGGCTTGAAGGTGGGATCGTCGATGGAGGGAATACCGTCTTTCCGGGGCCCGCCGGACCTGATCTCGCTCATATCCACGGAAGCCTTGGAGAAATCAGTCTTGGGCCAACTTACCTTCCACAACATGGTCGAGCCCGGCAACAACCCCGGCATGAACCACCAAACCACAGCAAGTAGAACCACCGCCCAAATCAGGTTCCGAACGGTAAAAATTTTGGCCAGAA
This sequence comes from uncultured Rhodospirillaceae bacterium, assembly GCA_964574215.1. GTDB lineage: Bacteria > Pseudomonadota > Alphaproteobacteria > Rhodospirillales > UBA2165. Next base: position 104,861 of record CAZNLR010000009.1, on the reverse strand, counting down.
ATTCCATAAACCCAATGTGGGCGGGTGGCAGAAAGAATGCAAAACACGATGTTTCACATTGGGGTGAGGGTGATTGGAGTATTCGTCCCCCCCCCCCCTCACCCTAACCCTCTCCCGCCAGGGGAGAGGGGAAATGAAAAGTGGCCGCCTGAACCCCTTCCCCCCTTTGCGGGGGAAGGTTGGGATGGGGGGGACTCCAGAGTGACCACAATGTATCTATTTTACGCCTTGCCTCACTTACACTTCCGCACCGGCGGCTTTAAATCGGCCGGCAAATTCTTGGGGGGATTGTTGGGATCGGTGAGGCAGGCGCGTTCCAGTTTTCCCTGCCGGAGATTTTTGGCGCCGCCCAGGTTGGCGCCGGTCAGGTTGGTGTTGGTGAGATCGGCGTACAGCATGTCGGCGCCGCTGAGGTCGGCCCCGGACAAGTCGGCTTTGGCGAAATTGGTCCGGTAGAGCTTGGCACCGCCCAGGTTGGCGCCTCTGAGATTGGCCCCCTTGAAGATCACCCAGCTCAGGTTAGCCTGAAGAAGGTTGGCGCCCGACAAATTGCCCCCAGCCATATCGGCCGGTTTGCGGCCGTCGGTGGCGTTTAAATCGATACCGGCGAGATTAGCGCATTCTTTAGCCGTTTGCTGACCCTTTCCATCCAGGCACCCGAGAGAGTGGTCGCCGAGCTTCTCTCCCGCGCGGTGCGATTTCTGAAGCGCCAGGACCTGTTGCGATTTTCCGCCGGGTTTGCCTTTCCCCTGCTGTTCCGCTTGCTCCACCTCGCCATTCGACGCATAAAAAATCATGCCGGCAATAATGCCGATAGCGACCACGGCACTGCCCCCTAAAATCGCCGCCACCTTTGCCCAACTCATAATTTTCCCCCTGCTCTCTGAAAAGCGTTTCGATTGAATTAACCCTAAATATCTTTCGACTTGATGCGGAGATCAAGAATGAATTTTTAAGTCGCAAATTTTCCATTTGCATCCTTTCCCCTGCCCGATTGTAATGGTGGCATGCCGATTCCTAATACACATCGCGGGCGGGTATGGCTTTGGGTCCGGCTGACCATCGGAGCCGGGTTTCTCGGCATCGGGTTCGGCTATTACCTGCAGATAATCGGTCGGCTCGAAATGACGCCCTTTATGATCTTCGAGTTCACCGTCCGGGGCATGTTGATCGGTTTCTTTTATTGGGCCGTGGAAATATTCATGATCCAGGGACCCCAGGGTAAACATATACGGAAGATGCCCTACGGCCCCCGACTGCTGGTCCGGGTGGTCTTCTATCTGATCGCCATCGAAATCGGCCATTTGATCGGCCAGGCCATATACAGCCCCGATAATCTTTGGGGCTTCCTGTGACATGACCCACGAAAAGCTGAGGAAGTTCAACCGGATATTTCTCAGAGTTACCTGGATTTTCCTGGGCATCGGCCTGATCGACCATTTTTCCTGCGAGCTGGAGGCCACCCGTTTCGCCTGCGAGTTCCTGCCCCACGGCATCGCCCATTACAATCTCATGCTGATCTGGGTTATGGCGGGCATTTTGGTGGCGGGCGAAATCGCGGCCTTCATAATGAAAAGAAAAAACGGCTAACGAAACGCCAGCTTGGCCGGAGAAATCAGGACGCCGAACGTTTCGCACCAGATGACGACGCTTTTGTAATCGCTCAACTTTAGGTCCGGCGGCACGGTGTAGTTCTGACTGCCCTTGAAGGCCCGCAATGATCCCAAATCCTTGTGGCCGGCCGCTTTAACATCGTCTGATTGTTTGATATCAGCGGCCGTCACCAAATAGACCTTGTATTTAGGCCCCGGCCCCACTTCGAAGTTGGACCCCAGGTGAACCACATCGTTGAATACGGTGACAGCCCCTTTGCCGTAGTGAACGGGATCGGACGGATTTGCGTGAATGAAGGAGCCTTCGGCAACAACGCGTTTCAGCTCGCGGTTTTCAATCTGTTCCGTAGCGACAATATCGGCGAGAAAAATAAACGGATAGAAAAAGATGCCGATCACAAACCCGGCGCCTGTGCCGAGAAGACCACCGACGACAAAACCCCAAAACAGTTTTTTCATGCTTGGCCCCTTATGGTCAGCCCCCCAACGCCGTTTATCAGTTTAACTCAATTCATAGACCGCCGAGAGGTTTATATCGCCGTCCGCCTGAATGGCGTCTTTTTCGGCTAACTCGACGATGTGGGCGAAGACCGATTGGGCGGCGGCGCCGGTCAGGCGGGGGTCAAGATCCTCGTACATGGCCGTGACCATAGCGGGTATGTCCATGGCACCCTTTTTCAAGCAATCGAGTATCTGACCCTCGCGCATTTTCCGGTGGATGATCAGGGCTCGGAGATAGGGTTTTGGCTTTTTAATGCGCCCGCCGTGGGTCGGGAAATAGACACTATCATCCCGTTCACTGAGCATTTTGAGGCTGGCAACAAATTGCGCCATATCACCGTCCGGAGGCGTGACCACGGTGGTGGACCAGCCCATGACGTGATCGCCGCTGAAAAGCGCATTGTCTTCACGATAATTGTAGCAAAGGTGGTTGGAGGTATGGCCCGGCGTATGGACGCATTCGAAGGACCAGCCGTCACCTTCGATAATATCGCCACCCTTAACTGTTACGTCGGGCGAGAAGTCCATATCGCCACCGGCCTCAACCTGGACGCCCTCATCGTATTTGCCAGACCCATGAGGCCCAAAGCCGTAAGTCTTGGCCCCGGTCCGCTCCTTCACGGCTTTGGCGGCAGGTGAGTGGTCAATATGGGTATGAGTGATCAACTGGTGGGTGATTTCCTCCCCGTCCAGCGCGTTCAGGAGAGCGTCCACATGTTCCGGATAGTCCGGTCCCGGATCGATCACCGCCACCTTACCGTGACCGACGATATAGGTGCCGGTTCCCATGAAGGTATACGGGCCCGGATTTTCGGCAACGATGCGCCGGACGTTGGGGGTTACCTCTTCCATGACCCCGTATTCGCAACGGAAGTCGCGGTTAAATTGAATGTCGTCGTTCATTTATTTTCTTCAGCCTACCGTATCCAGAATGAGTTGTTTGTATTCCGCCTCGCTAGGCACTTTGGGGCTGGTATAATTGAAATGGGAACCGACGGCCGCCGCCGTGACATGGTCGATATCCTTCATCTTGTAACCGAGATCCTTGACCGCGTTGGGCAGGCCGACACGCTCGTTCAGATCGGCCACCGCCTGCGCCGCATCGCCGGTTTCGCCGACACCCAGCGCATCGGCCAGATTAGCTAGCTTGTCGTCCTGGTTACCTTGGAAGAACTTCAATACCGGCGGCGTCGCCGCCGTCACCAGGGCGCCGTGATGATGTCCCTGTTCGCTGAGGGCCAGGCCGACGGCGTGAATGGGGCCAAGTCCCGCCAGGATCGACATGCCCCCCTGCATGGCCGCCATCAACATATGCCAGCGGGCTTCCCGGTCAGAACCGTTCGTGACGGCGCGCTCAATATAGGTGGCCACGCGTTGAATACCGTCCAGGGCCACCGCTTCGATGGGCGGATTGACGTTAGAGGAAAGATATCCCTCGACGCAATGGGTCACCACATCCATACCGGTGCCGGCAGTCAGAAACGGCGGCAGGGTTAGGGTCAGTTCCGGATCGCAAATGGCGATATCGGGTTGAAGGTGGGGCGAGCCCAGACCCAAAGTGCTAGCATGATCGTCGGTGTGAATGCCTGCGCCTCTGGAGACTTCGCTGCCGGTTCCCGCCGTGGTCGGGATGGCAATTAGGGAAACACAGGCCTTGGTGATGTTTTGCGGCTGACCGCTGAAATCGAACAGGGTCTTGCCGGGATGACCGGCCAGCAGCGACATGGCCTTACCGCTGTCGATGGAGGATCCGCCGCCGATGGCGACAATGCCGTCGCACCCGTCGGCCCGGTAGATATCCATACCCTTTTCCACATCGCCGATGATGGGATTTTCATGGACGCCGGTGAAGATCGAATAATCGATCCCCGACGGCATGGCGGCGGTGACCTTATCGAAGACACCGGCAGCCACCAGCCCTTCGTCGCTGACCAAAATTGGACGCTGTATATTCAGTTCCGCCAGCGCGCCACCGAGGGCATCGACAGCGCCGAAATCGAAATGAACGTTGGGAACACCGGGCAGGATGGGCATTCATGTCTCCCTGATAGAAAAGAGTTCTAGCGGACTATAGACTGTCAATTTCCATCAGGCGATCAACAAATGCGCTGTCAGCATCACAGATGGGTAACCCGGCCTTGAATTTCAGGACCGTCAATATCGTAACGATAAGCCCTGAAAACGTGATTTGTGCCGCTTTCGACCGGGTTGTCGGAAAGCGGTGTGAAGAATGGTGATATATATTCCCAAACCACTTCCTTTTGCGGCGTCACCTCAAAAATGCGGCCCCATTGTCCTTCGCAAATCAAAGTGTTGCCGTTATCGAGGCGTTGGGCGCCGGAAATAAAGGGACTGGAAAAAGTATATCTGGGCGACCCCTCATACTCCCAGACGGTTTCCTTGGTTTGCGGATCGAACTCAAGAACCTTTGAGCCGCTCGCGCCGCGTGCCGGCGCGGCGTTGCAAAAAACCATGTAATTGCCGTTATCGAGCCTTTGAAAATCGTGCTGGTGGCCCAACTCCACGCCCATCCATTCGAATTTAAACTTGCCCGATTGGCGGTCGATGACGGCGATCAGATTGTTCTGCCGCCAACTCACCATGACATCGCCGTTGGGCAATGGCATGATGGCATTGGGATGCGCCCATTCCCGCCGTCCCACCGCCGGGGCGATCGGGTAATTCTCGATTTCCATATTCTCGTGGGCGTGCCATTCCCAGACCGTCTCGCCGGCCGGGCTCACTTCGCGAATATAGTCGCCGTAAATCCCGTCCTCATGTTCGGTGCCGGGCAAGCCGCCTTGAACGCGCTTGGCGACCGCCTCGGGCAGGACTTCCCAGGCGAGATAGATGGTATTGCCGTTTTCGCAGCGGCGAAAATCGTGATGTTGATAGTTGTCCTGATATTCCCAGACGATCTCACCTTCCCAGGTGATCTCCTGAATTTTACCACCTTTCGCCGCCAGCCCCGCGGGCCCGTCCGGGGTCTTAATCGCCGCCAGCAGATTACCGTTGGGCAACAGATAGGCGTAGTCGCCCGGCATCGCCTCCAGGTTCCATGAGTGCAGAATTTCACCCATCATACCGATGAGATAGGTGGTTTTTTGATATAAGGGGGAAAATAAAGTGGCGCCCCGGTTGGTAAGCTCGCGCTTGTACTCGGTAACGCCGAATTTGCTGAATCTCATGATAAAAGTTCCTGAAAGACTACGTCATTTGACTGATGCATTAGGGGATAAAAGCATTGTCTACCATTTGGGCAGTTCACCGCCGGAATAATAGGTGCCGATGCGGTTGCCTTTGGTGATCGGCAGCAGCAAATTCGACGGATAGTCTCGGCTGTGATGTATAACGACCGACGACGCCTCGGTGCGGGAAAGATGCCCCATATTGACGGCCTGCAATGCGTCTACGGGCTTTTCATCGTCCGCGCATTTAATCCGGAGCCCGATCTTCTCGCCGGGTTGAAGTTCGATGCCATAAGGGCGGACCTCGATGTTGTATTCAGTCACTTCGCCCGGCGTAACCGGTGTGCGGCTGGCGTGAGCATGGTAGGGCTGCCAAGGTTTGGACTTGTCCATATCCAGCTCCCGTTGGGATCCCCGCAGCCAGCCGCGGGTCAGGAGTTTCTCGTTGCCATCCGCGTCCTGATGCAGAATCGAGATAAACCACAGCACCTCGTCCGCCGTCGTTTCGGCAAACAAGTTCAAAACAATAGGACCGCAAACTTCGGTTTTCTCGACCATGCCGCCGGTCCAAAAGTCGACGGCGCCGTGATTGTCGGGTGCGTCCTCAAAACTTGTGATGGTATCGTGCTCAAACAGTTCGTGTTCGTTCAGCCAGCTGTCGTTGTGAAGGTAAAACGGCGTCCAGCGGGTTTCCGGGAAAGGCCACTGATCCCCCTCTTTCCACTCGCCCGACCCAACCATGAAGACCCGGACGGATTTTTCATTCTTAAGTCCGGTATCCTCGCCGCGTAGATAGTGGTCGAACCACCTGAGGGATTCATATTGGTATTGGTAGATGGGCCGGTCCAAATAAATGGGGGGCCCGATGGTCAGACACTTGGGTCCGGCCCAATTATCCCAGCTGCGAAAAGCCCCCGGTAAATGGAGGCCGGGCACGCCCCAGCAACCGCCGAGATAAGCGGGAACGGCAGGCTTTTCATCGTAATTTAGTGAACGGGTTCGGTAATAATCGTTGTCGCACGGTTGCGCCAAAATCTCGGCGATGAGCGCAAAACGTTCATCGAGCGGCTCGTCCAACGCCTGTTTCAAAAACGGTATGGGCAAAAGATCTTCGTCTCGCCGCGCGACTTCGATCAACGCGTCGAACTTTTCCTCGCCGATTTCATCTCTGAGCAAGGGCGCCAATTTCGGGTCGGACAAGGTCGGCAGCCACATTTCCATAAATTTATAGCTCAGAATACCCCCGTGATAATAACGGTCCCGGTACATATCGGTGTAGGCGAAGGGCGCGAAAATCGCCTTGAGCGCGGGCGGGTTTTTCGCCGCCACCATGTTCTGGACGATGGCAAAAAACGACATGCCGAACATGCCCACATTGCCGTCGCACCAGTCCTGTTCGGCGATCCAGGCGATGGCGTCACAGATATCTTCTATGGTTAGCGGACCAAGATTGTCGTAAGTGCCGCCGGACCTGCCGGTTCCCCTGACGCTCATAACGATCTGTGCGTATCCCCGCCGGGCGAAGAATTGACTGTCGCCGGCCTCCATGTGGCCGCGGGTATGAGAAAAGGCTTCGGGGAGAAAATCGGTATATTGGTCTTCCTGGGAATAGGCGTGAGCGCTTAAAATAACCGGAACCGGTTCCGACGTATCCGGACGAACCATATCCGCGCCGAGGAAAATCCCATCACTGGCCGGAATTGAAAGATCGTGTTCGGTGATGGTTTCGAATTTTCGCGGCGACGTATTCCAAGTTTGGGTAAACACTTTATTCTCCGTTAGTGCACTAGTACTTACAGGTCTTGAATATCCGGTGAACTGGCCTGTTTGCCCTTCCACATTACGAAAACGCCGATCCAAAGAGCCGTGAAACCGCCGAACAGCCATCCGGCAACCGGTGGCAGATAGAAAGAAAGCACTGTCCATTCAAGGACTTCGGTTGTCGTGTTTTCTTCGTGGAGTGTCAATCCCTCCCGAACCGCAAGATAGGCGATGACCGTCAGAAAAATCCCCATAATGACAAGCCAAAATGAATCGATACGTTGGTTGGTCACCGGATTATTGTTACGGGTGAATAAATCGATCAGGATATGACCGGCCTGAATGGTTACGATTGCCAGTCCAAATGAGGCGACGATCACGACACCCAAAGTAGTGAGTTCGACAACCGCTTCGATACTGCCGAAACCGAATGATCGTCCGGCAATGTCATAGACGGTCATCAACATCATTCCAACCAGAATCACCCCGGCAACATCACGGAAATAGCCAGCTAGGCGGGCGACCATCGGAGGAACATTTGATTGCCAATCTTCGTTCATAACGCCCTCAATCAAATAGCAAATTGGGGAGCCATAAGGCGATCCCCGGAATTAAAATGACCAGGAGCAGACGCACCAAATCTCCGGCGAGGAAGGGAAGAATGCCTTTGAACACATCCGCAATACTGCAATTTGGCACCATCTTCGCGACCACAAATACGTTCATCCCAACCGGCGGCGTGACCACGCCAAACTCTCCGACCATGATCATAATGATGCCCCACCAGATCGGGTCGTAGCCGAGATCGACAATAATCGGAAAGATAAACGGCGTGGTAATGAAAATAATGGCGATAACTTCCATGAAGCCGCCGAGAATAATCAGGAAACCGATAATCCCGGCGATGACCACGCCGGCGGGCGCATCAAGACCTCTGATAAAAGCCGACATCTCCTGAGGGAACTGCGCCGAGGTGATAAAAAATTCAAATATGGAAACGCCAACCAGAATGAGCATCACCGTCGCCGTAAGATCGACGGCTTCCCGGACGCTCTCGACGAATAGCGGCCACGTCATGCGCCCCGTCACGATACCGATCAAAAGTGCGCCGAACGCCCCGACCGCGCCGCCTTCGGTGGGCGAGAAGACACCGGCAAATATACCGCCCATGACGATGGCGAACAGTAGCGCCAGTCCCCAAACCTGTTTCACGGCGGCGAGCCGCTCACGCCAAGGCAATTTTGGTGTCTGGGGCGCCATTTCGGGGCGCAGGCGCATCCAGACCGAAATGACAATGGCATATAGAATTACAGCGAGAATGCCGGGCAGAATACCAGCGGCAAATAACTTGCCGACAGAGGTCTCGGTCAAAACCGCGTAGATGATCATGCCCAATGACGGCGGGATCATAATCCCTAGTGTGCCGCCTGCCGCGACCGAACCGGTGGCCAGTCTGATGTCGTAGCCAAACCGCAACATTTGTGGGACGGCGAGCTTTGCCATGGTCGCGGCCGTCGAAAGGCTTGAACCGTTGACTGCGGCGAAGCCGCCACATCCGACGATACTGGCGATGGCCAATCCGCCCCGCCAATGGCCGATCAACGCGTTGGCAGCGTTATAAAGTCCATCCGCCAGCCCGGCCTTAAGCGCCAGGATGCCCATCAGGATGAACAACGGGAATACCGCCAAGGTAAAGCGGGAGAGGGATTCGACCGGCGCTGAACCAAGCACGAACAGCGCCGTGTCGAACCCTTTGAGATACCAGACGCCAAAGAAACCAACCACCGCCAAGCCAATGCCGATCGGGCTTCGAAGCCCTTTCAGCACCAGCATGATAAGGAAGCCGATCAGGCCTACCAAAAGCGGCGACATAATCTCAGTCTCTCAAGCTTAGCGAAGGTCTGCTATTTCATCCGGGCCTTGGCTTCAGCCGCTGCCATGGTTTTCAACTCGATGTAAAAGGCGCGTGCCGGCAGGCCTTTTTTCTCCACGCCCGCAAGGTAAGTTTCGGTGACGGGTGCCACGGTTTTCTTCAATTGCGCCATCTCTGCGCCAGAAGGTTTATAAATCACGCCTTTGGTTTTTTTGGCGACTTTAAGGGCAATTTTGCTGACCTTGTCGAAGCAACTGACATAACGGACGGCGGCGGCCGGTCCTTCAAATTTAGCGCTGATTTGTTTTTGGTGCGCGGGCTTCAGACCATCCCATGCCTTTTTACTCATCCCCATATAGACAACGGCGGAGGAAAGGTTTACCTGAGCGTGAAAATCAGAGACTTCGTGTAGTTTGAAAACCAAAGTTGCAACATTTGGCAAAACGTAGCCGTTCATGACCCCTTTTTGCATGTTTTCATAAACCTGAGTAATCGGCATGCCGACGACATCGGCACCCAATTTGCGGAAAGCATTGGAAAGGCCTTTTCCTACCACTCGAAGGCGCAGACCTTTGAGGTCGGTCGCAATATTTTTCACCGGCTTTTTTAAATGAATATTGTATGGCGGCAATGCCAACAGCGCGAACGTGTGCGTACCTTTAAATTCTTTCGTCAGGTATTTTCCGGATAGCTTGGTCACTGCGGTTGCGAGAGCTTTGTGATCTCGTTGAATGAACGGCAGCATGGCAATTTCAGCCAAGGGAAAACGGCCAGGGGTATAGGCCAACGGCATAAGTGAAAGATCGGTAATGCCTCTGGACAGCTGCGGATATAGTTTTTTGGGATTCGCAAAGGCACTGCCGCCGGCATGATATTCGATTTTCATTCCGGTAATTTCTGAGATGCCTTTGGCGACCACTTTAAGGTGACATTGAATCGGCTTGTTGTTCAAGGCGCCTTGGAAGGCAACCACGAGATTGTCTTTGGCGGAAACCGTATTTCCTGTGCTTAAAATAAAACCGGCAGATAGTGCCGCTGTTACTAAGTTTCGTGAATTAATCGCTTTCATTCGAAGTCCTCCAATTAAGAGATAAACGCCACCAAGGCGCATTTCTGCTTCAGATTAATTTTCTGGCGCCATTCAAGGGCTTATTTCGCCTGTCTGTTATTCCGGGGCGTCGAACTCGCCGCCGTGGCCATCGGCCAGATATTTTGCAGTCGCATGCGCTTGTTCTTAACAATCCAAACACATGTGTATGGGAAAACATACAATACACATGTGTTTGGTTCAAGTTAAAATTTCACCAAACTCGACGTAGAGATTTCTAGCAAATAAACGGGGTTTAAGTGATCGAGGTGAGTGTCGTGTGAATTTGCCCTGCGGCGGCCAACCGCTGGTCCAGGGAAAGCGCACCGTTCCGTAGATACTCGCTAACGACGACGGCTTGATAAATGCGTCCCAATTCGATGGCGCGATCTTCGGAAAAGCCCATAAGCTTATAACGATCCGAATAGTGGCCGAGACGCAACCGGTCTTCGTCTTCAATTCGACGCTTTAACTTTTGATCTTTGCGTGAATATAAGCGCAACGCAACCGACTGACCGGCATCAATATTCAAGATAACCCGTTTAAAAACCGCCCAAAGCTGCTCCTTTGGGTCTTCAACCAAGGCAACATCGGCCTCAATTACCTCTCTGAGGCCGAGGATGGCAAACCACCGATCGACCAAAGCGTCGATCAGTTCCTGTCGGTTACGAAAATGCCAATAGAAACTGCCCCGCGTGACACCGAGCTTCGAAGCGAGAATTTTGATTTTCACCTCGTTCATATTACCGCTGCCAAGCATTTCCCACGCCGCCAAAATCCAATCTTCGCGGCGCAGCCGCTTATCGACCGCACTATTCTTTTTACGAGGACTCTTGCGCTGAACGTTCATAATATCGGCACCGTTTTTCACGAAATTCCGTACATCAATGTACGGCACCTAATAATAAAAGGCAAATATCGACATGTCCGAAGAAACGGCGCGATCCGAATTTGTTGCTGTTAATTCGCGTACTTATACACCGATTGCGCCATGGCGACGACGTTTTCGGTTTTGGCTTCATCGGGAATACCGATGCCGCCATTGAGGACAAACCCGCCGCCCTTACCCACCTTTTGAATCAGGTTCTTGCAGTATTCATCCACATCATCCGCGGTGCCCGTGTTCAAAATTGACGGCGGCACGTTGCCGTTGATGCAGACGACATCGCCGAGCACGTCTTTGGCCAACTCCATATCAGTCTTTTCGAACATATACATGGCCTTGCCCGGCGGAATATCGCCGATGAATTCCAGTCGCGACGCACAATCTCCTTCCCACAATACGAACGGGATCAAGTCGCGGTCGATCAATTGGTGGATGATGCTGCGCAGTTGGGGCCAATAGAAGGTGTTAAACTGATCCGGCGACATAAAGCCGTCCAACCCCCAATGGAGCGGAATAAAGACGAATGGACAATCGAAAGCCTGGGGCCCTTTCTCCACGTCGCGCATCAGCAGGATGATGGCCTTGTCCATAGCTTCCAGCAGTTTGTCCTTGTGCCGGTACATATCCAGCATGGCGCCCTTGGAACCGCGCAAATAATCGGCGAACATATCGAACGGCGCCGTGATGCGGCCGGCGGCGCCGAGGGGAAATCCCTCCTCATTCATCTGCTGCCAGAATTTGATCACTTTGAGAGTCGCATCATTTACTTCCTTGCCGGCCAGATGCAGTTTTTGCAGTCCTTCACCGGCTTCGTCGCTGCCCAAAGACGCCATCATGTGAATTAATTTCCAACCGTAACCGCCGGCAATGTCGGGAAAATGGTTAAAGACCTCCCAGACTCCCGCCACGCGCGGCATGAATTTGTGTAAATAGAACCCGGTCGGGTCGAACAGATAGTCGTCGTACTCGTCCGCCGTCATATATTCCTTGTCGACATACTGGAAAGTGGCGTTCTCGTCGGTGCCGTGGCCCGGCCATTCCAGTTGTTTGTAATCCAGGGCCGCCAATTGCCGCCCGAAACCGGTCAGAACCTGATTGGCGAAATAATTGTCCGGCTGAAGCAGGCGAATTGCATCCGCCGCACAATCGTTTGCCAGATCCATATCGTTCATGGCCTGTTCGAAAGTCACGCCGCGATACCTGGCGGGCCAGAAATGAGCGAAATAGGAAAAAGGAACCCGATCGGTTTCCTGCAACGCCACTGTGTCCAAGACGCGCTGCTTGCGTTCGGCAAAGAGTTTCTGTGGATTATCCGATGTACTTTGATCCATAATGATTTCCCCCATATCTTTGCAGCAATTGATGATCCCACATACGGAGCCTTCCCACTACCCGTAATTTGCCGGAGCCTGCATCATGGCGACGACATTCTCATATTTGGCCTCGTCCGGGATACCGACGGAGCCGTCAAGAATAAACCCGCCGTCCCTGCCAACTTTCTCGATCAAATGACGGCAACAGGCTTCCACCTCCTCCGGCGTGCCGGTATTGAGTATCGAGGCAGGCACATTGCCCTGCAGGCACACCACGTCGCCGAGAACTTCCTTAGCCCTGACGAGGTCCGTATGCTCGAACTTGTAAACCGCTTTGCCGGCGGGGATATCGGCGATGGTTTCAAGACGCGACGTGCAATCGCCTTCCCAGAACACGTAGGGGATGAAATCGGCGTCTATCAGAGTCATGATCACGTTCCTCAATTGAGGCCAATAAAAAGTCTCGAACTTCTCCGGCGACATAAAGGTGTCGAGGCCCCAATGAAGTGGCATGAATATTTGTTTGCCACTTTTTCCGGCGGCCATCGTGATGGTGTTTTTGATGATGAAATGGGTGGCTTTCTCCATTGCCGCTAGTAGCTTATCGGGTTGGCGAAACATATCCAGCATGGCGCCCTTGGAGCCCCTCATATAGTCGGCAAACAGATCGAACGGGGCGGGAGCCGTACCGGCCTGCAAGACCGGAAATCCTTTGGCCGCCATATTCTGGGTCAAACTGGCGATTTCGCTGATCAAAACGTCAATCTGTCCGGCGGCCTCAGCCAGCGTATCAAACGTTTCTCTCATCCCCGGCTGAGCAAAGCCTTTCGATCCAGCCAGAATGCGGAGATAATAAAGGCCGGGAATATCGGGTAGTTGCTTGAATGGCTCAAATACGCCCGATACCCGCGGTAAATAGGTATGCAGGTAGTACCCGGTCGGATCGAATAAATAGTCGTCGTATTCATCCGCGGCCATAAATTCCTGATCGATATACTGATATGAAGCGTTGTCGGTGACGCCATGCCCTGGCCATTCGAGAGCTTTGAAATCCATGGTTTCGAGAGGATTGCCTATGGCGACGTTGGTGAGCGGGTTCTGAAAATAATCAGGCGCCAAGTCTTCCACCAGACCTTCTGCCGCGATTCGCATTTTGTCCGGATAGTACATTGCGTCTCTGAATGACAGGCCGGTTTGGTGGGCCGGCCAAAACCGCCAGGCCAAGTGAACCGGCGTCCGGTCCGGTCGGCGGAGCGCAATGGCATCTTCGACCCTTTTCGAGCGAACCGAGTATTCCTTTTCAGCCGCCGCGTCAATTTGCATCTGATCCATGCGACCCCTCCCTAGAGCCCGGCACTAAAGTGTCGAGCAATTCAGCAAAATAGCCTAGCTAGCGTAATGCTGGAAATAAAGATTTATCCCCATCTAATTCTGCCCTTCCCGAGGAAATTTCAGCACAACTTTCAGCCCGGGGAAATTGTCTTCCAATATAAATTCGGCATTGTGCAATTTAGCGACGGCATTGACCAGACTGAGACCGAGACCCGAGCCAGGGGAATTGCGGCTGGCTTCCAGGCGGACGAACCGGTCGAGCACCCGTACTTTGTCATCTTCCGGAATTCCGGGTCCACTATCGGCGACGATAAGCTCGCACCCGTCATCCCGTTGGTGTGCCATGATGGTAATACTGCCGCCTTCCATCGAATATTTGACCGCGTTGTCGAGCAGGTTGGCGAGGGCCTGAGAAAGCAGATGGCGGTTGCCGTGGAGATTTACCCCCTCCTCTATCTGTTTGATCACGGTGATGGATTTTTCCTCGGCCACCGGTTCATAGAGCTCGGCCATATCCGACGCCAAGGCGCTGAGGTCGAAATCTTCCGGGTTACCGTCCGGCTGGCCGGATTCCGCCTGGGCTATATTGAGGAGCGCGTTGAAGGTCTCCAAGAGAGCCGCTGCCTCGTCGATGGTCAGTTCCAGCGCCTGCCGGTATTCGTCTTCCGATGACTCACCCATGAGCGTAACTTCAAGCCGGCTCCTCAACCGGTTCAAGGGAGAGCGCAAATCGTGAGCAATATTCTCGGTCACCTGACGCATGCCGGTAACCAGACGCTCGATCTGATCCAGCATCTCATTGAGGTTGCAGGCCAACCGGTCCAGCTCGTCCTCCCGCCCCGCCACCGGAACCCGCTGATGCAGGTCGCCCGCCATGATTTCACGGCTGGTTTTATTGATCACTTCGATCCGCCTGAGGAAGTTCCGGCTCATGAACATGCCACCGACCAGGCCCAAACAGATGGTCAACGCCACTGCCCAGGTAAGTGTCCGTTGCATGATTTTTTCGACCCGCAGAAGTTCATGGATATCCCGGCCCACCAGCAATTGAAAATCACCGCCCAGCAGCAGGTGCCGCGCCCGCGCCTTGTGGGTCTCGGTTTTACCGCCCACTGGGCGCTGATAGCTAAATTCCAGCCATCCCCCTTCCTGGGTTTCGACGCTGGGCCAGGCATTCAGGTTTCCGGCCAAGGAGTTGCCGCTGCCATCTATCACCAAATAGAGACTTTGCCGTTGATTCTGACTGCGTTGGCGGACGATTTCGATCAAACCCGTAAGGCCTCTGTTGCGGTACTGCTCTCCCAACCCGGTGACCTCTGCATGGATGGTTTCGTCGGTCTGCGAGGTGGAAATCCCCGCCGTCGCCCAGTACACGAAACCAAGAAGAACCATCGAAGACATGCCGAACAACACCAAATAAACCAGCGCCATGCGAAAGGTCGACGTATGTAAAATCCTGGTCAGGTTCACTCTGTATCTCTGTTTTGATGGCAGCTTTTTGTTTTCATTAGTACTGAAACTCGCCGTTTTTGGATGACGCAAATTCGCTGATTTTTATCCTGTACGGTATCGTATTCGGTGGTTCGATGGCAATTCCAGTGGCAGTTAATTAAATTAAATTTCGGTAATGTTAACCCAAAAATAACCCCGCCGAAGCCGGTAGATTTGCTCTCTGAGAAGTTAATTGGATTTAACTGCGCTGCGCTTAATGTCCGCATTCGAATGTATAGCAGACATTAGATCGGCGGTTGGAAATATCTGCCAATAGCCAGAATCGGACATTCACGACAGTACCTAGAGCGCGTTCGTTTAATGCCGGTATGTCTTGCCGGGCTGTATGGTATAAAGTGAATGTAATAGCCTATGAAAGACATTGTTTATCTCGTCAAATCGTCTCGGAAAGTGTTTTGATTACAGATCCATTCATTAAATACGATATTGGCGGCGCATATCATTGGAAATGGTATCTGGTTAATTTCGATGGCTATCGGGACTTTACTAATTTACTCGTCGATTTATTACCCATTTCAGGACGCCTGCTGGATGTAGGGTGTGGCGATGGACTGATCTCATATCTATTTTTTCGCTCTGGATTTGAAGTTGTGGGACTGGATACGAGTGAAACTGCTATTCAATTGGCTAAAATAGTCAGTGATATGGCGGTGCGAGAATCGATGGGCTCGGATATTAAATCTGTTCAAGAAATGCCATTCACCGCGGGGGATCAAAAACCATTGATCAAGCGGTTCGACCAAGGCGCGCTCCAGTTCCACTGCCGATCAATATATGACATCGCCGAGACTGATGAGTTCGACTACGCCATATGTTCCGAGGTGATAGAGCATCTGGAGCATCCCGAACGCCTGTTGGAAAATGTCCATCGGGTCGTCCGGAAGTTCGCTATTATTACCACCCCTGACGGGTTAATGCCGGACGGAACCATCGAAGAGCCAGGCGTTTATGATTATCATGTCTGGTCACCAGATACATTTGCCGACCTTTTGCATGGATATAATTTCGAGTTTCTCGATATACGTCCTGGTACAATCGGTATCAAACTTCATAAATGCTAGCGTGGATATTTCATGAAAACTTATCGTAATCGCCAGCAGAAAAATTCAGTTCGGAGGAATTGCAGTCCTCCCGGAATAATATTGAAAACGTCCGCTTTGGGTCTGTAGCAGACTCACTTTTGCTAGTTGGATGATGTCTGCTTTTGAGGGTATAGCAGACGTTATTTGATACCCCTACCTGAAAGAGCCATTTGACAATCGGTCGACAATTTATTGGAAAATGAAATTAGAAACGGCGGGAAGAAAGAGGTCAAATTGCGCCTGCTTCAATAACCGATGGGTTGGGTGGTATGTCTGGTTTCTACGGTTATCTTTCGGTCACCGGTCAGGTTCACGTAAGCAATATCCCGCGCCTCGTACGGTTTGCAGCAGTTGTTTATCGAAATCCTTGTCGATTTTCGACCGCAACCGGCTGATATGCACATCGATCACGTTGGTTTGCGGGTCGAAATGATAATCCCAAACATTTTCAAGCAGCATGGTTCGGGTGACGATCTGACCGGCGTTACGCATCAAAAATTCCAGCAATTTGAACTCGCGCGGCTGGAGAAGGATTTCCTCGCCATCCCGCACGACCCGGCGTTTCAATAGATCGAGTTCCAAATCACCCACCAGAAAATTCGTTGAGACCTCCGCCTGGTTACCGCGGCGTACCAGAGCTTCAATCCGCGCCAGCAATTCGGTAAAAGCGTAGGGTTTGGTGAGATAGTCATCCCCCCCGGCCCGAAGCCCTTTTACCCGGTCGTCCACTTCACCCAGAGCGCTGAGAAACAGAATGGGTTCCGGCCGTCCTTCGGCGCGAAGCCGTTCCACCAAGGTTAACCCATCCAATTTTGGCAGCATCCGGTCGACGATCAACAAATCGTAGATGCCCTCGGACGCCATGGCGAAACCGTCCTCGCCATCGGCGGCATGGTCGGCCACATGACCGCTTTCGGCCAGTCCCTTGACCATATATCCGGCGGCTTCCCGGTCGTCTTCAATCACTAATATGCGCATGGAGCTAACGGCAATGTTTGAATTTTCTTTACGTGCATTTGGTTCTATCAAATTGATTGCCAATAATAGAGAATTTAATTCAGATGATCCAAAGAATCTCCAAGTTGAACTGAACTAGAAATATCCTGGGCACCCGCACCGATAGGATTCGAACGTGGAATACAAGTTGTCCCGGCCCTGAATAGGCGCCGGGACAAACTCACAAAAGACTCGTTAAAGGAGTCGGCACTGATACTTTAGGCGTCACGCAAGGGAACGGCGACGAATCGTTCGGTGATTCCGTTGACCGTTCCCCTGGTAACGTGTAGCAGGACCGCCCGGCGATTGGCGTGCTTCGCTTGCTCAATCTTCCGGGCGGCCTCAGAGGGTGTGGCAACCTCCGAATTTCCTATGGTTGAAATGACATCGCCGCGGCGAAGACCTGCCCTGGCCGCGAAACTGTTCACATCGACATCAGCAACGACAACGCCATTTTGGCTCGCGTTGAGCTTGAGAGTGCGGCGCGTCTGATCATCAAGCCCTGCCAAACGCATGCCGATAATATTACCGTCATCGACATTCGCCGGGTTAGCGGCGCTGGCCAGTTGTTCAATCGTTGGCGTTTTGCCGATCACGACGGACAGGGTTTTCTCCTTACCGTTTCGCCAAATGGTCATGTCAGCCTTATCACCGCTTCGCAGGGCAGCGATCTGTTTTGGTAATTCGCGCATTGTTTTGGTGGAACCGCCGTTGACGTTGAGAATAACGTCACCGGGTTTCAACCCTGATTTTGCGGCCGGGCTGCCGGGCATCACCTTGGCGACCAGCGCGCCTTTGGCGATGTCCAAGTCCAATCCCTGGGCGATAACTTCGTTAACTTCCTGGATGTGAACACCCAGCCAGCCACGCTGTACCACGCCATCAGACTTGAGGTCGGCGACAATTTTTTGGGCCTGGAGCGACGGAATGGCGAATCCAATTCCGACATTGCCGCCCGAAGGAGAGAAAATGGCGGTATTCACACCGATGACCTCGCCCCGCAGATTGAACGCCGGCCCGCCGGAATTGCCTTTGTTGATGGGCGCATCGATTTGCAGAAAATCATCGAACGGTCCGGCCCCAATATTGCGGTGACGCGCCGACACGATACCCGTGGTAACCGTCTGACCGAGACCGAAAGGATTGCCGATGGTCACAACCCAGTCACCCACCCGCATGGTATCCGAGCGGCCGAATTTCACTGCCGGCAACGGTTTTTCGGCCTCAATTTTAAGCAGCGCCAGATCAGTCTTCTCATCGGCGCCGACCAGTTGGGCTTTAAATTTCCTGCCGTCGGTCAGAGAAACTGTGATTTGGTCCGCGCCATTGATCACATGATTATTGGTCACGATGTAGCCGTTCTTATCGATGATGAAACCTGAACCTACGCCCCGCGCCTGATGATGCCGGGGGGTGGGGCGTTGATTTTGAGGATGCTCCGGCGTATCGAAACGTTTGAAAAATTCTTCGAAAGGTCCGAAGGGCGTCCGCTGCTGAACGGAAGCGATTTTTTGAGACACTTCGATGCTGACAACCGCTTGCCCGACCCTTTCCACGATATCCGCCACGTTGACCGGCGTATTGGCGATCGGATTGGGCGATACCGTGGAAACAACCGGCGGAGCCGCGACTTTGAGAGGAGTCATGGCCGTGCTGGCACGAAGTCCGCCAATGGTCATTAAAGTCGCAACGGCGCCAACGGTGGCAACCGCCGCGCCAGCCAAAAGCAGTTTCTGGGTTCTACCCTTGGCTTCCGTCGATTCGATCATTTTTATCTCCTAATTCTTTATATTGCTGCCCGGCCGCCTAACTGGTGAGTTGGATTCGACCGTTACGATCTTTAAATAGGAGGTTAATGAAGCCGACCTTACGGCTATATTGCCGCAACATTACAATTCGGTAAGGGTGGAAACCCGATTATCTAAGTATCTTCACTGTAAATAAAACTGTTGCATTACAAAAAGATAACCGGAATAAAGTATAAATAGACAGCTTCGACCGTAGATTTTGGACCATGACCGCCGGCAAGAAAAAAGCAATGAAATGGGGCTCAGCGATTGGCGCTGTGCTGTGGATGCTTATCGTTGGCGTCATGCAATTCAACGATATGGGCGGATTCGACTACGGCGATAGCGTTCGCGAAGAACAGCTTCAAAAGCAACTCAGGAAATGTAAGGGCTCCTTCAAAGTCCGATATGAGTGCAAATCCAGAATTTTGCGCGTAGCCGGGCGCGACACAGTGAATTACTGGGGCAAGAAGCTGATGCTGACATTTGTCCCGGCTCTTCTCATCTACGTCATTTTCCATCTCTGGCTGAAGCGAGTTGAATGGGACGAGGAAAAGGAGCGTCGACGGCTCCGGCTTATTCGCATCGAAAAACAACGACAAAAGGAATCGCGCTTCGCCAAGGAGGAAGGACGGCAAAGAACCGGCGCCGCCAAACGACGTCAATCCGTCCAACAGGCCGTTAAAGACGCCGTCCGGGAAGAACGCAAACGGCCGCTGAACGTCATGTGTATCAGCCAGGATGACGAATTCGTCGAATCCTTGCGCGCTTCATTGTGGGAAGAAGGTTATTACCTCATACAAACTGATCTCCGGGATGTATTCTTCAGTTATAAGGAAATCGGCTACCACATTATTTTGTCGGAGACGGATTTTAATCCGCCCAAGATCCACAAAGAAGATTTAAACGACGAGAAATATCCGGGACATCCCTTGCCTCTGGCCGAAGCTCTGGCGAAACTGAGAGAACGCAAGGACAACGTGCGAATCATCGCCATGTCCAAAAATTTCGTCGATTTGTCGACCGACGACTATATCGAGGCGGCAGCCAATCTCGGCGCCGATGCGGTGATCGAAAAGCCATTCGAGATGGAAAAGTTGCTGGATCTGTTCTCACAACTGATGGACACCGGCTCCACCGCCGACTAAAAATTTCCAACCGTTCCTTCAAATAGGACACGGCCGCGATCCCAAAAGAGACCGCGACCGTGCGGAGACTGAACCTATCTTATCGTCGGACCTAGATTTCCGGCATCGGCTGAATTCAAGCCGTGGATAAGTTCAAAATTCTGATTTTTGTCTATTTGACTCCCGCCCTCATGTTTCGGCCCAAAAAGTAAAGATCGAGTAAACCGATTTTCGGAGTTCAAATTATTTCAGGACGATTTCGACCAGACGCGCCCAGAAGCTGGCGCCGATGGTCAGGACGCTGTCGTTGAATTTATATTTGCTGCTGTGCAGGGCAAAGGTTTCCTCGCCCTCCAACGCTGCCCCCAACCGCATGAAACAGCCGGGCCGCTGGTTCAGCATAAAAGAAAAGTCCTCCGACGCCATGGTCGGCGGATATTCGGGATACACTCCCTCCTCGCCGACGACATCCCGAACCGCCGTCATGGCGATGTCACATTGATCCGACTGGTTGATGAGCACCGGATAGCGGTGGTCATAAATTAGCTCAATCTCGGCACCGTTGGCCGCCGCAATGCCTTCAGCTATACGGCGTATCAACGGTTCAATGACGGTCTCCGATTTTTCCGCAAAAGACCGTGCGGTTCCCCGCAAAATCGCTTCGTCGGGAATAATATTGTCGGCGTCACCGGCATGGAACTGGGTAACCGTGATGACGATGGCTTCCAACGGATCGGTCGCGCGGCTGGATATGGTCTGCAGGGCGCTGACGATTTCCGATCCGACGACGATGGGATCGATACCCTGGTGCGGCGACGCCGCATGGGCGGCCTTGCCCCTAACTTTGATTTCAAATAAGGCCGCCGACGCCATCACCGGTCCCGGCCGCACACACATTTTTCCGGCCGGCATGTTGGGCCAATTGTGCAATCCATAGACCGAATCGACGGGGAATTCATCAAATAGTCCTTCCTCGACCATGACGCCGCCGCCGCCGGCCATTTCCTCGGCCGGCTGAAATATAAACCGGACGGTGCCGTTAAACCGCTTGGTTTCGGCTAGATACTTGGCCGCGCCCAAAAGCATGGCCGTATGGCCGTCATGGCCACAGGCATGCATTTTTCCTTGATAGGTCGATTTGAAGGAAACATCTGCTTGTTCATCGAGATTGAGCGCATCCATATCGGCACGCAGTCCAATGGCAGGGCCTTCGCCATTTACCAGCGTACCAACCACACCGGTTTTCGCCATACCGGTATGAACCGTAATACCAAAGGATTTAAGCTTTTCGGCGACCATTTCAGCCGTACGGTGTTCCTCGAAGGCGGTTTCGGGGTGGGCGTGAATATCTTGCCGCCAGGCGGATATTTCGTCCTTAAACGCTTCAATTTCCTTGATAACCGGCATTGATCCACTCTTCCATTGATTTCCGTTGGTAACAAAATTTGTCACCGTACGCTGATGGCTCTTGACTTAACGAACATTTAGGCCAAATTTCCTTTTATATACCAACACTTAATTTGCTTTCGGCCCCTGATACTAAATTGTATGCGAAAAGCCGGATTAAGAAGGCCCATGATAAATACAGTCGTCGATCCGGGCGAAAACGCCCTAACTTCTGATAGCCTTGATCCGTTTATCGACCTGGAACAGGAAATCGATAAATTACGGAAGGAAAAGAACGCCGTCATCCTCGCCCATTTTTATCAGTCGCCTGAAATCCAGGATCTGGCTGATTTTGTGGGCGATTCATTGGACCTGTCCCGCAAAGCCGCCGAAACCGACGCCGATATGATTGCTTTTTGCGGCGTTAAGTTCATGGCCGAATGCGCCAAAATACTCAGTCCCGAAAAAACCGTCGTATTACCGGACCGGGATGCCGGTTGTTCCCTCGAGGACTCCTGCCCGCCCGACGACTTCAAGGCATTTCGGGACGCCCGGCCTGACCATATGGCTCTCAGCTACGTCAATTGCTCGGCCGAGGTCAAAGCGCTCTCGGATATTATCGTGACCTCTTCCAATGCCGAAGCGATTCTCGATCAGATTCCGGTCGACCAAAAGCTGATTTTCGGACCGGACCGCCATTTGGGATCTTATCTCGCCAAAAAAACCGGCCGGGATATGGATATCTGGCCCGGCACCTGTATTGTCCACGAACAGTTCAGCGAGCGTGAACTGGTCAAATTGTCGGTCCGCCATCCGGACGCCAAAATTACCGCCCACCCCGAGTGCCCGGAAAGCATTTTGAACCATGCGGACCATGTGGGATCGACGTCATCTATATTGAAATATGTCACCACCGGTGACGCACCGGAATATATCGTCGCCACCGAACAACATATTTTCCATCAAATGCAAAAAGCAGCGCCCGAAAAAACCTTTATCGCCGCCCCCGGTGCCGACGGCAGTTGCGATTGCGCCAATTGCCCCTATATGGCGTTGAACGATCTCGAAAAACTTTATCTCGCCATGTTCAACGGGGCGCCCCGGATCGAAATGCCGGAAGACCTCCGTCTCAGCGCACTGGAACCCTTGCAGCGCATGCTCGACATGTCGCCGGCGGCTCAGCCCAAAAAAGACGCTGCTTAATGTCTCAAATAGAATGGCCCGAAGGGCTGGATAAGCTTTTTGTCGACCGCATCATCGATGTGGCCATCGCCGAGGATTTGGGCCGGGGCGATTTGACCTCACAGGCAGTGATCCCGCCCGAGACAAGGTTTACCGGCGTCATGGCGGCGCGGGAGGAAATGGTCTGCGCCGGGTTGCCCATCGCCGGCCGGGTGTTCGAGCGGTTTTCGCCGGACATCGGTTGGCAACCGCAAGTCAGAGACGGCGATAAAGTGTCCGCCGGAACGGTCCTGGCGAAATTGGAAGGACCGGCGGTAAAATTGCTGAGCGCCGAACGGACCGCCATTAACACCTTGCAGCACCTTTCCGGCATCGCCACCCTGACCCGAACTTATGCGGACGCGATCAAGAATACCGGTGTCATTTTATTGGACACCCGGAAAACCATCCCGGGACTTCGGCAACTGGCCAAATACGCCACCCGCATGGGCGGCGCCACCAATCACCGTATGTGCCTGGATGACGGCGTTTTGATCAAAGACAATCATATCGCGGTATCCGGCGGCATCACCGAAGCCGTAAACCGCGCCAAAGAGGAAAATCTTACCAACATCGAAGTGGAATGCGACACCTTGGCGCAAGTCGAAGAAGCCCTCGCCGCCGGGGCTGATATGATATTGCTGGACAATATGGACCGCGAAACCCAAACCAAAGCCGTTGCCATTGTCGGCGGTAATATTCCCACGGAAGCCTCGGGCGACGTCAATCTGGAAACCATCCAGGATATTGCAGCCACCGGCGTAACCCACGTTTCCGTCGGACGGTTGACCCATTCGGCACGGGCGGTGAATATCGGTCTCGACTGGGATACCGCACAAACGTAAACAGGAGCTGAGCCTTGGCCCCCAGCCAACAGCCGGACGATTATGAATTCGACGTCGCCGTTATCGGCAGCGGCGCTTCCGGTCTGGGCACCGTTTTGCAGCTATCTGATAAATCCAAAATTGCCGTGCTTTCCAAAGGAAGCTTGTTCGAAGGCAGCACGGAGAACGCCCAGGGCGGTATTGCCGCTGTCTTGGGTGACGATGATTCCGTCCAATCTCACATCGACGACACGTTAAACGCCGGTGCCGGTCTGTGCGACGAAGAGGCTGTCCGCTTTATCGTCGAAGGCGGGCGAGCGGAAATCGAACATCTAACGGAATTAGGTGTCGATTTTACAATGGAAAAAGACGGCGCTTTTCATTTAACGCGGGAAGGCGGCCATTCCCACCGCCGCGTGGTGCATTCGGCGGACCACACCGGCAAGGCCGTGGAGAATACCCTCGCCGACCGGGTCAAGGCACAGAAAAATGTTTCGGTCTTCGAGGAATTTACCGCCGTCGATTTGATCTGCGAAGACGGCGAGCCCCGTAAATGCGTCGGATTTTATGCTCTGGATCAGAAAAACGGACGGGTCGTGACTTTTCGCGCCCGGGTGACAGTGATCGCTACCGGCGGTGCCAGCAAGGTCTATCTTTATACCAGTAATCCCGACAGTAATTCCGGCGACGGCATAGCCATGGCGTGGCGGGCCGGCTGCCGCATCGCCAATATGGAATTCACCCAGTTTCACCCCACGTGCCTGTACCATCCGCGGGCAAAATCGTTCCTTGTCTCGGAAGCACTGCGAGGCGAAGGCGCCAAGTTGAAATTGCCGGACGGCTCTTCCTTTACCGAGGAATTTGACGAACGGGGCGATTTGGCGCCCCGGGATATCGTCGCCCGCGCCATCGACCACGAAATGAAGCGGTTGGGCGTCGATTGCGTCTATCTCGACATCAGTCATAAGCCGGCGAATTTCGTCGTCAGTCATTTTCCCATGATTTATGCCCGCTGCCTGCAATTCGGCTTCGATATGACCAAAGAAGCCCTGCCCGTTGTGCCCGCTGCCCACTATACCTGCGGCGGCGTGATGACCGATTTGAACGGCAGGACGGATATCGACGGTCTCTATGCCGTGGGGGAAGCCGCCTATACGGGCCTCCATGGCGCCAACCGCATGGCCAGCAACTCTCTGCTGGAATGCCTGGTCATATCAACGGCGGCAGGCAAAGACATTGATGGGCGGCTGGCGCAAATTCATATGCCGCCTGCCTTAAAACCTTGGGACGAAAGCTGGGTGAAGGATTCAGACGAGGAAATCGTTGTCACTCATAACTGGGACGAACTCAGGCGCTTTATGTGGGACTATGTGGGTATCGTGCGGTCGACCAAGCGGCTGGAGCGGGCCCAGCACCGGATCGAAATGCTGAAATCCGAAATCGCCGACTATTACGGTAATTTCCGCATCAGCAACGATTTGTTGGAACTGAGAAACCTGCTGGTGGTGGCGGAACTGATCGTGCAATCGGCCATGCGCCGCAAGGAAAGCCGGGGAATCCATCATACGCTCGACTACCCTGAAACCGACGATGCCACCAAGCCGGAACCCACTATATTGGAGCCCGTGTAGGGCTATGGCACCGGTTCCCAAATGGCGGCTGTTAAAAATGGGCTTGGCAACCATTTTTGGCTTCAAACGGCAGGGATTTTTTATTCCCTATCGCTATGCCGACAAGCTTAAACCGGCCCGCGAACGCTCTTCCTACGATGCTCTGGTGCCGCTGTTCTTACGCCGGAAAACAGCCTTCTTAGACTTCATTCAAATTATTAACTTATATAAAGAAGAGATTGATAATATTGGAAAAAATTCGCCTCCTGGGCCCCGTTGGCGGCAAGTTTGGTTTCCGAGGCTTGATGGCGTGGCGGCTTATTCCATGGTGCGTCATTACCAGCCTGAGCGAATTGTTGAAGTGGGGTCCGGCCATTCCACCCGGTTTATGGCCCAGGCAGTCACCGACGGTGGTTTAAACACTCGAATAACAGCCATCGACCCGGCCCCCCGGGCAACCATCGGCGAATTGAATGTAGACCTCATATTGAAACCGGTTGAAGAGGCCGGTGCAGCACCATTTGATGAGCTAACGGACGGCGATATTTTATTTATCGATTCCAGCCATATCCTGATGCCGGGCAGCGATGTGGACTATCTGTTCAACTGCATCCTCCCCGTCCTGCCCCCGGGCGTGCTCATTCACATCCATGACATTTTCCTGCCCGACGACTATCCGGTGACGTGGGAATGGAGGGGTTACAACGAACAGCAGGGGGTCGCTGGTCTTTTGCAGGGGAATGGGTATGAAATTCTGTTCGCCAGCCACTATGTGGCCTCCAGAATGGCGGCGGAATTGGAAAACTCGATTGTCGGTAAATTGGAACTGCCGGATGGCGCCGTTGAAAGCAGCCTGTGGCTCAGGAAGATTTAGCGGGCACCCGGCTGTCGCGGGTGACGATATAAATCGCCGCCGGGGTCATCACCGCCGCCATAAACGCCGGCAACAGCCAGTTTCCCGGGAACATCGCCATAACGATGATAACGCTGAGAGTCATCATAGAAACTGCCATAATCTTGGCTTTAACCGGGATGACCCGGTGATTTTCCCAATTGCTGACTAAAGGACCGAAAATCCGATGACCATATAGCCAATTGTGAAACCGCCGGGAAGAACGGGCGAAAGCCCAGGCTGCCATGATCAGGAAAATCGTTGTAGGCAGACCCGGCACGACCACGCCGACAGCGCCCAAAGCGACACAAAACCAGCCAAAAGCGATCAAAACCGGCCGCAGCCAGGGCTTGGCCTCCCCCACCGGGCAATTGTCCAGATGATCGAGATTGATTTTGTCGGGTTCCATGGTGAACTATATGATGCTATTTGGAGAAATTTTCAAGTTCTGAAGCCTTTCATATCGTTTGCAGTTGTGAACGAGTGTGAATAAGCTACCCATTAAATTGTACCAGGTACAATTTCTGCGAATTATCAATTAATTGTACCAGGTACAATTTTATTGGAGGATCATTGTGTACGAGGAATATTTACAGTCTTGCGAATATGTCGACAGCGACCACCCGCTGGTTATCGAGTATGCGGAGAAAAATGTCGGTGACGCGACGACGGACATGGATAAAATCCTCAATCTATTCTACGCCATCCGGGACGACATTATCTACGACCCCTATCTGGCCATGGGCGACCCGCGCAGCTATAGGGCCAGCGACGCCTTGAAATCGGACCGCGGCTTTTGCGTCACCAAGGCCTCCCTGATGACCGCCTGCGCCCGTCATCACGGCATTCCCGCCCGCCCCGGCTATGCCGACGTGCGCAATCACATGGCGACCAAACGGCTGCTGGAACTGATCAACACGGATATTTTTTACTGGCATTCCTATTGCGATGTCTATTTGGAAGGCAAATGGGTCAAGGCCACTCCGGCATTCAATGATTCTCTTTGTCAACGGTTTGGTTTGAAATCGCTGAATTTCGACGGCAAAAACGATTCGCTGTTCCACGAGTTCGATCAGGCGGGCAACCGCCATATGGAATATGTCAACGAACGCGGCACATTTGTGGACGTTCCCTTCGATGAAAT
This sequence comes from uncultured Rhodospirillaceae bacterium, assembly GCA_964574215.1. GTDB lineage: Bacteria > Pseudomonadota > Alphaproteobacteria > Rhodospirillales > UBA2165. The sequence continues at coordinate 77,726 of CAZNLR010000009.1, read as the reverse complement.
CGTCGCCACCTTCACTGAATTTTACACACCCGCCTGGCTGGCGGGCGCCGGCGGCGATTTCAAGGCGGAGGCCAGCAGGGAATAGAGGCTGATGCCTGTTTATTCGGACGATCACCGCAGAGACGCCGTCGAGGCGGTTCACCCGACCGAAGAACGCCTGAGCCATTATATCGAGCGAGTAGCGGTGGATACGTCCTTCGCCCAACGGCCAGAAGAACTCCACCAATATCTGGTCAATGAAACCATAGAAAATTGCGGTAAAATCCTTGATGTAGGCCGTTCTTCGCGCCTGGCCAAGGAACAGTTCAAGGGCGGTCAGGCAGCGACCTTGGACATCACCCAATACGAAGACTATCCGGATATCGTCGACGATCTCTGCAATCCTCAACGATTAGGATCCGAGGAGTATGATGGCGTCATCTGTATCTCGGTCCTGGAACACGTCTACGACCCTTTCGCCGCCGTGGAAAATCTGCGCAATAGCCTGAAGCCGGGCGGCCTATTCATCGGTTACACCCCTTTTCTTTTCCGCTACCACGGGCCTAAAAGCCTCGCTTTCAAGGACTATTACCGCTTTTCGCGGGACGGGCTCTGTTATCTGTTCCGGGATTTTTCGGAGGTGCGGCTCTATGCCGTCAGGGGACGTATCGGCACGGCGATGAATTTGTTCCGCTGGTGGAAGCGGGGCCTCGAATCCCGCCTGCCCGCCATCGCCCATGGGCTGGACCGGATTTTTAATCGACGTGGCGAAAAGCTACAGGTATCAGGGTATTATATCCGGGCGGTAAAGTAGACCGCATCGACATTTATCCCCCTATTTCCTATAGTTACCCTCTTGAATCAAAATAATTCAAAGGGAGGGGGATGGAATTGAACGACAATCCCGATAATTCGAGACCAACAGGAACCGCGTCCGAGGTGCCGACGGCGCAGCAAGGCATTACTCAGTTGCCGCACGTAAACCAGGTGACGGTCAATGATCTGCTGGAAGTATTAGGGATGGGTATGCGCGATTTCCACGCCGCGCCGCTATATGGCCTGTTCTTTAGCGGCATTTACGTGGCGGGCGGCTGGATGCTGATCCTCTTTCTGCTGTATCTCGATCTGCCCTATCTAGTGTATCCACTTGCCGCCGGCTTCGCGCTGATCGCGCCGTTCATCGCCAGTGGATTCTACGTTGTCAGCCAGCACCTGGAGAACGGCCGGAAAGAGGGAAAGCAGGCGCTTTCCTGGCGCGTTGTTTTCGGTTCGGTGAAATCCATGTTTGGCCGCGATTTGGGCTGGATGGCGTTGGTAACCGGTTTCTCCCTGTTTATCTGGATGGATATCGCGGCGCTGCTGTCATTTGGCTTCATGGGCATGCGGTTTTTCAGTTTTTCGGAGCTTATCGATATCGTCTTTACCACGCCCGCCGGTTGGCTGTTCCTGTTGGTCGGCAATACCGCCGGCGCTTTGATCGCCTTCGGAGTGTTTTCCTACTCTGTCGTATCTATTCCGATGCTGTTTCATCGGGACATAGATTTCATCACGGCCATGATCACCAGCGTTCGGTTCGTCACTCAGAACCCCCGCGTTATGGCTGTCTGGTGCGTCACCATCGCGGTTCTGATCGCCATTTCCCTGCTGTCCGGCCTGATCGGCCTCTTTGTGACGTTACCGATATTGGGCCATGCCACCTGGCATTTATACCGCCGTGGCGTCGCTCCGCCGCCTGCTTAAGCGGCAATGGAGATACCGTCCCTTATTTATAAGGATCAGCCGCGTCTCTTAGCCCATCACCGAAGAAGTTGAAGGCCAATACGGTGATGATCACCGGCACCGCCGGTAACAAAAGCCAGGGATAGACGGCAACGGCTTGGAAGTTTTGGGCTTCCACCAGCATGACACCCCAGGAGGTAACCGGCGGGCGCAGACCCAGACCTAAGAAGCTCAGCGCCGTTTCCGCCAGGATCATGGATGGAATTGAGAGCGTGGCCGAGGCAATCAGATGGCTCATGAAATTGGGCAGCAGGTGGCGGCCAATGATCCGTTTCGGTTTCGCCCCCATCAGCGTGGCGGCGGTGCAGAAATCCTCCTCCCGGAGCGCCAGCAATTTAGAGCGCACCGCGCGGGCCAGGCCCGGCCAGTCCACCAACGCCAGGATCAACGTCAGGCCGAAGAAGACGGCGATGGGGCTCCAATCTTCCGGCAGGGCGGCTGACAGGCCCATCCACAAGGGCAGTTCGGGGATGGAACGCAGAATTTCGATGGTCCGCTGGGATAAATTATCGACCCAACCGCCGAAATATCCGGCCGCGCCGCCGATTGAGATGCCCAGGAGAAAGCTCAGGCTGATGCCGACCAGACCCACCGTCAGGGAAATGCGCGCGCCGTAGATAATGCGCGACCAGATATCCCTACCCATGCGGTCGGTGCCGAGGAAAAAGAAAGTGCCGTTCTCCGCCGGACAGATAAAGTGTCGGCTGGCTTCGAACAGGTTCCAGAATTCGTAGGGGTCCCCCTTACAGAAGAACCGGAGCCGCTGAATTTTACTGGGATTATTGGTGTACTCCCTTTTCAGGGTGGCCAGATTGAGGCTGTAGTCCTGGCCGTAAACGAAGGGGCCGACGAATGCCCCGTCATGGAATAAATGAATACCCTGGGGCGGCGCGAATATGTGGTCGGTGTGGCGGGTTTGCAGCTCGTAGGGCGCCAGGAACTCGGCGATGACAATAGCCAAATACATGACCAGCAACACCAGGCCCGACGCCACCGCCAGCTTGTGGCGTTTCAGACGCCACCACATCATGCGCCATTGGGAGGCCAGGTAGAACTTCTCCTGCTCAGGCGTCAAGGCTTCGATTTCATGAGGATCGAACGGCTCTTGGGAAACGAAATGGGTTAGCTTCTCGCTCATTTGGCCGTCCCCCCCAACCTGATCCTGGGATCGAGGACCGCCAACAGCAAATCGGACACAAACATGCCGACCACCGTCAGGAACGACACAAACAGCAAGAACGATCCGGCCAGGAACATATCCTGGCTGCGCAACGCATCCAGCAAGATCGGACCGGTGGTCGGCAGATCCATGATAACGGCGACAATCACCGAGCCGGACACCACCTGCGGCAGCAGATTGCCGATATCGGCGATAAAGGGATTGAGCGCCATGCGCAACGGATACTTCACCAGCAACTTGATCTCGGACAGGCCCTTGGCCCGGGCCGTCACCACATACTGTTTATTTAATTCATCCAGCAGGTTGGCTCTGAGACGCCGGATCATACCGGCCGTTCCCGACGTGCCGATCACAACCACCGGCACAACCAGATGCTCGAGCACCGACAGCACTTTGTCCAAAGTCCAAGGTTTGTTTTCAAACATCGGGTCCATGAGGCCGCCAATCGAGGTGCCGAAATATTTTTTCGCCAAAAACATCAATATCAGCGCCAGCAGAAAGTTGGGTGTCGCCAACCCGATAAATCCGACAAAGGTCAGCCCGTGGTCGCCCCAGCTATATTGATGGGTCGCCGAATAAACGCCGATGGGAAAGGCGACGATATAGATAAAACAGATGATGCTGGCGTTCAGAATAACGGCAAAGATAAAGACTTCACCAATGACCTCCGTCACCGGCAGGTCGTATTCGATGGAACGCCCGAAATCGCCTTGGAGAATTCCGCCGATCCAGCCCAGATACTGTTGCCAGATGGGTTTGTCCAGGCCGAACTCTTCCTTGAGATAAGCAATCTTCTGCGGATCGACCGCCTCACCCTGGCTTTCCAATTCAGTGATGTAGCTGGTCAGGTAGTCGCCTTCCGGCAGTTGGATGATGACAAACACCAAGGCGCTGACAACCACCAATGTCAGCAACATGACGAAGACGCGCCGGACGAAATAATCGATCATTTACCCGACCTCATCTCCGGCTGCCGTTTCCCGCCGGCGCCAAACCAGAATACATCCGGCCGGTAGATGCCGAAATGCGCCCCAGGATCCCAATTGTAGACGGCCAGCTTGGGCACGTTCCGCAGGCGGGAATTGGTGACGATGACCTGGGGGACGCTGGAAACGATGCCGATGGAATACATTTGATCCGTATATATCTCCAACATCTCGGACCAAATCTTAACTTTCTGGTCGCGGTTCACCGCCAGGGCCCATTGATCGTTGAGGATCAGCAATTTTTTCGCCAACGGCATATCCACCGGCACACCCGATTTTCCCCTGGTTTCCATAAATTGTCCCCAGCGCGGCCATTGCAGTTGGTGCTGCGACGTCGGCGCCAGTTCCTTGGGACTGAATTCAGGCGCCGGAATGCCGTTTTCAATGCCGGACCACATGGACATTTTGACCAATCCGCTGAAGACCCGGTTACGCAGGACGTCGCGCTGCATGGGTTTGGGGAACAGCTTGACGCCAATCCGCCGCCAGCTATCGCGGACCAATTCCAAAACATCCGCAGGTTCGGATTCTTCGGTCGAGAATACGATCGTAATTTCCAGCGGATTACCATCGGGCAACAGCCGGTAACCGGCAGGATTTTTTTCCGTCAGCCCGATTTCATCCAACAGCTTATTGGCCCGTTTCAAATCGAACTTGGCCCATCGTTTGGCGTATACCGGATGATACAGGGGACTTTCCGGCAGGACGGTATTGTTGGCCTCACGGGCGAGTCCGTAAAAAATCACCTGATTGATTTCATGGCGGTTGATTCCCAAAGACAGGGCCCGCCGAAACCGGACATCCCTCATCAGCTTCTGCCACATGGGGTCCTTTGCGTTCAAATTCGGGAACAACGCCCACCGCGCTCCTTTGGCCGTCCGCCACAGCAAGGTCGAATATCCAAACTGGGCTTCCGATTGTTTGAGCGCCGTGATGCTGCTGAAATTCAATCCTCTCGCCTGCAAATCGCTTTCGCCCGAACCCGTCTTAATGGGAATCAGTTTCGAGTTGGTAACGTTCATTTTCACTTCATCGATATAAGGCAATTGCCGCCCTGCCGTATCGACCCGGTGAAAATACGGATTGCGCCTGAACACGAAACGTTTGGCCGGCGGGCGCGTCGCCAGTACCCACGGCTGCAAGGACGGGAGGTCAGGATTGACGTTCTTATATTGACGGCTGACGACGTAATGCAACGCCACCCAGTTGCGTTTTTTGGCTTTCTTAATCTCGGCGTCGATAAACGCCGGATCACCGAATTTCTGATGATACCGTTTCAGATAATGCGCCGGCCGGTAGATGAACATGGGCCGCGCCCCGGCCAGCCTCGGCAGAAAAAACGGGTTCGGCTTGGTCCAACTGTAACGAACCGTATGAGAATCCAGAACTTCGAATTTCGGCATTTCGCCATCAACAACCATGGCGATGGGCAGGCTCTCGTTGCGGACTTCTTTTTCGCGCGCGACATCCTCGAAATAGTAGCGAAAATCCTCCGCGGTAAACGGATGCCCATCGGACCAGCGGTGTCCACGTCGCAGATGAAAGGTAAATATTCGTCCTTCCTCGACTTCAATTTTCGCCAGAATGTCCGGTTTCAAATTGAATTTCTTATCGTAGCCCACCAATCTTGCGTAGCCGTACACCACCATCTGCCTGGTGTCTTTCTTCCGTCCCATCAGCACCTTGAGCGCTCCGCCGTGACGGCCGTTTTCCAATCCCATTTCCTTCATATCCACGACAGAGGGATTTTGGGGTAACCGGTCACCGACTTTCGGCAATTTTCCGGCGGTCACGTCGGCCTCGAACATGGGCGTTTCGATCAGGTTTACTGCCGGAGAAGTTTCCGCCTGTGTTCCGAGGGGGATCAAAGCCAATACGGCTCCGAGGGCTATACCGGTTAACCTTCTCACGACGCCGCCCTCAACGCCTGGCCATCTCCTGATATGCGGACGAAATGCCGGTCGGCGATTTCAATCATCTTGGCATCGGTTTCGCCGTTGAGCGTAAAGGGTTCCGGCCACAAGGACGGCAAGGACGACTTTTCTTCCATCAGGGACGTGAAATCCAACTTTCTGTCCGGATCGGGATAAGGTACGGCGGACAATAAAGTCCTCGTATAGGGATGAATGGGATCCCGGAAAAGAACTTCACGGGGCGCCATTTCCATCAGCCGACCGGCGCACATGACAGCGATGTTATCGGATACATAGTCAACGACTGCCAGATTGTGAGAAACAAAAAGGTAGGTCAGACCCAATTCCTGCTGCAGGTCCTTCATCAGATTGAGAATTTGAGCCTGAACCGATACGTCTAGGGCGGAGACGGGCTCGTCGCATAGCAGAAGATCGGGTTTCAAGGCCAGTGAACGGGCAATGCTGATGCGCTGGCGCTGACCACCGGAAAAACTGTGCGGGTAACGGTTCAGAAATCGCGGATCGAGTCCCACCAGATTCATTAATTCCTTGACCATTTCAGCCCGGTAGGACTCATCGCCGACACGGTGAATGACCAAAGGCTCGCTGATAATATCGTAGACCGTCATGCGCGGATTCAATGCGCCGAACGGGTCTTGAAAGACATACTGATACTTCGTCCGGAAGGGAATGAGCTGCCGGCCTTTCAACTTGGTCATATCCACGACATCGCCGTTATCCTTGAACAGCACTTCACCCTGGTCGGGTTCAATGGCCCGCATAATGATTTTACTGACCGTCGTCTTGCCGCAACCGCTTTCGCCCACCAGCCCTAACGTTTCTCCTCGGGCAATATCGAAACTAACATCATCGACGGCCTTTACGTCCGCCGCGCCGCTACCGAACATGCCGCCTTTTCGAATGGAGTACGTTTTTGTAATGTTGCGTACACTCAGAAGCGGCGTGGAATCCTCGACGTCGTTTTCGGAATTGTCCCTCGGCGCCAATAGGTGACCGGTCGTGGTTTTAATTTCTCGGATGGGAACCAGACGCTCCCCCGGCTTCATGTCGAAATGGGGTACGGCCCTAAGCAGGGATTTGAGGTAGGGATGCGAAGGATTGCGGTAGATATCGTCGATCGTCCCCGCCTCCATCACCTGGCCGTTATACATAACGATAACTTCCTCGGCGACATTGGCGACAACACCCAAATCGTGGGTAATGATCAGAACGGCCATTTGAAGGTCCGATTGAAGGTCCGCCATCAGCTTCAATATTTGCGCCTGAATGGTGACATCAAGCGCTGTTGTCGGTTCATCGGCAATCAACAGGGCGGGACGGCAAACCAACGCCATGGCAATCATCGCCCGCTGCCTCAAACCGCCGGACAATTCAAATGAATAGGTATCAAGGGCCTTGGCGGGGTTGGGAAAACCGACAATGCGTAACATTTCCTGGACGGCTTCACGCGCCATCAACTTGGTGGCGTCACAATGCAGCATCATGGCCTCACCGATCTGGTCGCCGATGGTATGTAAAGGCGAAAGCGACGTCATGGGTTCCTGGAAAATCATCGAAATACGGCCGCCACGAATGGCCTGCATGGCTCTGCCGTTACGGTCAAGGGAGGCAATATCAATCAGATGGGTGCGCCTTTCCGGCAGCACGTGCGTCTCGAAACGCTGCGGATCGGCGAACAGAATTTCTCCGCTGGTAATGGTGGCCGAATTCGGCAATATCCCCATTACAGCCTGGGCGATGGTCGATTTACCGGATCCCGATTCACCGACAATAGCTACGGTGGACGCCGGCCGAACGGCGAAAGAAGCCCCCTGCACGGCGGGCACCGTGCCGGCTTGCACCTTGAATTCCACCGATAAATCGTTCACCTGCAACAATGCGTTCATGCCAGCTGCTCGTCCCCTCTCACCGCACCGGCGGGACCGGTGAAATTCATCGCCTCGGCATTTCGCAGTGTTTTTTGGTCAAGTTGCAGTCGCGCCGTGTGGGCGGCGGCCAATGCATTGCCAACAATGTCTTCGAATCCGGAAACGTTCGACTCCAAACGAAGAGATTTTCTTCCGTCTTTTAGCGTCAACTGCATCCAGCCATTGTCGCCGTTTCGCCAAGTCGAATAGTAAGACAACGATAAAAAGGTCAGTTCATGCCAACTGATTTCCCGACGCATGGGAAAATTGACCTTTAATCCCTCGCCGTTGAGTGAAAATTTCGTCAACGACTTCATCATTGTGCGGATGGCGAGCAAACCGAATAAGCCGCCGCATACCAGCAGGATCATCATGCCGCCACTGACCTCCGCGCCGTAGGCAAAAGGCGCCCAGCAGGCGAGCATTCCAACGAGCGCCTTAAAATAATCTGCGCGCAGGCTGTTAGGAGAATAGGCGTGGTCGGTCTTCATTACTCTTTGTTTTCACGTTAGGCCGAACCACTGAAGGTCAGGACTTCCCCGGCTTCTGATTGGAGAATACTCATTTGATCGTCGGGTTCAATCTCCTCCAGCGGCACATAGCGAAATTCGCAAATACCGGTACTTTGGAGTTGATGCCCATTTACCTGAATTGGCGCCGCCAATTTATTGGCGATACGTTCCGCGAGGAGAATGGGGCTACGCTCCTCTATTAAAGGACTGACAATGATGGCAAACATCGTGTCGGAAACACGCGCCGCCGTATCGGTTTCCCGGGTACAAGCATCGACCCGATCCGCAACTTCCCGCAAGAACAGATTTTTGTCTTCGTCATTTAGAGCGCCATTGATTTGGAAATTTTTGTCGGCGTCGAACCACAAGAGGGCTGAATTCTGATCAAACCGTTTATTTTGCGCCTGGGTAAGACGCATCCGGTCGGCAAACAGGCGTTTATCCGGCAGGTTGGTAACGACATCGCGCACGGTTGAGGCATCGCTGAGATCGCGGGTTGTTCGTTCCAACCGGTCGGCAACCGAGCGGGTTAACCGGGCGCTCATATCGACATCTTCCGCGACCAGTTTAACGAATATGTCCTTCGAAATGCTCATCAGCGTGAGATCCGACCCCGCTTTAATGGTCGCCGTTCGGGGCGCATCGCACAGCAGCGCCAGCTCGCCAAAGAGGTCGTTTTTGGCCATGGTCACAAGTTTTTTGGGTCCATCCAACGTTTCCAGGATGACATCCGCCTCACCTTCCAATACGACGTAAGCGTTATCGCCGATCTCGCCTTGAAGAAAAACGGTTTCACCCTCTTCATAGGAGAAACGCTCACTGGCAAATGACAAAAGTTTCAAACGCGACCGGTCCAGTCCGGCAAACATCGGAACGCTCGCCAGGACGTCGATCTCCTCACCGAAGCCGCCCTCGACCTCTTCTTCGGATGCGGCTTGATCCGCTTCCGCCGCCGCTGGTTGTACCTCGGAATCGCCTTCGGCCAAATGTTTTTGATCTTCGATCCTGCCGCTTTCCATCGAGAACACCTGGTCATACTGGCCTTTCGCTTCAGCTTCACTCGGCACCATCAGGAAGCTTTTTCCCTGCTGCTCGGCTTGAACGCGTTCTACCACCGCCTCCATGCTTTCCGAATCGAGGCTCGACAGGGATTCGTTCATTATGAAGAAGTCCGGTTGCTTGACCAGACCTCGGGCTATGGCCAGTTTTTGCCGTTGGATCGACGACAGGCGCGCACCTCCTATACCCACGTTATAAGAAAGTCCGAGATTAATAATTTCCGGCCGGAGACCGGTTTCGGCCACGACCTCCGCCAGGACTTCACCCACCTTGTCAGCACTTTCCGCACGTTCGCTGGCCAGTTTCCCGAATAGGATATTGTCCTGAACCGAGCTTGCCTTGTTGCAATGCTCTACATCAAAGAATTCAACTGAATCCTTCATCTCTTCGGGCAGATTTTTGGCAAATACCCTGCGCGCTTCCAGCAATTGTTTCTGGAAATCTTCTTCTACCAAACCGAGGTGGTGGCGTGCAGGAACGAGTTTAAACGGCAGAGCCCTCAGCCGCGCCCGCTCCTCGTCCTTTAGACTATCCAATCCGTCTTGGGAGATAAGTTGGAGCATGTGCTGAAATTCGGGTAAATCGTCCGAATCGATAAAACTGAAACGCTCGAAAAATTCATGGTCGGGCGGCAGGTCGCGAAACAGATCGACCATAATTTCCGCCAGCCGGTGCCCCTTGTGGAGAAATTCATCGCACAGGCCACAGGCATCGAGCACATCGAGAACGACACTGTTCTCACCGAGATTGTCGATTTCGAATTCGTCACCAACCGGCGTCCCGAACAAAATATTTTCGGCCACCGAAGCATTGGCATTGAATGATTCCTTATCGAACGATTCGACATAATCTGAAATATGCCGGTCTTCCAATTTCTGTTTCAGCGCCTGCCTGGCATGCAAAATCTGGTCGACCAGATTCCGCCCGTGACTACCTTCGATACGTTGACGCAACCCGATATGGAAGACATCTTCTTCCAGTCCCACTAAATCCAAATAGTGGGTCATTTTATCTATCATTTCGGCTTCGCCCTCGGCACCAATGACGGAACGGTCCACCCAATCGGCTTTCGGATCGTACACACTATTTCCCGAACTTTCAGATTCGCTGACCTGCCGCGCTCTTTCGCTTTTGTCATCGTCTGAATATTCAGGTTCCCGAATGGGCCTGTGTTTCAGGCCATAAAGGAGATTGTCGCCAATCGTGCCGGCGAAAATGTAAGGCTCTTGACCGGTATAAGATACCCGCCGCCCGGTGATCGCCTCGGGAAAATCAGCGATATTCTTTTCGCCGATAGTTATATTGCCGCCGGACGGGTTCAAGAGGCCGGCCAACATTTGAGAGAATTCGCCTTTACCGCCACCCGGTGACCCGGTCACGGCAAAATGACGGGGCAATTCTACGGTCATGGACGCCCCATCGACGACTTTCAGGCCGTCATCCTCGTGAAAACTGATATTCGAAGCCACCAGTGGCCCTTGAAAGGATAAGTCTCCTTCCGGCTCTGCGGTCAGTTTGTTTTCGTCCTGCAGCGTGGCGATTTCGAACTTATCGATCAGTTGTTCGTATTTAATGCGCGAATCGGCCAGGCGCTGGTACCAGGTCAGCAGCATTTTCCACGGCGCCGAGACATCTTTGTAAGCGCCCAGAACGGCGATCAGGGCCCCCATCGAAATATCACCTTTAATAACCAGCCAGCCGCCGATGGAATAGAAGAAGAATGGTGTCAACAGCGCCAGGAAGTTATTGAGAAATTTAATAAAGAACTTTCGGCGGTATATTTCGTAACGGATGTCGTAAATTTTGCCTAACCGGCTGGAAAAATCAGATAGTTCATATTGCGACGTATCGTTGGCGTGAATTTCGTGGGCGCCGGTGACCGCCTCTCCAATTCTCTCGGATAGAGACCGAACAGTCTTGACCCGCTCTTTTCCCAACATATTCACGCGTCTCTGCAATTTCGGGATCAGATAAATCTGCAGCGGATAAAGCGCCAAAGCAGCGACACCGAGTTTCCAGTCCTGGATCAGCATAAAAGCCATCAGGGTTATCAGCATGCCACCCTGATAAGTCGGCAACGAAAGTGAATCGCCAAAAAAGCCCCCCAAAGGTTCCGTTTCCAGGGTCACCATGGATACGACTTCGCCTTGCGAGGTTTTGCGGAACTGAGGCAGCGGAAAGCGCAGGACCCGTTCGATCAACTGATACCGCAGCCGGCGCAACATACGTTCGCCCGCGGCGCCGCGATAAACGTTGATAAAATACTTAAATCCGCCATTGATGAAAACGAGCACCAAAAACAGCAGGCAGAGCATCATCAAATAAGGAATTTGTTCAAATTCCATTCCCAAAAATTCTTTGGGAAAAGCGAGTTCCTTACTACCCTTTTTGCCACCGAGCGCATCGTCGACGATCTGCTTGGGTATATCGAGCGATATAAAATAGAAGGGAAAAGACAGTATCGCCATACAGCCAAGAAAAATTTGCTCCTTCTTGCTGTAACGGAGGACGTATTTGAATAAGCCTTTTTCCATTTATTGTTCCCGAGACCGTGAGCCTTTATTCATTCTTATTATAAATCTGAACGTCGTGTTCTTTGTAACACAAATTTTAAGCAATGTTTTTCCTAAAAAAAACCATTAGGTTTATTTTCTTATCACATCCATTGAGAAATCAACCTCGCCGTTGCCGCGGCGCCCTCTAGGTTAAGTGTAATCTTTTTTTCCCGATTCCGCGACCCGGCACTATCAATCGCCGCAACTAAATTTTCTACCGTCAGTTCTTCTTCCGGAATCATTTGTAAATAACCTTTTTCGGCCAATTTTCCGACACGTCTGGTTTGTTCGGTTTCGTGACCGCCGGCATATGGAACGGCCACTGCGGGGGCGCCGGTCGCCAGAACCTCCATCACCGTATTATACCCGCCTTGGGATATGGAAAGGCGGCAATTATTCAGTAACTGCACAAAATCCGCGCGGGCGCGTTCCACGACCACATTTTCCAGGGGGGCCGCCTGATTCGCTAATTCAATAAAAATTTCCTGCGGCAAACTATGCCCGACCAAAAGCCGCCATCGACTGTCTTTCAGTGTCGATAGTTGTTTGGCTTCCAGAGCGGTTCGCATTAATTTTTCCGCCACGGCGCCACTTCCGGACGATACGATGACTTCGCCGGTTCCCTGATCGCCGGAGCTACCGTCAAAAACCGACGGGTCCACGACGTAACCGGTGTAGTGCAGCATGTCCGTTAGCTGGTCCGCCGCGTCGAAAGTATCACCGAATTTGATGAAATCCGGATCGCCATGAACCAGGATATGGTCGAACGACGCCTTGGCGTCCGCAACCATTTCCGCATCCCGCCAGGGCCTGTTTTTTTGCACCAGGATATCGCGGACGGAACATACGATTTGCGGTTTCGGATTGGCGTTTTTGGCGGCCTCCAACAGAGGCAGCAATTCAAACCGCATCATGCCCCGGCCGAAGGGGTACAATTCGATGATCAGAACACGTGGTTTCAGGTCATGGAACAGGTTTAAAAGTCGATTTCGGCGGCTATCTTTGTAGGCGTCGTCCACTTCATTCCCTGAACCGTCAACCAATTTTGAGAAACTTCTATCCGCAGTCCGGAGGGGCGGCAGTTGCACGAAGTCCAGTCCGGCCGAATCCAGTATTTCAACTTCTTCACCGCCGGTCACCACCGTGACGGCGAGGTCGGCGTCTTTCATGGCCCTGGCGAGGGTCACCACCCGCTTGAGATGACCAATTCCCAGCAGATGCTGGACATAAAACAACACCCGTCCGGTCATTTCGTACCCGTCATATCCATATTGAGCTTTTCGGTGCTCAATAAGCCATCCTCCGCCAAACGAAAGGAATGCCAGCATCCGTCTTCGATTCGTTCCGGTTCCTTGGAAGTCATATCCCAGCCGGTCGCCGCAGAATACAAAGCCCGGATGACCCCTTTATGGGTGACCGCCACGGTCGGTTGGCCACGCTTGGCAATATCCTGCAAAAAAGGTTTTGTTCTCGCCTGGACGTCTCGGGGGCTTTCGCCGCCGGGCGCCCTGAAATCCAACCCTTTCGCCTCCCAGGCCACCATAAGATCGCCCAGTTCCGCCCTGAGATCAGCCAGCCGTTGTCCTTCCCATTCCCCCCACTCCATTTCCATCAATCGATCATCCGTGGAAGGTTCTTTTTGAGACAATAGGCCGGCCGTTTCCAACGCCCGTTTCAACGGGCTGGCCACCCATTGGTAATCCATAAACTCCGCGGGAATATGCCAGGAATTTACTTCTTCCACCCCATGATCGCTCAAAGGAACATCGGTCCGTCCTTGCACCAAATGGCGGCTGTTCCAGTCCGTCGTACCGTGACGAATTAGTATAAGGCGGGTCATTTATTGTTTTTCTTTCAATAGACTATGCGGTTTCAACAGAGGAATTCCGCCGCCCGGCATCGCTTTGCGGTCCCAGCGCAAATAGCTTTGCAATGTATTCAACGCAACTCGAAAAGGCAAATTTCCGCCGGACATTTTCATTACCGGCTTTGCCAATTTGCTCGCGGTATTGTGGGTTCGCGATTAGTTTGCTCAAACTGGCGGTGAGACCCGCAATATCGTCCTGATCGGCCAACAAACCGGTTACACCGTCCTCGATCAGTTCGGGAATTGCCGATACGCGGGTCGAAACACATGGAATCCCCTGGGACTGTGCCTCCATCAATACATTCGGCAGACCGTCTCTGTCGCCATTTTTCGCCACCCGGCTGGCCAAGGCGAAGATGTCAGCATGGCCGTACTGTTCCAACACGTCTTCTTGTGAACGGGCGCCCAGCCAATCTATCCGGCCACTTATTTCCAACCTATCGGCAAGTTGCTTTAGGTCACCGATCATGGCGCCGCCGCCGATATGAACAAACCGCCAATTGAGCCTGTCGGGTAGCTTCGACAACGCCGTCAGCAATTCGGGATAGCCTTTTTTCTCGACGGCGCGGCCGACGGAAAGGATACGGACCGGGTCACTCTCCAATTCTCCGGACCGGCTATAATCCTTAGTCGGATTTTCCCGAAACCGGTCCAGATCAATGCCGTGGTAGGCCAAGTGAATATTTTCAGCATTATTTGTCAGGCTACTTAAATATTCGCTGTTGGTCCGGGTGCAGGTCGTCAGCCACTGACAGTCCTTTAGTTTTTCCCTTAGTTCCCATTCCGGGCTGGTCCATATGTCGACGGCATGGGCCGAACATGACCAGGTCCTGCCCGTCAGCATGGCCGCATACCGGCTCACCGACGCCGGTGTGTGCAGAAAATGGGCATGAATATGTCCGATCTCGTCGGGCAACTCGCTTGCCAGTACCAAGGCCTGGCCGAATCGCCTTAACCGATTGGCGGTTCGGTCCCGTTGCCAGTCCCGCCGCCAGACGGCAAAGGTTTCGCTGTAGCGGGGCCATCGGCGGACTTTTATCCAGGCCTTCAACACCCGCCAAGGTGAACGGTAGAGATACTCTGGCAGGTAATTGATCCCAGCTTTTATTTCCTGATGAACGGGATGAGTTTTGGTATCCGTCGGGTGTCTCAGAGATACCAGGGTAATCGGCAGGCCATACTTCTCCAACGCCTTTATTTCCTGAGCGATAAAAGTTTCCGACAGGCGTGGATACCCTTTAAGAACGATGGCGGTCGGTTTGGCCATAGCGGCCTCGCCTATTGGTTTTGACCGACGACGGCGAGATCGGAAGGACGTTCCCGTTTGAAGTGCTTATCAACCAGACGGCTGATATTGGGCAATCCATCCAGCAGCCCGGGTAGGATAATGTTCGAAGGCGGCCGTTGCTGGGTTAGCTGGCGCAAGGCGGTCGCCATCTGCCGCGGGTCTTGGGCGTCCTTATCTTCCAGGACGGACAACAGGCCTAGTTCCTGTGCCCGCGTGGCGCGGATATATTGTTCCATACGTGGTTCGGTGCGCGGCACAATCAGACTCGGCTTATCGAAGGACAGTATCTCGCAGAATGTGTTGTAGCCGCCCATAGCGATGACACCGACGGCGTTCTGGGTCAAATGTTCAAAATGAGCATCAAAGGTCAGAGCTTCCACATTATCCAGGTGACTAATTCGCGCCAGAAACTCTTCCTGTTTTTCGATTTGCATAAATGGTCCGAACACCATTAAGGCAGGATAGGGAATGGCTCTATCGGTCTCATAGGCGCTGAGCACGGATTCGATAAGGAATTCACCATCCCCGCCGCCGCCGGCGGTCACCAGATAATAGGGCTTATCCATTTTCGATGTCGGCGTAACGCTGGACGCTTGCGGCACGCTATACCTGAGATAGCCGGTATACACCATTTTCCTGAGCACTGATTCCGGCAAATCGACACCGGTGAGAGGATCATAGATCTGCGGCAAGCCGTAGACCCAAAGCTCGTCGAACAAGTCCTCCAACGCGGGAATAACGTTTTTTCTTTCCCATTCCGGCACCAACAAGGCCGGTTCATCCATGACGTCACGCAGCCCCAGGATCAGGGTCGTGCCCCGCTTTTTCAGCATATGCAGCGTGTCACCAACTTCGCCGCGCAGTCCCAGTGGCTCTTTGTCGACGATCATAATATCGGGATCGAACACATCCGCCGTATGCTGGATGATGGAGCCTCGAAGCTCCATGGTCTGTTCAATGTCGAGATGGAGATTTAGCGAGGTATACTCACCGTTGCGCAGCTTGATGACACCGGGAACCCGGACAAAATCCACCCGTGCGCGAAAGTCGAAACTGCCGATGATGGGCGAGCCCGACAGTATCAATACGGACAGCTTATTATACTCGCCCACCAGATGGTGAGCGATGGCCCGGCACCGTCTTAGGTGGCCAAGCCCGAAACTGTCATGGCTGTAAATCAGGACGCGATACCCGTCCCCCTTTTTCCTCATTCCCCTCAAGTCCCCTGATAATGCAGGATTTTTTATCTTGAGAATCATTATCGCATGGGGGTTGTGGAACAAAAAGGAAAAAAATCAGGTTTTTGGTACCGGTAGAAAACTGATTTGATCGGACCTATCCACAATATAGCTGAATGAAAATTGCGATAGGCTGTCGTAAAAATCAGCCAACGCGGTCATGTGACTCATTCGTAAATCATCGTCATCTTGATTCACATCACTTTCTTGAACCTTACTTCGCAGTCGTTCATGGTGATAGTTAATTAGCGCCGCGGTGGCGCCCGCCCATCCATCCGTCCCATTCTGCCGACGAATACCATGAACGATCGTTTGAACTAAAATATTGCCGAAGGCAAATATATTTTCGCCCCATTCACTGTCATGGGAAACGTGCAGGCCAATTGGCGGATCTAAACGTTTTGCCGGTATTCCCTGGCATATGGCTTCAAATGGCAGCCAGTAATCCCAAAGCGGCATACCCAATATGAATTCTGATTCCGATAATTTGCTTATCAATCCGGATGGCATGAAAATGTAATCGATCCCGAACGGGTCTGGTTTCCCCTCGTCGTCATCGTAATTTTCAACTTCGAGACGCGCGCCCAATACAATAGAGTCGTTTGCATGCTCGAATAGAAATCCTGCCAAATCCGGGCTGTTCCGAAAAAATATGTCGGAATTCACGATGCCGCAGATGCCATTTTCTCCGGCACCTAAATCACTTAAGATATCTGAGACGAATACTAAAGGTTTACCCAAATAGGCTTGGGCCGTGCGATCTACAGCCTGAAATTGAACGTCAGGAAATTCGTCACGGATTAGTTCCGCTTCCTTCGCATCGTTGTATGATCGAACTTGAAATCCGTTTTCCAACCAACTGTTCACCGCCCGTTTTTGCAAACCAATGCGATCACCGGGTGCCAGGCTGGTAGCGATAAGAATGGCGTTTGGCATTAACAAATACTCGAATTCTATGTGCTATACAGGGGGCTTAATTTTATAAACATATAGGAACTGCTTTAACCTTATAAATCCATCTCGGGAAAAAACAAAATCCGGGCAAATATCCGGGTAAAGATAATGTGGCATTTGAATGATCTTTTGAATTAAGCAAAAACGTCATTGGCGATATATTTCATCAGCGGCAATATTGGTTAAATATATTTGTTTAATAAAAATTGTTTTGCATCGACACGCTAAGCTTCGAAACGAAACTATTGAAATCTATAAGCGATATCGGAACTGCTCAATATGAAAGTGCAAGTCGACTACGCGGCGAAAGTATCCAAATTCCGGAGGACGTTTTATGCATCCTACGATCGGCTCGCCGATCATCTACCACTGAAAGCGCCTTGGAGCGTGATGATCGAGCCCTCTAACAAGTGCAATTTCAAATGTGTGTTCTGTCCGACCGGTGACTTCGAACTGCTTAAGAAAGTCGGCCGGCCGAAAGGCAATATGAGCCTCGCTTTCGCTCAGAAAATAATCGATGACCTGACTGAGTTCGATGAGCAAATCCGCCTCATCAACTTTTCGAAGGACGGAGAGCCGTTACTCTGCAAAGAGCTTCCTCAAATGATCGAATACGCCAAATCAAAAAACGTCACAAAGAAAATTATGACGGTGACCAATGGCGCCTTGCTGGACCATTCAATGGCCACCGACCTGATCGATTCCGGTATCGATCATATAAGGGTATCCGTCGAGCATGTCTCGACGGCGGGCTACAAGGAAGTAACCCAGAATTATGGTAACTATCAAAATATCGTCGATAACGTCGCCCATTTATTTGATCTGATCGAACGCCGCAAAAGCGCCACTGAATTGTATGTCAAAATTGTCGATATCGGACTGAGTGAACAGGAAAAAGAAAAATTTCTTAAGGAGTTCTCCCCTATTTCTCACCTGATCAATATCGAGAACTTGAGACCGTGGAATAAATCAGACATCAAGGATTTTGCCCTCGGTACCGAGGTAAACTTAAATCAAAAAAGAACCCACGCCACAGCTGAAAGAAATGTATGCCCGGCCCCCTTTTATTCCATGAACGTAAATTTCAACGGAGAAGTATCCGCCTGCGCCGTCGACTGGTGTCACGGCACAATTATCGGAGACGCCAACCAAAAATCCATGAAGGAAATCTGGCTTGGCCATCAATTGAAGGAATTCCGCTTAAAACAACTGTCACTCAAAAAAAATGAAATCGACGCCTGCCGGGAATGCGCTTATATCCGGAATTTTTTGGAAGTTTCTCACCTGGATGAAGATGCCGCTGAACTTTTGAAGATGTTCAGTTAGCGCCAGATTGAGCCCTGATTGCCACTGAACATGTGCTCTCGGACGACTGATCAGGCGACGTTGCTGTGCTCTGATTGCTCAACGCCTTCGACTTGGCGATAAAAATTGTTGAAGTTCGACATGGCGCTCAAAATATAGCCGAGGCCCTTTTCTGTCGTACCATACAAATCTATATATTTCTTAATCAGTGTTTTCTGATCATCGCTGTGTTTGACGACGATATCTAGACCGTGAGGGCGATGAAAGTTGAAAGGATCGTTTTCAAATCTGATATCGCTCAACGCGGCAAAATCGAAATGAAACCGCTGCTGTTCGACTTTGTCCAAAGAAAGCAGATCGTCTTTTCTCAATAGACTGTAATTCTTAAGTTCGGAGATATAGAGATTCGATTGATCGTCGAGTAGTCCCGCCTCCATCAAGGACTGCCGCGCCACTTCAAAAGCAATCTCGTGAATTGCCTCCATACAGGTGAAGACCGCACGTGTACGGTAAATATGCTGTTCATTGTTGCCGGCGCGCCCGTCGAGATAATCCTGGATGAAGTCAGAATGTGTGAACAGTTCCGCCAATTCCTCCTCGGTACGCCATAGTTCTTCGGTCTCAACGAGAAAATCTTTATAGATGGCTGACAAGGGCTGTTTATTCTCAAAAATATAGGCGTGAATGTCTTCGATAAGTTTTGAAATGGAAATATCTCTCAATTGCAGGAATTTATACAGTTCGGCAAATATCCCGTTGTTGTAAAATATTTCGACCGTCAAATTGAATTGCCGGCAGAAAAGATAATCTTCATAGGACAAGGTCTGACTGGCGACGCAAATTTCATCGATCTCTGGCGCAAAAAAGGTCTCACCGAAAAATTCATAGGGAACGACTGTCTGTGGCATGACCCGGTACCGGCTTTCCATTCGGTACTTCGCCTTGTTGGCGTCCGAGCAGATTGAAGATCCTTTGAGCATTAGAAACTGATGAGATCGGACGACATTGATTTCCGCCTCGATCATATCGGCCATTGATTTGATGTGCGCTGCCTTGGTGTCCTCCGGCAGGGCCAGAATAATTTCGGCGAAACTGCTGGCGTTTAAATCGGCCCCTTCCCGTGCAACGTGAATCATCTGATCCAGAGAAACATTTTCCCTTTCCACGGCTTTTAGCACGGCAGCGTCGGTCGACTGAACCGAGGCGCTGAGAAAATGCGAGCCGGAAATGGTTCTCACCGCTTCAAGCACTCTGTCCTTCTGGTTTTTCCCGGCGAAATTTACGAGATAGTCGGGCCAGTTAAATTCCTTTTGAATTGCCGCCACTTGACGGCAAATTTCCAGATCCCCTTTGTACATGCCGAAATTTGAATCGGCGACTTGCAGGTTGGGGCACTTCGTTCGGGCGGCAACATAGCGCAGTTCCTGTTCTACGCGTTCACCAGAGAAGCGCCTGACCTTGTTGAAATAACTTTCCCCTTCCTGGCAAAAATTGCACTTGAACGGACATCCACGGGCAAACTGTAAAAGCGGCACGATTTTCGGATCGGCCAAAAACTCATCGCACATGCCCGCCAAATACGGTGACGGAATTTCGTCCAAGTCTAAAATGGGCGGCATGCTGGAGCCCACGACCAAGTTGTTTTCTGCAACATAATAGGTGTTGGGCACCTCTATCCGCCCGGCACTTATACTGTTCAGATCGAAGTCCTGATCAATCAACACATTCAAGAGTTCGGCGAAGGCATATTCCCCTTCCCGAAATACAAAAAAATCGATCAATGGATGGGTGCGGAGATAACGTTCCTGCTCGTCCGTAACCAAAGGAAAGTTAGGTCCGCCAAACACGGCGACGGTGCCAGGAGATTTCTCTTTAATCCGGCGCACGATTTCGTAGGAAATCCGAAAATTCCAGGTGTAACTGGAAAAACAGACTACATCCGGCATGGATTCTTCGATCGATTTCATCAATGAGTTTGGGCTTTTAAAAATCCGCGCGTCAATTTTGTCGCCAAACCGCTTAACGGCGTAAGAAGCCACCATAGCGATGCCCAAGGGGACATTGTCGCAGTGATGGCCTTCGTGCGTCAACGAGGCGAAACGAATTTTGATCGGTGATGACATAACCTGTTACCACATTCAGCAAGAATCAAGTTTTATGGGGCTATACGCAGGGTAAATGATAACACCGGAAATGCTTATAAGTCGTAAAAAGAATGAAATGATCGGCGAATACATTTTGGACGGTCAATTTACTTGCATTGATAGAACAACACTTCCAAACTCGGAAAAAGAGAAATCTTCTCTAATATAATGAGATATCAAATGGATCGAAATGGCGAATAAAATTCTGATACTTGGCGCATCAAGCGATCTGGGCCGCCGTTTGTCGAAACGATTTGATCAAAATCAGGTTATCGCGACCTATTGCAACACGCCAATCGACGATGGCGTATTTTTTGACGCTCTCAAGATGAAACTGGACGATGTGATCCGTGATCCCGAGGGAATTAGTCATGCCTTCGTTTTAATTGCGGAATCGAATCCCAATAAATGCGCCGAGGATTTGTCTGCATCGAACGCCTTAAACATAGACGCCGTGAAGCGGGTTATCGACCAAATCAATAAATGGAAGATTCTTCCCATATTCACTTCGACAGAAGTTGTATTTGACGGCTCTGCGGCCCCTTATGTCGAGGACGATGAAGCACGTCCGATAATGACCTACGGTCGTCAAAAATTGGTCATCGAAGATTATATCAAATCGGTCTGCGATCATTTTGTCATCTTGAGGCTGTCGCGCATGTATGGAGACGCCCCGGGTGACGGTACGTTGTTTATGGATTGGCTCCAATCGCTCGAATCAGAAAATAGTATTGAATGCGCCGAAGATCAGTTGTTCAGTCCAATATTCATTGAGGATGTGGTTAACGCCTGCCAAGCGTCCGTCGAACGTAATTTATCGGGCACTTACCACGTGGGCGGACCAAACGGCATGAGCCGCTTAGAAATGTTGCGCTGCCTTGCGGGCGCTGTCGATAAATTTCTTCCCGTAAAGGCTTCAATATCGCCCTGCGGCATCAACGATTTCGTTTTTCTTGAGGACCGGCCAAGAGATGTGTCATTGAATTCTGACCGCATCTGCCAAGAAGCCGGATTAGTCTTCAGCGCGGTCGAAGATATGTGCGCAATATTTGCCCAGTCCATTTATGGATCAGCCGACATCGAACTTCAGCAATAAAATGGCAATGGCATGAATGACTTCGCCAGCCCACTCTGGGATGCAATAAAAGAAGAATATGATTTGGTTGAGGATGCCAATGCCCTGTCCCCGTCGTTTTTCTGTCGCGCCGGTTCTCCTATCGTCGACAGAAAAATGGTAGACGCGCTTAAGGGTTTTTCGGCATTGGAGAATAGCGACGTTCGAATTTGCCTGCACAGCAGTCCTGAAGCATCGTTTCAGAATATGATCATTGTTCACCGCAATTCGAATTATTACCGCCCGCATGAGCATTTAAAAAACGGCGAAAGCTATCATTTGCTGGAAGGCGAGCTCGGCATACCCTTTTTCGATGATGTTGGACAAGTTATCGACAAGCGAAGAATGACACTCCACGACAATGTTATCGCACGAATTCCCGTCGGCATTGCCCACGCTATGTTTCCGCTCTCGGATTTAGTAATATTCCATGAAAGCAAGTCCGGACCCTTTATTCCGGGCGAGGATACGGTTCACCCCAATTGGTCGCCCCAAGCAGGTGATGAAGAGGCGATCCGCCAGTATAAAGATACCGTATTGAAGTCATTTGACTAAATCTGGTGAACGAGCCCTACTGCGCCTGTCCGTTTCTTTGGTTGATTGGTAATTTTTTTTAAATGTTCGTCGGCTATAGTGGCTCCCTAGTGAGGAACACATGAACCGCAAAAAACTCGTATTGGTCTACCCGAATATGAGGTGGCACAAAGTCGATATTCAAACCGTTTGGAATTTGAATCCGGCGATTCTGTGCCTATTGGGGAAAATGGTCGAAGACGATGTCGATGTCACGATCATCGACGCGCAATTCTACGACATGTCCCTAAGCGAGTTCGCCGAAAAAATCGCTGAAATTCAACCCGACTATGTTGGAATTTCGATGCTGACTTCCGAATACTCTTCTATTCTGCATACCGCCGCAGAAGCCGTTAAGAAAATCAAAAAGGACACGGTCGTTATCGCCGGCGGTGTTCATGTCACCATCGAGTTCGAAAATGTTATATCCGATCTTAACATCGACTATGCCGTTCGTGGCGAAGGCGAATATGTCCTGCGGGACCTGATCAAATTTCTGATCGGCGCCGGCGATTTTCCCAAGGAAGGCCTGGTGTACCGGGAAGACGATCGGATATCGGTTCAAAGCCATGCGCTAATCCACGATCTGAGTTTGTTGCCCATGCCCGATTACGGCCTCGTCAGGATGGAGGATTACGTCGTGGTTGGCGCCCGGTACGGGCCTTTGCGCCCGCCGGAATTTCCTTTTGTCCGTACGGTTATTACCCGGGGCTGTCCTGTCGGTTGTTCCTTCTGCCAGGTTGAAGCCATCAGTGGTAAAAGCGTTCGTTCGCCAAAACCGGAACAGGTCATCGAAGAGCTTGCCTATTTGAAAGAGAAATTCGGGCTCAAGTCTTTTTTGATCGACGACGACAATATGGTCATCAAAAAGAAGTTTTTTAAGGAACTTCTCCGGCAACTAATCGACAGCAAACTGAACCTCAAATTTATTATTGCCGCCTTCGCCATTTTCGCCCTCGATGATGAAATGCTCGATCTATTGAAAGAGGCCGGGTGCATCGGCATTAACGTGGCCATCGAAAGCGGCAACCAGCGGGTTATGAACGATATCGTTTTGAAGCCGCTGCAACTTGATCTGGTTCCTCCGCTGATCGAAAAGGTCAAAAACATGGGCTTATTTGTCCTGGCCAATTTCATTATCGGTTATCCCGGAGAAACTTGGAACGAAATACGGGAGACCGTCAAGTTTGCCGAACAATGTGGCGCCGATTACGTGAAGCTTTTTATCGCCGTCCCGCTCAAGGGAACTAAAATGTGGGATATGGCCGAAAGTATGGATGCCTTCGATACGCCATCGGACGGCCTGGAAGTCAATTGGCGGTTCAGCCAGATTAAGTCCGATGAATGGTCCCCTAAAGATGTCAGTATTCTCAGAGCCTATGAATGGGATCGCATCAACTTCGGCAGTCAGGAAAGAAGAGATCGAGTTGCCGAAATATGGGGCATGCCGGAATCCGAACTTGCTACCATCCGACAGGCAACCCGCGACGCCGTAACGTCGGGATTAAGCGACCGCGGTGAATCGATGCATGCCGGCGTGAAAGACGAAGACAAACGCCAGGTCCTGTTCCGCACCGACGGCGGCAACTTGCTGATTAATTAAGCAAATTCTCAACGAACTCTATTTGACGATGCCCTTTTCCAAAGAGGCCGCTTTCAGAGCCATGGATTGGCTATAATATTGGCGCGCCTCTTCCTGTTTGCCTGCCAGCGAACACAAGGTGCTGAGTTCCTGAAGCATGGTCCAGCTTTCTTGACCGCTTTCCCGTAACGCGATGATGGTGGTGGCCGCACTTTCGTATTGCTCGATCTGTTTGAGGTTCATGGCCAGACGGAACATCATCGGTGGCGTTATGACGTCTTTATCCATGGCCGAGCGATAAACGTTGATTGCCTCCCAGTATTTTTCCTGAGCTTCATAGATGACCGCCAACCGTTCAAAGGTATTTTCCAGGTCAAAATCGACAGTGATCAGAAATTCAAATAACTGAATGGCTTCTTCAAACATACCCAGTTCAGGCAACCACACGCCGAGTCCACCATACAGGTCAGACGACCCGATGCCCTTGGCCAAAACGACTTCGATGACAACCCGCTTTAGCTCTTTTATATTTTTGCTTTGGTGTAAGGCCGTGCAAAGTTGCAGAAAGTATTCCGGGTCTTTGCCACCAAATACGATAAATTCGTCCAGCCTGGATTCGAATTCGTCATATTTGCCGGACTTCACCAGGCTGTCGATCAGGATACTAAGTGTCGGTGGATCCAGTTTACCGATATCACGTTCTAAAATCAGCTCCGCCGCCCGGTCAAACCCTCCGTCCAGCATCACAACTTCTTTGCCGGTTCGGTCTTCCGCTTTAGCCTCGTTAGCCTGGCCGATCAGGTGCCAAAGTTCCGGGTTTTCCTCGTCTTGCTCTTTTAACCAAGCAACGGCCTCGTCAAACGGTTCCCAATTACCATATTTATAGAAGCGGCGCGCCATATCGATCACCGGTTCACAATTGTCGGGATCGGCTCCCAGGCGACTTTCGTAACTTCCATCCTCCAAACTCGCATCCAAGAAATTAGCCATTTTGCTGAATTCCTCGCACAACACCTCGATATCCAATTCCCGCCAGACCGATCTCTGGAATTGGCCCAAATACGGCGGATTGGTACCATGGGGAATACCTTGAAACGACTCGATGTTGACGGGGTTCTTGAGGAATTCCCCCGACCGGTATTGTAGAAAATGAACATTACGATTGAAGCAGCACATATAGGCCGGTCCATTGGAAACAAACGTATTTAAAAAGCTCTCCTCGTAAAGGGCCATTCGAAGCTCGATATTGAAGGATACCGGTGGTAACGATGCGATGCCGTCAAAATACGAAGGCAAAGGTTCAAGTGCGGTCTCCGTATCGGGAACTACCACCGGGAAATATCCCTCATCTTTCAGCCAGTGCGCAAATTTGGCCCATAGTTCCAAGTCCGAGTTTCGGGAAACGTTGTGGGTGGCGTTTCGAATGGTCAAGGTGACCAGCTTCTTTCCTTCGCAATGCGCTTCTTTCCAGAGCCGGATATAGTCGATCGCCTGATCGGTAGCGTGCAAATATTTAATATCGGCGCCCATATTCCCCAACATCGCCGGCCAACAAGGATCGCCCTTCAGGACCGGTTTTTCGATGGTATATTCGGCTGGAAATATTGGACCGTCGGCATTTTCCAACACCTCTTTCGCTTCTTCAATAGAACTGCAAATTGAAATCGACTGGCAGGACGGCAAAAGCCAGCTGCAGGGAACGACCAAATTGTGGAGCCGCCATTTTTTCTGCTTGAGCTCCCAGTCCATTTCCTTGTGATATTCATCTTCCGGCTGGGGCACGATGACCACGTGAATCCTGTCGGCGCCAACCTGCCGGCGTGTCCATTCAGCCATGACCAAGTAGCCAATATAGTCGAAACACGGCCACGTAATTCTGAGGTCATGAAAGGCGTAGAGTACCTTTGGGTCGGGAGTATTGCTCACGGAATTCGGCATGCCAGCATATTATGAATAAGTTTTAGGATTATCTTTGAATACCAGATACTTTATAAAAAATTATTAAGCAGCTAGACGATTCAATAGCAAAAAATAGATTTGAGGTTATTCGGCGGGCACCAGATCAAAACGTTCGGCAGTTTGCTTGAACTCATCAACAATGGCGCCGACCACTTCGTCTGCTTGCGAATGCGTTAATATGAATGGTGGAGAGACAGAAATCCGGTGCCATTTCGAACTGATCAGAATATTGTGCTTGTCCCTCACCGCTTCAAACACTTCCTGCCCGAACTTGGGATTATCGGCGCAATTATATTCCATCGAAACCATCAGCCCGCGTCCTCGAAGGTCACGGAAAAATGGATGCTGCCTGAGTTCATGGCCCAAATTACTTCTCAAGTACTCGCCCATTGAATGGATGTGCTCGAGTTGGCTATCGGTTTGGACAATTTTTTGTACTGCCAGCGCCGCCGCCACACCGAGGGAATACCCTTGGTGGGTATGGCCGTGCTGTATGCGCCCTTGGCCACGGGCCATTGTTTCTTCCATTTCGTCGCGGGTAATGACCACGCTTATCGGCGCATAGCCAGCTCCCAATGTTTTTCCGAAGCAGACGAAGTCGGGAACGATCCCATCCCATTCGCAGCAATAGACCTTTCCGCTCCGGCCCAATCCGCAATAAACTTCATCCAATATGAGGTGGACATCATAACGATCACAGATTTCCCGAATGTATTTCCAATATTTGGGCGCAGGTGTGACATCGCCCTGCAATTGGCCCATGACGGTCTCGCCAAGAAAACAAGCTACATTATCGGCGCCCAATTCCAGAATTTTGTCTTCAAGATCATCAGCGCTTCGACGGGCGTATTCGTCGAGGCTTTCACCAGGGCGCATCATACGGAGAGGATAATGTTGAGGAATGCGCACCTTTCTTTCCGGTAGCAAGGGTTCGTAAAAATCCAGAATGTCACGCTCGGACACGGCGATGCTTTGTAAGGTGGCACCGTGGTAACTCTGATCCCTCGATATAATCCAGGTCTTATCCTTATTGCCCTTATCAAAATGAACCTGATAGCTGATTTTTAGGGCCGCTTCGACGGATTCGCTGCCACTGTTTCCGGCAAAATAAACCTTGTTGAGGCCCTTGGGCGCCCGCGAAAGCAATAACTCAGCCAGTTCCTCCATTTCCCGGTGCCGCCATATGTTGTGATCCATATGGCAGAACTTCTCCATTTGGCGCCGCATCGCATCGAGAACCTCGGGCTGATTGTATCCCAGCACCATTTGCGAACACCATCCGGCGGTCGCATCTAAAATTTTGCGGTCATCTTCCGTGTAGATATAAACGCCCTCCGCCTTGTCGACGAAGGGGTTCGGAGGTGTGTTCGGAAATTTATTTAATACATGGCTCATTTCTGATCGATCTCGCATCCGAAACCTATCGTTCCGATTTGTGGAGAAGTGAGTTTACAAATTTCCAGCATGTAATCCCCAATCCAAATTTCCTCACATTTTTATATATTTGTGGGAAAGTCAAACTTAACCAATATTTCTTAAATATTCTATATATCCCTACATTTAGAGCGGGTTTTACGCACCAACTATTCATTATTTCGCAATAATTTTCATGTTAGTATGAGTAAATGACCTCAGTAAACTCTCTCACCCCTATCAGCTTCGCGTCACTGACCCACACTGGGCAATATACCGACAATTATCCCTTTGGTGTGGCTATGGTGGCCGCCTACGTCAAACAGCATTTCGGCGATCGCGTCGAGATCGAACTTTATAAACATCCTAAGAAATTAGCGGCGGATTTGGATAAATCGATTCCGCCAATCATATGTTTTTCGGGTTATGTATGGAATTTCAGGCTCTCCTATGAATTCGCCAAACGCATAAAAGCCAAATCTCCGGACACTATTATCATTTTCGGCGGACCAAATTTTCCGGTTGTTCTGCACGAGCAGGAGCGGTTTTTGCATGAATTTCCGTTGATTGATTTTTTCGTATTCAGAGAAGGGGAAATCGCCCTCGCCCGCCTCCTCGAACATATTTTTGACTTCGGTTTCAACGTCAGCAAGCTGAAGTCATCGGAAATCGACCTGCAAAATTGTTACTATCTGAACGACGATAAACTCGTCTTCGGTACAGCGCTTCCGCCGATCGCGGATCTGGACAATCTACCGTCGCCCTATTTGACGGGTCTGTGTGACAAGTTACTGAACGACGAGAAAATTACGCCGCTCATCCAGATTGCGCGCGGCTGTCCGTTTAAATGTTCCTTTTGCCAGGAGGGCGAAGAGTATTTCAACAAAGTCCGGCGCTTTTCGCTGGTTCGATTGACTGAGGAACTGCGATATATCGCCGAGCGAACCCACAGCCCCGTGCTGCAATTGGCCGATTCCAATTTCGGCATGTACAAAGACGATCTCAAGGTCTGCAAGGAAATAGCGAAAATTCAGGAAGAATTCGGCTGGCCAAAATACGTCGCGGATTTTTCCGGAAAAAACCAAAAAGAACGGGTTCTCGATGCCGTTGAAACCATCCACGGTTCCCATTTCCTGAGCGCAGCAGTCCAATCCACTAACGCAGAGGTCCTGAAAGCTGTCAAAAGAGAAAACGTCCATTGGGACCAAATGATCTATGTCGCCCAACGGGGTAAGGAAATTGACGCCAACAGTTTCGCCGAAATAATCCTGGCGTTGCCGGCCGACACCAAAGAAGCGCATTTCAAGTCCATGTCTGATCTGATCGACGCCGATATGAATGTGGTGAGATCGCACCAATTTATAATGCTTTTGGGTTCGTCGGGTTGTTCCGATCAGGCGCGAAAAGATTTCGACATGCAGACCCGCTTTCGCGTGATGCCGAACACGGTCGTGCAATACTCGTTGTTCGGAGAATATTTTTATTCGCCGGAGATCGATGAGATCTGCGTCGCCAATTCCACCCTGTCTTTCGACGACTATTTGGAATGCCGGTTATTCGATTTGACCGTCGAATTGTTCTATAACAACGCCATATTCGAGGAACTGTATAAATTCCTGACCCGCTCGGGTTTGTCGATTTCAACATTAATCAGAAATATTCACGCCGCCTTCTGCGAAAAAGACGGGCCCCTGCGCAAAATCAAGGAGGATTTTCTCAGGGAAACCAAGGAACTCTGGCCTACCAGCGGCGAGCTTGAGGACATGCTGACAGATCAGTCGCTAATCGAGCAGTTTGAAAATGGAGAGATCGGAATTAACGAGCAGGTTATTTTCAGAACGCGCGCCGTTTTTCAGCACTTGGAAGATCTTCATCAACTGGCTTTCGATGAAGCAAGGCAGTTGATGATTGCCAACGGCGCTTTCGATGAAAAAGCCCAAAGTTATTTGTCGGAGCTTCTCGAAATCAGCCTCATGCGAAAACTGGATGTTCTGTCTTACGAAAAATCATCAAGGAAAAAATTTCACTTCGATTTTGTTCAATTGGAAGCGCAAAAATTCAAGGCCAATCCCGAAGAGTATTTTGACCCAGACGGGATTGAAATTGTCGTCAGCCACACAAATGAACAGAAAGAACTCATCCATCAATATACCCATCAGTACGGGATGTCCGAGACGAGCCTCGGATATATTTTGAGTTCTGCCTCCAATTTCAACAAATTTTACCGCGAATTGCGCTGAATCTGATGGTACGATCATTGTGAACGCCCTATTTTCACAACCGTTCCTCTATGCGTCAAAATCTTACTCGGATTTCTCACAGCCACGGGCCCCAATGCCAGATTTCGAAGACTCCTCGAATGACTTGATTTCAATCGCTGAGCAATTGCTAAATACGCCAATTGTAAAATTCGAAAAAGCGGGCACGGGCGGAAACAATCGTGTGTTCAAAGTCGACACTGCGTCGGAAAGTTACGCCCTCAAGTTCTATCCCCAACAAGCCGCCGATCAAAGAGACCGATTGGGTGCGGAATTTTCATCTTTGGTTTTTCTTTGGTCGAATGGAATTCGGTGCATTCCTGAACCCGTTTTGGCCAGCAGTGAAAGTGATTGCGCCCTGTATCAGTGGCTGAATGGCAATCCGGTCACCGAAGGAACCAAAGTGGACATCGAAGATTCGGCGGACTACTTAAAAAGCATTCAGAAACTTACGTCCCAAAAAGAAGCGGCAGATTTACGGGTCGCTTCTGCCAGTTGCTTCTCGGTAAGCCAGATACTGGAACAATTGAATGAGCGGCTGGAGAGATTAGACCGGGAGGTCGAAAATTATTCGCAGCTTGATTCTTTTCTGCGCGATGAATTCCGGCCATCTTTGGAACGGGAGACCGATACGGTGCGCTCGGCGCTCAAGGCGAGCGGCATCGATATGCATACGAAGTTGAGACCGGATCAAAAAACTTTAAGCCCCTCTGACTTCGGTCTTCACAATTCGCTCCGTTCGCCCGATGGAAAATTATATTTTATCGATTTCGAATATTTCGGATGGGACGATCCGGTAAAAATGGTTGCCGACGCTATTCTGCATCCCGGCGCATCGCTCCAACCCGAATTACAAAAATATTTTCATCAACTTATGAACAGCTATTTTTCAGCATTGGATCGTGATTTTTCAATCCGATTTCGCCTCTCGTTGCCGTTATACGCTCTCATTTGGTGTCTTATCCAACTTGGCGAATTCCTGCCGGAACGGTGGGCGAGAAGAGAATTAGCCGGTCAGGATTCACATATTCAAATTGCGCAGGAACGCCAGCTTGCAAAAGCGCGGAACTTGCTCCAAACATTGGATGGATCTCATCATTCGGGAGGTCTGATTGCGGCACTGGGGTTAGAGAATTAAATTTATGTTCAAAGTACGCTACTCATATTTACCGCAGCAATTTGCGGATACCACGGACATAATGGCGGCGATTGAAAAAGTCGTTGCTTCCGGCGACTTTACCCTGGGAAAAACCGTTGAAGAGTTTGAAGGTAAGTTTGGCGATCTCCTTAATGTAAAGCATGCCATCGGTGTCGCTTCGGGAACAGACGCTTTAAAAATCGGTTTGAAAGCGTTGGGCGTCGGCCATGGTGACGAAGTTATTACGGCGGCCAACACGTTTGTATCGACCGTAGGCGCAATCAATGAGGTGGGCGCCAAGCCGGTGCTGGTCGACTGTAACGAAAGCTACTGTATTGATGCCGATCAGATAGAAGCGGCAATCACGTCCCGCACCAAAGCCCTTCTTCCGGTACATTTGACGGGCGCCATGCCGGATATGGTTAAAATCACGGACCTGGCCGAGCGCCATAACCTTAAAATCGTCGAGGATGCCTGTCAGGCGATACTCGCCTCCTATGATGGTAAGACCGCAGGCTCGTGGGGCCAAACGGCCGGTTTTTCACTGCATCCGTTAAAAAACCTGAACGTTTGGGGTGACGGCGGCGTCGTTGTCACAAACGACGATGATATTGCCGATCGAATTCGTATATTGCGCAACAATGGTATTCAGGGCCGCGATAATGTCGAAATGCTGGGCTTCAACACGCGCCTCGATTCGATTCAGGCCGCCGTCGGGAATTGGCTGATTGGTAAAACTGAAGCGGGAACTGATCAACGTATCGCCAACGCGCGGTACTACGATGACGCCCTAAAAGATATTCCGCAGATCACAATTCCCGACCGGCCTCAAAATTTGAAACAGGTGTATCATATCTACCAAATTTGCGCGGAAGACCGCGACCAGTGCGTGCGCTATTGCTTGGACAACGGTGTAGAAGTAAAAATTCATTACCCCATTCCGCTCTACCGGCAAAAGGCTTTGGATTTTCTTGGGCATAAGGTCGGAGACTTTCCCAACGCCGAGCGGCAGGCCGGAGAAGTGATGAGCCTGCCGGCCGATCAATATTTAAGCCGGGAAGAGCAGGACATCGCGATTGATACGATTAACAGTTTTTACGCTGGCCGGTAATTTTAGCCAACGATTTGAAGGTATATCGAAACAGAAAGTTGATCGATTTTGAATAAGATAGACGATCTCAAAACCGGCAATCTTGAAGATATCGCCCGCGCCGTCCGCAGCACGGTTATCGAGATGTCGCATCGGGCGAAAGCTTCTCATTTGGCCTCTTCCTTGTCGTGTATAGATATCCTCGTTGCGGCTTTGTGGGGGGTAATGAACATCGATCCGGACGACCCAAAAAGTCCGGACCGGGACCGATTAATTCTTAGCAAAGGCCATGCGGCGCAAGCTCTCTATGCCAGCCTGGCGCACCGGGGATTTTTCGAAACATCATTGCTTTCCCAATATAATCGGGACGGCGGTCCCATGTCGGAACATCCGGGACCGAATTGTATGCCCGGTGTTGAAGCCGCGACGGGATCTCTGGGTCATGGTTTGCCGATCGGATTGGGAATGGCGATTGCCGGCCGAATTCAAAAGCGTGATTACCGGGTATTTGTCGTTCTGGGTGACGGCGAGTGCAATGAAGGTTCGGTTTGGGAGGCTGCGCTTCTCGCCGCCGCAAACAACGTTTCGCGCTTGTGCGTTATTGTCGATTTCAACCAGTGGCAAGGTACCGGGCGAAGCACGGAAATAATGTCCATCCAGCCGCTGAAAGAGAAGTGGGAGGCATTTGGCTGGAACGCGGCGAACGTCGACGGGCATGATATTTCAAATTTGGTTACGGCGATGAAAGATACTCCCAATAAAAACGGCCAGCCAGTCGCCTTAATCGCCCATACCGTCAAAGGAAAAGGCGTTTCCTTTATGGAGGACGACAACAACTGGCATTACCGTATTCCGACGAAAGAAGAAGTGGCGGCAGCCAATCGGGAGTTGGGCATCGAATGAGAAATGCTTTTGCTGACGAAGCGTTGAATTTAGCTGAGAGAGATGAATCCATGGTTCTTCTCTCTGCCGATATCGGCAACCGCTTGTTCGATAAGTTCAAATCCGGCTTCGCAGAGCGTTTTATCAACTGCGGCGTGGCTGAGGCGAACATGACCGGCATGGCCGCCGGCATGGCCATGAGTGGACTTCGCCCCATTACCTATACCATTGCCGCCTTCAATACCGTGCGGTGCCTGGAGCAGATCCGGGTTGATATCTGTTATCACAATTTGCCCGTTACCATCGTCGGGGTCGGCGCCGGTCTTTCTTACGCGAGCTTGGGCTATACGCACCATGCCTCCGAGGATGTCGGCCTACTTCGAATGCTGCCGAATATGACCGTTCTTTGCCCAGCCGACGCCATGGAGGTCCGCGGCGCCTTACATGCAGCGCACCGACACGATGGCCCAACTTACATTCGCCTCGGAAAAAAGGGAGAACCGGAAATACATACCGAAATTCCGGAAATGGAAATTGGAAAAAGTCTAGAAATAGCCGATGGCGATGACGTCTGTATTTTGGCGACCGGTACGGTCTTGAAGGAAGCATTAAATGCGGCGGAAATTTTGCATGAAAAGGGAATTTCGGCAAATGTCGTCAGCTTTTATTCGGCCAAACCCCTCGATACGGAAAGGCTCGAAACTGTATTTTCTCAATTTCCTCTGGTGGCGACAATCGAAGAGCACAGCGAAATCGGCGGCATTGGAGCCGCGGTTTCGGAATGGTTGGTTCAGCATTGTGTGGATGTGAATAAATTTCTTCCCATCGCCCTTCCCGATAAAATACTTCATGAATCGGGTTCGCAAAATTATGCGAGAGGACAATTCGGTCTAACCGCCGCAGCGATCGCCGAACGTCTACTCAAGCGTCTGGAAAGACGATAGCGGCCATACGAAACGGAATTTCTTGTCATGCGCATAGGCATCGATTTTGACAACACCATCGTGTGTTACGATCAGATATTTCATGAACAAGGCATGAAATATAATCTCATTTCCAGTACCGTCCCACCGGCGAAAAATGCGGTGAGAAAATATATTCGTGAAAATTCAGGAAATGAAAAATGGATATTTCTTCAATCCATCGTTTACGGCGAGCGCATCTTAGCGGCTCCTCCTTATCCCGGTGTGATGGACTTCATTTCAAGGGCAGTGGCCCAAAAAGAAGTATTTATCGTCAGTCACAAAACAAAGACGGCAAAGCTCGGGTCGAAAAAGAATCTTCGTGAGGCTGCGATGTCATGGCTGGACCAGCAGGGAATCTGCAGCTTGTTGCCAGACACCAGCATCCATTTTGAAGATTCCCGCGAAGCCAAAATCGAAAGGATTGAGAAAATCGGTTGCGATGTCTTTGTCGACGATCTTTTCGAAACCTTTAGTCACTCGGGCTTTCCCAAAAAAACCGAAAAATACCTTTTTGATCCCAACCATCATCATGCATCTGTTCAAAATGTAAAAATCGTGCGCGATTGGGAAGAATTGAATTTTCTGCTGGAGTAAAAACAAACAATGACCGAACAAAGCAAAGATAATTTCCCTTCTGTTCATGCCGCCGGCTCAGCCTGCTTCGTCTGCGGCAGCGCCGATTTACAGCTGTTCGATTTACCTTACCCTTCGATCATTCCCCTTAGGTACGAAATGAACAGTGCTCAAAACGCTTCCATCAACCTGTGCGGCAAATGCGGGACCATATTTCGAAACGGCGACCCAACCGCGATTGATTACTACAGCGGAGAGGAAGATGCCGATAACTTTGATTCAATCGTCACCGTATATTCACCGGAGGACGGTGGATATGTCAGCAATCATACCGTCATGTCCCGGTACTTGGACGGACTGATAAGCATTCCCTCGCCCAAGCTTTTGGACATCGGGTGCGGTAATGGCATGTTTTTAAAAGAAGTGGCCACGCGTTTTGACAACTATGAACTGTCAGGATTTGATGTGTCGGAAATTTTGTTGGACCAATTTACGGACCATCATCGAATTGATTATTACCACGGCAATTTGAAGGATATAACAAAAAAATTCGACGCCATTACATTTATCGATTCACTCTCCTACATCCTGGATATTCCGGAGCTTTTTGAGATTTTTGAATCCAAACTTAGTGATGATGGAGTGATATTCGTTACCAGTCCGGATATTTCAAAAAACAATATGACGCTGCTGTTGGACACCCAGCACTACTATTTCACCATTGCAAATTTACAAAGCTTATTCGGTCATTTCGGGTATGATTTTACGGAAATTGCCGTACCCGACGTATTTCCACGTCATGTATTCGGTTACGCCCGGAAAGGTAAAGGCGGCACGGCAAAACCTTCTGCTCAGACGGTGCAAATCATCCAAGATGCTGCCGATTACATGAAACGTCTCAAAAGGAATTTGTCACGTTTAGCAAACTGGTGGGACAAATCGGCGACTGATGGTATGCGCATCGGTGTCCTGGGCACAAAACACAATGCCGCCGCTGCTCTTCACACATTGTCGGACCGGGCGACCTTTGTCGCCGACGAGACGGAGGAAATGGTGGGCGGAGAATTTCACGGTTTGGAAATATTGCATCCACAAAATATGACGGAACAGGATTTTGTGGTCCTGCCATACGGTTCGTCGGCAAAGAAAATTCGGGCGCGCTTTAAGGAGCGCTATAAGGGCCGCTTCATCTGTATCTAATTATAAAAAATACAATTTTACTCAATGTTTTAAATATTTTAACTAATTCCCCATGTTTTAATAATATGGTGTATAATTGTTAATTGCTGATCCAGTAGCCATTGATAAATTCGTGAATCGGGTAAATGTGGCGATGAATTTTCAGCTTAGCTGCCCCGCAGAATGCGATCCAAACTGTTGTTGGAAATGAATTAGAAATGGGTACAAAGTCTTCATTGAAGGACGCTGCTGACCTCGTAGTAGTCGAAAATGCTCTGGATAACTGGTTTCCTGAGCGCAAAATTTCCAAAATATTATTGGTTAATCCACCGGATTCTACCGCTGATATTTTCCGCTATGATGCGGCCAAACGTGGACGAAACAGCAACTACCCGCCCTATGGCCTGCTCGTGATGGCTCAAAGTCTGAGAGAAGTCGGTGTATCCGTCGAAGTCATTAGTCTTAATCACGAAGTGCTTAAACGCTGTCAGGAGTCCAAGTCCGAGGAAGATTTCGACCATGACAATGTCTGGCAAAGCTACCTCGACGATACCATCAGTGAATTTAATCCCGACATAATCGGCGTCACCTGCATGTACACCATGACACACAATTCCTTTAAAAACGTGTGTCAGTGGTCGGCACGTTCAAATCGGCCCATTGTGATCGGTGGCGTCCATACGACGAACGATGTTGAGCGGGTTCTATGTGATATCCCGTGCGTTAAGGCCGCTTTTTTAAGAGAGGCCGATAGAAGTTTTCCTCTATTCATACAAACGGTCAACCGGGAGATACCGGTCGGCGAGTTGGCCCAGGTCGTTTTGAGTCTCGAGAATGACTTGTTCGAAATCGACGTACAGAAAATGCCTGCCGCGGAGGAGATCAATACCCTGCCCGCCTGGGATATTTCCGATGTGAGTGAATCGTCGCGTTATGGCATTGTCGGCACTTTTTATTACTTGAAACCAAAAGGCACCCGTTTCGCGCCGTCGCTTTCCAACCGGGGATGCCGTGCCCAATGTACCTTCTGCGGTGTCCGCAATTTTAACGGTAAAGGCGTCAGGCAAAAAAGAATTGATGTCGTTTTGGATGAGCTGGAAATCCTGAAAAACGAATATGGTATCGAACATATCATGTGGCTCGATGACGATCTTCTGAAGGATGAAAAACGGGCGATCAGCTTGTTCGACGGCATGGTTCAGCGGAGCCTGGATTTGACATGGGACGCCAGCAACGGGGTGATCGCCTATTCCTGCACCGAAGAAGTCGTTGCCGCTATGGCGGCCAGCGGCTGTATTGCCGTAAATATCGGCATGGAAACCGGCAACTCCGATATACTTCGTAAGATTAGAAAACCGGGCACGCTGGAGAAATTTTTGGAAGCGGCCCACATCTTTCAGAAATACGATCAGATCTATTCAAACCTATTGCTGATGCTCGGCTTTCCCGGTGAAACCATGCGCATGATCATGGATACGGTCGAGGTGGCGAAGGAAATGAATATGGACTGGTACCGGATTTCCCCGCTTCAGCCCCTGCCAAACACCGCCATTTACAACGATATGGTCGCCCAGGGTCTTATTGAAGATGTGGGCTACGAAGAAAGTGAAGATGTTCGTTTTGCCGTCGGTGTTTTTGGGACGTTAACGGAGATGGAACAGGGCAAACGCTTTGCAACGCCCGATTTTCGAGAAGCATTTGGATCGATCCCCTTGGATCAAGTTCCGTCACCGGAACAGATTACCGATATCTGGTTTTACATGAATTATTTTTTAAATTTTCATCGGCTGTTCCGGGAAACCCGTCCGGCGAAATTCCGTCAGCAAAAAGCCGCCCTGACCGCTCTCGCTAATATTATTTCTCCGAATAACGCCTTCGCCCTGTATTTTATTGCCTATCTTGATTTGGTGCAGGGGCAAACTCCCGATGACGCTATCGTCGGGCGATTGGAAAATTGTCTCAACACGTCTGAATTCTGGCGTGACCGGTTTGATGCTTTCGGGCTGTCTCTGGACGACGTGAAAAAATATTCCGGTGAAGGCGGCAAGTCATTCCAACTCGCGCCTCAAGATTATAAAGAGGCATTGACGGCATAAAATTTCAGTCAATTTCCATCATGTTTGAATCGTTAAATTCGATTATGCTGACCGACAAATATATCCGCATGCTATAGTGAATAAAGACGACAAGCTTGGATGCGGAAATTAATTATCAGATAGATCCCATGGCTCACAGTTCTAAACCTAACGCCCTTTATGCATTTTATGATCTCAAAGTTTCTGGAGCCGACTTCGACTTTTTCGGTTTTCTTTTGCCGGCGGAATGGACGCGTCGTCAACTAGAGGCGGATCACCTACATCTGGTATTCGTATTCGCGGAAAACAATAAATTTCTACCCGGTTTGCAGCACGATCAAGATCATCGAAACTGGCGTATGAACAATTTGCTTTTGCCTTGCTGTGCCTTACTACCATCAGTCAAAGCAATAACAATTTGCGCCACGAGGGAGGAAGCGCAGGCCATTTACGACAGGGTACAAAGCCCAATTTTTCCAGAAGGTTATACAGTTGAAAATCCGGTCAGCCGATGGTCGCCGAATTGGAACGTTTTATTGTCGAATCAAGGACACAACGTTAAATATCTAAAAGCGGCACAGCAGGCTTGCGACTATATCAACAACTGGGTGGAACGGGAACGCGGCGACAAAAAAACGGTCGTCATCACCTTGCGCAGTTCCGGTCATCAGCAGCAACGGAATATGGATTATGAGGAGTGGTCCATACTGGCGCATAAGCTATGGGACGAAGGCTATTTCGTTGTCATCGTGCCCGATACAGAACAGGCGATGAGCACTTTGCCGCCGGAGTTTGAAAGTTTCCCAAATCTGCCGCCCGCTGCCATGAATCTTGAATTGCGAATGGCCTTATATGAAGCGGCATATTTGTGTCTTTTTGTATCTAACGGCCCGGCTGCACTAGCTTTTTACAGTCGAAACATTCAGTTTATCCAATTCCTGGCCAGGGAATTTATACACGCCCCGGCAAACCTTGAAAGTTTTCATGGGATTCTGATCGGCCAGGACGACCCCTGCCTCAATACCTTTCAGCATTTGGTTTGGAAGGAACACACCGCCGATATGATGTATGAGGAGTTCTGTGAAATGACTTCTCTGATCGACGAGAAAGTGGCCGACGGAACCTTCGAGGACCATCTCGATAGCGATCCGGCGAAACGCGAACCCTTCTACGTGTTGGGACGACGGTTTTTAAAATACAAGAACTGGCCGCAACTGACCGAATACGCCCGGATGATGATTTCAGAGAAGCCCGAAGAAGCCGAGTGCTACTACTGGAAGGGCAAGGCACTAAAAGGGGAATTAAAAGAGGATAATCAGGAAATAGTGAAGGAAATTCAGGAATCATTCGCTAACGCAATGGAATTGGCAAGCTACACCAAGGACCTGGCGACAAATGCCGACACTTTGACCATGAAAGTCGATATGCTGGTAATCGGGGGGGAACTCGATGAGGCTGAGAAAGAAATAAAGGCCTGCATCGACAATGAAAACTGCGCCTATGAAGTATCTATCGAACTGCTAATCAAATTACTGGTAAATCGCAACGACATCAGCGGTGCAGAGAAAACCTTATACGCGGGTATCGATAAAGGCCTTTCACCGACTCATTTGCGTCGTCGGATTGGAGTAATTTATTTTGAAGCGGGTAACATCGAAAAAGCTGACGATAGTTTCCAATACTTGTTTGAAAAGGATGCGCTCATCAACGAAGATTTGGAGCTGTGGGGAGTGATAAAGGAAGAGCTGGGTGACTTCGCCAAAGCCGCCAATATTTATCAGAATGCCATCGACAACAATCTAGCCACGCCCTTGATCATCTATCGCTATGCCTCTGTGCAGAAACAGTTGGAGAACTACGACAATGCTGCCTTTCTTTATGAGTGGTTGCT
Source organism: uncultured Rhodospirillaceae bacterium (assembly GCA_964574215.1). Lineage (GTDB taxonomy): Bacteria > Pseudomonadota > Alphaproteobacteria > Rhodospirillales > UBA2165. The sequence continues at coordinate 38,347 of CAZNLR010000009.1, read as the reverse complement.
GGATCAAAACTACAAAGGCTGGGCGCTAAAAGTGGAGTTGAGCGAAGTGTATTTTGCCTTGGGCAAGGACGAAGAAGCCAAAGCGCTACATATAGAGGCCACCGAGGAAAGGGCGGCAAGTCTGCCTTCCAGAGGGCTACAGAATTAAGTCTTCGCATGCTGCCGCGTGTTGATCCAGTGATCAATTCTCAATGGCGGTAATTTAGTGAGCGGAGAAATCAAATAATTCCAATCTTGAAAATCCCGGCGACCAAGCAGTTTACAATTTCAGGAACAGTCAGATTCGATGCGGGAACCTGAAATCCTGGCGACAAGGGCCCGAAGTCAGACGAAAAACTCGTGCTCTGAATCCAGCGATAAATGTTCCACGATCGACAGATTTTTGGCGTGGCTGACGCAGTGGTGCCCACATTCACGGGAAGGGTCCAATTCGTAGAGCCGCTTTTTATTTTCCTCTGAAAACCAGAATTCTTTAAACGAAAGCTCCTTGATGGAACCGAGAATACCGCTTTCGGTATAGGCCTTGTCCTGACAAGTATATACCCGGCAGTCGGCGCCAATGACGGTCAAAAACTGCAAATACGGGCAGAATGTGTATTCCTTGTCAAAACGTTCATCCACATCGTGATAATGATCCAGGACCGAGAACCGGTCATCAGCCAGGTTTCTTGCGGCAGCGATCTGTTCATCGGCAATTTTCTTGAATTCGCTATGATATTTATTCACCGACGCCGGATCGTTGGCGACGATTGCCCCTGACAGCTTGACGTGGTTTACGCCGATGCTTTTGAGCAACCGGCACATATCCAATATGTGCGCACAGTTATTTTCACCGATGATAAAGCTGACCCCGAGGACGCATTTGGTATTGGTTTCAACAAACTTCGCCATGTTGTCGATAACGATATCGAATTCATCCTCGCGGGCCTCACGGGCCTCCTGGTAACTTTTGTTGTCCCAGCCATCCATCGACACCCGAACCCAGCTGCCATGGGCCGAAAATACCTGCGCCATACGGCCCTTTAAATTTGCGCCATTGGTCAATGTCGCCACTTTTAATCCACCAGCGGCCAGTTTCTCGACGACGTCCGGCAGAGGTTTGTAAATGAGAGGCTCTCCGCCCCCTGAAAAGGTTACCGCCTTGACGTCCATATCAATCAGGTCATCGACGATCTCGAACATCTTATCCTTGGGCAGGACATCCGATTCGACCATATCTTCACCCAGCTTCAAATCATCAAAACGGTAAGCGCAGTACCAGCAATTGTGATTGCACCGATTGATCGGCTTGATTCTGACATGGACCGGCGCAACAACGGAATTCGTTCGCCACGCGTCCAATTGTTCAGTAAATCTTAGAAATTTCAGATTACTGTAGAGCTTATTCAAGATGACAATCCGGTCCGCCCGGTCTCCTGAGCTATTATTATCGAAATTTCTACGGTCAAGGATATCATTTGTATTTTAACTGGTAAATTGTACTAAAATTTGGAAAAGAATTGATTAATTCCGAAAGGCTGGAAAGTATATTAAATGGCATATATCGATTTCGTGGGCGTGCTTCATAACCGGTCGAAACGTGACTACCGCCAAAGGGTTTTGGAATTCGACAAGGCGGAATGCGCCGAAACCGCCAAGCAATGGGACTATGATTATTGGGATGGTGAACGCCAATACGGATTCGGCGGCTACCACTATGACGGAAGATGGAAAGTCGTAGCCGAAGAAATGGTCCGCCATTACGGTTTGAAGGAAGGAGATCGGATTTTAGACGTTGGCTGTGGAAAAGGTTATCTTTTATACGAACTGAGCCAGATAAATCCCGGGTTTGTTCTTTCGGGCATCGATATTTCCGGCTACGCCATCGACAATGCCAAGGAGGAAATTCAAACCCATTTGAAAGTGGCCAATGCAACCTCTCTCCCCTATCCCGACGATAGTCAGGATTTCGTCTTTTCCATCACTACGCTCCATAATCTAAAGAACTACGAACTGTTTCAAAGTCTTCAGGAAATACAAAGGGTTTGCCCCAGCGGCAAGGCGCACATTACCGTCGAATCCTATCGCAATGAAACAGAGAAGGCCAATCTGCTTTACTGGCAGCTTACCTGCGAAACCTTTTATACTCCGGAGGAATGGGAATGGTTCTTTTCTCTGGCCGGATACACAGGTGATTACGGATGTATTTATTTTGAGTAGGCGAGGCGTGGTTTCTAAAGGATAAATTGGACGTTTGATGACAAAGACAGTTTTTTTCGGACCTTTTATCGGCGAATTCGCCTGGGAGATCATGCATTGGCAGGGATGGATTCGCAAAGTTTGCGCGGAACAATTTAAGGACCATCGAAAAATTGCATCGAGTTTTACCGGTCGCGCCGGACTGTATCCCAATGTGGATGAATTCTGGCCGGTGCCGGATTCTTTTCAGGTTCATGTCACCAATTCCGTACAATATATCGTTAAAGGATGGCGTCACGGGTTGCCGGGAAGCAAGGAATTGCGGGCCGTACCGGAGAAAGTCATCAAGGACGGAGCGGTTTCTCTAGAGTACCGCTATGAAGAAGTCTATGAAGCTGCCGAAGGACCTGACATCGAACCGCAGGCAACGGCCATGTACGAAGATATGAAACAGCGCTTACCCAACGACACGATCTGTTTTACGCCATGGCAATACAACAAAATCGAAGGCGATGGATTGGAATTCGGTCTGCTTCCCATCGACCATCCGCTGGTAACCATCGACCACCCACTCCCTCTGGAAAAAAGGCTATTGATACAGGAAATTCCCGCCAGCGCTCAGACTCTCGACCCGCTTTGTGCGACGGACAGCAGTCGGGAAATATTAAATAACGTGATCGGCGCGGAAACGCAGTTGATTGCACTATTTCCCAGATACCGTGAACATTACAACACGAGAAACTGGCCCAAGGAAAAATATCTGCAGTTGATTGACCGCTTACAGGGGGAGTTTCCTCATTGCAAAATTGCAATTTTCGGCGAACCGGGCGGCGCCTATTTCGATGACGGCGTACCACCGGGAACAATCGACCTAATCAATTTGGATCAGAACAATCGCGTGGCCGTCCAGATCGCCGCCCTGGAAAAATCGATTTTCGCTGTCGGCAGCAGTTCCGGCGGGCTGCTTCTCCCCTACTACGCCAATTGTCCTATTTTTAAATGGGCTAACCCGAACGATATTGAGGACGATATTGCGTCTCAAATTTTATCGACCCCGGTATCGATATACCCGGACACCCAGCCGGAAGTCGATGAAATTTTCAATTCGCTGATGGAGTTTTGGCGGTCGCTGTAGTCCCTTCGCCGCTAGCAATTCTTACGGCGCATCCAGATACATACTCAAAAAACCCGAAAGGGTGGGGCCATCGGTAATTTCCGGATTGAGGGAGTTTTTGTTGCCGACAGATAGGTCATGGATCAGAAATTTATACTCAGACAATGCCTTGGTGAACACGTAAGGTTGCTCCGATACTTCCGCTCTTAATTTGTCGGCCATATGGTTATAAACAGCCTGGTCCCTCCGATTGAGATTTTCGATTTCAAACATCACATCTGAATTGTATGAATCCTTTCCGTATTCTCCCACATTGTGGCGCTTATAAAAAAGATTCCGCCATTGCAGCCTGCGGGCCAGCAATAGAACACTTTCGTCAAACATTTCAGTGACACCGGTAAACGCAAATTCATTTTCGAGGCGCTCTATGGCTTCGGCAACGTCTTGTTCAAACGTCGAGAGCTCTCGATCCAAAATCGCCCGTGTTTGTGCGTCCCCCGCCTCGTAGGGACTTAGCGTCAAAAATTCTTCCAGCTCGACATCTTCTCTGTCAATACGCTTCCAGAAATCCAAATGCCGATTGTTCTTGTAGAAATTAAAGAGGGATAGGACCCGTTTGGAAGGATCTCTCAAAAAAGTAATAGAGGTGGAATTTTTTGGGCATTTTTCAATGAAAGAAAAAGGGAAATGTCCCGAGAGCACCTGGTATTCTGCCAGTTTATCTGGGTTTATGTCGGCGTTGTTCTTGAATGACTTTTCGTCGTGGATATCCAGGATCGCGTTTTCAGGATAATGAGCGGAAAGAATTTGAAGAAATGTCAGACCTGCGGTTTTCGGAATATGAAAAAAAATCAGCATTTTTTCTATTCTTTACCTCCTTAAAAAAAAATAAGTCCGCCCATTCCACGTTAAACCAGATCGATCTCCTGCATGGTCTTCACATTGAAATATTTTGGATCGGACATGGAATCCGGAACCCGGCCGGTTTCGAACGCCGACATCAGGCCGTTTACGGCGTTCGCAATACTATGACTGGGAACAAAATTCAGCATTTCCGCAATTTTTGAGGAGGAAATATGGTAAGACCGGAGATCATCGGTTTCCGTTTGCACGATTTCAACGTTGTTCCCAATTTCGGATCGGACGATTTCGGCAATTTCCTGAACGGAATGATTTTCATAACCGGCGTTGAATACCTGGCCGTCTATCAAATCATCTGCATAGTTTAAACAGCGGATATATAAATCCACCATATCGTCGATGTGAATATTGGGGCGCAGTTGGCTGCCGCCAAACACCGTTATTCGCCCGTTGTTCACGGCATGGTTGGTTAGGATATTCACGGTCAAATCAAGGCGCAGCCGCGGCGCGTATCCGCAAACCGTAGCCGGACGAATGACCAAAGTCGCAAAACCGTCTTCTCTTTCCTCTTCAAGAACCGTCTCACACAGCGCCTTAAATCTGGAATAATCCGTTAGCGGATTCAAAGATAGATCTTCGGTAACGTTGCTTTCATCTCTAATCCCGTAAACGCTTGATGAGGATGCGTATATAAATCTACGGACACCGGCATTTTTCGCCGCCTGCACAAGAGGCCGGAACGCATCGTAATTAATGGATCGCCCCAAGGATGGATCGAGTTCAAAGGAAGGGTCATTGGAAATGCAGGCCAGATGAATGACGAATTCACAATTTTCAACAGCTTGCTCAACCAATCGGGGGTCTCTTATATCTCCTCTAAACTCAACAAGATTTGGGTTTTCGGCATATTCGCCAAATATGTCTTGTCCAAAAATATAAAGATCAAGCACATGAACCTTATAACCGTTTTCGAGCAATGCAGGCACAAGCTTACTTCCGACATAACCGGCGCCGCCGGTTATCAATACGGTTCCTTTTAGTTCGCTTGCACTCATTATTAAATTCCCATTATTTCAGTATCGATTGGACATGCTTGATCAGATTGGCGACGTCTAAACTATGCTTGGTACCCAATTCGGCAACCATCTCGGCGCCTACCAAGTTCCCGATAAATCCGACTATATCCCACGGCATACCCAGGGCGACCATTGGAGTCGTTATGGCCAACACCGCGTCTCCTGCCCCCACCCGGTCGGTTACGTTCAACGCCAATGCAGGAGATTCAATGAAACCTTGCGCCGCATCGAAATGAAGCGTCCCTTCCCGTCCTTGGGTAATCGTAAATTTGCTGCAGTCCAGGCGTTTGGAAATATCAACGACCAGATCTTTGATGTTGTCCTCGCGCACGCGGGCATCCAATTCCACTTCTCCGCCATTCAGGCACACGTAATCGGCGCGCGGATATTTGGATATGGTGTTGAAACCACGATTGCCGGCATTGGCCTGGGTATTGACGGCCAGAAAATTTGCCTCTTTGGCCAACAGTTCAATAACTTTGGACGAAACCATTCCATGGCCGTAGTCCGCTACCACAACCATATCGTAATCTTTGACAATGGAACCGATTGTGTTCAGCAATTGTTTTTCGGTCTCTTCGTCGAGTGAGGTATCCTCCATTGTATAAAGTTCGAATACTTTTCCACCTGTATGATTGTCGATATATCGACGTTTGTGGATGGTCGGCGCTCCCGGTTGACTTAGCGGTGTGAAATCGATTTTCTTATTCAAATTGTCACCGATGAAGCCTTCTTTACTATCAGTCTCGCCGATCAAAGAAACCAAACCGACGTTATTGCAGATTCCCGCCAGATGGTTTGCTACCGCCAAACTGCCGCCGGCGTGGGTTTCGCTGGTGCAAAACTTGAATGCTAATATCGGGTCTTTTGTCGATTTTCCCAAACCTTCGCAGAAATGATACTCATCGATTATTGTCTCGCCGATGACCAGCACGCTCGTACCGTTCAATTTATAAAGATAGTCGACGATCTGTTCCGCACCGAATTTGTGCCTGATGTCATTCAGCCAGTTTTGTGTTTCCGGGCGGAAAACGTCGAAATAGGCGTTCAGAATCTCCGACGAACTCATGACCATTTCGTCAGTGAAAAATACCTGTCCACCGCCGGCTTCCACGGCGTTGGTTTCTTCGACGATCAGTCCGGTTACATCTTCATCGGCGTTTGAATAATCGCTTCCTTTGACATAAATATCGGGTGAAACTCGTGTAATGACGTCAACCGCCGACGGCGCATCGTTAACGGCCACGAAATCGACGCATTCCAAAGCGGCAAGCGTTTCGGACCTAAGGCGTGCGTTGTACACGGGTCGACCGGGGCCTTTGTTGACGTACCTGTCACTGGTAATCGAAACGATCAAAGTATCCGCTTGCTGGCTTGCCACCTTTAAATGCCTGATATGACCAGGATGAACCAAATCAAACACCCCATGGCAAAGAGCGATTGAGTTACCTTTCGACCTCTCGTTTTCCGAAGTCTGCTCGAGATTCTCAAATTCTACAAACTTGTTTCCCAACTCATTTGTCATGACAGATGATCAAACCATTCTTTGGTCGCGGTTGCTATACTATCTGGCGTCCATACAGGTGCCTCACGCCAATAGTCAATATTCTCCAACATAATCCGAATGCCCTCCTCCAACGGCACTTGGGCATTCCAACTAAATTGATCCTGAATCCTGGAAACGTCGGCGAATGTACAGTCGGGCTCTCCCGGGCGTTTGGGAATATAGACGATTTCACCGCCCAGGAGTTCAACCAGCCGATTGACGCTATACGTGTAGCCGCTGCCAACATTCATGACTTTTTCTGTCGACTCGGAATTAGCCGCTGTTACAAAGGCGTCAACAACATCCGTGACAAAGGTGAAATCCCTGGTCTGGGTTCCGTCACCGACAACGGTATACGGCTCCCCGGCTAATTTCTGCGCCAGGAATACACCGAAAACTGCGCCGTAAGTTCCAGAGGTACGGGAACGAGGACCGTAGACATTAAATAGTCGCAGACTGACCGCCGGAATATCATAGACGTGCGACCAATGGAGAACGATCTGCTCGCCAAGATATTTGGTTAGCGCGTATGGATACTGCGGTCTTATTTCAGCCGATTCGGGTGTCGGATACATATCGGGAATGCCGTAACAAGACGACGAAGCGGAATACACCAATTTCTCTACATTAGCTTTTCTAATAGCCTGCACCAACTTCAACGTGCCTTCCACATTCGCTTTATAGTAAGCCTCTGGATTTTGGATCGAAGGCACGATGTCGGCAAGAGCAGCCAAGTGATAGACCTGATCGGCGTCAGCCAAATGTTTGGCCAAGTCAACTTTCAGCAGATCGGCTTCTACGATCTCCAACTCGGGGTGATCGGCAAGATGAACCAAGTTTTCGACACGACCTGTTGAATAGTTATCCAAAACCGTGACCTGATGGCCATCCGCCAACAACCGTTCAACCAAATGACTGCCGATAAATCCGGCGCCGCCCGTTACAATTGCTTTCACTTCACATCCCTACCAACGGTTATTCTTCGTTTTAGCTGCCGTTACTGAAATCATCCGGCTCAAAGACCACGATCTTGCTGCCGCCGGTATCGAATTCAAAATTTACGTGGATCAAATTTTCGAGTTTTTCGCGCACCGCCCGTTTTTTGTCCGGTTCTACCAGGAACAACATAAAACCGCCGCCGCCGGCGCCCAGCAATTTGCCGCCGAGAGCGCCCGCTTCAAGACCGGCGTTGTAAATTTCGTCCACCTCCGGCGTGGTTACACCGTCGGCAAGGTCGCGTTTCAGCAGCCATGCTTCGTGCATCAGTTTACCCAGTTCGCCAATTGGGTCGTTGCCGTTTTGCAAAATTGAAGCCGCTTCATCGCAAAAGGCGCCCAACTGGTGCAGGTCTTTTTGTTTTTTGTCAAAATTGGCAATCTGCTTTTCGGCGATGGTGCTGGCGAAGCGGGAAAACCCGGTAAAAAATAGCATGAACGAACTTTGCAGTTCGCGGCGGTTCGACGCCGGCATGATCAAGGGAGCAACCTCATAAGTGCCGTCATGGTGAAAATCGATGCGGTTGAGTCCACCGTGGGCCGCCCAAATCTGATCCTGGCTGCCAACGGCTTCCTTGATCACCTCTTGTTCAATGCGGATGGCTTCGTCGGCGAGTTCCTTTTTGGAAACCATCCGCCCTTTCAACGCGTTTAACGCGTTGAGCAACCCGACGGTGAAAGATGAACTGGTGCCGAGTCCCGAGCGCGCCGGCAGATCGGCATTATAGGAAATTTCCATTCCCCTTTCGATATCCATCTCTTTGAGAATGGCCTTAACGGCCGGATGTTCGATGTCGTCTATTTCATTGATCAATTCAATGTTCGACCAGACGATGCGGTGGCGATGTTCAAAAAAAGGCGGTAGGTATCGCACACTCAAATAATTGTACTTGTCGATGGTCGTACCGATTACCGATCCGCCATGTTTCAAATACCAATCTGGATAATCGGTGCCGCCGCCGAACAACGAAACGCGAAAAGGAGTTTTGCTGATAATCATATTTTAGCTCAGTCTCAATCCGTCAAATAAGGTGCAAGTACGTCCGGCGCCTTTGCCAAATCCTCGAGCGTACCGATATCGAGAAAGGTAAATTCTCCGGCCATCGCATGCAACGTTCCTGGCGGTAATTTTTGAAATACGTCATTTTCCAAGGAGGGCCCACTGGCGGCAATCCGAGCGATCATATCTGGACCGAATAGATAAACACCCGCATTGATCAATCCGACGCCACCGCCCGGTTGTTTTTCCTTAAACTCAATTATCCTCTTGTCTTCGCTGATTTGTACCGTACCAAATCGACTGGTATCGAGAACCTCTGTACACAGTATGGATGAATCGGCGCCTGACAGCCGATGGCTATCCAAAAATGCACAAAGATCGGCATTGACAAAACTGTCGCCATTTAAGATCAGTACGGGATTAGTCCGAATTGATGTTCTGAGATTGGCGATAGCACCACCAGTTCCTAGTGGCCGTTCCTCTACAATCGTTTCAAACTCAGTTCCTTCTGGCATAACTGCTTCTAAATAGGTAATTACCGATCCTGCCAAATGGCCAAGGCCGAAGACAATGCGTGAAACGCCATATCTTTTCAGCCATCGCAAAAGAACCGCCAAATACGGCTGGCCATCAATTGGTGCCAGTACTTTGGGCGTGTCGGCCAGAACGCTGGCCAGCCGGGTGCCAAGTCCCCCTGCCAGAATTACAACATCTATGTCTTTTAAACATTTGTCAGGCACAGAAAAATCCGTATACGTATCGGCATTTAAATAGTGATTAGAAACATTATTCCCGATAACAAACTAAGAAATAATTAGGAAAATTAAATTGAGTGAAAAAATTCTTGTTACGCTTGGCCCTTCCTCGCTTGAGCAAAAAACCGTTGAGCAATGCGCCGCGCTGGGTGTCTACGTCTTTCGGATCAATCTCTCTCATACGCCGATTGATAATCTCGAAGCCACAATAAAGCTAATTCAATCCTGGACGGATACCCCGGTATGTCTCGACACCGAAGGAGCCCAGTTAAGAAATGGCCAGATGGCCAGCGAATATGTGAAATTCGAAAAGGGAAATTCCGTCAAGATTCACCGCTCACCAATTGTCGGTGACAGCTCAAATATCTCCTTCAATCCTGCCTACGTTTCGGAACAATTGGAAAAAGGTGACGAAATTCAGGTCGACTTCAATCATGTCCGGTTCAAAGTTACCGAAGAGGGAAACGATCACTATATAGCGGAGGTTTTATCCGAAGGCGCCATCGGCAGCAACAAGGCCGCAGACGTAAATCGGGATCTGAACTTCGACCCCTTAACGGAGAAAGACTATCAGGCCATCGAAACTGGCCGAGCCAATGGAATCAAGAATTTCGCCATGTCTTTCGCCAACCGGCCCGAAGACGTGAAGTTGATGCGGGAGAAATGCGGTCCGGACGCTAATATTATCTGTAAAATTGAAAGCCCATCGGGGGTGCAGAATTTGGAAGGCATTCTCGGTCAAACGGATGAAATTCTGATAGATCGGGGCGATTTATCACGGCGTGTTCCTATCGAACGTATTCCTTTTTTGCAGCGGCGCATTATTTCCATCGCCCGTTCGAAAAAGGTGCCGGTCTATGTCGCGACCAATTTGCTGGAATCCATGGTCACCACCCAATCACCCAACCGCGCCGAGGTGAACGACGTTGTCAGCACCTTGGAAATGGGCGCCAACGGACTGATCCTCGCCGCCGAAACGGCGATCGGTAAATTTCCCGTGGAAGCCGTCAAAATGGTACGGGCCTTGATCGACGAGCACGACCGGTGGACACCCAACACCAGTATCGCAGAGATATTGCGGGACTAATGCTGTTGTCCAAAAATAGCGCAATAGTCATGTGGTTGATGGGACCGACCTCCAGCGGCAAATCGACCATTGCCGAGAAACTGCTGGAAATACTGGAAGAAAGCGATATCCCGATAATCCATTTTGATGGTGACGAAGTCAGGGATTTCTTCGGTCCGGATTACGGATTCAGTGAAAGCAACCGAGGCCAGGTCGTCGAAACCCTGGCCCATCTGGCAGGTAAATCGCACAAAGCCGGGTTGAATGTTGTCGTTTCCGCCCTGACGGCTCACCAATCCGCCCGTGACTACATTGCCGGTGAACTGGATAACCTTAAAATCGGATATGTCACCTGCCCCATTGAAACATGCATCGAACGGGATCCAAAAGGTCTTTACGCGAAAGCTAAAAACCGCGAGATCGACACGTTGATCGGCTACAACAGCGAATACATACCTCCGGCCGATCCCGATATTGTATTGGATACGGAGAAATTTTCGGCTGTTGATTTGGCCAATATGCTAGCCGAATTTATTCGAAATCATACATTGCCGTAAACGGTGTTGCGGATCATCCGGAAGCCCTTAATCAACTCGCGGATACCGTCATCCAAGGACCAGGCCGGCAAGTATCCGGTGCTTTCGATTTTTTCGTTGGAGACAATATAATCCCGCTTGTCAGGGTCTTCCCCGATGGGCGCCTCCAGGAAGACAAATGCCGGAATATGATCCTGTATTTTCTCGCAAAGCTCCCACTTGGATAGATTGGCATCCGAGAGCCCTACGTTATAGGCCTCTCCTTTCATGGTATCGAAATTATTAATGCCGTGTTGGAAGGCCCGGGCAACATCCCGGACATGGATATAGTTGCGCTTGAAGTGGCTTTCGAACAACACCACCGCCCGGTCGTTTACCGCCCGGTAGACGAAATCGTTGACCAACAGGTCGATCCGCATGCGGGTTCCCATGCCGAACACAGTGGCCAGGCGGAAGCTCAATCCGTTTTCACGAGCAAGCACAATTTCCTCCGCCTCCACTTTGGTGGTCCCGTACAGCGTGATGGGGTTGAGGGGCGATTCCTCGGTGCAGAATTTTCCCGCCTCGCCGATGCCGTAACCTGAATTGGTAATGGGCATGAGCACCCGCTGATCCTTGCTCAGCATACCGGTCAACATCTCCACCGCGTCCCGGTTGGTCGAAGTCGCGGCCAAAGGATCCCGGTTGCACATGGGCGCGCCCACCAACGCCGCAAGGGGAATAACAATATCGGCGTCCTTGACCAATGGTTTGAGAGCTTTCTCATCCCGCGCATCGCCGCGGTACAGATCGAAATTCACGTCGGCGCACAAATGGCCAAGGCTGTTCTGATTGAACATGAAATTGTCGAGCACCGTGACCCGATGACCGTCGGCCAGAAACTCCGGCGCCATGATCGATCCCAAATAGCCGGCACCGCCGGTGATCAAAATATTAAAACTATCCGCCATTTCAATACCTTTTCAAAAAGGTGCCCGGCACCTTTATTTTGCTAAGCCTTTGATTACATTTGATTTATGTGATGAGCCCGTGCACCTTTTTTTTGGTTTCAGCGACATACTTCATCCAAAACCGAGCGTAACTTTTCGATCTGCGGCGTCAGATCAAAGGGATGATTGCCGACGAAAAATCCGTAGTCGTGAGCGATATCGCCGTTGGTCATTTCGCCGACGAAATCACAATCATAAAACCGGATGACATCGTGGCGGGGAAAACACCCGCCGGTGATGATCCGATAACCAATGTCCGCATCCTTCAGCGCCGCCATGACTTTAGGCCGGTCTGGATTGCTGTCGGGATTTAAGATCATGGTAAAGCAGAAGCTCGAAGATTTGCCGTTTTCCCGCTGAATGATGAACCTTTCATCGCCGCCAAACAATTCCTGGAAGCACGCCAGGTTTTGCCGCCTGGCCTTTGTCATGGCGGATAGTTTTTTCATTTGCTCGATCCCCACCGCGGCGTTGATTTCCTGGGGGCGAACGTTGTAGCCCGGCAAAATGAACCGGTAAGCCTCGAAAAAGTCATCGTCTCTGGGTTCGTACAGGTTGGTTTCCTCGGACAGATCACGGGTCCAGCCGTGGGCCCGGATCGAGCGCGCCAGATCATTGAGTTCGGCGTCGTCCGTCGTCAGCACACCGCCTTCAATGGTGGAAATATGGTGGGAAAAAAAAGAACTGAAGGTGCCGATATCGCCGAAAGTGCCGGTCTTTTGCCCGTTCAACTCCGCATCCATGGATTCGCAATTGTCTTCGAAAAAAACCAGATCGTTGGTATCGGCGAACGTCCGCATGGAATCCAAGGCCGCTGGATTGCCAAGGATGCTTACGCCGACAATCATCCTCGTCTTCGGTGTCAACGCCCGCTCGAGCTGGCTCACATCCATGTTCAGGGTATCGAGTTCCACATCGACGAAGCGGAGCTTGAGCCCATACTGCTGTAGCGGATGGTAGGTCGTGCTCCAGGAAATGGCGGGAACGATGACCTCATCGCCCCGCTTAAGCGGCTTTTCCTTGCGGTAGAACAGGCTGGCCACAGCCACCAAATTGGCGGAGGAGCCCGAGTTCACCATAACGGCGTATTTGCGACCGAAATAGGCGGCGAAAGCGGCTTCGAATTCCGCCACTTTGGGTCCCATGGTCAGACGGCCCGATTGGATTACCTGATCGATGGCCGCTTTCTCTTCCTCGCCCCAACTGTCGGCGGCAAGATCGTAGAACATCGCCATCGTTTACTCGCTGTACTCGGCCGGGACCGGCGCGCCGTCGATAATGCCTTCGTCCTGAAGCTCGTTGAATACCTGATTGATGCATTCCAACAGTCCCTGTCCGAAATCGATGCTGGGATTGTTGACCAGCTTGACGCCGATAGAGGGGGAGAAGGAGTATGGTGTCAATACATAGTGCCCTTTGTAGTCCTGATTGAGCATCTCGATTTCAATTTCATCGTTCATCATTTCCTTTATGAACGACAAAAGATCGGTGTATTTAAAGCGCTCGATACCCGTTAAAATAACGTTTTGCTTCAAATATTTATCGCTTTCCAAAACATCGGCGCTGAGTTTACCGGCGTCGCGTCCATGAATATATTCCCGCTCTTCGGAGCCATCGCCCGCGAAGGTAATTTTTCCATCCGTCAACGCCTGCCGTAAAATTCGGTAAATCCGGTTATTTGCATCGCCTCGCTCTCCATAGACGGATCCATACCGGATAATCGTATAGTCCAGATCGTATTGCTCGCCATATTGCTCGACGACGAGTTCCGACGATTTCTTTGATGCGCCGTAGAAAGCGCCCTTGTGCGAAAAGACGTAAAGGGAACTGGCGTAAACAAATCGCTTAACACCTGCCAGACGGCAGGCTTCGAGGATGTTAAGATTGCCAATGACATTCAGATGAACCGTTTCAACCGGCTTATCGATGGAATCGTTGAGATCGGCCAGTCCTGCGAAATTGTAAACGACGTCCTGACCCTCAACGGCTTTCCTGACGGCCTTTTCATCAAGAATATTGCCGACGATCATTGTGGCGTTACCGTTGACGTATCTGGATTCCCTCAGGTCGAAAACGGACACCTCGTGGCCCCGATTGACCAATTCATCGACCACATAACTTCCCAGAAAGCCGGCGCCGCCAAATACAAGAACCTTCATGTTATCGCTCTCCCCCTCACTGAACCCATTTGGGAGCCCAAAAGAAGACTGAACTATACATCGAAATAATTGACCAAATGGTAAATGGCGCTACGTCCCATCGCAAGGATGGACTCTTCCGCCGAACCGCCGGTATGGGGCGTGCAGTATAGATTGGTCAATTGCATGAATTCTTCGTCGTGGCAGGGCTCCTCCTCGAATACGTCCAACGCCGCCCCGGCAATTCGATTACTCGCCAACGCATGTTTGAGATCTTCTTGGATAACCAAACCGCCCCGGGCTGCATTTATCAAAAATGCCGTCTCTTTCATTTTCGCCAGTGCTTCCCCGTCGATCATGCCTTTGGTCGAATCATCCAAGGGCGTGTGAAGAGTGACAATATCCGCCTTTTCAAAAATCTCACCTTTGGTCGATTCGATCAGCCCGTTTTCCTGGTAGTAGGCAGTCTGATCGATAATATCGTTGACCAGTATTTCACAATCAAATGGTTTAAGAAGGTCCACCAAATCCTTACCGATAAAACCCACACCGATTATGCCAACGGTTTTTTCCGTCAATTGTCGACCGCCTATTTTCTCCCAATCTCCTTGATTGCGCAGGTTTCTTTCCGACCAAAAAAGATTTCGATTTAGCCCGAGCATAAATCCGAGGGTCATTTCAGCGACTCCCCGCCGATTTACTCCACCGGTCCAACCGACATTCACTTTATGCCGTTTGCAGGCATCTTGATCGATACCGTCCAAACCGACGCCGTACTTGGCCACGATCTCCACATTGCTCATTTTCGACAGGGTCGACTCGTTGATGGGTTCCAATCCGACCACCACCCCGTTGGCATCACCCACGAAGGCGGGCAGCGTGGATTCGTCGAAGGTCAATCCTTCATCATTGAATTCGGCATTGGGAAAGGCGGTAATCAGTTCCTGGCGCAAAACAGGGTTCTTGGAGAAACTCCGGGACGCCGCTTTGATCTTGGCATCGGACATCTAAGCGGTCCCCACCAACTTGACCGCCGCGTCGACAATCTGAGGGGTGTCGATACCATATAGGTTGTGAAGCGTGTCCCGGTCACCATTGACGACTTCGAAGCCGTCTTGCAGTCCCAAACGCCGCATGGTTCGGATACCGTCATTGTCGATCAAAGCTTCGGCGACGGCGCTGCCCATGCCACCTTCCAGCAATTGTTCTTCAACGGTCAAAACAGCTTTATATCCGGCGATCACCTCGGACAGTTCTGCACCGTTCATCGGCTTTACCCGGAACAGATCGATAACGCCTGCTTCGATCCCCCTATCCTTCAAGAGGTCCCGCGCCCGCATGGCCTTGTGGGTCATGTAGCCACAGGCGACGATTACCAGATCCCTGCCCTTCGCCGGATGACCGAAACCCGCCGCCATGGCGGCCTCGAACGATCCATTATAAAGCGGTTCCTGCGGTTGGCGTTCCAGACGGATATAGCGGAACGCCGGGTCGGCAATGGCTTTTTCGGCGACAATTTTTGCCGATTCAGCATCGCTGGGGGTAATTACTTCTATACCGTTCAAGGCCCGCATGCAGGCGATGTCTTCGGGCGTGAAATGGGTCAGTGTCGCGTGGTCGTAGCCGAGCCCAACCCCGACGGCGATCAACGTGACGGGTAAATTCATCGACGAGACGACGCATTTGATCTGCTCGTAGCAACGGGCGGTAATAAATGGCGCCATGGCGTAGAGAAACACTTTTTTTCCGCTCAACGCCAAGCCCGACGCCAGATCGACCATATTCTGTTCCGAAATACCGGCGTGAATGAACTGGTCGGGCAAATCCTCGCGAAACGCATCCAAGGCCGCCGCGCCGAGATCGGCGCTTATGAACAGCAGGTTTTTATCTTTCAGGGCAGCGTCATAAATGGTGTCGATGACGGCATCCCGCATCAGCTTCGGTTTGGACGTCACGATCCGGCCTCCATCCCAAGTTCGGTACGCGCCTGGGATATCTGATCGTCACTGGGCATCCGATTGTGCCATTCTGACCGGCCTTCCATGAAAGAAATACCCTTGCCTTTGACCGTGTTGGCGATGATCGCCAAGGGTTTGCCGCCGGATTGGCCGACTTTGGCGAAAGCCGTTATCAATTCATCGAAGGAATGACCGTCGACGGTGACCGCCTCCCAGCCGAAACTCCGCCATTTCTCTTCAAGATCGCCCTGATCGAGCAATTCTTCCGTCCGGCCCAATATGCAGAGCTCGTTGCGGTCAACGATGGCCACCAGCTTATCCAATTTGTGATGGGACGCGAACATGGCCGATTCCCAGATTGAGCCTTCATAACATTCACCGTCGCCCAAAATAACAAACGTCCGGTAATCGGCCTTGTCATGCCGCCCCGCCAGAGCAAACCCCGCTCCCATGCCGATGCCATGACCTAGAGAGCCGGAAATGCCTTCGATACCGGGAATGCGGAAATCCGCATACATGCCCAGCAACCCACCCGGCTGGGTAAAGCGCTCCAATTCCTCTTTTGGAAAGTAGTCCATGTCCGCCAGGATGGGATATTGGACCATGGCCGCATGGCCTTTGCTGACGATGATACGGTCGCGGGTCGGATCGTCGGGATCACCCGGCGTGCATTTCGCCACGCCGCCGTAATAGAGCGCCACCATGATCTCTGTACAGGAGTAGCTGGACGGGATGTGGCCTTTCTTTTGGCGCATCACCATCTCGAACAATTCGCGGCGCAACCACAGCGCCTTTTCTTCCAGGTCGTTTATATTCACTTTCACATTCCGTTCATTTAGGCAGCGTTACGGTCTTCCAACAATTTACGGCGCAGCGGTATGGCCGCCATCCGCTCCAGGTGGTCGACCACATCCTGACCGAATTTTTCCCGAACCATATTCAGATACGGCTGGTGGGAGAAATAAAGATCAAAAGCCTTGTCCCGGAATTCCAGAATATCCGCGGCGCTGCAAAACTGGTTGGCGAGAGGTTTGGCGTTGAAACCGTGTTGGGAAAAATCCTTCCAGGTGTCCGGCAACTCGATTTTTTGGGCGACCGCCTGATCGTAAAGCGGCGATCCGGGATAGGCCATCGCCGAATAAAAATTGGCGAATTCGCAATTGAGTTCAAGCGCCAAATCTAGCGTCCCCTGCATGCGTTCCATACTGTCGTCGGGCAGGCCGAAAATATAATTGCCGATGATATAAATACCGGCCGCCTGAATACGGCGGACAACATCCTTGATGTCATCGTTGCCGTAGATTTTATCGGCACCATCACGGACATGATCGCTGGCGCTTTCGATACCGAGGCACAGCCAGTTGACCCCCGCGGCCTTGAGGTTGTCTAAAAATTCGTCCTGCACGGAATCAACCCGCGCATAAGCCCAGATATTGACCTCGTAGTCGCGGGACTTGAGCAGATCGCAAATTCCCATGACGTGGCTCTTATTGAGAACAAACATTTCATCGACGAATTTGAGATTTTTGACGCCGTAATTTTCCACCAGGAAATCGATCTCCTTGATGACGCTCTCGGGGCTCCACATGCGGTAGGAGGATTTGCCAAACGGCGAATTGATGCAACAAAAGTTACATTTATAGGGGCAGCCCAAACTGGTATGGATTGCCGCATAGGGCGAACGGTCGTGGATATGGTCGAAACTGTGCCAGTTGTGAGCCCGGTATTTGTCCATGGGTAACAAATCCCAGGCAATACCCGGCATTTCATTGTCGAGATCGGTCAACAGGGGCTCGGCGCTGGTGGGGCGAATAATTTTTTCTCCGTCCCGCCACCAAAGGCTGGGAACATTTGAATAATCGTCAGTGCCGGATTCCAGTGCCCTCAAGGTTTTATAAATAGTGACCGGGCCTTCTAGATCGCAGAGAAAATCGATCTTTTCTTCCTGCATGGTGCGATCGGGCAAGGCTGACGGATGGGTTCCCAACATCATAATTTTAGCGGAGGTACCGGCCTCCGAAATCATGCGGGCGATATCGCCGGCTGCCGTCATGTTCTGGGTCGACGCCGACGGCTGTAATCCGTAACAGACGATGACAATCAGTTTGGCGTTAAAATCCTGGGTTGCTGCCTCCGCCGCCATCTGGGCGCTGACCCCCATCGCCGGCGCATCATAAATCGCCGCGCTACACCCTTTTTGCCGGATGTAGGTAGCGTAAAGACCGGCAAAAACCGGTGGTTCTATGGCGGGAAATTCATCGCTTAAATCCTGATAAATCTGTTTTCTGTCACCAGGATTGATAAACAGGACATCGACGCCCTCGGCCATTGGTTATTCTCCCAAGTCTTCTACTTGTATCACATGATCACATTATATCAGCCGAAGGAATGAGAATACACGGCAGAGGGTTAATTAAAGGTGACTCGCGAACATAATATTGCTACCAAGCACCCGCTCCTACAGCGCTCGTTTTGTCTTCTGGAATCAAAAAAAAACAATGAAGTTCACACGGAAAACAACGTTTTCAGTCGTTTTAGTTATCGCGGTCATTTGCCTGCTCAGATTCGCGTTTTTCTATGACGCCTACCTGGACGATCCGAACCTCGTCATCGACCCGGACACCAAAAGCTATATCGATATTTCGACCAACCTTTTCGAAAACGGGCGATATGAACGGGTACACGGTGAACCGGAAATCCATCGCCCACCCGCCTATCCCCTATTTTTGACGTTAAGCTACGCTCTGTTCGGGCAGGACAACTTACTGGCGCCGGTAATTCTACAGCATATTTTATTCTTCGCCATGATGTTGATCGTGGCGCACCTGGCGTTTCAGATGGGTGGAACATTAGCCATGACCATCGCTATCGGATTGCTCACCCTGGATTTCACAACATTTTACTATGTAAATGAAATTCTCAGCGAACTGATGTTCGCCTTTTTTATCACCTTGGCAATCGCAACCTTTTACGCGGCGATGAAATCTTTTAACCGGCAGATTATGCTGTTTTTCTTGACCGGATTGATTCTCACGATAGCCATATTTGTGCGCCCTGTCGGCTTATATTTGGTATATCCGATTACCCTCTACGTTGCCGTGATCGCCTATCTTGATTCGGAAAAAATAGCGCATTCGGTAAAATCAGCCGCCGTATTCTTTTTACCGTGGCTGATTTTGGGCGGAGCCTGGTATTTCTATAGCTTCTCCGTTTCGGGCAACTTCACATTTACCTCGTATGAATCAGGCGGCGTATACGGTCAGAGGCTTGCCGCCGTACTTCAATCGAGTTTGGGTATAGACATCGGGGCGGCCAACCAAATGGTCAACGACCGTATGCGCAATACCGACAGCCATTTGCTTACGTTTATCACCATGCTGTCCGAACACCCGGCTGCCGCTTTTAAAGTAACGATTACAGATATCGGTCGCCAATTGCTAAGCCCCGGTCAGTGGTACTTGAAGTTCTATTTTCCGTCGATTTTTGATAATCAATTTCCTTTGGAAAATTTGCTGTTTGATCTGAATTTTTCGGAAATATCAGCCCGATTGGCGATGCGTCCAGCTATGTACCTGCCAATTGTCGGTTTCGTATTTTTACATCTGATCATCATATATGCGGGTGTAATGCTGTCGGTTACCGGCGTCCGAAAAATGTCCTTCGAAAATCTGACCATTTACGTGCTTATGGTTTTGTTTATCGGCTATTTCGTCGCCATAACACTGGGATTCATCGGCCATTCACGATTTCGGGTACCATTCATGCCGGCTTTGGCTATTCTAAGCGGATATGGGTTCAGTTTACTGTTTCGCAGGAATAAATCTAACGTGGATTGGGAGTAAAGCCGACAGTGTCTGTCATTCTGGTAACGGCTGGTTCACCGCAGAAAAAAGGTTAGAGCGGTAATTCGATGAAAATTAGCGAAACATATTTAAATTCGGTACTGCTAATCGATACACAAACAATTGAGGATCAAAGAGGTTATTTTCGGGAGATTTTTCAAGATCAAAAATTTGGAAACATCGGTATTAGTCAAAATTTTGTTCAGGACAATCTATCGAGATCAAAAAAGGGCGTCTTAAGAGGTCTCCACTATCAAGAACCTTCAGCGCAAGGAAAATTGATTCAAGTAATCCAGGGTAAGATTTTCGATGTTGCCGTCGATATTAGAAAAGGTTCACCACAGTTCGGCCAATGGGTCGGATTAGAATTGAGCGATGCTTCAGGAAACATGATTTGGATTCCGGAAGGTTTTGCTCATGGATTCGCCATTCTATCCGAAACTGCCGATGTTATCTATAAGGTCACCGACTTCTGGGCGCCCGAAGCTGAACATATAATCCGTTGGAATGATCCAGCCATTGGTATCGATTGGCCGTTCGATGACCCTATCCTTGCGGACAAGGATGCAAATGCACCAACATTGGCGGAATTAACAACCCTGCCCGAATTCCAGTCCTAACAACGAGTATTCAGTTATTCAGCAAGAATGGCGGAAAATGTTCGACCTTGAACCGATGAAATGGCAAGACGACCTCTCCCGCATCATGGATCAGATGGTATGACCAAAAGCGTTCTGATATTCATCGTCGCCTACAATCATGAAAAAACCATTCAAGAGGTCCTGGGCCGTATTCCCGACGAATTAGGCCAGTACAACACTGAAGTGCTGATCATTGATGATGCGTCGGGCGATGATACATTCCGCCAATCGGAGGAAGTGGCAAAGGCTGACAAGTTTCCGTTCAAATTGACGGTCCTTAAGAACCCCATCAATCAGGGCTATGGCGGCAATCAGAAAATTGGATTTTTCTATGCCATGGAAAACGATTTCGATGTGGTTGCTTTGGTCCATGGTGACGGACAATACGCACCGGAGAAACTTCCGGAATTGCTGAAACCCGCCATCGACGGAGAAACCGACGCCGTCTTCGGGTCGCGCATGATGGATCGGGGCGGCGCCCTAAAAGGCGGTATGCCGCTCTACAAATTCGTCGGTAATAAGATACTCACCTTTTTTCAGAACGCCGTTCTCAAAGCCAACCTTACTGAATTTCATTCGGGCTACCGTATCTACAGGGTAGATGCTCTCAGGCACATTCCCTTCCACCTGAACACCAACGATTTCCATTTTGACACGGAAATCATCATTCAGCTTCTGTTGGCTGACAAGAAAATTGAGGAACTGCCGATACCTACCTATTACGGCGATGAAATCTGCAATGTCGATGGACTGAAATACGCCAAGGACGTGTTCAAAGTCACCTCATTGGTTCCTTTTCAAAAGCTGGGGATATTTTACCAGCGCAAGTATGACGTAAGACCGGACGAACTAAGTGCTTCGCCCTATCACCCGAAATTCGACTTCGATAGCTCCCACACCCGGGCAGTCGATCTTGTAGCCGGAAACAGTGACATATTAGATGTTGGTTGCGGGCCGGGAGTTATGGCCAACGCCCTGACGGCGAAGGGATGCCGGGTCACCGGCTTGGATGCCAAACCGCCGACGGACGGCACATCGATGGTAGCCTTTATACAAGGCGACCTGGACAAGGATGGATTGCCCGGTGACATCGGCGACTACAACTATATTCTATTGCTGGACGTCATCGAACATATGAAAATGCCGGAAGAATTCGTCGAACAGCTGTATATGAAAACTCAGACCAGCCGGGATACGGAACTGATCGTTACGACCGGAAACGTGGCATTTTTTTTGATCCGGGCCATGTTGGCCTTGGGAAGCTTCAATTACGGCAAGCGGGGTATCCTGGATCTGGATCACAAGCGCCTGTTTACCTTTTCGACCTTCAGAAAGCTGTTTGAGAACCGCAGCTTCGACATACTTGAAGTACAGGGAATTCCAGCGCCCTACGCCCTGGCCATCGGAAATAACTGGTTGGCGAAATTCCTGTCATGGCTCAATCGAATTCTCATTTGGTTTTCCAAGGGCCTTTTTTCCTATCAAATTCTATTCCGCTTGAAGGCCAGGCCGTCCCTCGCCTGGCTGCTTGAGCAGGCCGAAGAAAAAGCGCGGGAAGAAACGAGTCTAAACGCCGAGTAAAGGCGGTAGTTTGGACAAGTCGCCGATGGTATGCATCGGCGTTCCCGGCAATCGTTCGGTGCTTTGACCGAAGCGGTTCACCCAGACCACTTGAAAGCCGAAATTAGCCGCTCCGGCAACATCCCAGGCGTTTGACGACATGAAACAGATGCGTTCTTTTTCGATGCCCAGACCGGTAACCGCCAACTGATATACCAACGGATGCGGCTTGTAGATATTCAAACTGTTCACCGAAATAACATCATCCAGCAGATTGGCGATCCCGGCGCTTGTGACCGCCGCTTCCAACATATCTTCTGAACCATTCGACAGGATAGCGGTGGTTATCCCCTGCCCTTTTAATTTTCCAAGGACATCACTAACTTCCGGGTAAGCGTCCAATTCTTTGTAGAGCGCCAGCAACTTATCCCGCAGTGCTTGATCATCAATCTCCAAAGTATCCATCGCGAAATCCAGTGCGTCTCCGGTGACGTTCCAGAAATCGGTATATTCCCCCATTAGGCTGCGAAGCCATGTGTAGTTGAGTTGCTTGGTGCGCCAAAGGTCGGCCAAGGGTTCCCATTTGTCACCAAGATCGTCCCGGCAATGAGACGCCGCCGCCGCCACATCAAACAAGGTCCCGTAGGCATCGAACACGCAAGCTTCGACATTTTCCAGCTTTCCGCCCATTCTCAATCCCCTTTTTTGTCGAACAGGGTCATAATTGCGCCGATATCTTCATCGGCGAAACCGTCGGCCACGACTTTGCGCAATGTCTCCGCGGCCAGTCCGGTCATCGGCAGCGGTGCAACATTGTTCATACCAAATTCGACCGCCGTATCCAGATCCTTGAGCATTGTGTGCACTTCGCCCAGCACCGGTTCGGTTTGCCGCTCGGCAAATCGGGGCGCCAAAATCTGAAAAGGCTGTGAATCCGCCCACCCGCCTTTGAGTGCTTCGGTCAGCAGCTTGGCGTCGACCCCAGTTTTCTCGGCAAGGCTGACGGCTTCGGCGATGGTGGCGATACAACTGCCAACTATCACCTGATTGCACAGCTTGGTCATCTGACCGGTCCCGGACGGCCCCATATGGGTAAAGCGCTGGCTGAAATTGGCGGCAATCGGCCGAACACGTTCTACGTCGCCTTCATCGCCGCCGGCAAAAATTGCCAGAGTTCCCTCTTCCACACCCTTGACGCCGCCGGAAACAGGCGCATCGACCCAGCCCATACCGGTTTCTTCTTTGAGGCGCGCCCCAAGTTCCCGGGTTGTGTCTGGACGCATGCTGGAAAAATCCGCGACTAGCTTGTCCGCTTCCGCCCCGCTGGCCACGCCGTTTTCACCAAAGACGACGATCTCCACGGCTTTCGCATCGGTCAGGCACATCAAAACGATGTCGGAATTGGCGGCGACTTCAGCCGGGCTTGCTGCTTCTACCGCACCCTGCGCCACATACGGCTCCAGCTTGTGCCTTGTCCTATTCCAGACAGTTAAATGGTAACCGGCATCCAATAACCTTCCCGCCATGGGACCACCCATCAGTCCCAACCCCACATATCCCAACTTGGGCTTAGACGTACTCAATTCGGTTCTTCCACCTCCCATTGGACATTGCCGGCATGGGTGACGGCCCCCAGATTAGCCGGACCGACGGTGGCGGCGTATTTCTGGAGTGCACCGGCCAGCTTGGTCTGGTCCGGCGGGATCCATTCTTTCCGCCGTTCGGCCAGTTCATCGTCGGATAGTTTCACGTCAATGGTTCGAGTGCCGCCGTCGATGCGAATGACATCGCCGCTTTTGATCAAACCGATGGCGCCGCCGGCCGCCGCTTCGGGCGAAGCGTACCCAATGCACATGCCCCGCGTCGCGCCGGAAAAGCGGCCATCGGTCAGGAGCGCAACTTTCTCCCCCATGCCCTGGCCGTAGATCAAGGCCGTCACCCCCAGCATTTCCCGCATCCCGGGGCCTCCTTTGGGGCCTTCGTTGCGGATAACGATAACCGCACCCTCTTCATAGGAACGGTCTTTGATCACCGCCATACATTCCTCTTCGTTCTCGAACACCAAAGCCGGTCCTTCATGCACCAGGTTCTTAAGCCCGGCGACTTTAAGCAGCGCCCCGTCAGGACACAGATTGCCTTTAAGAACCGCCACGCCGCCGGTTGGTGATAAAGCATCCTCGGTTTTCAGCATGACTTGCCCATCCGGTGATGGCACATCAGACAAGGCATCCGACAGTTTTTCGCCGCTAACCGTCAGACAACCGCCGTGAATATGCCCGCCACGCAACAGCTCTTTCAGGATCACCGGCACCCCGCCTTTTTCGTAGACGTCCTTGGCGTGATAAAGGCCACCGGGTCTGAGACTGGCGATCAAAGGCGTCCGATCGAAAATGGCTTCCACATCGTCCAAGGTAAAGCGAATACCGGCTTCGTGGGCGATGGCCGGGATATGCAGCGCGGCATTGGTGGAGCCGCCGGTTGCCGCGACAATGGCGGATGCGTTTTCAAGGCTTTCTCGGGTAATTAGGTCACGGGGCAGCGGCCCGTCCCCGAGCACCCCTTTCATGACGATATCGCCCGCCTTCCGGGCCAGATCCAGCCGGTCCTCATAGACGCCCGGGATCATGGACGACCCCAGCGGCGCCAGGCCAAGCGCTTCCGAAACCATGCCCATGGTGTTGGCGGTAAACTGACCGGCGCAAGCGCCCGTGGTCGGGAGGCAGGCACGCTCCAGCTCATCCAACTCATCCTCTGCCATCTCATTGGTCATTACCGCGCCGACCGCCTCATAGGCGTCGAGAACGCTGACCTCTTTACCGCGCCAGTTGCCAGGCAAGGCGCTACCGCCATAGATGAATACCGACGGCACGTTACAGCGCACCATTCCCATCATGATGCCGGGCAGGTTCTTATCGCAGCCGCCGAACCCTACGACGCCGTCATAGGCGTGCCCCCTGACCACCAATTCCACGCTGTCGGCAATAACCTCACGGGATATCAATGAGAACTTCATGCCCTGGTGGTTCATGGACAGACCATCGGAAACCGAAATGGTGGTGAATTCCCGGGGTGTGCCGCCTGCTTCCGCCACCCCCGCCTTGGCCGCTGCTGCCTGGGGCGCCAAATTCATCACACAGGGTGTGGTTTCGCCGGACGTGGAGACCACGCCGATGAAGGGTTTGGCAATGGCTTCGTCTCCCAGCCCCATGCCCCGCAGGAAAGCCCGGTGGGGCGTTCGGTCCAACCCCTCGACGGTCACGCGGGAATGAAGCGGCTTTTTGCTATCGGTCATTTCTACTTCGCCTTGTACAAACAGTGTTCAAAATCGGCCATGGTGCGGCATCCCAACTGGTGCATGGCCTGGACGAGATCGGCCTTAAGAATATTAACAGCGTGATCCGCTCCCGCTTCGCCCAAGGCCGCCACTGCCAGCATAAACGCACGTCCCAGGAACACGAAATCCGCGCCTAAGGCATAAGCCCGCGCCACATCGACGCCGGTCCTTATGCCGCTATCCAGCATCAGCGACATTTTATTCCCGACGTCCTGTTTCATCACCGGCAAAATTTCCAGCGGCGACACCGCAGCCTCTAACTGCCGCCCACCGTGATTGGACAGGATGAGACCATCCACGCCGATTTCCTGACATTTTTTGGCATCCGCCAGGCTCAGCACACCTTTCACAACAACCGGACCCTTCCAATATTCACGTATATCTGAGAGATGTTGCCATGTCACCTTGCCCGACATAACGGTCTGAATATATTGCGCGACGCTTTTTAAATTCGACTTTTCACCCGAGTAGGGCATCAACGTTTCGAAACGGGGAATCCCGTTGGCCAATGTTCTTAGTGACCACTGGGGACAAAGCGCCGATTGGAAAAAGGTGTTGAACCCCATACGCGGCGGCACCGATAGACCATTTTGCAGGTCTCTTAACCGGCGGCCGCCGACCGGAATATCCACGGTGACTATTAAGGTTTTGTAGCCAGCGTCTTTTGCCCGGTCCAAAAGATGGCGTTCTTGTTCCTGCTCCCTAAAGGGATAAAGCTGAAACCAGCCCACATCACCGCAATGCCGGGCAACTTTTTCTATGCTGCTGGTCGCCACGGTGCTGATACAAAACGGCATATCCGCCTTTTTAGATGAGGCGGCCAAATATTCGGCCACCTTTGGCCAGATCATCCCACCCAGACCAATCGGCGCCACGCCGAAAGGGAGACTGTATTTTTGCCCCATTACATTGATCGACAAATCCGGCTCATCAATAGGTTCCAGATAGTCGGGTACGAACCGGATATCATCAAATGCCAGCCGGTTCCGCGACAAGCCGCTTTCATCTCCGGCGCCACCAGCCAGATAATCATAGGCAAATTTCGGAATTCGCCGTTTGGCGCGTCCCTCAAGATGGGCGATTGACGGAAATTTTCGCATTAAAGCGTCTGGAGCGGCGGACATTAATGTATCCCTGTAATATTGTTGGATCGATTGCCGCCACTTTATTGCCTCCCCTTCCCCTCAGGCAAGCAAAAGGGTGCGGATCAAAATTTTGTTGTTGTGAAAAATGATAAAATCTTGATTTCCCAGATTGTTTTTACCGTTTCTTTAATAAGATATTTGCCTTTCAACCTTATTTTATCGTCAAATAGGTATTGGCGACGAAGAGGATCAGTTTCGGTGCAGGCTCAGACCAACAGTCCAGACCAAAAAACACTCAAAAGAGAGCGGGACGTGTTTATCAAACTGGCGTTCTGCCGCGCCGACCTGTTGTTCGAACTCGATGAAAATTTGAGCATTATTTTTTCCGCCGGCGCCACTGAAATGCTGTTCAGCACGACGCCGGAAGAACTGAAGGGTTCCTCCTTCCTGAAATTGGTTGACGATAAATACGCCGCCAATGCCGCCGACATTATCCACGCCGGCGGAGACGGCGGACGCATTGATGATGCTGTGCTCAAAATCAAGGGCTCGAACGGCGTCGGTATTATTACGACCATGGCCGGATTCAAGGCCGAGGAGTTCAATAATCATTATTTTCTGGCTTTGAAAATCGGACCCGCCAAAGAGAATTTCGTCGCCGAGGAAATTGCGTCGGAAGCCACCGATCACACGTTAATGGACCAAGAATCGTTCAGTCAGGCAGCCGCGAAGCAATTGACGGAACACACCGACGACGGCGGCCAGATGACAATGGTCAACATCAGGAATGTCAAAGACCTGATCAAAACCATGGGCGCCAGCGACCGCCACGGCCTCATGTCGTCGATTGGAGAAATCCTTAAGTCCTATTCGTTCGGCGGCAAAACGGCCGGACAACTCGACGACGAAAATTTCGGTTACGTCCATGGCAAGGATATCGATCCCGAAGTCGTCAACGTGGAAATAGAAGAAGCTGCCGACAAATTCTTACCGGAAGGACAAAGCCTGGAGACAAAATCGACCACCCTGGACGCAGATGGCGCCGACATGTCCGAGGAGCAGGTCGCCAAGGCCCTGGTTTATACGATGGATCAATTTGTTTCCAACAAGGGAAAGCTGACGACCGACAAGCTATCGGATTCGCTGGAAGAACTGATGGACGGCACTGTCCAGAGCGTCAAATATATCAAGGACGTAACCAAGGACCAGGATTTCGATCTTGTTTTTATGCCCATTTGTGATTTGCGGCTCGGCAAGGTACATCATTTCGAAGCGCTCAGCCGGTTCCGCGATCCCGAAAAGGCCAAGACCACATTTCAAATCATCACCCTGGCTGAAAATCTCGGCCTGATCATCGACTTTGACGAAGCGGTACTGGACAAATCGATCAATTTGATCACAGATTTCTGGACTCGGGGGCCCATGCCGTCCGTCGCGGTGAATCTATCGAGCCTCTCGCTATCCAACGACAAATTTGTAAAGAAACTGCACAAGCGGCTCAAGAAAGATGACACTTTGTCGGGCAAAATAATGTTCGAACTGACCGAATCCGCGGAGATCGAAAATCTCGAGCAGATGAATGCGACGATCCAAAGCTTCCGCGACATCGGCTTCAAATTCTCGCTGGATGATTTCGGGGCCGGCGCCGCCAGCTTCGACTATCTGAATGCTCTGGACGTCGATATCGTCAAATTCGATGGACCCGTCATTAGACGCGCCTGCGCCAGCAAACGGGGCAAGGATTTGCTGAGTACCATGGCCAAAATGTGCACCACCTCCGGCATTCAAACCGTGGCGGAAATGGTCGAGGACAAAAATGTATCCAACCAGGTTTTCTATTGCGGCATCGATTACGGGCAAGGCTGGTATTTCGGCAAACCCGACGGGGACCCCTTCTCTTTTGAAGACGATTTTGTCGGGGCCGCCTAAGGATCGAAAACAAAACAGACAGTACAACCAAAAACAATTGAAAAAGAGGAAGCATGTATGTCACGGGTAGTATTTAACAGAGCCTTTCAGGAACTGACCGACGATGAGATTAAATTCGTCATGGAGCACGCCCGCGTAGTCGATTTCCAAGACGGGGAAACACTGATTAAAGAGGGCGAAGACGCCGGCATCATTATGGTCATCCTCGACGGTAGCGTGAAAGTGGTGCGTCTGCTTCAGGACGGCAGGGAAAAGGAATTAACCGATCCCCTGATCGCCGGAGATACGGTGGGTGAAATGTCGTTTATTGACGGCATCGGCGCCAGCGCCACCTTGATCGCCAAAGGCGATGTTAAAGTAAAATCGGTCGACCATGACATGGTCGAGGAAATGGCCGCGACAAACCCATCATTTAAGGAAAGATTTTATCATTCCCTGCTTTTGACCGTTATCAGGCGGTTGCGGGTCATCGATTACCAGATGGTCTTTCCCGGCTGATCTCATTTGACATTTATCATTTTCACGATAACAGTCGCACTTTAATATCAATCCGTATTGCCGACAGGTTAAGCAGGATTATTTATTAGGTGTTTTACCGTTCTGACGCTCCAAAAAAACGACTTCCGACCGCAAAGCGGCGGCGGCGGAGCGCCGTCTTGGCCATTCTGGCGATTCTCTTTCAGCTAGGTTTTCAGTTTGGCAGCGGCCTGTCGGCCCCGGCAATGGCAGCGTCTTCGGATGGCGATACGCCGCCGATGATCATTTGTTCTGCTGCGGGCGGTATTGTTAAGATTCAAGGCGGTGCAGACCAAGAAAATCCCGGCAACACGGAAATGCCCTGTGTATTCTGTCTCCTCTGTCAGGCCAGAATTCTAGGTGTAAACCTTTTACCCATTGCGCAAATTGATCTAGCACCATCGAGTGAATCCAAACAGGTATACGACCGAAGCAGCCTGGCAGAACTGATTTCCCTTGGACTTCCAAGCCAAAGATATCCCCGCGCACCCCCGACTTTCGTCTCGTAATTTAATTCGAAATACACCTCCCAAACGGAACGTAAATATCGGTCGAAAACCGAAAAACGTTTCATTTGGACATAAGTTACTTAGACGAAAGAAAGATCGAAATTATGAAGAACTTACATAAAATTGCAGCTGCTATCGCGGTTGCGCTTATTGCCTGGAACACCGACGTGAACGCCGGTGAAATCAAATTGGGCCAGTTGGAGATCAAGGCCCCTTGGGCGAGGGCTTCAGCGGGTAAAGCAAAAAACGGCGCCGCCTATATCACTCAAATTATCAACCACGGCGCTGCCGCCGATCGTCTGGTTGCCGTCTCCTCGGACGTGGCCATGAAGACCGAAATCCATAATCACATCAAGGATGGCGGCATCATGAAAATGCGCAAAGTCGACGGTGTCGACGTCAAACCGGGCCATCCGGCGGTACTGAAACCCGGCGGCTACCACATCATGATGATGGGCCTGAAAGCACCGTTGAAAATGGGTGACATGTTCCATGTCACGCTGGAGTTCGAAAAGGCCGGTAAGATCAAAGTTATGGTTCCAATTATGAAGGTCGGCGCGTCCAGCGGTCCGATGATGAATCATGACATGAAAAAAATGAAGCATGACATGAAAACAAAGATGTAAGAGTGTAAACTCTTCATTCTCGGCGGATTGTCCGGGAGTCAACAGAACTCCCGGACTATCTTCCCGTTCGGAGAATAAATCGCCCATGACACGCCGAATTATCTATACGTTTGTCGCTATTGCCGTCGCCGCATCGGGCTTCTGGTTATGGAAAAATGAAACCGGTTTCACGGTCTCTTCTATTTTCACCCCCAAATCGGTACGGCCGTTTACCTTGGTTGACCACAACGGCAAAAATGTCACCGACCGGGACTATTTGGGCCAGTACATTCTCGTGCTGTTCGGTTACACTTTCTGTCCCGATGTCTGCCCTACCGGCCTGACCACCATGTCCGAAGCTCTCGACCAATTAGGTGAAGACGCTAAAAAAGTGACCTTGCTGTTTATCAGCATCGATCCCGAACGGGATACGCCGGAACATTTAAAGGACTACGTGGAAAACTTTCATCCCCGCCTGGTGGGTTTGACGGGCTCCGCCGCTCAGGTCGCGGCCGCGGCAAAATCCTACAAAGCCCTTTATATTAAGCTCAAGGACGACGATGGCGACCCTGATAATTACCTCATGGGCCATACCTCTTCGGCGTTTCTGTCAGGTCCCGACGGCAATCCGATCATCTCTTTCAATCAAAAAGTCGGCCCAGAAGAAATGGCCCTCAAAATGAAAAAATTCATCAAATGAGGTGAGGCGCTAAATCGTCGCGTGACGGATGGCGACGAGGATGAAATAGACGACGAACGCGCCCAAAAATGTGCTGGGCGGCGCCCACCGCCAGCTGATGATATGGGCCGGTACTTTCGCCACTCTGGACATGAAAAGATTGGTGCCCGATACCGGTGATACTTGAGTGCTCAGCCCCCAGCAGGTGAGATAGATCAACCCTACCGTCCAGTCGCTGAGCCCGATGGAAGCTGGCGGCAGCACGGCGGCGAAAAATATGACGATTATAACCGGGTGCAGGCCCATCATGGCGCACAAAAGAAAGGTCAAAAGGATGGCGAGAAGTTTTAAATCCGCGTATGGGATGAAGGAATTAACGGCGGTGCTCAAATCTCCGGCCGGGATGGCGCTGGCCAATCCCACCCCGAAGATATTGGCGGCAACAAACATCATCGCTTCGTTCCGCAGCGTCCGGGCGCCGGCTATTACCTGCAGAGCCATGTTTCCCGCATGCCGTATAACGTTCGGACTCGAATAATGAATGGCGCCGTACCAGAAAACGGCGAAGATAGGCCCGACCATTCCCAGGGTAACCGGTATCGACGTTCCGGCCAGTTCCACCAGTAACATGACCGACAAAATCAGCAGCAACATGATGGCGCAGGCCCGTACGATATCCATCTTGGCGATCGAATATTTAGTCCGGGAGTGATCATCCATGCCCGGCTGACGCAACATCACCCGGTCATAAGCCCAACTCGATATCATGAGAACAGCTGCCAGGGCCGCGCCGCTTGGCGCCACGTCACGCCAACTCAAGGACGGTATCGCCACCAGCACGACCACCATACCGATATAGAACGGCGACCACAGGGACGCGCTGGTAAATCCCTGCACCAGAGCCAGCGACAGCCGCCGCCGCATCAGCTTGTCCTTTTGCTCCTCCACCATCACTGTCAGAAGACTGAGTCCTGCCAGATTCAGAACCGATCCCAACCCGTGAACGCCGAAACTGAGAAACAGGAAGCGCCGGCCAGCCGGTTGGTTGATGATCGCCTGGCGGACGGCGCGCAGGGCCGGACTTTTGCTGACGGGAAACTGCAACCACGAGACCGCGAAAAACAGCAGGAGAAAGGCGCGCGAGCGGGCCAAGCCGTCTAATAGGACTTTTTGCAGTTCACCGGAACTGGCGGCCCCGGCAAGACCGATAGCGATAAGCACCAATCCGGCAATCTGCTGAGCGCGTGGCAGATGACCGAACTCCAGCACTAAAAACAAGACGATTGCGGCCGATGTTAGGAGTTCCAAAGCCGCAACGCCGAGAAAAAAATCAACGATGGTTAAGACGGCGATGAGCGAATAAAGCCACGCGGATAAACGAGGGCGTACGGAAATCATTCCCGGAATTTATATAGTTAATTGAGGACTCACAACTTGTGAGTCTTCAAATAAAATCACCCCCGGACCTTGGGCAGCGCAATGTAGGACCATGGGCTGGGTACGTCTTCCATGGGCACCTCGATCACGGTCGGTCCACCTCTGCTTATCGCATGCTCTATCTCTCGCTGCAAATCATCCGGGGCATCGACCCGGCAGGCGGTGACGCCGAAAGCTTCCGCCAGCTTAACGAAGTCGGGACTGTCCAGATCGCTGGCGATGGCTCTGCCTTCGTAGTCTTCGATCTGAATCCGCCGCACGTTGCCAAAAGCATTGTCGTTGAACACCACAGCGATCAAACCGATATTATGCCTGGCCGCCGTCGCCAATTCTGAAGCGGTGAACATGAACCCGCCGTCACCGGATATGGACAGCACGACCTTGTCCGGCGACGCCGCTTTGGCGCCCAAGGCGCTGGCGAATCCCCACCCAAGGGTGCCCTGATAGCCCGTTGATAAAAATGTGCGGGGCTCGTAGACGGGATAAGCGAAGCGGCTGACATAGCCTACCTGGGTCAGTTCATCGACAAAAATACCGTCCTCCGGCAAGGCCGACCTGATGGCCCGGAGATAATCGTACTGGGGCGACAATTTTTCGAATTTTTTCAGGATGTCGGATTTCAATGCCGTTAACTCCGCTTCCCGGCTGGCACTCGGCGCATGAGATTGCAGCGCTTTCAGGAGGGCTGGAACTGCTTCTTTGGCGTCGCCCAGGATAGCGATATCCGGTTGGCGAATGCGGTTCATTTCCTCTTGGTCGACTTCGATACGGATGATTTTCATATCGTCGTCTACGCCCCACACCTGCAATTGGGATTGCAGGCGCGTTCCTACTGCCAGGACGACGTCGCAGTCTTTCCATAACTCGTTGCCCAAGGGGGAGGTGACCGACAGGTAGTGGCGGGAATCCATGACTCCCTGGCCGTTACGGAAAGCGCTGACCGGTGCCTGGATATATTCGGCCACTTGCCTCACCTCCGCACTGGCGTCCCGGGCGCCGCCACCGACAATAATCAGCGGTTTTTCGGCGTTGGCCAATAGTGCGGCCCCCTGCTCTATGGCCGCTATATCCGGAGCAGGATTGGCCGCCGTCACCGGTTCCTCCGGCATATCCACGTCGGCCCGCTTGGCCCAGCAGTCCATGGGCACCTCAATCCCCACCGGCCGTGGCCGACCCGACAGCAGTGCCTCGAAACAGGCACGTGATTCCGTCACGGCTTCTTCCGGCGAGGTCACCTGGGCGGCGTACTTGGTCAGTGTTTTCATCACGCCCAGCTGATCGGGAATTTCGTGCAACAGCCCGAACCCCTTGCCGATGGCCCGTGATCCGATCTGGCTGACCAATGCGAATACCGGCGCATTGACCGCATAAGCCGTCGACAAGGCCGCACAGGCGTTAAGAAAACCGGGACCCGGCACAACGCAAAAGGCCTGGGGCTTACCGGTGGCAATGGCGGCCCCCAGCGCCATATAGGCGGCAGACTGTTCGTGACGCACATGGATCGGCTTCAATCGGTCCTGATAGTCGTAAAGGGCATTAAAGAAATTATCGCTCTGAACGCCGGGCAAACAGAAAAGCTTGTCAATGCCGTGCATGAGCAATTGCTCGATGATGATTTCAGCGGTGCTTTTATCGGCCATGGTAACTCTCAAACTGTCGATTTGTTCAGTTTGAGTATCAGGCCAGAAGACCTATTTCCAGCTTACTTTAAAGTCTCACAGGCCCATTCGTTTCGCTGTGAGCAACCGCATGATATCGCTGGTGCCGCCGCCGATCACCGGAAAATAGGAATCCCGGAGATAGCGTTGGGCCGGATATTCCATCGTCAGACCGTAACCACCGAATATGTTCAGCGCCTTTTGGCAGATTTCGATACCGCCGTCACCGGCAACGATCTTGGCGATGGCCGCCTCTTTGGTGACATCTTCGCCCCGGTCGGCCATGGCCGCCGTGTGATAGGTATATAGGTGGGCCTGTTCCAAAGTCGACAGCATGTCCACCAGCTTAAACTGAACAGCCTGGAAGCTGCCGATGGTCTGGCCGAACTGTTCCCGCTCCTGGGCGTAGTTAAAGGCAGCGTCGTAGGCCGCCCGCGCGTTCCCCAAGGCAATGGCCGCGGTAATAATGCGGTCAACGGTCAGCATCCGGTAAGCACCCTTGAAGTCGCTGTCCTCGCCGCCCAGCCGGGCATCGAGGGGCAGTTTCATATCTTCGAAAAACAGTTCGCCCGTGTCGGAGCAATGGGTGGTGAATTTCTCGATCCTGCGGCCGACGCTGAAACCGGGCGTCTTGGTGTCCACCAAAAACAAGGCCATGCCCTTGGCGCCCCGGGCATCTTCTCCCTCACCCACCTTGGCAACCACCGTGATGAAGTCGGCATTGATGCTGTTGGATATGAAAATTTTACTGCCGTTGATGACATAGCCGTCGTCTGTGCGCACCGCCCGCGTTCTGATATTGGCGGCGTCTGACCCGGCTTGCGGTTCGGTAATGGCAAAGGCACAAACCATTTCTCCTTTTAGGGCCGGCACCAGGTATTTTTGCTTTTGCTCCTCGGTGCCGTCCTCGAACAGCATGTGCGACGCGGCCGAGCCATGCATGGCGACGGTAGCGGCAAAACCCATGGAGCCGCGCGCCAGTTCGTCACACAGCAAGGTATAGTAAACGTATTTTTCCTCGATCCCGGCGCCGCCGTACTCTTCGGGGTATTTGGTGCCGAGATAACCAAGCTCGCCCAACTCCTCGAACAAATCGCGGGCGAATTCACCGGTTTCGTCCAATTCCTCGGCGCGGGGGGCTAACCTTTCTTCAACCCATCTGGATAGGTGCTCACGAAAAGCCAGTTGATCTTCGTTGAATGGATACTCCATGGTCTGTTCCCCCTTCAGATGGTCTTAGTAAATTTCATCAGTAAGTATACATACCGTTTCCGTCTATTCAACTCAGGAAAACCTTATGAAATCTAACCCGCAGCACTTTTCCGCAAGGCGATTTTATCGATTTTCGCCGCCGGCGTTTTGGGCAGGGAATCCTCGATATGCACCGCCGTCGGCACTTTAAATTTGGCGAGCTTTTCCTGGCAGTAACCGATGATTTCTTCCTCGCTCAATGACGCCTCGGGCGCCAACACCACATAAGCCTGGATAACCTCGCCTTTGTAGTCGTCAGGCACACCAATGGCGGCGGCTTCGGCAATACCGGGATGAGCAAACAAGACTTCATCGATTTCCCGTGGGAATACGTTGTAGCCACCGACGATCACCATGTCTTTCTTGCGGTCGACGATAAAAATGTAATTGTCTTCGTCCAGATGGCCGATGTCGCCTGTGTGGACCCAGCCATCGCGCATGGTCTCGGCGGTTTCTTCGGGACGGTTCAAATAGCCTTCCACCATTTGCGGACCTTTGACGATTATCTCTCCGTCCTCTCCCGTCGGTAGTTCGTTCGCACCCGTCTCCGTATCAATGATTTTCACTTCGGTAAGAGGAAGAGGCCGGCCCACCGAGCCGATCTTGACGTCTTGGTACGTCCGGTTGAGGGAAATAGGCGCACCTTCCGACATGCCATAGCCTTCGTGGATAAGGTTACCCGTAATTCCTTTCCAAGCATTGATCGTTCCCTCGGCAAAGGGAGATCCCCCCCCGGCGCTAAGACGGAGATTGCTGAGATCAGCCTCTTTCAAACTTGGTACGCTCAAGAGGGCGTTATAGATCGCCGAAGGACCACCGGCAAAAATGGTCGTCTTGGTGCGGACCAACTCGTCAATGACCAAATCCGGCCTGAACTGGGGCACAATAACCACCGTATTGCAGCCGTAAACCGGCGCCAACAGTGTCATGCACCAGCCCCAAATGTGAGACTGCGGCGCGACGTTCAGCCAAACTTCCTTGGCGATATCGGTCGGCCAGGTCACCTCGATGAACCGAGCTGCCCAGAGAACAGTATTATGGGTATGAACCGCCGCCTTGGGCAGGCCCGTCGTGCCGCCCGTATAAGTCAACATGGAAAAATCTGATCCTGTTGGTTTCGGTTCAGGAAATTTCAAGCTGCGATCACCGCGCCACTGGCCAAAAGACATTGCTTCCTCGCCAAAGGTCAGAAAATCGGTAACGCCCGCCTCGTCGGCCAGCGGCCGAAGCATCTCTGCAAACTGATCATCGCATAGAACAATTTTAGGAGAGGCGTCTTTCAACAAGGGGCCTAACTCCCTTTCCGTATAGAGCGGATTGAACAAAACGACTTCGGCTCCAGCCGCCCAAGTCCCGTAGGCCGCAACCGAAGTCTCCACCGAATTGGCTTTCAAGATGACGACCCGATGGCCTTTAGCTCCTCTACCGACCAATTCCGCAGCT
Source organism: uncultured Rhodospirillaceae bacterium (assembly GCA_964574215.1). GTDB lineage: Bacteria > Pseudomonadota > Alphaproteobacteria > Rhodospirillales > UBA2165. Next base: position 1,646 of record CAZNLR010000009.1, on the reverse strand, counting down.
ATGCCGGCAGCGCAGGCGTAGTAATCGCCATAGGTAATTTCATTTTCACCGCAGATGATCGCCGTGCAATCAGGGTGTTCCTTCGCCGCATGCTCCAGCATGTGAACGACAGTCTCAAAATCCGGACGCTGTTGCTCCGGCGCCACTTCCGGCATCTGCTCAAGCATATTTTCCCTCCCTAATTTTTATTTTTTCAGCGGTTACCCTCCGCCTCCGCTCCACCACCAACTGGGCTCTTTCCGGCCACCATAACCGATTTTGTAATCCAGCCATAGCGCCAGCCGCCGGAAAGACGTTCCCGCCAGCCACACCCAGAATTCAAAATACTTCTGCTTTAGCCAGGTCGACGTATCCATATTGTAGGGACAATCACGAATACAGATGCCGCAATCGGTGCCCTGGTTGACCCAGAACTTGAAACATTTTTCGTTGTCGATGGACCATTTGCGGATGCCGACGAAGTTGGACTGGTTGTAAATGGTATCCTGCGGCTCTCCGTCGTGGATGGCCCGGGGCGGGCACGAGTCCGAGCAACGGCGGCAGATGGCGCAGAATTCCTTTACGCCGAAGCTCATCGGCTGATCGTGAGCCAGGGGCAGATCGGTGAAGATCTGGCCCAGCCGAACACGAGGGCCGAACGCCTTGCTGATGAGCATGGAATGCCGGCCGTTTTCGCCCAATCCCGCCTGAATGGCGTAGGGCACTTTTTGCGCCGTGTCGTTCATCGACGCCACCGCCCGGTAGCCCATGGCCTGAATAAAGGTACCGATGGCCTGCAAGGTGTTGGCGTCCTGGGAATAGCCGAATCCCACCGCCGTTCCCGCCGTCGCCGAGGGATAGGTTTTGATGATGTCGTGATCCATGGTGGTGCCGATGACGATGGTGTTGGTCAGCCCCTCCGGCAGGTTGGCAGGCTTTTCGGCGTTGTGGTCGGCGTCATACCAATGGCTGTAATGCCAGCGGTGATCCGCCGAGGTGATACCGATCAGTTCGGCGCCGAATACCCTAGCCACCCGCTTCAATTCCTCGGACATTTTTTCCGGCGACTCGATCTCGACCTTTTCCTTAGCGGTCTGGGAATAAATTTCGATATCGTCCTGATAACCGTCGACCCGGCCTTTCTTCAGATTGCGCTCGATCAGCAGATTGGTGCCGACCCAGCCGCCCAGCCGAAAGGCGAAATCCTTGGCCGTATAGCCGTCCCGGTCGCGGGCGGCGATGTCGGGACGGTACATGCCCCGGAACCAGTCCAGCACCTTCTTGGACATTATGCGTTCGTCCCAGCGGCCCCGGTTATAGGTGTCGTTGTTCTTATTGAAGCGTTCGAAGTTGGGCAGGATTTCGAAACCGCAGGCCTCATCCCTTGGGTCATGAAGCTGCCCCTGGTACGGCCCTTCATGGGTCGGTTGGTTGTCGATGGATAGCGGCATGGGCTTATTGTGGCCAAGTGGATCGTTTTTCATTTCGATGTTCCTACATCAACTTGCCGTTCTTCCAGTGTATCCGATTCCGACTAACCGGTATCACTTTATTACGCTCTCCTGTACGCAAAAAATACTTAAGAGTATTGCTGAAACGGCACCAATATATTAGGGGCTGACATAGATAAGGAATTTTCTTTATGAATGTCAGATGGTTAGCAAGAG